>NZ_JABKAU010000003.1 GCF_013377885.1 Hymenobacter lapidiphilus
GCTGGCCCCCGCCCGCCGTTGAACGGAATCGTTGAAACGGTGCGGACGGCGGGCGGGGACAAGCCCCGCCCCTACACCGACCTCCTATTGGTAGGCGACCACCGAAACCTACATCTGTACGTTGAGGGCCTGCCGGACTTCGGGCCAGCTTAGCTCGCCGTCTACGTAGCGACTGTAGAGCTGCTTGGCGTAGGGCGTGGCCTTGGTTCGTAGGCTGGGAATAGCATCCTGCAGGCGCATCAGCACGGTGCGGCGCTGGGAGGGCGTCTGAGCGCCGGGTCCAAACTTCGGGTTGTATTCCATGTCGTAATGAAATAAAAGTCAGGGCGATACCTCAAATATCAGAAAATTGCTTTTTTGAAGCAAGCGCGATAAATACGGATTTCACCTGAGCATGGACCCGTATTTACCCCCGCCGGGCAGTCCTCTACTCAGCATAGCTGGCGGCGCAAATAATGGATCAGAATGGGCCACGCGGGCACATTCAGTACTTTTAGCATTCCCGCCCTCCTTCCCCACCCCATGGCCGCCGACTACGAGCTTACCCCCTCCGCTTCCCTCGATTTATCGACCCTTGATGAGCTACTGCGCAGCCGGGCCCGGGTGGTGCTCAGTGCCGAAGCCCGCCAGCGCCTCGAAGCCGGCCACCGCTACCTGTACCAGCGCCTGGAGCGCGACCCCGATACGGCCGTGTACGGCATCAATACCGGCTTCGGGGCGCTGTGCGGGCAGGCCATTCCGGCCGAGCAGCGCCAGCAGCTGCAGAAGAATCTGCTGATGTCGCACGCCTGCGGCACGGGGGCCGAGGTGCCGGCCGAGCTGGTGCGGCTGATGCTGCTGCTGAAAGCCCAGAGCCTGTGCTACGGCCACAGCGGCGTGCAGATGGCCACCGTGCAGCGCCTACTCGATTTCTACAACCGCGGCATGCTGCCGGTGGTGTACGAGCAGGGCAGCCTGGGCGCCAGCGGCGACCTGGCCCCGCTGGCCCACCTCTGCCTGCCGTTGCTGGCCTTGGGCGAAGTCAACTACGAAGGCTACCGCCTGACCGCCGCCGATGCGCTGAGCCTGTTCAGCTGGGAGCCCATTGTGTTGGGCGCCAAAGAAGGGCTGGCCCTGCTCAACGGCACCCAATTTATGCTGGCCTACGCCGTACACGGGCTGCTGCGGGCCCGCCGGCTGGCCACCGCCGCCGACGTTATCGGGGCCCTCTCGCTGGAGGGGTTTGATGGGCTGTGCGAGCCATTTGATGAGCGCCTGCACCGCCTGCGCCCCCACCCCGGGCAGCTGCTGGTGGCTCAGCGGCTGCGGGCGCTGCTGGCCGGCAGCGAGCTGCAGCAGCAAACCAAAACCGCCGTTCAGGACCCTTATTCATTGCGCTGCATGCCGCAGGTACACGGTGCCTCCCGCGATGCGCTGGCGTACGTAACCCGCACCACCGAAATCGAGTGCAACGCTGTAACCGATAACCCAACCATCTTCCCCGAAGACGACGCTATTCTGAGCGGGGGCAATTTCCACGGCCAGCCGCTGGCTTTGGGGCTGGATATGCTGGCTATTGCTGTGGCTGAGCTGGGCAGCATCTCGCAGCAGCGCACCGCCCAGCTCATTAGTGGGCAGCGGGGGCTGCCGCCGTTTCTGGTGGCCGAGCCGGGCCTCAACTCGGGCCTGATGATTCCGCAGTACGCTGCTGCCGGCCTCGTCAGCCAGAACAAGCAGCTTTGCACGCCCGCTTCGGTGGATAGCCTGGTGAGCAGCAACGGCCAGGAAGACCATGTGAGCATGGGGGCCAACGCCGCCACCAAGGCCCTGCGCGTGGTTGTCAATGTCGAGCAGCTGCTGGGCATCGAGCTACTGAATGCGGCCCAGGCCCTGGAGTTCCGCCGCCCCAGCCGCAGCTCGGCGCCGCTGGAGGCGCTGGTAGCCGCATTCCGCGAAAAAGTACCCTTCGTATCCCACGACCGGATTCTGCACCCCGACCTGGCCGCCGCCGCCGACTTCGTGCGCACGTACGCCTGGGAGTAGGCCGCGACGGAACCCAATGGCTTGAGTGGCTGGAGCGGGGGCTGCGCTTCCGCTTACATTTCGCTTTCTTCGTGCATAGATTACGGCCCGCGTGGCGTTAGGCTTATCATGATGAAAACCGCACTCCTGCTTTGGGTTTTGCTCCTGGCCGACTTATTCGGCAGCACGGCGGCGCATGCTCAGGCGCCGTGCGTGTCGCAAACCGATGCCGGAGCCAAGTTCGATGCTTACGATGCCGCTACTGGCCAACTCATCACCAAGTTTCTATGCGTAGGCCGCCCGGTACGGTTACGTGACCGGAGCGGCAAAAACCTGGACCCGGCCCAAATCTACTACCGGACAGGTTCTACCATTATTTGCAGCAGCTTCACCGACACCACCACCACATTTATTCCCACAGAACCGGGGGCATTGGTCATCACCCAGAACACCCAAGGGGGGGCAGGCGGTAACACACAAGGCATCATTTTCGCCAAACCCTACGAAGTACTGGCAACGCCCCAGCCAGCTTTCGAGTTCAGCGTCTGCTCGCCGGGACTGGTGCAGGTAACGGTTACCGACACCAAGTACCCCGACTATTTCGTGCAGGTAGGTATGGGGCCGCGGGTTCCGGCTCTGCGCGGTGCGGCCGTAAGCTATCCGGTAGGCAGCACCAATACGGTTACGGTATCGGGCCGCAACCCTACAGCCGGGCTATGCGAGGGCACCAGCACCAAGCCCTTTACACCGCTTCCCGCCCCCAAAGCACCGGTACTACGCCGCCTTACGCTGCCCGCCCCCGGCACCGTGCAACTGGAGTTCGAGGTTTTGCAACCCGAGTACCGCTACCAGCTGCAGGTGGCCGATGCCACCGCGACGGGAGGCTACCGAAACCTGGCGGCCGTAACGGCCGCCAGCCCCTTTACGCTGCCCGCCGCCCCGCTGCCGGGTTGCTACCGGCTGCTGCTGCAGGACCAGTGCCAGCCACCGGTTTTCAGTTTGGCTTCCAACGAAATCTGCTCGGTGCAGCTAACCGGCGCGGCTACCAACGGCCGCAACCAACTCAGCTGGACCCGCAGCGGCACCTACACGCTCACCCGCACCGAAGGAAGCACCAGCGTGGTACTGCCGCTACCGCCCGGCGCCACCGGCTACGACGATGCGGCCGTGAGCTGCGGCACCACCTACCGCTACCAGCTTAGCCTGAGCAGCGGGCCGGCCATATCGGTTTCCAACGAAATCAGCCTCACCGCCCTTTCCACCACGCCACCGGCCCGGCCGCGCCTATGGGCCGGCTTCAACCTGCGCAACCAGGTAGAGTTGCGGGCCGAGGTGCCGGGCGTAGCCGCCGGCGGCCAGCTTAGTTACCAGCGCAACGGCGCGCCGCTGGCCACTACGCCCGCCCGCCGCCTGCTCGATTCGCTGGTTACGCCCGATCCGGTTGTGCCGCTGTGCTACGCCGTCGAGTTTCAGGATGCGTGCGGCAACCGCGCCCCTACTGGTTCCAGCGTATGCGTAGTGCAGCTGAAGGCCGAAGTCGCCAGCCCCAACAGCCCCGAAATCCGCCTGACCTGGTCGGCCCTGACGGCCACGGGGCCAGACCCGGCCGCGCCGGTGAGCTACCAGGTGCTGGGGCTGGCATCCGACAACTCGTTGGTTTCCAGCGTAGCGGTAGGCAACAGCCTTACGTACTTCGATTTACAGCCCGACCCCAACCGGCAAACCGTGCGCTACCGCATCGAGGCCCGTGGCGCCGGACTGACGGAGCCCTCCTACTCCAACGTGGCCGAAGTAGCGCGCCCGGTGAAGCTGGTGCTGCCCACCGCCTTCACGCCCAACGGCGACGGCCTCAACGACGTGCTGGAGCTCAAGGGCCGCTTCCTCGACAACTTCCGCTTCACCATCATTGACCGCAACGGCCAGACTGTGTTCCAGACCACCGACCGCACCCGCAACTGGGACGGTCGCATAAAGGGGGCCGCGCCGGTGCCCGGGGCCTACGTCTGGCAGTTCGAAGCCCTCGACCAGCAGGGCCGGGCCGTGAAGCAGTACGGCACCGTCACGATTCTGCGCTGATGCAGCGCGAACCGTCCGCTTTGCGTATCGGTGAACGGAACCATGGCACAGTCGGCAACCAGCCTGTTCAACGACTCGCGAAGCGGGAGCTTCACGCTACGACGTATCTTTGCGCTACTATTTTTCACCTTTTGAGACGACGCGACTATGTTTGATATGGCCGGAATGATGGGCAAGATGAAGGACCTGCAGGAGAAGATGAAGCAGGCCCAGGAGCAGCTGCAGTACCTAACGGCCACGGCCGAATCGGGTGGAGGTTTGGTGAAGGCCACGGCCAACGGCCAGCGCCGCCTGCTCAAGCTCGAAATTGATGACAGCCTGCTCCAGCCCCAGGACCGCGACATGCTGGCTGACCTGGTAGTGGCCGCCGTGAACAAAGTAATGGACGAGGCCGCCGCCAAAGCCCAGGAAGAGCTCAAAAAGACCACTGCCGGCCTCATTCCCAACATTCCCGGCATGGACCTGAGCGGTTTCGGAATGTAGGTTTTTAAGCTATTAGCAATTAGCTGATAGCTGTTGGCTTTTTGAAAAACAGCGTTCTGCAAATCTTACCTGACCCGCTTGCTGATTCAGCATCATCTGCTGAAAGCTCCACCACCGCTACTCCAGACACGTCGTGCGCCGATGTAGCGGTAGTCATTCTCAACTGGAACGGCCGCGACTTTCTGCGCCAGTTTCTGCCCGGGGTAATGGCGCACTCGGCCGGAGCCGCCGTATTCGTGGCCGACAATGCCTCCACCGACGACTCGGTGGCGTTGCTCAGGGCCCAGTTTCCAACGGTGCGGGTACTGGAAAACGGCGGTAATCTGGGGTTCTGCGAGGGCTACAACCACGCCCTGGCCCAACTCGGGCCCGCATTCCGGTACTACGTGCTGCTGAACTCCGATGTGGAGGTAACGCCCGGCTGGCTCGCGCCCCAACGCGAGCTGCTGGAGGCCAACCCGCGCATTGCCGCCTGCCAGCCCAAAATCAGGCAGTACAGCACCGATCCGGCCGCGCGCCAACTGTTCGAGTACGCTGGGGCCGGCGGGGGCTACCTCGATTCGCTGGGTTACCCCTTCTGCCGCGGCCGCCTCTTCGACACGCTCGAAACCGACATCGGCCAGTACGACGACGCCCGGCCAGTGGCCTGGGCCACGGGGGCCTGCCTGCTGGTGCGGGCCGAAGCCTGGCACGCGCTGGGTGGACTCGAACCGGCCTTTTTTGCCCACATGGAGGAAATCGACTTCTGCTGGCGGCTGCAGAATGCTGGCTGGCAGGTATGGTACCAGGGCGGCAGCACGGTGTTCCACGTCGGCGGCGGCACGCTGCACAAGTCCAACCCGCGCAAAACCTACCTCAACTTCCGCAACGGTCTGGCGCTGGTGTACCTCAACACCCATCCCGCCGAGTTGCCCGCCGTGCTCATCAGCCGCGTGGCCCTCGATTGGGTAGCGGCCCTGCGCCTGCTGCTGCAGGGCCAAACGGCCGACTTTTGGGCCGTGCTTCGGGCGCACGGGCACTTTGTGGGCCGCCTGGGCTACTGGAACATTCGGCGGCGGCAGTTTCCGCCCCGCCTGCGCCTGCACGAGCGCGCCGGCACCTACACCGGCAGCCTCGTATGGGCCTATTTCGCGCGGGGTAAGCGGGTGTTCGAGAAACTGGGAGTCAGGAGCTAGGAGTTAAAATTCTGCCTGTCATCCTAAGCAAAGCGAAAGACGTTATCAGGCGTAAACGGCCGCAAAAAGGGCCTGTTCTGGCGTAATAAGGTCCTTCGCTTTGCTCAGGATGACAGGCAGAATTCTACCTCCTAGATCATCAAGCTACAAATCCCAGACGGTGCTGCGCTGCTGGCGCATGGCGTGGCGCACGTTACGCCAGAAGGCCAGGGCGAAGTAGAGTACGATGGGCGAGCCGAACGTGAAGAACGAGGCGTACACGAACGAAAGCCGCACGCTGCTGCTGGAAAACCCAACCCGGTCGCCGATGGCCTTGCAAACGCCGAAGCTCTGCTTTTCGATGAAGTCGGTTATTCGATGCATAAGGGTAATTTTAGCGGCGCAGTAAGTATTGGCTGGAGTAATATACGATGATTCCGCCCCGGTGTCAAGCACTTACGCAAGAAGCCCGCGGCAAGATACGTCTATCGGCTACCTTTCGTCGTTTGAGTTTAAAATTTTCCTGACCCTACGGAGTCGTTGCCTATGCCCCATCTTCCGCGCCTTCTGTCTGGCGCCAGCGGCCTGCTGCTGGCCGCCGGCCTGCTACCTGCCTGCTCGCCCCTGCCCAAAGTGCTGAAAGCCGCCCAAACCGGCCAGTCGATTACCGTAGCGCCCGCCGTGCTGGAAAGCAACGGCCAGCAGGTGCGCTTCGAAGTAACGGCCAAGGTGCCCGCCGCCCACCTGCGTAAGGGCGCGGCCTATAATGTAGCCCTGAGCTACCGCTATCAGAACGGCCTGCGCGAAGACACCGTGGGCCGGCTCACGTTCCTGTCGGGCGAGTTTGTGTATGATGAGCAGCAGAAGAATATGCTCGTCATCCGGCGCGAGTTCACCTTCCCCTACGCTCCCCAAAAGAGCCCCGGCCAGCTGCTGGCCCGCCCCGATGCCCGCCTGACTAAACCCAACGGCGCGCGCCTGAAAGGCCCGGAAATAGTGCTGGCCCGCGGCATCCTCACCACCAGCCAGCTGGTAGTGCGCCAGGATTCGCTGCTGACGCTGCTGCCCGAGACTGTAAGTAACGACCGCAGCGGCACGCGGGTGCTGCCGTTTTACTTCGACGCCGGCAAGGCCGAAATACGCAACTTCCTGGGTACCAATGTAGCGGCTCTCGAAGATTTCATTGAGGCCAACCAGCGCACCGAAAAGGTGATGATTGTGGCCGGCCACTCGCCCGATTCGCTCGACCGCCACGACCCGCGCCTGCCCGACCGGCGCGTGCAGGCCCTGACCAATTACTACAAGAAGCGCGTCAATGAAGCCTCTTACCTTAATAAGGTGAGCAACATCGACTTCGAAACCGAAGCCTACCGCCGCCGTTGGGACCTGTTCCTGAGCAAAGTGCAGCAGTCGGCCCTCAAGCCGGCCCAGATCGACTCGGTGGTGCTGCTCATTAACGACTCGCCCGGCACTTTCGCCGAGAAGGAAAAGCGTCTGCACTCGCTCAGCTTCTTCGATTATCTGGAGCAGTACATCTACCCGGTGCTGCGTTTCGGCACGGTGTCGGTGCGCTACACGGCGCCCAAGCGCTACGACTCGGAGGTGTATCTGCTCTCGAAAAAGATTGTGGAGAAGCAGACCGAAGCCGACGCCCTCACGCCCGAAGAACTGCGCTACTCGGCTTCGCTCACCCCCCTGCTCGCCGAAAAGCAGCGCATTTTTGAAACCGCCGTAGCCAACACCGGCGCCTGGCAGGCCTACTACAACCTGGGTGCGGTGCTGCTCATGCGCTCCGAAAAAGAGACCAATCCTAAGGTAGTGCGGGCCTACCAGCGCCGGGCGGCGGTCAATTTCACGCTGGCCGCCCACCGCAACCCCACGGCCGAGCTGTTCTACCGCGTGGCTACCGCCTACCACCGCGCCAACGACCAGACCGAAGCCCGCCAGAGCTACGATTACGCCATCAAGCTGGGCGGCACGCCAGCTATGCTCAGCAAAGCATTCGCCGATAAAGCCGCCCTCGAAATCGAGATGGGCAAGCCCGACGAGGCACTACGCAGCCTGAGCTACAGCGACCCGCGCAGCTACCAGAACCTGATGAACCGCGCCCTCATTTATGTGCTGAAGGGCAATTACCCCGGCGCAGCTGCCATTTATGAGGAGGCCCTGGCCCTACGCCCCCAGGACCCGCTGGTGTACTACAGCCTGGCCATAACGGCCGCCCGCCAGCACAATGAGGCCGCCACGGCCCTGCACCTGCGCCGCGCCGTGGGCCTCGACCGCAGCTACGCCAACCGTGCCGTCGAAGACCTGGAGTTCCGCGAGTTCACAAAAGGCAAGCAGTTTCTGGAGGCGTTGCGGTAAAGACATCGAACGTGATTCAGAGCGCAGCGAAGAATCACGCGTGAAGTCGCTGAGCAACATTACAACGACTTCACGCGAGATTCTTCGCTGCGCTCTGAATCACGTTCGATGTCTTTACCCATTTGCCCAACCGCGCCGCTCGTTGTAGCTTTACGGGCCGGCTTTAAACTGGCTTTTTTCTGAACTGAACCTTTCGACTTTCGACCGATTATGCGGACCATCCAATTCCGGGAAGCCCTGCGTGAAGCCATGAACGAGGAAATGCGCCGCGACGACCGCGTGTTTCTCATGGGCGAAGAAGTGGCCGAGTACAACGGCGCCTACAAAGTAAGCCAGGGCATGCTCGACGAATTCGGGCCCGAGCGCATTATCGATACGCCCATTGCCGAACTGGGCTTTGCTGGCATCGGCGTGGGCGCGGCCATCAACGGCCTGCTGCCCATCATCGAGTTCATGACCTTCAACTTCTCGTTGGTAGCTATTGATCAGGTAATTAACTCGGCTGCTAAGATCTATTCGATGTCGGGCGGGCAGTACTCCTGCCCTATCGTGTTTCGGGGGCCAACCGGCAACGCCGGCATGCTTTCGAGCCAGCACTCGCAGAACTTCGAGAACTGGTTCGCCAACTGCCCCGGCCTGAAAGTGGTGATTCCTTCGACTCCCTACGACGCTAAAGGCCTGCTAAAAAGCGCCATCCGCGACCCCGATCCAGTAATTTTCATGGAATCGGAGTTGATGTACGGCGACAAGGGCGAGGTGCCCGAAGAGGAATACCTCATCCCGATTGGCAAAGCCAACGTAGTGCGCGAGGGCACCGATGTAACCATCGTCAGCTTTGGCAAGATGATGAAAATTGCCCTCGAAACTGCCGACCGGCTGGCCCAGGACGGCATCAGCGCCGAGGTAATCGACCTGCGCTCGGTGCGCCCCATCGACTACGACACGCTGGTAGAATCGGTGAAAAAAACCAACCGCATGGTGGTGGTGGAAGAAGCATGGCCGCTGGCCAGCATCAGCTCGGAGCTGGCCTACATGGTGCAGAACCGCGCCTTCGACTACCTCGACGCCCCCATCCGCCGCATTACCTGCATGGATGTGCCCCTACCCTACGCTCCTACCCTTATCGAGGCTTCGCTGCCCAACGTGGAGCGCACCCTGCAGGCCGTAAAGGACGTGCTGTACGTGAAGCGTTAGTCGAATTCCAGCTTTTCCGCTATGCGGTAAGCCCGCGGCTTCGCCGGAAACCCAAAGGCCCGCCTAGCGCGGGCCTTTTTGCGTGGTACCTTTTGGCAAGGGCGCACGACCAGACGGACGGGTTTTTGCGTACCTTTTCTCGCAGGCGCTCAGCCTTACGTTATACCTTCCTACTTTCTTCTACATGAACAACCGCCTGCATCTTCGCCTCGAACACCTAGAGCGCGCCACCAACCACCTGCTGGCCACCGTGGAGGCAATGGGCGAGCGGGCCACCGTTGCGCCGGGGCCCGAGCAGTGGTCGGCCGTGCAGGTGGTGCAGCACCTGCTGGTAGCCGAAACCGGCGTCGGGCAGTACATCGAAAAGAAGCTACGCGAGGCGGATAAGCTTCGCCCAACGGGCCTGGCGGGTTTCCTGAAGTCGCGGCTGCTGCGGCTGGCGCTACGGCTGCCGGGGCTGCGCTTCAAAGTGCCGCGCTACCTGGCCGAGCTTACCCCCGCCGAAGTTCCTGCACTGCCTGAGCTACGCACCCAATGGGAGGCCGTGCGCCGCCACCTGGAGCGCCTGCTCAACGAATATCCAGGCAAGCTGCTGAGCCGGGCCATCTTCAAGCACCCGCGCTCAGGCATGCTCACCATCCACCAAACCCTCGATTTCATGCTCGACCACGTGCTGCACCATCAAAAGCAGGTGGAGCGCATTGCGGCTTCTGTTGAGAAGCTAGAAGCTAGAAGCTAGAATATCGGCTGTCATCCTGAACGCAGCGAAGGACCTGCAGAGAAGCCAACCTCAAAAGAGAATAGCTTCTTTGCAGGTCCTTCGCTGCGCTCAGGATGACAGCCGTTGGTGCCTCTATCCTTATCTACAAATCCCGGTACGACTCGTGGCGGGGCAGTTCGGCCATGAGGGCGGCAATTTCGGGTGGCGGGGTGGTGAGCTTGCGCGTGCGCAAATCGAGCCAGGCCCCTTCGACGCTGACGGTGGCGGCGGGACGGCCGTCGGGCTTGTATAGCGTATGCACGATGTTCCAGCGGGAGCCATCGGCGTTCAGGCCTGATAGCTCGCCGCCCACGCGCAGCGCCTCGTTGATGTGCAACTCTTTCAGAAAGCGGGTGTCCTCGCGAAACAGAATGGGCCCGAGGCCGGCCTTGGCAAAATAAGGCAGCGTGAAGCCGCTGGCGGCCAGAAACTCGATGCGGTGCTGGGCGGCGTAATCGTTGTACGCCGAGTGGCGCATGTGGCCGTTGGGGTCCATATCGGCCCAGCGCACGGTATAAGTCTTCTCGAACATTGATTTTGCGCTTTTAGCTGACTGCTGTCAACTTTTCACTTATTGAATTGGGAACGTAGGCTATTGGCTAATGAGGCAGTTCAGAAAATCGGCAGCCGTAATAAGCCCGTCATGCTGAGCTTGCCGAAGCATCTCTACCGCTTCGTTGCAATGGTAATCCAACGAAGCGGTAGAGATGCTTCGGCAAGCTCAGCATGACATTCTTTTGACACCATCAACCGCTTGTAGCTTACCGCAAGACGAGGCGCACCAGGTACTGTTGGTGCTCGTCTTCCTCCAGAAACTCGACCTCGTAACCGGCAGCGGTGGCGCAATCCTGAAGCAGGCTGGGGTCGGCGAAAATCCAGCCGAACTCCGCCCCCTGCTCAGTGCCGTACTGCATCGAATAAGTCACCTCGCCGTAGTACGAACCGTTGAGGTCGAACACCAGCGCCCCGTCCTCGTCCTCGTACATGTAGCTGATATCGGAGGAAGTAGCCAGAATCTGGCCGCCGGGATTGAGCAGGCTTTTGGCGTGGTGCAGAAACTTCTCCAGCCCTTCCAAGGTGCCCGTCAGGCCCAAGCCGTTCATGAGCATGAGCAGCGTATCAAACTTTTCGCCCTGAGCCAGGGCCGGGTCGAACAGGTCGTGGCAGGCTACCTCGCGTACGCCGCGCTGCTCCATAACGGCCACCGCGCCGGGCGAAATGTCCACCGATTTCACCTCGAAACCGCGGGTTTGCAACTCCAGGGCGTGGCAACCGGCCCCGGCACCCAGGTCGAGCACACGGCCCTGGCACTGCTCCAGGGCAGTACGCTCCAACTCGGGCATTTCCCAGAGCGAGCGAAAAAAGTAGGCAGCCGGCAGCACTTCTTCGTCGGCAACGGAGCTGTGCACGGCCAGCGTGGCGCTTAGCTGGCCCTGCTGGTAGGCCTGCAGCGCGTGGCCGAGAGGGTCGGGGGCCATAGTTTCGGGAGTTGACATGGGGCAAAGATACGTGGCCTGGGAAGTAGGAGCAGAAAGCGAAACAGCAGGGGGCCGGTTATGTCAGTTGAGCTGACCATCACTCTGGCCCGGCCCGCGGCCGTATACCCACTTCACTTCTCCCCTTTTTGCCTTGACTTCTCACAGTAAGTCCCACCTGCCCACCAAACTCTGCCTCACCTGCGGCCGGCCCTTTGCTTACCGCAAGAAGTGGCGCAACTGCTGGGACGAGGTGAAGTATTGCGGCGAAAAATGCCAGCGCAACCGCCCCAAACCAACACCGGCCGGTTCTGCGCAGTTGTAGCCAACGTATCCTTGCGGCGGCGTTCTGCGTTCAGACAGGCTCTCTCTCCCATTTGTAACCCCTCTGCCGCATGGCCAGCAACCTCGACTACCTCGCTCCCGAACTAAAGCCCCTCGAAGAAAAACTGCAGGCGTACCTGGCCGCCGAAAAGGCCCTGACGCAGGCCGAAATTACCGCCACCAGCCTCACCCAAAGTCCCCCACCGGCCCCAAATGCAGAGCTTGGTCAGCGCCCGGCGCCCGGCAGCTTCCCGGAGCCTGCGGATGAGGCGGCTAGTGAACTGCAAAACCTGCGCGACGACTTAGCCGCCCAGCGCCAGGAAATCATCGACCTGCTGCCTGTGCGCGACGAGTGGGTGAAAGTAAATCTGGGCTACGGCCCGAGCCGCGTTGGGGCATTCGGCGTGCCGGCTCCCGGTACCGGCTACGAGCTGCGGGTAGTTATCTAGCACGGCAGCGGATCGGGCAAGCTTTATGCCTAGCCAAATGCAGCAACGCCGGCAACCCGGCGGCCTCGGTCGCAGTGGTTGCCGGCGTTGCTGCGTTTGGGCCGAACTGCGCGTTATGTGGCTCTGGCAGACGTATCTCGAAAGCCCAGGACTTATGGAAATAAAAAAGGCTTCGGTAGTACCGAAGCCCTTTTCCACAACCAAAACACCTAATAAACTATTCTTTCAAATCTGTTCTGTCAACTATCAGGCCAAAGCCTTTCTGACGACGGCTGATTCTGCCGAAACAGTTGTTAGGGTCTTCTGGCAGTAAGAGGCAATAAGCACGCCGAAAGGTTGCAGACGCGTTGCTTATTTTTTCTCACAACTGGTCCTCTCTCGTTCAGAGCAAGGTAAATCAGCCTCAGACGGACTAATTCATACTGCACATCAGCTACTTACTGCTTCGTGATGCGGCTGACGATGCGCGAGTCGTTTAATTCCATCAGCAGCAGGTAAACGCCTGCCGCACCGGGTACCTTCACATCGGTGCGGTTGGTGCCCGGGCGTACATTTACGGCCTGCGTGAGTACAGTACGGCCCAGCAGGTCGGTTACCCGCAGCGTACCGGTGCCGCTGCTACGTGCCTCAAAACGGAAGCTGAGCTCGTCGCGGAAGGGGTTGGGTGTGGCGGCAAAGCCTTCGGCGACCAGCGCGGATGGCTGAGCGGACAGCAACACGCCCAGCCGGCGGAAGTCGCGCAGTACCTGGCCCCGGATTTCACCGCTGGGGTTGAGGGCAGTATGCAGGTTCACATAAACACTATCGCGCCGGAACTGCAGTGCCCGACGGGAGGTGAAGGGGTTGGTGGCATTAGGTGCTTCATTGGTGGCGTTCCAGTAAGCATCGGCACCGCTGGTGGGCGTGGTGGTATTGAAAAACGGCATCAGGTTGAATACCACCGGACCCGATTGGGTGATGAGGCCGGTGTGCAGGTGGCCCATAGTGGCCGGGCCCGAGAGTCCGCCCCAGGTCATGTTCAAATGCACGTTCGACTGGTCGCGGTCCATCGACACGAAGCCTGCGCCGTAGCCGCCGGTAGCCACTGGGTTAGGCCGCTCCTGCTTCCCGCTGAGCACAAACGTGTAACCCTCGCGCGCCAGCCGGTATACCTGGCCCCGGATTTCGCCGTTGGGGTTGGCAGCCGTATTAAGCACCATATTTACCTCACCACGCAGGAAAAGATTGACGGTTGCGACATCCAGGCCGGTAAATGTGATGGCAAAGGCCGCCGGCACAGTGGCAGGCAGCGTTACGCGGGCCAAACGAGCAGCAACCGAATTGGGCTGGCCGACATTGGCCACATACAGATCGAAAGAGGTTGGGGCACCGCTCAGACCGGTGTGCGTCGCAAAAATGGTCAGGGTGTCGAGCGTAGAGTTCAGCCGGATAAACGATACGCCTTTAGCCGCAGAAGTGGTAACGGGCACCATTTGCGCGGCATCGAGCCGGGCATCGTGACTCAGGAAACGGGCCTCGCGGATGAGCTGGGCGCGGATTTCGCCGCCGGGGTTAGCGGCCGTGTGCACGTTGATGTAAATCTGCCCGGCGTTCAGGGCCGTGAGGAAGGCGGCCGTGGGCGTGATTTCACCCTCAATCACATTGCCCGTAAGAAAGGGCATCAAATCGACGATAACCGGGCCGGTAGCGCCGATAGCGCCGGTGTGGAAGTGCGTAACGGTAACCGGACCACTCAGGCCCGAGAACACCACCCGAAACTTCAGCTTATTCTGCTGCTGGGCCAGGTTGAAGCTGCCCAGGCCAATGGCGTTGGTCGTAACAGCCGGCACCTCCTCGTCGCCGCTCAGCACGCCTACAAACTGCTCATCCTTCTCCAGCTTTATCTGGCCTCGGATTTCGCCGCCGGGGTTGGCTGCCGTATGGATGTTGAGGTAGTACGCCCCGCGCAGGTAACGGTCGAGCCGGGCCGGGGTAATGTCGGAGCCGGTCAGAAACCCGTTCAGTTGGTTGCCCCTGATCATCGAGAACAGGTTCGTGACTACCGGGCCAGCCATGCCCTCGAAGCCGTTGTGCACGTGGGCCATCGTGATGGGGCCGCTGAGGCCGGTGAATGAGCCGCTGATAAAGAGTGTGTCTTTGCCGGCGTTGAGCGTGAAGCTGGCCGTACCGCGGGCCGTAGTGGCTACGGCGGGTACTTCCTGGGCTCCGCTGAGTTGGGCCCCGAACAGCAGATGGGCACGGAGATGGTCGGCTTGCACGGCGAAGGGCCGGAGCAGCAAGCTCAGCAACAGGCTGAGCGTAGCGTAAGTAAAGGTTCGCAGCATGATGAATAGGTTGAAGTAAAAAAAGAATTGATAGCAGGAAACAGCTTCGCTGAGCGAAGGTTCTGGCCGGCATAGCAACTGGGTGCTATAATGCGGGACTTTTGCGGCCAGCCAGCACTTCGCCCCAATGGTTAAAGTCGTATTTTGCGCTCTGACAGGGGTTTTTGCGTATACCGCAAGACCAAAATTTTACTACTTTTTACGCTGCTGCTACCTTATGGAAGCTCCCAACCCCGAATTTATGCGCGAAGCCATTCGCCTTTCTATTGAGAAAATGCAGGCCGGCCACGGCGGACCGTTTGGTGCCGTGGTGGTGCGCAACGGCGAAATCATTGCCCGCGGCTTCAACCAGGTAACCAGCACCCACGACCCCACCTGCCACGCCGAAATGGACGCCATCCGCAAGGCCTGCGCCGTGCTGGGCACCTTCCAGCTCACCGACTGCGACCTGTACACCAGCTGCGAACCTTGCCCCATGTGCCTGGGTGCCATTTATTGGGCCCGCCCGCGCCGCGTGTTTTATGGCAACACCAAAGAGGATGCTGCCGCCATCGGTTTCGACGACCAGTTCATTTACGAAGAACTGGAAAAGCCCCTTGGCCAGCGCCACCTGCCCATGCAACCGATGCTGCGCGACGAAGCACTGGCCGGTTTCAGCGCCTGGGAGCAGCACGAAGCCCGCTTGGATTATTAAGCTATTAGCTTTCGTTCGATAAAAAGCTAACAGCTAACAGCTGCCAGCTATTAGCTCAAGTTATGAGGTTCCTCTCCCTGCTGCTGCGCATTTTAGCCGTCCTCGCGCTGGGGCTGCTGCTGCTGGCGGGAGCGGGCCTGTGGGTGCTGCAGTCGGAGTGGGGGCACCAACGGGTAACCAAGCTGGTGCGCCAGCGCCTGGCCGCGCACTCCGACCTGGTGCTGGCGCCATTGGAGCTGGATTACTCACTGCTGCGCGATTTTCCTTACCTGACGGCCTCGCTGCACCATTTGTCGCTCACTGATACATCGGCACGGCGGGCGGTGGAGGTGCTGCGCGTGGGCCGGGCCGATATGCGCCTGGCGCTACGCCCGCTCTGGCACGGCCGCTTTGAGGTGCAGCGCCTGACGCTGCACAACGCCGAGTTCCGGCAGCTCACCGACTCGACGGGCCACGACTGGGGCCTGCGGGGCCGCGGGCCGCATCGCAGCCGCCCCCAACTGCCCCCCGATTTCGACCTCGATTCGCTGATTATCGTGAACCTCCGGGTTTCCGATCGTAACGAGCTGCACCATAGTGGTTTTGGAGCGCGGGTAACGCACGGGCGGCTAGCGGTGCGCACCCGCGGGGGCGTGGCCCGGGTACGGGGCCGGCTGGAGGGCCGGCTCAACTACCTGCGCAGCAGCCGCAGCCTCATTTTTTCGCAGGAAGACGTGGTGGCACAGGTGCGCTACGGCTACGATTTCAGTCGGCGCGAAGGCACATTCCGGCGCACCCGGGCCACACTCAGCGGCGACACGGTACACATCAGCGGGACGCACCGCGGGGCCGGGCCGGGCGAACCCCGCGGAGCCCGCCTGAACCTGCATTTCCGGGGCTACCAGCCGCTACTGAAAGTGCTGCGGGTGGCGCTGCCCAACAACCTAGAGCGCTACCTCGAAGGCACCACCAGCCCCAGCCGCGCCCGCATAGCCTACACCATCCGGGGCCTGACCGGGCCCACTGTGCGGCCGCGCACGGTGCTGCGTTTCGAGCTACGCGACGCTCAGGTGCAATGGCCCGACCCCGCCCGCCGCATCCGGCGCTGGGATGCCCGCGGGGTCTTCGATAACGGCCCGGATCACAATTCGCGCACCACCTACCTCACCTTCGAGCAGTGCCGCATCTACTCGACGGCCGGCCAGCTCGATGCCCAGCTGACGGTGCGCGACTTTACCCGGCCCCGGGTGCAGGGCAGGGTGCAAGGGCGTACCGAGCTGCAAACCCTGGCGGCCGTGGTAGTACCCGACCTGTGGCGGGCCCGTAGCGGCGAGGCGGCCCTCGACCTGGAGCTGGATGGCTGGCTGCCCAGCTTCCGACCCCGGCGGGCCGGGCCGGGACGGCGGCCGCTACCTTTGCCGGTGGCCGTAAAGGGCACCGTTAACCTAGAAAACGCTTTTTTTGATGTCCCTAACCGGCAGGCCCGGATGCGGGCGCTCAATGTACAGGTCCGGCTAAACGACAGCATCTGGAGGCTGGAGAACCTTTCCGGCCAGCTCAATGGCATGCAGCTGCAGGCCAACGCCACTACCACCAACCTGCTGGCCTACGTAAGCGGCCAGCACCCCACCACCCACATAAGCGGCTCGCTGAGCGTAGATGAGCTGCGCCTGCCCGAACTGCGGCGGCTGCTGGCTCCGCCGCGCCACCCCACCCGCAGGCCGGCCGCCACCATCGACGCCGACCCTGCCCAGGCAGCCGATATGCTGACCATTTTGCCCGTTGGCTTGCGCCTGGAAGGCGTGCGCCTGCGCTGCGCCCGGCTGGTGCTGGCAGGCGATACCCTCCGCGAGCTGGCCGCCACCATACACCACGATGGCAACCGGGTAGCCCTACGCGACCTGCAGGTGCGGGTATGGGATGGGAAGTTGGGCGGGCAGGCCAGCTGGTCTACCAGCCGGCCGGGCTCCGAGCCGGTGCAGGTTCGCCTGAAGGTAGAAGTGCCCAACCTGAGCTATGAGCGGCTGCTGGCCCGTATTTCGCGGCCACCCAGCCGCCCGCCAGGGCAGGGCAACAACGACCCTACGCTGCGCGAGATACTGCTGGCCACCAGCGGCCGCATCGATGTGGCTATCGGCCAACTGCAGCTGACGGATATCAGCAGCCTCCACCAGCTGCGCTTTCATGTGGACAAAACAGGGCCCGGTTTTCAGATTCCTGACCTTACGTTCCGTACCAATACCGGCGGGCAGGGCAGCATCCGGGCGCAGGCAACGCTGGCGGGCATTCGCCTGGACCGGGCGCGTGCCATAGTAGAGCTACACTACGATACGTTGAATGTACAGCACTTTCTGAAGCTACTTGCTGGCCTGGGAAACGTACCACCACCCGACGACAGTCAGCCACGGCAGTCGGGCAGAGAGGCGCGGGAAGGCCGGGCTGCCCGCCGGGCCGGCTTGCCGGGGCGCAGGGCCGCCCGCGGTCCACGCCCCAGCCGGCCCGCGTCGCCGTTTATGGATGGTACCATCACCGGGCAGGTACATGTAACGGCCAACCGCATGCACTACGGCGTACTGCGGGGCACCGATTTCGACTTGCTTACTACGCTCGAAGCCGGCCGGGCCCGCTTGGAAAGCTGCTCGGTGCAGGCGTTTGGGGGCGAGCTGACCCTACGCGGCGTTATGCGCACCGACTCCGGCGCCAGCCACCACCCTTTGCGGGCGCACATGCAGCTACGCAACGTAGAGCTGCCCCGGCTGTTTGCACTGGCCATCCCGCTAGGCCTCGATGTGCTGGGCCCCGACAATGTACGGGGCCGCATGCAGGCCGATGCCACTATCCGCACCGACCTCGACCAGACCTTTTTACCCCGCCTGGCCACTACCCGCGCGCTGGTGCAGGCCGATTTAATTGACCTGGAACTGCTGGAAGTAGATGCCCTAATGCAGGCGCTAAAGATGCTGAGCCCGCGCCGCACCAGCCACCTGTTCTTCGAACCGGTGCAGGCCGACTTCCTGCTCGACAAAGGGCAGCTGCTGATTCCGGGCCTCAACCTAAGCAGCAACCTGACCGATATGCTGGTGACCGGCGAGTATAGCCTTGATGGCCGCGCCGACCTGTATGTGGGGCTGAGTCCGCTACAAACCCTGTTCGGCAACAACCGCAAGCGCATTGAGCGAATCAGGAGCGGCGAGGCCACGGAACGCCGCAGCCGGGGCCTCATCTACCTGCACCTAGACCGGCAGCCCGGCAGCCGCTACAAGGTGAAACTCTTTAAAAAGCAGCAGCAGCGCCAGCAGCAGGCCGAAGTGCAGGAAAAGTATCAACGCCTGCTTCGCTTTTTTGCTGATTGAGTGAGGAGGTGATAGGGGGATAAGGAGATAAAAGAACGGTCATTCCGAGCGCAGCCGAAAAATCTCTACCGCCAAACTAAATCCCGAGGACAGGGCTACTTTGGCGGTAGAGATTCTTCGGCTGCGCTCAGAATGACTATTCCTTTACCCCTTCCCTGCTTTACCCCTGCTTCAGCGGAAGCGTGAGGGTGAATTCTGTGAAGTGGCCTTCCTCCGAGACCACACGCAGCGTGCCGCCGTGGCCTTTAGTAATGATGTCGTGGGCCAGCGAGAGGCCCAGGCCGGTTCCCTCGCCCACGGGCTTGGTGGTGAAGAAGGGCTGAAAGATGCGCTCTTGCACGGCGGGGCTCATGCCGGTACCATTGTCGCGCACCCGTACCTGCACCTGGCCGGCCAGCAGCACGGTGCTTACCAGCAGCTCAGGAACGTAGCCGGGTCCCGCCAGCACCGCCCGATCGGCAAGTGCGTAGAGGGCATTGGTAAACAGGTTCAGCAGCACGCGCTCCATTTCGGGCACCAGCACGGGTACCAGGGGCAGGTCGTCGCCCAGCATGGGGTGCAACACGCCAGCGGGCAGCAGCAGGACCGTATCGGGGCGGCCCTCGTAGGCCAGGCGCAGCTGCCGGGCTACCAGGGTGTTGAGGCTGGTCGGCTGTAGGGCAACGGCGCCGGTGCGGGCGTGGGCCAGCATACTGTTGATAATGGACGAGGCGCGCTGCCCATGCTGGCTGATTTCGTGCAGATTGCGCCGCAGCCCGCTCATAATTTCCTGACCCAGCTCGTCGGGGGCAGCCGTGGGCCCACCCGCTCCTACTGCCCCGGCCGTTTCCTGCTCCAGCAGCTCGTTGCTAACCACCGCCAGCCGGTTCATGAAGTTGAGTGGGTTCTGCAGCTCGTGGGCAATGCCGGCCGACAGCTCGCCCACGAAGGCCCATTTTTCGGCCGCTACCAGCTGGCGCTGGGTAGCTACCAGCTCGGACTGCTGGCGGCTCAGCAGCTCGTAGGCACGCTTTTTCTGGCGGTAGTTGCTCCCCAGCACCACACTCAGCCCCGTTACCAGCACCAGCCCAATCCCCGACACGCCCAGCAGCCACTGCTGCTGCTGGTTTTGCTGACGCACCATAGACGTGGTGCGCGTCAGCTCGCCTATTCGGGCCTGTTGCTGCCGCAGCTCGAAACCATATTGTAGCGCCGCCGTGCGCCGAATAAGGGCGCGGCTGCTGAGGCTGTCGTCGTAGGCGGCAAAGAGGCGGTGGTAGCGGTAGGCGTCGGCGAAGCGGCCCAGCCGGGCGCTGGCTTCGGCCAGCACCCGGCTGCCGTCGCGGATGTCTTCTTTTACGCCCCGCTCCTGGCTGGCCTGCAGACCGGGCCGGCCGTAATAAATGGCGCTATCGGGGCGGCGCAGACGCAGTTGGGCGCGGGCCAGCACCAAATCTACCAGCGGCAAATAGCCCACCACATCGAGGCGGCGCAACTCGGCACGGGCCTGGCGGGCGTAGCGTAAGGCCTCGGCCGAACGGCCTTGGCGCTCGGCCATGTCGGCTATGTACACTTCCAGCACAATGCGGCCGGGGTTGTCGCCGAGGCTACGAGCCAGCGCGGCGCCTTCGGTGTAGTAGCGGCGGGCCTGCGTCCACTGGCCCTGGGCTTGGTACAAGTCGCCGAGGCCGCGCAGGCTTTGGGCCACGCCCCCTTTGTCGTTGGTTTGGCGGGCCAGGATGCGGCTCTGCTCCAGATAAGCCAGGGCCTGCCCGTACTCGCCCAACTGGGTGCTAATAAAGCCTAGTTGAGCGTTGGTGAGCACCAGCCATTTGTTGTCGCGCAGCTTTTCGGCCTGCGTGAGGCCTTGCTGGGCGCTGGCCAGGGCGCGGGCGTAGTTTCCCTGTCCGAAGTAAATATAGCTCAGGTTGTAGCCCACCCCAATCAGGTTGAGCGCGTCGTGCTGCTGCCGAAAAACGCGGGCTGCCTGCTGGGTGAAGGCCAGCGCCGGAGCATACTCGTTGCGTTTACGGTAATAATAGCCCAGTCCCAGCCAGGCCTGCGCCTGGCCCGGCGCGTAGCCCAGGCGGGTGGCCAGCGCGGCCGCCTCCTCGAAACGGGTGCGCGACAGGCGCGGATTGGAGGACCGTAGCTCGAAGGCCAGCTGGTTGAGCTGCTGCACCCGAATGGTGTCGGCGGCGGCCGGAGCGTTGGGGATGGAGGCGCGTAGCGGAGCCAACGGCAGCAGCAGCCCCAGCAACGTAAGCGACAGTAGCAGCAGCGGCCGAAATAGCCCCGCTTTGCGCAGAATTAAAAACACACCAGCCATAGAGGCGGCTAAGATATTGCCTTATGAGGTAAACCGCCGGCCAAGGGCTCCGGTATCCGGGCAGACATAGGCTGGGTGTTCGTTTAGGCGCGTGCTGAGGTGGTTTTTGGCGACTAGAAACCTTTGGGCAGGTCGATGCCGCGGATGGTGCGAAACAGGCTCAGCGCGTTCTGGTCGGTGAGGCCGCCGATGTAGTCGGTGAGCAGAATAATTTGCTCGTAGGCGCCCGCGTCCTGCTGGGGGCCGGTGGCGCGGAACTGCTCGGGCAGCAGCTGGCGCAACTTGCGCGAGCGGGCACTGTCGTGGGGGTCGAAGGTGGCGGCCAGGAAGGCATCGAGCAGCCCGCCTAGCACCTCGAAGCCAGCGGCTTCAATCTCGAGCACCGGCCGGCTTTGGTAAAGATGCTCCACGGTGAGGCGGTGAACTTCTTGCAGCTGCTCCCAGCAGTCGAGCTGGCGCACCAGCGGCTCGTCGAGGTGGCCGCGTAGCAACTCGGGGGCGCGGTCGGCGAAGCGGCGGGCGGTTTGCTGCACGAGCTGGTTGATGAGGCGGGCGCGCAGGTAGCCCAGCTCCTCGCGCCAGTCGCGCCACTCCACCGAGCCGCGGCGGGTGGGGGCGTCGCCCAGCATGTCGCGCAGCAGCGCCAGCCCTTTTTCGCACGGAATCAGGCCCAGCTTGAGGCCATCTTCAAAGTCGATGATGCGGTAGCAGATGTCGTCGGCAGCTTCGACCAGGAAAGCCAGCGGGTGGCGGTGGTAGAAGCCGGCGGCCTCCGAACCGGCCGGTTTGGGCAGCAGACCCAGCTCGCGGGCCACCTCCTCAAAGCGGACGGCTTCGGTCTGGAAGTAGCCATATTTCTTCTCGCTGGTGCTCTGCGTGAGGGCCTGCTCGGGCACTACCGAGGGGCGCGGTTACTTGCTAAACGCGCCCAGCGTGGCATACGTGAGGCCAAGTCCGGCCGAGCCGTTGCTGTGGGCGGCGTAGGTATGGGTGAGCACCCGAAACCCGGCCGCATTACCCTCAAAATGCTGCAGATCGGTACGCTGGGCCTCGCTGAGCATCCGCACAAACGGCTCGGCGGCGCTGCTGCGGAAGTAGGCCGAAATAGCATCCTCGCCCGAGTGGCCGAAGGGCGGGTTGCCGATGTCGTGGGCCAGGCAGGCGGCGGCCACAATGTCGCCGAAGTCGGAATCGAGGTGGGGCAGCTCGTCGGCCAGCCCGTCGGTTTCTTCGAGCAACAGCCGGCCCCCGAGGCGGCCGAGCGAGCGGCCCACGCAGGCCGTTTCGAGCGAATGCGTGAGACGGGTGTGCACGAAATCGGTTTCGGGCAGCGGCATGACCTGGGTTTTGCGCTGCAGCCGCCGGAACGCCGAGCTGAACACCACCCGGTCGTAGTCGGCCACGAAGGCCCCGCGCACGGGAGCCGCCTCGCTCACCACATGCAGCTGCGGCTGCTCGGGGTAGCGGCGTCGGCTCAGTAGCCGGCCCCAGCGCATAGTGGGGGCATTTTCGTCGGGAGGCGTGAGGTGGAGCATGGTAGGCATTGATTGAACGATGTAGGGGCAGGGCTTGCCCCCGCCCACCGTTAAACGGTGTGCGTTGTACGGTTGTACCGGCTTTATTCAATGGCAACCGTTTAATGTCGGGCGGGGGCAAGCCCTGCCCCTACTCCGTTCTTATCCGGCCCAGTAACCGCACGGTGGCGTAACCGAGCAGCAGAAACAGGCCGTAGAGCAGCGTAACGCCCCAAGTACCGAGGTAGGCGCGCGGGTGTAGCAGGCGGGTGAGGATGTCGTAGAACAGGCTGACGGGGTTAGTGAGCACGTCCCAGCTATTGAAGCGCAGGTAGCGACCCAAGTAGATGCCGAAGCTGCTCAGCAGCAGCGCCAGCGCGGCAAACCCCCAGCCAGCCCACTGGCCCAGCCGCCGCGTTACGAGCTGCTGCATATCGGTGAGGGAGGCGTAGGCCAGCATCAGGCCGTTCCAGGCGCAGCTCAGCAGCAGGGCCAGGTCGTACCAGTAGGGCACGCCGGGGCGCGGGTGCAGGTGGAACAGGTCGGTGAGGATGTAGGGCGCGTTGGGGAAGAACAGCAGCCAGACCGCCCCCACCGGCAGCAGCACCCGGGCCCGCAGCCGCCCGGCACTCAGGCCCAGCATCGTACTCAGCCCGAACGGCACCAGGGCCAGAAACAGGTTCCAGAGCAGAAACATGAACGTAAGCTGGCGCGTGAGCAGCACCCGGCCGGTAATCAGGGCCACACTCAAAGCCAGCGAAAGGCCCAATACCAGCAGCAGGCTCAGGCGCTGCCGCAGCTGGGTTTGGGAGAATGTGCTAACCGACATCGACATGCCCGCAAATACGGAAATTTCGAGCGCAGGAGCGCGGGGCAGAACGACCGTAGTGTGAAGCTCCCGCTTCGCGTATCGTTGCTGACTGCTACCCGACGTCGTTCACCGGTACGCAAGGTGGAAGTTTCGCGCTACACTTGTTCAACGATGCGCGAAGTTGGAGCTTCGCACTACGGCTGTTCTTCTACAATACCGCCAGCAGCCCATCGTAGAGTGGCCTGAGTTTGGGCGTACTTGGCCTGCAGCTCGGCCAGCTTCTGGTTGGCTTCCAGTAGCTTGGCATCGCGCGAGTTGAGCAGAAACACCGAGCTTTCGCCGTTTTCGAAGCGGGTTTGCTCCCCGTCGCGCAGACGCTGGGCGTTGGCTACCACCTGCTGCTGCAGGGCCAGCTGCTCGCGTAGGGCAGCCCAGCTGTTGGCCGCCGTCAGCACGCCGGTTTCTATTTCGCGGGTGTCCTGCTGCAGGGCCAGCTCGGTGTCCTGCTGCTTGAGGCGGTTGAGCTGGAGCTTGGCCCGCTCCTGGCGCAGCAGCAAGGGGTAAGCGAAGCTCACGCCCAGCTTGTAATTGTTCTGCAGGTAGCTGCCATTCAGGCTGGCGGCCTTTTCGGGGGCAAACGGCTGGCCGGCCTGCAATAGGTTATAATCGAGGTTGAGCTTAGGCAGCAGCTTGTTGCGCAGCAGCCGGTTTTCCACGGAAAGCTGCAGCAGCTTGGCCCGGCTTTTCTGCAGCTCCGGATGAATTTCTTGGGCCAGGGCCGTGAGGGCGGCCACCGAATCGGGGGGCAGCGTGCGCCAGTCGGCGGAGCCGGGCAGCAGCTGGGGGCGGGCGGTAAGGGGCAGGTTCAGGGGCTGCTGCTGCTCGTTCCAGAGATAGTTACTCAGCAGCAGCGAGGCATTCTGGAACTCCATCTGGGCCTGGCTCAGCTCGGCCTGGCGCTTCTGCAGCTCGCCCAGCGCCTCCACCGAGTCGATGGCCGCCAAATCGCCAAAAATCACGCGCTGGCGCACGGCCCGGAAGCGCACGTCGCCCAGCACCAGGTTCTGGCGGTTCAGCTCCAGCTGCCGGTAGCGCAACGTCCAGTCCCAGTAGTCTTTGGCGGCCTGCAGCAGCAGCTTATTCAGGGCCCCGCGGCGCTCGGCCTCGGCTAAGCCCTGCAGCGCCTGGGCCTGGCGCACAGCGGCGCGGCGCTCATCTATCAGCAGGCCCTGGGCCAGCGGCACCGACAGGCCCAAATAGCTCAGGCCACCTGGGGAAGTGAAGTTTTCGGGGTTGATGTACTGGCCGGTGCCCCGCTCGTAGCCGGCCTTCACGTCGAAGCCATACCACACCGGCACCCGCAGTTGGGTGTCCCAGTCGTGGAAATACTCCTGGTCTTTAAAGGTTTTGCCGTAGTATTTGCTGGTGGCGGTGGGGTCGAAGAGGCCGCGGGCGTAGCGTACCTCCTGGCGGGCACGCTCGGGCAGCAGCCCGGCCTGCTGGGCCACCGGGTGGCGCAGCGTTACGTAGGCCAACAGGTCGGCCAGCCCAAACACGCGGCCGGTATCGGCCGGAACGGCTGGTATGCGCGTAGCCACCGGGGTAGGCTGCCGCACCTGAGCCACCACGTTGATTGGTGGTCCGAGCAGCAGCAACCCCAGCAGCAGCGTCGGGAGCATCAGCAAAGAGGGCAATAGTCTAAGCAGCATGAATGGTGGTTTGTGCAGATGGGCCCGCCGGCTTACCAGACAGAAGCCGGCAGGAGCCCGCCAGGCGGTGCTTATTTTGTCTCCTCTTCGTCGGAAAACGCAGCCTTATCCTCTTTTGCGGCTATTTTGTCCTTTCCACCTTTCCCTTCATTGGTGGGGACACCCTCGAAATTGGGCGGAAAACCGTTAAGCTGCCGCCACAGCTCAAACCAGATGGATACGTCATCAAGTAAAGCCCAGCCATACACGCCCGAGCCGATGCGCAGCTGCTGGGGCCAAGCTTCTTGTGTACGGTCGGGCGTAACCAGCACCCGGTACAGGCCTTGCGAATCAATGTTGTCGATGACTGCCACCCGGCCGCCGAAGGTACCGAAGCTGGAGCCAGGCCAGCCGCTGAACACCAGTGCCGGCCAGCCATCAAACTGCAGTCGCACCTCGCGGCCTACGCTTAGCAGCGGCACATCCATGGGCTTTACATATAGTTCGGCGGCCAACTCCGGCGCAATAGGCATTACCGTCACTACATCTTCGCCTTCTTTTACGATTTCGCCGATACCTTGCTTGAGCGCCCGCACCACGTAGCCGTCCTGCGGTGCCCGAATGGCGTAAAAGCCTGCCCGGATACGCAGATTGGCCAGCTCATTGCGCAATTTGGCAATCTGGCCCTCCGAGTCGAACTGATACGCCACGGCCGAGCGCCGCTCCGACTCCGACTTGGCCAGCTTGTCCTGGTAATCGGCCTGGAGTGAGGTAAGCTCTAACTGGGCATTGATGAGCTCCTGACGGGAAGCCCCGAGCTTGTTTTCTACGCCCTGCAGCTTAGCCGTGCTTTCCTGCAGCTTAAGGCGGCGCTGCTCCAGCTCGGTGAGGCTTTTGAGACCCTGGCGGTAAAGCTCTTCCTGGCGGCCCAACTGCTCGCGGGCAATGGCAAAATCATTCTCAGAAGCCCGCAAATCGGCCTCATCGGAATTAACCTTTAAACGCGTCTGCTTCACTTTGTTGCGGGCCTTATCGAGGCTCACGGCCAAGCCCGCCCGCAGGGCGTCCTGCTGGTCGCCGAGTGCTACCGTCTTACCCTCGTTCTGCTCCAGGGCCGCCACCTTGGCCTCCAGCTGCTCGCGGGTGCGCTCCACCAGTTGTGGATCGAAGTATTTTTCCTTTATTTCCGTGATTTCGACCAGCGTATCTCCTTTCTTCACCAGCTGACCCTCGCGCACCCGCCAGCCGGCAATGCGCCCGCCAATGGTAGTGGGCACGGTCTGGGGCCGGTCCTGGGGGCGCAATGTAGTCAGCTGGCCATAAGAGCGGATGTTCTGGGTCCAGGGCAGGAAGCCGGCCAGAACTACGACAATACCCAGCACGGCCAGCCAACGGGCCAGCACCCGGCCGGTACGTGGGGTCTGCACCCGCTGGTACGAGTGGAAGCCCCCCAATAGCGGGTCGGGTATTTCCTGAGGCTGTTTGGCAGAGGACATGTGAAGCAGTTTAGCAGGTAGCGGGGCCAAGGCGGCCCGCTTTCTTTCCTGCGGGGTACTTATCAGATTGAGAGATAACAAGTGGACGGAGGGAACACTTGACTAAAGACGCCACCGGCCTTAGAGCTTACAAGCGCCGGTTGGCAGCTGGCTGACAAACCGTAACGACGGTCTTTCCATTCAGCCGGAAAGCGCAAACCGTTGCCGTAACCCCGCCCGGGCGCCGGAACCGACGGGTATTACAGCACGCCCATAACTGTATCGTAGCTGCCTTCGGCCTCAATGCGGCCGTCGCGTAGTAATACCAGCCGGTCGCAGAGCCGAAGTGCATCGGGACTGTGGGTGGCAATGAGCACGGTCCAGGGCTGGTCGGGGGCCAGCAAGCGGCTCATAATGCGTAGCCGCTCGCCCCGCTCTACGCCCGACAGCGGGTTATCGAGTAGCAGCAGGCGAGGCCGGCTAACAAGGGCCCGCACCAGCAACAGCTTCTGGCGGGCACTGTCGGAGAGGGGCGTACCAACGCTGATGGGCGTATTCAGGCCTTGGGCGCGGGCATACAGCTCATCGCGCAGGCCCACCAGCTCCAGCGCCCAGGCCACATCATCGGGTTCGATGAAAGGCTGATCGATGGTGATATTTTGTAGCAGCGTCCCTTCGAATAAGCCCTGGTGCGACATATTATCAGCCAAGTCGCGGCTCAGACATATGGGGGCCAAATCGCGCAGGGGGCGGTTGTCGTAGGCCACCACGCCGGCGTAGCCTTCGAGCAGACCGGCCATTACATCGAGCAGTGTGCTTTTACCAGAGCCGTCGGAGCCCACTAGGCCTACTTTTTCGCCCGGCGCAAGCTTAAGCAGAATATCGGCCAGCGTGTCTTGCTCGGCCTGGGGGTAGCGGTAGCTGACCTCGAACAGCTCGACGTGCAGGCCCACCAGCGGCTGAACCCGGGGTAGCTCGTAGGTGCCGCTACTGAGTTTGTTGAGGGGCAAATCGAGCACATGCCCGATTTTATCGAGTGAGGTCAGCGCGTCGTATACCACATCAATCTTGAGCAGCACCTTTTCCATGGCTGTAATGATGAGGATAATCACGATTTCAGCCGCCACAAACTGGCCAATATTGAGCTGCTTGGTAATCAGCAGCCAGCAGCCGATGATGAGCAGAGCCGCCGTAATCAACCCCCGGAAAACCACGAAGCCCCAAAACTGGGTCACCAAGATCTTGAAGTGAGTCTGGCGGGCGGTCAGGTAACCATCTACGATCTGATCGGTGCGGCCAATGGCCAGCTGCTGGCGGGGTGCGTTGCGGAACGTGTTGACGGTGCGGGCCACGTCTTCGAGCCACGACACCACGCGGTACTTGTATTTAGATTCGATGAGGCTGCTTTGGAGGCCGCCAGGGCCGGTAATGCGGATCAGCAGGGCCAGCAACCCCAGCAGCAGCAAGCCAAACACAATGAAAACCGGGTGGTAGAAGGAAAGCAGAATCAGGCCGAACAGGATTTGCAGCGCGGCGGCCGAAAACTCAATCAGTAGCGTAGAAAGGCCTTTTTGCAAGGTGGGAGCGTCGAGCAGGCGGTTCATGAGCTCGGGCAGGTACTGCCCGTCCAGGGCTTCGGTACGCACCCGGGGCAGGCGCACAGCAAAATCGTAGCTGATGCGGGCAAACAGCCGCTCCTGCATATATTCGACCAGTTTCAGCTGCATTACCTGCAGGCCTCCCACCGCAATGGTGCCAAACACAATAAAGCCAATAAGCACAATTAGCGAGGTACTCACGTCGCCGCTCGTTACAAACCCGATAACCGATTGTACACCTAGTGGCAGTGTCAGGCTGATGAGGCCCGCCAGCGCGGCATAAACGTAGAGGTAGCCGATGTCGCGCCGTTCGCTGTTCAGCAACTGCCACAAACGCTGTATGGGGGGCATTGAGGATTCCGAAGAACTGGCCATGAACTATAGGCTGGAATAATTAATGAGAGGAGAGTGAGACGCCGAGGCTGCACTGAGCAGGGCCGGTTCAGCGCAGCGCCCCGAAGGCCAGGTTTTCAAGGAATCGGTACAGAACCGTCTCTTCGCTACCAGTGTTTTGCGCATCGGTAAGCCCGGGCAGGTGCCGGGCAAAAAAGTGCTGCTTACGGGCAGCCTCCACCAGAGTGCTCACCAGCGCCCGCGGAAACGGATAGGTGGGTGCCAGTTCCGTTACAACAGCGGCCACTTCGGCAACCAGCCGCTTGTATTCGCGAAACAGACCGGCCTCATTGTCCTGGTCCACTTCGTGGGTGAGGTAGGCCTTGGAGGCTTCATGGACCACAACACGGTAAAGGGCGGCCTCATCAAGCGGCGTCGTAGTGGGGTCGTCGTGGTGGGCACGCGTGAATACGCCCAGAATCAGGCGCAGGCGCTGGGCGGCATCGGGCACGTTATGGGTATGGAAACGGATCTGGTAGCGCATCCAGGCCCAGTACCACGACACCAGGTACACCAGCAGCCGGTGCTTGTTTTCGAAGTAGCGGTAGAGCGAGGCCTCGGTAGACCCCATGCGCTGGGCCAGCTTCTTGAACGTGAACTGCTCCAGCCCGATTTCATCAATCAGCTGCACGCTCTCGGCAATCAGCCGGCGGCCCAGCTCGGTGTCCTGCGGGTCGCGCAGGTACAGGCGTTCGTTCAACTCAATGCGCAGGATCGGATTCATAGTCAATATCGATGGAGTCAGCAAGGTAGCACTCTCCTTGCTGATAGCATTACTAGCGGGTTGAAACCCAAACAATGCCTCTCAGTCCATTGCCAGTGATTCTTCTCCTTCTCGAAACCTGCTGCAAAGGTACCTTCTCTGTCCAGGCACCGACTTAATATGGAATTAAATGGAGCTTAAATTCCAATTAAAAAGCCCTCCCTACCGTGGTTTATTCCTATGCATCGCGCCTCATCCCTGGCCCGTCTCCTGCCGAAGCAGGGCGGCCAGGGATAAGGCGCGGGGGCAAAGCCAATGCTGCCAGGGGCGACCCAACCCAACAGCAGGCGGGCAATGCGCTACTCTCCTTGCCCCAGCGAGAAAGCGCGCTGGCCGTCCATGAGGTAAAGATTTTCAGTTTTGATGACCATGATGCCGGCCTCGGTCAGGCGGCGCTGCAAATCGAGTACCTGCCCAAACTGCACGGGCGTGTAGCCCACCTGGGTAGCGGTGGCCTCGGTGGCGGTGGTGGCCACAAAGCGGCACCGCCAATGGTCGGTGCAGAACGTTTCGGCATGGCCATCGGGGTACACCTTCACGCCGCGGTTGGTAATGATTTTGAGTTTCAGGTCCGGCCCCGCCAGCCGGGCCAGCTGCTCGCCCAGCTCGTTAGGATTGAGGCCGTTCCAGCACACAAACACATCGGAGCCCACGAGCTGCTGCTCCACCACCGGCCGCCTGTACGGCGTTGCGGGCTTGGCAGCTGTTGCGGCCGGGGCCACCTCGCCCGCCCTGAAGGAAGCCAGCTGCTGCGGCTCACGACCCAGGCGTTCTATCACGGCATCGGCAAAGCCCTCAGTGCTCACTTTGGTAGTGCTCGTTTCGGCGCGGTAGATGTCGGCCGTGTGCTGGCCGTCTTCCAGAGCGCAGAGCCAAGCGTTGTGCACGCGGGCGGCCACCTCGTGCTGGCCCAGATGCACGAGCATCAGCACGGCGGCCTGCAACAGACCCGAGGGGTTGGCAACGCCCTGGCCGGCAATGTCGGGGGCCGAACCGTGGATGGCCTCGAACAGCGCCCCGTGGTCGCCGATATTGGAAGAGCCCGCCAAACCCACCGAACCCGCCAGCTGGGCCACTACATCCGAAATAATGTCGCCGTACAGGTTCAGTGTTACAATTACGTCGTAGCGTTCGGGCGTATCGGCCAGCCGGGCCGTCCCGATGTCGATAATCTGGTGGTCCTGCCCCAGGTCGGGGTACTGCTGCCCTATCTCCATAAACACCCGATGAAACAACCCGTCGGTGAGCTTCATGATGTTGTCCTTGGTCATGCACGTAACGTGCTTGCGGCCATGCCTGCGGGCGTATTCGAAGGCGTAGCGCACGATTTTCTCGCACCCCGGCCGGCTTACCAACTTCAGGCACTGCACTACCTCGGGCGTCTGCTGGTGCTCAATGCCGGCGTAAAGGTCCTCCTCGTTTTCGCGCACAATCACGATATCGAGGTCGGGGTGGCGGGTGAACACGGCCGGGTAGAGCGAGCGGGTAGGCCGCACGTTGGCGTACAGGCCCAGAGTTTTACGCAGCGTTACGTTCAGGCTCTTGTAGCCTCCGCCCAGCGGCGTGGTGATGGGCGCTTTCAGCAACACGCCGGTGCGCCGCAACGAGTCCCAGGCTTCCGGCCCGATACCCGAGGCGTGGCCCGCCAAATACATCTGTTCGCCTACCTCAATAAACTCCGGCTCGATGGCCGCGCCCGCCGCTTCCAAAATCCGTAGCGTCTGAGTCATGATTTCAGGACCGATACCGTCGCCGACGGCTACCGTGATAGGGGTTTTGCTTGCCATGTTGGGTAACTGAGTTGGGAAAGTGAATGCCGGCCAGGTTCTCACCGAGTCGCTCCGCAAATCTAACAACACTTTTTTCATTAATAGCTTTACTATTATAATTGGAAGTATATAACTATTTACTAATCGACTTATAGACAACACTATAAATATCAAAATCGGCGGATTTTTATCCTTCTATACTTTTTGTCGGCTACAAGCAAGCAACCATATCCCGGATTTATTGTATAATAGTAAAACTATCAATATTGGCAGCAACAATATTAAAATAGTCTTAAAATGGCACCCCTCCCCCGTTCCGGTCGCTACCTGTTGGTTGGTCAGCCGGCCCAGCTGCCGCCTACGCCGGTGGCCACTATCAAACGCCTGAGCCACACGCAACTGCGGGTTATGCTCGACACATTCTACTCTTATGCGCTGCACCGCCCGTTGCTGCTACGCCAACCCCTCATGGCGCTACTGCTGGCACTGAGCCTGACGTTGGGCAGCTGCACTACCGTGCGCCAGGGCGAAGTGGGCGTCAAGCGCAAGCTCGGCCTTCTCGATGAGCAAGTGGTACTGTCGGGGCCAAAGGGGTTCAATCCATTTATCGCCACCATTAGTAAGGTACCGATTACGACCCCGAACCTGGAAATCCGTTCCAGCTTGCCGTCTAAAGAAGACTTATCGGTGGGGTCCGGCATCTCGATTCTCTACCGTGTGAAGCCGGAGAAGGCCCCCACCATCCTGCGTGAAACGGGTAAGGACTACGAGAATGTGCTGATTTTACCCCTGTTTCGTTCGGCAGCGGCCGACGTATGCGCCCGCTACTTCGCCAAGGACATGCACAGCGCCGGGCGGTCGGTGATTGAAACCGCCATTCAGGAGCGCATGAATGAGGTGTTGCGTACCCGTGGCTTCGAGATTGAGCATGTGCTGATGAAGAACATCGTGCTGCCCGGCGGCTTGGCCAAGTCCATCGAAGACAAGCTTGAAGCCGAGCAGGATGCCCAGCGCATGGAGTTCCAGAAGCTGCGCGAAACCCGCGACGCAGAGCGGCGCGTGATTGAAGCGGAGGGCCAGAAGCGCATTGCCGTGGTGCGGGCCGAGGGCCAGCAGGAAGCTAACGTGCTTGAGGCCAGTGGTAAAGCGAAAGCTATGCGCATCGAAGCAGAAGCCATGCGCCTGACCAACCAGCTCATCAATCGCGACCTAACCCCAGCCGTGCTCAACTACAAATCAATTGAGGCCTTCCGGGAGCTATCGAAGTCGCCGAATGCCAAAACCATTATCTCCAACGGCACAACACCCCTGCTCAACACGCTTGCTCCCTGATGATAACGCGGCTGTTTTGGCCCGGCCCGCTGCTCCCAAGCGGGCCGGGCCTTCCCTCCTACCCTCTTTTCCCTCAATCATGCGCTACTTCCTGATCTTCTTACTGTTTATGACGGGCCTGGGCGCTCTGCTGCCGGTCCAGGCCCAGGAGCTGGAAACTATCCAGAGCCGCAAGCTCCAACTCAAGTTCCGGGTGCCGGCCGACTGGCGGGTGGAGCGCCTGCGCACCGACTCGCTCTACGTGATGCACTATAGCAGCCCCGACAAGCAGGTGCAGTTCTGGGTAGGGGAATTGCGCGGGCCCCACGCCACGCTGCCCCCGGCCGAAGCCCTGCAACGGCTGCTCAACCACCTCGGAGCCACTGAGCACGAAGAGCACCCGGCCACCTCGACCGGCGGCATCACCTTTCTGGAAAGCACCGGCACAGCCCGCCTGCAGGGCCGCCAGCAACGCTACGTGGCCCGCGTGGCCGACAACCAGGGCCACCTGCTGCTGGTGTACCTCTACGCTACGCCCAAAGACTTCGGGGCACAGGCTCCGCTGCTCGACCAGGTACTCAACAGCCTTGCGCCCTTGCCCCGCTAACTACCAGGCAAGCTCCCGGCCGGCCAGTCAGCTGCTTTTTCAGCTTGACTATACGACCGGGTGCTGGCCGGTTTTCGCGCTTGATTTGTCCGTTAAAGTGCGGTACCCGGTACTGCCGGCCCCCTTGGGGTATTTTTCCACTGCTTTCCCCTTTCCCAATGAATTCGTTTTCGCGTCCGTTGCTTCTGTTGCTAGTGCTGGTGGGCCTTGTGGTCCGGCCGCTGGCCGCCCAATCATCCGCGCCGCCGGTAATGGCCGCCTCGGCGGACGTATCGTTCGAGCGGGTGGTTCTGCCCAAATACGAGTTGGAATACCGCGTACCATCCACGTGGGAAACCACCCGTCAAAACCTTGATTCGGCTCTGATAACGGCCTACATCAGCCCCGATCAGAGCATGATGCTCTACATCGGTAAGCTGCGCGGCGGGGCCGGCACTCTCACGCCCGGACAGGCCCTGTACCAGCTCACCGAGCAGTTCGGGGTGCCCGTCAACAAGCAATACGCAACGTCCTATAATGGCCTGAGCTTCCTGGAAACCACCGGCACGGGCCAGATGGACGGCCGCGTGCTGCGCTACGACGCGCTGGCGGCCCACCACCGGGGCCACGTGGTACTCATCTACCTGATGGCCACGCCCGATGCCTTCCTTACCCACGAGCCGCTGATTCAGGAAATTCTGCACAGTATAGCTCCTTTTCCGGAGCAAAAGCGACGGCGGCGCTAGGCCGCACCACCCCGGCCTCGTTCTTTAGTTTCACCCGCCCACTCTGCCATGATTATCTTCAACCTGCTCACGCTCAACCCCGACCATGCCCGCCGGATTACCCAGCTGATGCTGACGCAGCAGATGGCCACCGACGTATTTGTGGATGAGGCCATAGCCAACCACTACCTCACGGCCCAGGGCACGGTGGCTGCCCAGCCACTGCACCGGGTCATCTTCATCACCAAGGCCCTGCTCTACCGCCGCATCGAAGAGCTGCTGGAGAAGCAATTCCCTGACAACGATTTCCGCATTTATGCCACGCCCGTTACGCAGGTGAATGCAGCCGAGGCCGAGCGCGTACGGCAGCTACACCAGACGTAAACCGCCACGCGCTTCCGCGGAGCCAGCGTTGACCCGATTTCAAGCCGGTCGCAACTACGTACCTTTGCCACGCGGGCCGCGCTGGTAGCGGCTTGCGTGGTTATTCTGCTTTTCCCTGGCTTTTCGGTCTATGAGGTTACCTGCCTTCCTGTCTATGGCGCTGCTCTGCGCCGGTCTGGCAGCTGCTCCGTCCTTACACGCCCAGTCGGCGCGGCCGGCGGCCAAACCGGCCGGCCCGGCAGCGGCTAAGCCGGCAGTTGCCAAGCCGGCAGTTAGCAAGCCCCCTGCGGCTAAGCCGGCCACCATGCCGCCGCCACCGGCCGGCCTGGGCTCGGCCGACCAGGATCTGCGCTACAAAAACGGGAAGATTTTAGTGGAGCAGGGCCGCTACGCGATGGCTATGCAGGAGCTGGAACCCCTGACGCTCGCAACCGCCAAATTCGGGCGTGCTCCCGAAGCAGCCTATCTGTATGCGGTGGCGGCCAGCCGGACCAAAAAATGGGCCGAGGCCGAGCAGATGCTCAACCTGCTGCGCAACCGCTACCCCAGCTGGAGTGGCTTGCCCGAGGCGCTGTTTCTGCAGGGCCAGATATCGTTCGAGCAGCAGGACTACCCCAATGCCCTTGCGGTGCTCAGTGAGCTACCAACCAACACCCTGACGAGTGAGCGGGCTACTATGGAAGCCATGTACCTGCCCCGCATCAGCGAGAAGGCTGTATTCCAGAACCTTGTGAAGAACTTTCCGCAGGATGCGGCGCTGGGCCGGGCCTACGCCGATAAGCTGGTGAGCGGCGGCTGGTACACGCCCGCCGACCAAGCCCAGCTCGACCAGCTCATCAGCCGCTTTAGCCTCGACCGCAACACCTACACGCCCCGGCCGGGCGGCACCAAAAAAAGCAGCTACAACATTGGGGTGCTCCTGCCCTTCGAGTTCGGCGACACCAGCTGGGAGAAGCGCCGTCGCAACCAGTTTATAACCGACCTGTACGCCGGCCTGCGCCTGGCCCAGGATTCGCTGCAACGGGCCGGGCGGCCGGTGCAGCTCTTCGCCTACGACACTGGCGCCGACACCGTACAGCTTAAGCAGGTGCTAACGCTGCCCGAACTGGCCGGCATGGACCTCATCATCGGCCCCATCTATAAGTCGGGCTCTAAAATACTGGCCCAGTACGCCCAGCAGCACCAGATTGCCGTCGTCAACCCGCTTTCGCAGGATGGCAGCTTGGTAACCGATAACGCCTGGCATTACCTGTTTGAGCCCGGCACGGCCACCCAGGCGCGGCAGGCGGCCCAATTTGCCTACACCCGCCTGGGGGGGCCACGCACGGCCGTGGTGCTCTACGAGGACACCAACGACGAAACAGCTTTCGGCCTGGCCTACAAGCAGGCCTACGAGGCACTGGGCGGCAAAGTGCTGCAGCTGCGCCGCATCAAATCCGACGATGAAACCTCGCTGGCCGCCGGCTTTGGCGGCATCGATCTGAAAACCGTTGGCCACCTTGTGGTAGCTTCGGACAACCCTAAATCCGGTGTATTCACGCTCTCGGCTATGCGGGTGCAGAGCGCCAGGCCGCCGCTCATCACGTATGCGTCCTGGCTCAACAACAACCGCCTCAGCCTCGATCAGCTCGACTCGCGCGACATTTACTTTATCCACCCCAAGTACCTCGACCGCAACAATGCCGGGGTGCGACGGGTGCGCCAGCTTTACATCCAGCAGCTTAACCTACCACCCTCGGTATTTGCCTACACTGGCTTCGAGCTGCTTTACTACTTCGGCAGCCAGCTGCACCAGCATGGCCCGTCCTTCCAGCAGCCGCTGGCCAACGGCGGACCAGTGTCCGGGGCCGTGTTCCAAGGCATCGGCTACCCCAACGGCGCCCACGACAACCAGTACGTGCCCATTACCAAGCTCGAACGGCTCGAAGTGGAAGTGCTAAACCCGGTGGGCTTCCGGTAGGTTATCTGGTAGTGAGTAACGGGTATTGAGTAATCAGGTATCCGCCTCTTTGGTTTCAGCCGGAACCGCCCGGCCTTTGTTCGTTTTCTTACTCTGTTTCTCATGTCTCAGGATTCCGTACTCAATACGACTACTGCTCCCTCGCTCAACCTCGCCACTTCCGATACCCTTTTCACCCGCGCCCAGCACCACATTCCGGGGGGCGTCAACTCGCCGGTCCGGGCCTTCCGGGCCGTGGGCGGGCACCCGGTCTTCATGCAGTCGGCCAAAGGTGCCTGGCTGACGGATGTAGACGGCAACAGATACCTCGATTTTATTAACTCTTGGGGCCCGATGATTCTGGGCCATGCTCCCGACCTCGTGGTAGACGCCGTGCGCGCCGCGGCCGGCGACTCGCTTTCGTTTGGCGCACCCACCCGCCGCGAGGTGGAAATGGCCGAGCTGATCAAGAAAATGGTACCCAGCATCGAGAAGGTGCGGCTGGTGAACTCGGGTACTGAAGCCACTATGTCGGCCATTCGGGTAGCGCGGGGCTACACGGGGCGCGACAAAATCATCAAGTTCGAAGGCTGCTACCACGGCCACGGCGACTCGTTTCTGATTGCCGCCGGCTCGGGCGCCCTCACGCTGGGCGCGCCCGATTCGCCCGGCGTAACGCAGGGTGTGGCCCTGGATACCCTCACGGCCCCCTACAACAACCTGGAAGCCACTGAACGGCTGATATTGGCTAATGAAGGTCAGGTTGCGGCTCTTATTCTGGAGCCGGTAGTAGGCAACATGGGCCTTGTGGCCCCGGCCGAGGGCTACCTGCAGGGCCTGCGCGACCTGTGTACCCGCCACGGCATTGTGCTCATTTTTGATGAGGTGATGACCGGCTTCCGCCTCGCCCGCGGCGGCGCCCAGGAGCTGTTCGACGTTACGCCCGACATGACCACGCTGGGCAAAATTATTGGCGGCGGTATGCCGGTAGGTGCTTACGGCGGCCGCCAGGACATTATGAATCAGGTGGCCCCTGCTGGCAAAGTGTATCAGGCGGGTACGCTTTCGGGCAATCCCATTGCCACCGCCGCCGGTATTGCCCAGCTTACCTACCTGCACGAGCACCCCGAGCTGTACACCGAGCTAGACCGCATCACGGCCCGCCTCGCCGACGGCACCCGCCAGATATGCGCCGATCTGGGCCTGAACTACACCGTCAACCGCGTCGGCTCGATGTTCAGCGTCTTCTTCACCGACCAGCCCGTTTCCAACCTCGAAGATGCCAAAACCTCCGATACCGAGGCGTTCGGCCGCTACTTCCGGGCTATGCTCAACCGCGGCATCTACCTGGCTCCTGCGCTCTACGAAGCCCTATTCGTGAGCATCTCCATGACCGACGAACTGGTAGACATGTACCTCACTGCCTGCCGCGAGTCGATGATAGAAGCGCACGGGCTTAAGGATTAGCTAGCCCAGGTTTAACTCACTCCGGTTACGCAGAACGGCGTAGGGTGCGGGGCTTGTCCCCGCCCGCCGTTGAACACTAATCGTTCAACGACGGGCGGGGATAAGCCCCGCACCCTACGCCGTTCTTTTAGCTAACAACTAATCACTAAAAACCCGACCTTTGCGCGAATCAACCGCGCTTACATGTTCCGAATTCGCCCGCTGCCACTGCTTTTATTGTTGCTGGGCCTTGTGCTGCCGTTGCTGCTGGTGGCCCAATCCACTACTGGTCCGGCCGCAGCCAACAAGCGTTTGTTCGACAGCACCGTCGATGAGCTGAACTTCCGGACGATGGAGACGGTGTACGATAAGTCGTTTGCCCGCGCTAAATATCCGGTAAGCCTGCGCGCCACCAAGGCCCGGGCCGAGTTCGACAACTACTTTGGCCGCGACGACCTCCAGAAGTTATTCCGCAACTACAACGGCGTGTCGGAGCGGTTTAAGAGCCGGTTTGGGAAAGGCCGCACCGATTTACTGGAGTTCGAAAAGCAGCTCAACAGCCTGCTGGTCGACCGCAACTTCGAGTTCTTCATTCGGGTGCTGCCCCGCGATGAGCGGGTGGCGCTGGTACGTACCCTGCAGCGGGTTATCAAGCAGAGCGCGGCCCAGTTCAATGCCTCCCAGGATCCTGCCCCCGACGAACTGGCCGCCGATGGCGCAGCCGTGCCCCCGGCCGCCGATGGTGCGGCTCCCGCCACGCTGCGCGGACCCGCCGCCGTAGCCGAAGACCCGAACCCCCAACCCGAAGCCGACCTAGCCTCGGCGCCCGCCTACGCCGGCCCCCGCCCCCTCGACGTGCCCGCCCGCCACGACTGGATGGACTACCTGAGCCTGATGCTGCTCATCGGCTCGTTTCTGCTGCTGCTTTACCTGGTGTTGAGCGTAGTGCCGGCCCTGCAGCAACGCCTCGATGCCCTGCTGCCTCCTGCCTACGCCGATTCCGACGACGAACCCGAGCCTGAACCCCGGCGGCCGCGCCGTACTGCGTCGAGGGCCCTCCCCGAAGACCGCTACGAAGAGGAAGAGGAGAGCTGAGCAAAAAATCGCAAGCAGCAACCCTCCTATCAGGCTCATCAGGCTCCTCGCATAAAGTGCGGCACATCACCCGAACCGGCTGTCGTTTTCCATTTTCAGCCCTTTACCTATACTTGACAAGATGATTCTTTCCGACCAGCAGATTCTCGCCGAAATTGAGCGGGGTACCATTGTAATAGCGCCTTACGATCGGAGCTGCCTGGGCACTAATTCTTACGACGTGCACCTGGGCCGCTACCTGGCTACCTACCGCGACGCGGTGCTCGACGCCCGCAAGCACAACAAAATCGATGTGTTCGAAATCCCGGATGAAGGCTTTGTGCTGGAGCCCGGCACCCTGTACCTGGGCGTAACCGAGGAGTACACCGAAACCCACGCCCACGTGCCGTTTTTGGAGGGTAAAAGCAGCGTTGGCCGCCTCGGCATCGACATTCATGCCACTGCCGGTAAAGGCGACATTGGTTTCTGCAATACCTGGACGCTGGAAATCAGCGTATCGATGCCCGTGCGTATCTACCACGGCATGCCGGTGGGCCAGCTCATCTACTTCACGGTAGAAGGGGAAGTGGAAAACCTCTACAACAGCAAGCCCAACGCCAAGTACAACCAGCGCACAGTAAAGCCTGTCGAGTCGATGATGTGGAAGAACGCCTTTTAGGGCCGATTCGCTGAACTCTGGGCTACTTACGCAGCCCGCGGGGCGGCCTCGGCCGTTCGGCGGGCTGCGTATTTTTTGAGGAATCTGAAGTGGCGGCGGCACTCTAAAGTAAACTACCTGGCATAATTTTTCGTTAGCATGGGGCAAGCCCCGGCCTACAAGCCGGCTGGCAAACAAGGTTCCGGCCTTGTTCAATCTCTTCACGCTATTCTTCCCCGATGAAAAAGATACTTGCCCTCGCCTCCGCTCTTTTCCTGACTTCGTTCGGCGTTTATGCCCAGCAGCGGGCTCCGCTGGTTACCAAGCAGGACGCAACCAAGCCCTCTTCCCGCCTAAACCCCGGCCAGCAGCGCGCCCAGGATCTGTCGTATCAGATGACGCGTGATTTACGCCTCAACGGTTACCAGAAATCCCGCGTCCAGGCTATCAACGAAGACAAGCAGGCCCGCATCATTGCTATCATCCAGCAGAATGCAGGCAACGATAAGCTCATCAAAGACCAGTGCGACGTTGTGTGCCGCGAGCGGGACAAGGAGCTGCAGACGGTGCTTAGTACCGACCAGTACAGCAACTACTATGGTTCGCGCCGCGAGTACAATGCGTTTAGCATGAACTACAACATGCAGACCACCAACGACGCTTTCGTGAAGTCGGTGAAGGATCCGGCTCCGGCCAGCAGCAAGGGCGCTACCATCGGTCCGGCCACGGCTACCAAAGCCAAGTAGCCTAATTGCGCACAGGACATAAAAAGCCCCGCCGGTATTGTGCCGGCGGGGCTTTTTATGTCCTGTGCGCAAACCCTATGTTCGGGTAGCGCGGGCAGTCAGCGGCTACTTTTGCTTTTGCTGCTCCTCCTCGATGTGGCCCATCAATTGGCGGCACAGCTCGCGCATTTTGGTGGCCATAAACGAATCGTTGGTGGCCGTGAGTACGCTCTCGGCCATGGCTCCGATGGTGTCCACGTAGAAGTGCTTCATCTCATCGACAGGCATATCCTTGGTCCAGAGGTCAATTTTCATCGTGCCGGCCTCGTCCCGGTCCCAGAGGGAGATATTGATGGCCTTGGCAAAGTGGATATCGGGCCCCGCATCAGTGGCCGACCAACTGATAGCCTCGGGCACTTTCTGGTCGTCGAGGGCAATGCTAAAACGGATTTCGGACTTCTTCATCACAGATGTTGCTGATGGTGCAGATTACGCAGATGCAGACGATTTCATACGCCTCTACGCTTTGCTCATCATTCTAATTCGAAACTGTACTCTGACTGGAAGGTGAAACAGCGGTGCAGCTGTCGTCTGCATCTGCGTAATCTGCACCATCTGCACCATCTGTAATTAGACGTAGTTGTTGAGCATCACCGGCATCACCAGCATCAGGATGCTTTCGTGGTCGTCGGGGGTGGTGGGCATGAGCAGGCCGGCGCGGTTGGGCGTGCTCAACTCCAGCGTAATTTCCTCCGAGTCGATGTTGGAGAGCATTTCCTGCAGGAACTTGGCGTTGAAGCCGATTTCCATGTCTTCGCCGTCGTACTGGCAGGCCAGCTTTTCGTTGGCTTCGTTGCTGAAATCCAGGTCTTCGGCCGAAACCGTCAGCTCGGAACCCGCGAGGCGCAGACGCACCTGGTGGGTGGTTTTGTTCGAGTAGATGCTGATGCGCTTTACCGAGTTCAGCAGCTCCTGGCGGCTGATAATGAGCTTGTTGGGGTTGCTTACCGGAATCACGTTTTCGTAATCGGGGTAGCGCTCATCAATCAGGCGGCACACGAGGCGCATCTGGTTGAAGCTGAAGTAAGCATTGGAGCCGTTGAACTCCATGCGCACCGGCGTAGCCTCGGAGGGCAGCGCGCCTTTCAGCAGGTTGAAAGCCTTGCGGGGAACAATGATGTTCGAGGTCTGGCCCGCGCCCACATCGGAGCGGCGGTAGCGCAGCAGGCGGTGGCCGTCGGTGGCCACGAAGGTTACCTGGTTGTCGGCCAGCTGCACCAGAATGCCGGTCATGGCCGGGCGCAGCTCATCGGTGCTGACGGCGAAGATGGTTTTGTTGATGGCGCGGCTCAGCGACGAGGAAGGCATTTCGACCGGGGCCGTGCCTTTTACCACCGGCACGCGAGGGAAGTCGGTGGCGTTTTCGCCGGCCAGCTTGTAGCGGCCGTTGCTGCTGGCAATTTCGATGCTATAGGTTTCCTCGTCCAGCGTGAAGGTAACGGGCTGGTCGGGCAGGTTTTTGAGCGTATCGAGCAGGATGCGGGCGGGGGCGGCAATGCGGCCGCTTTCACGGGCTTCTACGGGCAGCTCGGTTATCATGCTCGTCTCCAGGTCGGAGGCCGTAATCGTCAGCTTGCCATCCTCGATTTCAAAGAGAAAATTCTCCAGAATGGGCACCACGGGGTTGTTCGTAACCACGCCGTTGATGCTCTGGAGCTGCTTGAGCAGGGCGGAAGACGAGACGATGAACTTCATAGGAGGAGTTGGGTTGGAGGCGGTTTTTGCAATGGGCAAAGATAGGTAACGCGGCCGGGGTTTTCTAACGGGGCCGGACAATGCGGGCAGGGAATATGGCAGCCTCGGTATCAGCCCGGAAAAACGACTTCTGTACGGCCTCTGCCCCTATTGCTGTCCAATGGCGGCCCAGATGGCAGACCCAAGAAAGAACAGCCCCACCGCTGCCAATATCAGCAGTAGCACTACACCCAGCCCCTGCATCAGCCCCGTCAGCACCGCCGAGCCAGCCGTAGCATAGCGGCCGCCGTAGCGTTGTGCCAATTGCTCCCGCACCCGGTGCGGCCGCCAGTAACGCAGATATAGGTACACGAAGCCAATGGTGGCTTTTAGCGCATTCATAAGAGAGCGAAACAGGCCATCAACCAACGCATCACCAAGAATATCGTCGAACATCTCCCTTTTTCCTACACGTTACTGCCTAACGCAAGCTGCGGAGAACGACGTAGGGGCGGGGCTTGTCCCCGCCCCTACGTCCGCACCAATTCAACAATAATCGTTCAACGGCGGGCGGGGACAAGCCCCGCCCCTACATCGACCTCCGCAGCTTGCGTTAGTTATTCAATGTCAAAACCGGGCGTAGCGGCGCTTGCGGCGCCAAGCACGCAAGGCTCCGAACAGGCCCAGCAGTACCAGCGGGGCGGCCAGGTTCAGCAGCTGCCAGCGGCTACGCTCGGCCACTACGCGCAGCTTGTCGAGGGGGCGCAGCGTGATTTGCTTGCCACGCACGGCAATCAGACCCGACTGGTCGAGCATGTAATCGACGGCGTTGAGTACCAGCTCGCGGTTGGCGAATTCGGTGGGTGCGAGGCGGTCGAAGCCCAGGCGCATGGGGCGGCCGGTTTTGGGGTCGATGTCGTTGCGCACGAAGTCGCCGTCGGAGATGACGAGCACTTTGGCGGGGCGGTTTTCGGGGCTGGTGGCGGGCTGGAAGCGGTTGGTGCCGGGCGCGGCACGGTTGGCGAACAGCGAGCGGAACTGGCCTTCGAGCAGGTAGCCCACCGGCTTGTTGCGGGCCGTGTACAGCTTGGGGTCGGGCGGCATGCGGGCGTCATTCAGGTTGACGGGCACCGGCGAGGGCAGCACGCGGGTATAGCGCGAGGTGGAGAGCAGCGGCGTTTTGCGGATGCCCACGGCCTTCACCGTATCAATGCTGCTTACAAATTTGGTGTACACCGCGTCGAGGTTGCGGGTGATGGGGTGCGCACTGAACTGGTTGATGAGCGGGTAAAACTGCCAGGGCATGGGCTCGACTTTGGGCTTGTCGCCGTTCATGCCCGTAACGAGCGGAATAACGCCCGAATTGAGGTCGAGCAGTAAATCGGGGTTGATGCGTAGGCCATACTTGAACATCATATCATCTAGGTTCAGGCTGAGCGGGAAGGCGAGCATGCCGCCGCGGCTGGCACTGTCCAGGTTAACGCGCATGGCATCCACGAAAAACAGCGCGTTGCCGCCGTGGGTGATAAACTGGTCGAGCTTGAACTTTTCAGGCTCGGTGTAGGCCTGGGCCGGCTTGGCCACGATGAGGGCGCTGAGCGAGGCCAGGTCTTTGGGGCGCGACTTGTCCAGACTCACCCGAAACACGTCGTAGTCGCGGCTGAGCGAGCCAATCAGGTCGCCTGCCTCGATATTGGTCAGCTCGCCGTGGCCTTCCACTACGCCAATGCGCTGGCGCTGGCCGGGGCTGAGCCGGCGGATGGCACTGGCCAGCTCGTACTCCAGCCCCTCGATGCTCTGGTTGAGGCGCACTTCGGGCGATTCGGCCTGGTTGCCACGCAGCAGCAGCACCTTCTCCTCCTTGCCCCCGGCCGAAACTACAGCCCAGGGGAAGATGATTTTCTCGGTGCGCTGGCCGTTATCGTTGGCGCCGAGGTTGGTGGGGGTCAGTCCCTTTTTGAACAGGGTCTGGTAGAACTCGTTGCGGGCCTGCTCGGTGGCTGCTGCCGAGGGGTCGATGAACACGAAATGCAGGTTGGTGCCGCCGTACACGCGCATTTCGGTGAGGGTTTCGCGCACGCCCTGCTGCAGGCGCCGGAAGCCGGGCGGAAAGTCACCGTCGAGGTAAACCGTCACGGCCACGGGCTGCGGTAGCTTCTCCAGCAGCTCCTTGGTGGCCTCCGACATGGTGTAGCGCTTATCCTCCGTCAGGTCGAGCCGAAAAAAGAACAGGCTACCCAGAAAACTGAGCAGCAGCAGCGCACCCAGCAGAACCGCAAACCGGGTCAGGTCGCGCTTTTTGGTTTGAGCTGCTGTATTTTCTTGAGCTGTTAGCTGAGAGCTGTTAGCTGAGAGCTTAGGTTCTGGTTCAGTACGCACAAATGCACTCGAAAAAGTTGTTGAAATCAGTTCTCAAGCAACCACCCTGTTGCCACTAATCTGCCGTTCAAAAAAGCTATCAGCTGAAAACTAATAGCTACACAACCCTACCAGTTACGGCTCTGTAGCGCCAGCCGGGTGGCCAGCAGCATGACGGCGCTCAGAGTGAAGAAGTAAATCAGGTCGCGGGAATCGATGAGGCCTTTGCTCAGGTCGCGGTAGTGGGCCGCAATGCCGAGCTGGCCGATATAGTAGGCCGGCGCACCATCGAACACCGAGGCCAGCGAATCGAAGCCAGTATACACCAGGAAGCAGCCCACCACGGCCGCCAGAAAAGCCACAATCTGGTCGCGGGTGAGGGCCGAGGCAAACACGCCGATGGCCGCGAAAACGGCCGCCAGCAGCACCAAACCCAGGTAGGAGCCCACCGTAGCGGCCGAATCGATGTTGCCCACCGGGTCGCCGAGCTGATACACCGAGTAGTAATAGAGCAGCGTGGGCAGTAGCGCTAATAGGGCCAGCAGCAGGCAGGCCAGGTACTTGCCGCCGATAAGCTGGGTGTCGGTGAGCGGGCGCGTGAGCAGCAGCTCCATGGTGCCGGCCTTCTTCTCCTCGGCAAACGTGCGCATGGTGAGGGCCGGAATCAGGAACAGGAAAATCCAGGGTGCGATGTTGAACAACGTCTGCAAATCGGCAAACCCATAGTCAAGCACCGAGCTGTCGGGGAACACCCACACGAACAGCCCGGTAGCCACCAGAAACACGCCCAGCACCACGTAGGCCACGGGCGAGTTCAGGAAGCTATTGAATTCTTTGCGCAGGATGGCAAGCATGGATTGGGGGTCTGGGGGACTTAGGGACCTGGGGTCTGGGTTCTATTGCTGTCATCCTGAGCGCAGCGAAGGACCTTGTTACGCTTAAGCGGTTTATCCGAGCGCAACAAGATCCTTCGCTGCGCTCAGGATGACATTTTTTTTTCGCTTGCGGTCAAGCTTTTGAACACCTGCTCCAAGCTCTGTTCTTCCTGACGCAGCCCCAGCAGCACCCAGCCCTGGGCGGCGGCGAGGCGCGAAATGGCGCCGCGCTGGTCGGAGCCGGCGCGGGCCCGGATGCGGTAGGTGGTGCCGGTTTCCAGGTCGGCAGCCTGTATGCCGGGCAGGGCCAATAAGGGCGCCGTATCAATCAGTTGCTCGAACTCGGCGCGGATAACGGTTTCGCCGGCAGCCCATGCCCCCAGCTCGGCTACCGGCGAGTCGGCCACGAGGCGGCCGCGGCTTATTATGACGGCGCGGCTGCACAGGGCGGCCACTTCGGGCAGAATGTGCGTGCTGAAGATGACGGTTTTGTCCTGGCCCAGTTCGCGGATAAGCTGGCGGATTTCGCCGATCTGGTTGGGGTCGAGGCCGGTGGTGGGCTCGTCGAGGATGAGCACGCCGGGGTCGTGAATGAGCGCCTGGGCCAAGCCGACGCGCTGGCGGTAGCCCTTGCTGAGCGCCCCGATAAGCTTGTTCTGCTCCCGCCCCAGCCCTACCCTATCCACCAGCTGGCGCACCCGCTGGCGCAGGCTGCTGCCGCCCAACCCATGCACCGACCCGATGAATTCGAGGTACTCGTGCACATACATGTCGAGGTAAAGCGGGTTATGCTCGGGCAGGTAGCCCACCCGGCGGCGCACTTCCAGCGGGGCCGTGCGCACATCGAACCCCTCCACTACCACCGTACCGGCCGATGGCGGCAGGTAGCCCAGCGCCATCTTCATGGTTGTGGATTTGCCCGCCCCGTTCGGCCCCAAAAAGCCCAGGATTTCGCCCTTGCCCACCGAAAAGCTGATGTCGTCGACTGCCGCTTGCGAGCCGAAGGTTTTGGTCAGGTGCTGAACTTCTACCATGTATTGAGGGCTGGTTTATCTGATCCGAAGGAACGTGTCATGCTGAGTGCAGCGGAGCGGAGTCGAAGCACCTCTACCGCTTCATTGCAGTAGTATTCAATCGACAGAATTAACATTGCAGTAGAGATGCTTCGGCTCCGCTGCGCTGCACTCAGCATGACACGTTCCTTCAAATTTCACTTATTTCTTCGGCTGCAAAGGCCGCATTTCAATATCCACCAGATGGAAGTTGAACGGCGTTTCCAGGGCGTATATCATTGTATCGGCAATATCCTTGGGCTGCATCATGCCTTCGTTGGCTTCCACGCCGGGGATGTCGTCGAAGAAGTTGGTTTGGGTGGAGCCGGGGTAGATACAGGTGACCTTGATACCGTCTTTGCGCACCTCCTTGAATACCGACTGCGAGAAGCCGCGCACCGCAAACTTGCTGGCGCAGTAGCCGGCCATGTTTTCGATGCCGGTGGTGCCGGCAATGGAGCTGATGTTGAAGATGTGGCCCAGCTGCTGGTTTTTCATGGCGGGCAGCACGGCCTGCGTACAGTAGAAAGTGCCGTGCACGTTGGTATCGAACATCAGGCGCCAGTCATCGGCCGAAAAGCCGTCTACGGCTCCCGAAATACCTAAACCAGCATTGTTTACCAGTACGTGTACCTCCTCTCCCAGCTGCTTCTGGGTGGCTTTGAAGGCCTTCTGCACCGCTTTCTCATCGCGCACGTCGCACTCGATGAAATGGAAGCGCGGGTGCTGGAAGTCGGCGGGCGCAATGCGGCCCCAGCCGGCTACGTGCATACCTTTGGCCAGCAAGGCCTCGACGGTGGCCAGCCCTATACCTTTGCTGACACCTGTGATAATGGCTACCTTACCGCTCAAATCCATCGCGCGAAGTGCTAAAATGTGGGGTTTCTATTTGAAGATGCAAGGTAGCGCCCCCGGCCGGGTTTTGCGCACGGCCACCGTCCTGGCCCTCGCCACCATGCTGGGCAGCTGCCAAAAAGACAGCGAGGCAGGCTGCTTCACCAGCACCGGCAACATCGTTACCGAGCGCCGCAGCCTGCCCCCGTTCCAACAGCTTACCACCTACGACAACATTACGGTTATTCTGGTGCAGGATACGGCCAGCTTCGCCGAAGTGCGGACCGGCAAAAATCTGCAGGACGATATCCGCCTGGAGGTAGCCAACGGCATGCTGACAGTGCGCAACAGCAGCCGCTGCAACTGGGTGCGCCGCTACAATACGCCCCGCGAAGTAACGCTGCACCTGCCCCGGCTCACCGACCTGTTTCTGCGCGGCCAGGCCGACATTCGCACCGAAGGCCCGTTCCGACAAGACACCATCTTTCCCCACTTGGTAGGGGCCGGCGACCTGCGTCTGCACCTCATCAGCCGCTACGTAAACATGGACCAGTACGAGCTGGGCAACATTTACCTGACTGGCTCGACCGACGAGCTGCACCACACGCTGGGCGGTAGCGGCAGCCTCTACGCTCAGGAACTCGGGCTCCGCGACGCATACCTGCAGACTAACTCCAGCAGCGACGGCAACGCCCGCCTTCGTCCTTCGCGGCTGCTGGTGGGCACGCATGCTGGCACCGGCACCGTATTCTACGCTCCACCCGCTCCCACAACGCTCACCCTGGCTGTTACCGGCCGCGGCCAGCTTCGACCCGAGTAGTTCTACCTGCTTCACCATGGCCGCCTCCTACCCTTCCTGGCAGCTCCTGCTGACTATAGCCGCCTACGGCCTGCTGCTGTGGGTTGGCTGGAACGGGCAGCTGCGGCGTAGCCACTTTGCCTTTCCGGTGGCCGGCGCGGTGGTGGTGCTATTCGTTGGCCTGCTGTTTAAAGTGCAGCACTGGAGTGGCAGCATGGAGCTACTCGTTGGCAGCAGTGTGGCGTTGGTCGGGCTCTACGGCACCTGGTTCGCCCGCAAACCAGCCAAAAACCGCCTCGACTTACTTAAGCTGAGCTACGTCGTCAGCCTGGGTTTGTGGGCAGCAGTGCTGGGACTGGGCTGGCGGCCGCTGCTGCCCTGGCTAAGCCGTTTGCTGCTCATGAGCCTGTGGGCCGTACTGCTTGACTTTGTGTACGTGCGCTACATACGCCGGGCAACCCACGTCAACCCGCTATAAATCGCCTAGCTGGGGTCGAATCAGCAGCTCTTCTACCACGGCCTGGCCCGAGAGGCTGAAGACGCCAAAAATGGCATCAGCCACGTCTTCGGCCTTGATGAAACGCTCAGCCGGCAGGTCCACGCCCTCCCAACTGGCCGTAAGCGTGGGGCCGGGTAGCACGGCTGTTACCCGCAAGCCGCTCTCCTTAAGCTCTTCGCGCAGGTTTTTGCTGAAGCCCAGCAGCGCGTGCTTGGCAATGCCGTAGGAGCCGCCGTTGGGGTAGGCCGTAATGCTGGCCGTAGAGCAGATGTTGAAAATATGGCCTTCGCGTTGCGCCAGCATCCCGGGCAGCAGCGCCAGCGTTGTGTCGTAGGCGCTGAGCAGGTTCACGGCCAGCATCTGGCGTAGTTGCGAACCGTCGGCGGGTTCATCCTGCAACCTTCCGGGTATAAAAGCGCCCGTGTTGTTGATGAGGACAGCCACCGCCCCGCACTCCTGCACGAAGTCGGTAAAGCCCTGCGTCTGCTGCTGCTCGCTCAGGTCGGCGGCGTGGGTGTGCAGCACGGCGCCGGGTACCAGGGCAGCAGCGGCGGTTTTCAGCTCGGCCAGCCCCTCGGCCGAGCGGGCGCAGGTAACAACCGGGTAGCCGGCCCGCAGAAACCGAAACACCAGGGCCCGCCCAATTCCTTTGGTGCCGCCCGTTACGACGATATTTTTTTGCATTCCTTTGTTTAGCATAGCCGTTTTTACGTAGGGAAACCAGCACCGGCCGGCGGCCGGGCTTCCGCCCCGCCATATTCCGGCACAAGTATCCGATTTTACTTTCTGTTTCTCCCTTTTATGGTCAAATCTTTTGGTCAGTTTCTACTTTTCATCCAAAGCATGCTCGTGCGCAAAGAACGCTTTGCCGTGCTCTGGAAGCGCACTATTGATGAGTGTGTAACGATTGGGGTGAACTCTATTTTCATCGTAGCCATCGTATCGGCCTTTATCGGGGCCGTAACCTGCGTGCAGATTGCCTACAACCTCATCAACCCGCTCATCCCCAAAAGCACCATCGGCTACATGGTGCGCGAAATGACGATTCTGGAGCTGGCTCCCACTATTACCAGCATTGTGCTGGCCGGCAAAGTGGGCTCCAGCATTGCCGGCGGCCTGGGTACCATGCGCATCACCGAGCAGGTATCAGCCCTGGAAGTGATGGGGATCAACTCGGCTTCGTATCTGGTACTGCCGCGTATTCTGGGCGCTATTTTCATGTTCCCGCTGCTCGTGATTCTGGCCATGGCTCTATCCATTATCGGGGGCTACCTGGCCGGTTCGCTCACCGGCTCCATCTCGGGCCAGGAGTACATTGAAGGCATCCGAACCGACTTCATTCCCTATAACATCTTCTTTGCCCTCACCAAATCGGTGGTATTTGCCTTCCTGGTGTCGGCCATTTCGGCCTTCAAGGGGTACTACACCGAAGGTGGCGCGCTCGAAGTAGGAACGGCCAGCACTGCGGCCGTCAACAACTCCATCATTGCCATTCTCATTGCCGACTTCGTGCTGGCGGCTATTTTGTTGTAACTGATTTCGGGGTTCTGGGCTTTATAGGGCACCATGCGCAGACCAGCGCAGTACCGACAACGCCATTAGGAGCCCTCCTACTTTCAGTCCCCACGTTCCCGATTTGTATGATTGAGATTCATAATATTGAAAAGAGTTTCGACGGTAATCCGGTGCTTAAAGGCATCAGCTGTACCTTCGAGACCGGCAAGTGCAACCTGCTGCTCGGCGGCTCGGGCACCGGTAAATCGGTGCTGTTGCAGTGCGTGGTGGGCCTGATGCAGCCCGACCTGGGCAGCATCACCTTCGACGGCACTGTTTTCTCCAACAACAAGGTGCAGGTGCGGCAGGAAATCCGACGTAAAATCGGGATGCTGTTCCAGGGCTCGGCCCTGTTCGACTCGATGACGGTGGCCAAGAACGTGGAGTTTCCGCTGCAGATGCTGACACCCGAAATGAGCCGCGAAGAGCGCCGCGACCGGGTGGAGTTCTGTCTCAAGCGCGTGGGCCTCGAAAATGCGGGCGAGAAGATGCCCTCCGAAATTTCGGGTGGTATGAAAAAGCGTGTGGGCATTGCCCGCGCCATTGCCCCCAACTGCACTTACCTGTTCTGCGACGAGCCGAACTCGGGCCTCGACCCGCTGACGAGCCTCAAAATTGATGAGCTCATCCAGGAAATCACCTACGAATACAACATCACCACCGTCATCATCACCCACGACATGAACTCGGTGATTGAGATTGGCGACCATATCATCTTCCTCTATAAGGGCCTCAAGCTCTGGGACGGCAACAAGGACGAGATTCTCAATGCCCAAGTGCCCGAACTCAAGGAGTTCATCTTCAGCAGCAGCCTGGTGCGCGCCGCCAAGCGCATCGATGATGAAACGCACAGCGGCGTAGTGAACTCATAGAAACGCGGGGCCGACTGTAATATCATACATAAGCCCGACGCATAGAGTCTACACTCGCTAAGAGCCCCGGTAAACACAAAGCCCCTGACGTGCGCACGTCAGGGGCTTTGCGTTTACCGGGAAGTCCATGCTTTGCACAGGCGGTTTTCCTAGTCCTCAGCTCGCCGCCATATCAGTTTACTCAGTTACTGGCTCATTACCCCGCAAATGCGCCAAGTGGTGGCGGCCATGCCAGGAGTAAAGCACCAGCGCCTGGTCGAGCGTAAAAGTGCGGTCGGAATCGGGGTGGTAATACGTGCGCTGCCACTGCTCGTCGGTGAGGTTGCGGAGCAGGCGCACCCAGCGGATGTGCAGGGCCTCCAATAGCGCCAGCGACACGGCCGGGGGCGTGGCTGTGCTATCGGGCAGCTCGGCCCAGGCTGCCTCATCGTAGGACTTGATGGTGGGGTTATCTTCGGTGAGGGCCAGCTTGAAGCGCGTGTACGCCTGCATGTGCGAGTCGGGCAGGTGGTGCAGCAACTGGCGCATCGTCCAGCCACCGGGGCGGTAGGGCTGGTCGAGCTGGGCGGGCGTGCGGCCGGCTACGGTAGCCCGTACCAAGTCGGGCAACGTGGCCAGGTGGGCCATGTAGGCCGTGCGGGCACCCTGTTCCAGCGGGGCGTCGGGCAGCACGGGCTGGCCGATGGGGTAACGAAGGTCGGGGGAGCCAGAGGCAGGATGTTGCATGAGAGCCGGAAAAGAACGTCGGTTAAGGATAGGAAGGCAGGTAGCAAAGCAAAACCCCGTCCGAACACAGCAGCGTCAGAACGGGGTTTTCAAGCGCTTGCGCGGCGCAACAACCAAGTGTTAGTCGCCGCGCTTGTTCAACTCGTCGCGGATTTTGGCCGCTTTCTCGTAGTCCTCGCGCTCCAGGGCCTGGGCCAGCATCTTGGTCAGCTCGTCGAGCGACACCTGGCCGCTGGGCTCACGAGGCGGCGGTGTAGCCCGGGTCTCGTCGCTATTGGCGTCGGTGTCGGTATCGTCGTCGTCATCATCGTCCGAGTCGTCGGCATCGGTTTCGTCGAGGTCGGAGAGGATGATGCCGGCTTCACTGAGCACGCTTTCCACCGTGAAAATAGGCACTCCAAAGCGCAGGCCGATGGCAATGGCATCGGAGGGCCGCGAATCCAGCTCGAACGTGCTGGCCCCATCGGAGCACACGATTTTGGAGTAGAACACGCCTTCCTTGAGGTCAGAAATCACGACTTCCAGCACGGCCACATGCACCTGCTCGGCAAACGAGCGGAACAAGTCGTGGGTGAGGGGCCGGTTAGGGCTGATTTTCTCAATCTGGATAGCAATACTCTGCGCCTCGAACATGCCGATAATTATGGGCAGGCGGCGGTTGCCGGTCTTCTCGCCCAGAATAAGCGCGAACGAGCCCGACTGCGACTGGCTGGACGAGAGGCCCAGGATTTCGAGCGGTATTTTTTTCACTGGCGAAGTCTTCGTGTTGGTGCTGATGGACCAGACATAAACGTATGCTGATGGATGGGACGTAAGAGAGAAAGTGTAGTCTCTCCCATCCCATCCACCAGCATACGGTTACACTAGTTTAATTGCTTTACAGCCTCGGTGAGCTTGGGCAGCACGTCGAATACGTCGCCTACAATGCCGTAATCGGCCGCCTTGAAGAACGGCGCCTCAGGGTCCTTGTTGATGACGACGATAACCTTGCTTGAGTTGACGCCGGCTAAGTGCTGGATGGCACCCGAGATACCGCAGGCAATGTACAGATTCGGCGACACGGTGATGCCGGTCTGACCCACGTGCTCGTGGTGAGGGCGCCAGTCAACGTCCGATACGGGCTTGGAGCAGGCCGTAGCGGCACCAAGGGCTTTAGCCAGATCCTCAATGAGGTTCCAGTTTTCGGGGCCTTTCATGCCGCGACCACCCGATACTACGAGGTCGGCCTCGGGCAACAACACGCCGCCGGCCTGATCCTGCATGATAACCTCCTTGGGGGCATCAGCGAAGTCGGCGTCCGTCAGTTGGGCCGAGAACGACTCTACCGGAGCCGTTTTGCCGGCTTCGTGCAGGGCCTCAATCGAGTTCTTCTTGACAGCAATAATTTTCCGGTCACCAGCCAGCTCTACATCGGCGAAGGCTTTGCCCGAGAAGGCACCGCGCTTTACCACGAACTTGCCACCATCGGTTTTGGGCAGCTCTACTACGTTGGTAGCAATGCTGGCTTCGAGGCGGATGGAAAGGCGTGAGCCTACAGCGGCGCCGATGTTGGAGTTGGCCAGCACAATCACCTTGGCTTCCTCCTTCTGGGCAGCCGCGGCAATGAGCTTGGTATAGGCTCCGTTTACGAAATCTTTCAGACGGGGCTCGGCGTCGTACAACACCTTGCTGATGCCTTGCTCGCCGAGCAGGGCCAGGTTGGCCTCGGTAGCCTCACCCACGGCAATAGCCGTGGCGGTGGTGCCCAGCATCTGGGCCACCTGGCTGCCATAGGAAGCCACCTCCAGCGAGGACTTCTTTACCTCGCCGCCGTCACATTCAACAACTACTAATACAGACATTATTTTAGCGCTTAGATGTTAGTGCCTGGAGCTTAGATTTTTACGTTAAAAACTAGTTGCCTATTGCCATAATTGACTCAGCCCCAAGCTTTAACAGCTAAGCTCTACAAACTAGATTACTTTCGCCTCGTTACGAAGCAACCGGATCAGCTCGCCGGCATTTTCGGCCGGGATGAGCTTGACGCCCTGCTTGGCAGGGGGCAGCGCGAATGTCTCCACCTCAGTGCGGGCAGCATCGGCGGTGGCCTCTACTACCTTCAGCGGCTTGGTGCGGGCCGTCATGATGCCGCGCATATTGGGAATGCGGGGCTCGCACATGGGCTGCTGGCAGGAAGCCACGAAAGGCGCATTCACCTCCACGATTTCCTTGCCGCCTTCAATTTCGCGCTCCAGGGTGGCCGTGTTACCGCTCATATCGAGCTTCATGGCTGGGGCTACCGTCGGGATGCCGAGCAGCTCGCCCACCATGCCGTGTACCTGGAAACCATTGTAATCAATGCTTTCCTTGCCCATCAGGATGACGTCGTAGCCACCATCTTTGGCAACGGCAGCAATCTGCTTGGCCACGAAGAAAGCGTCCTTGGGGTGCGCATTCACGCGGATGGCGTCATCGGCACCGATGGCCAGGGCCTTTCGGATGTTAGGCTCGGTGTCGGCTTCGCCTACGTTGAGCACGGTAACAGTACCGGCACCTTGGGCTTCTTTCAGCTCAATGGCGCGGGTGAGGGCATACTCGTCCCAGGGGTTAATCACGAACTGCACCCCAGCCTTATTGAACTCCTTGTTATCGGGCGTGAAGGTGATTTTGGTGGTCGTGTCGGGTACGTTGCTGATGCAAACGAGAAACTTCATCTACGGCTGCTTATATGGAAGAAACTAAAGAAAGTGTCAAATTTGGGCGAAGATACTCAAAACTCCTGCCCTATGGAAACCGCGCCGAGCCGTTTGCAACAACTTTTGGCCTTCTACGAAGACGACCCCACCGACGCGTTTACCATCTATGCGCTGGCCACCGAATACCGCGAAACGGAACCCGAAACGGCCATGCGCTACTACCAGACGCTGCTTGACCAGCACCCCGATTATGTGGGTACGTACTACCACGCCGGCAAGATGCTCCAGCACCTGCAAAAGCCCGATGAAGCCGAAAAAGTTTACCAGAAGGGCCTGCGCGTAGCCCGCAAAGACGGTCAGATGCATGCCGCCAGCGAAATCCAGCAGGCCCTCAACCAACTGCTGGGCCTCGATTATGAGGATGAGGACTAATAGTATGTGCTCAGAGCATGTTGAGAGGGAACTACGCGGCGTTCTGACGGCGACGAAGGTTACTTCACCGCCACGCTACCCGCTTCCAGCACTTGCTGAAAGAACAGCACCTGATACGGTAGCGCGTTCTGCCAGTATGCCCAGGTGTGGGCCCCGGGCCGTTCGATGTAGTCGTGGGGCGTGTGGTTGTACACAAGGCGGCGGTGGACTTCGCGGTTGATATCGATAAGGAAGTCATCTACGCCGCAGTCGATGATGAGGGGCAGGCCGTTGGCGAGAAGCTTATCGGCCATGTTCACGACTGAATTGGCGCTGTAAATGCTGGGAGCAGGCGTTTCGGGGCCGAGAATGGGGTTGAACAGACTCTGGCGCTGCTGGGCTTCCTGGGGGTTTAGCTTGCGGTTGGTGATGCTCAGGTCGAGGGCACCGCTCATGCTGCCGGCCGCCGCAAACAGCTCCGGGTGCCGCGCTGAGAGGTACAGCGCCCCGTGGCCGCCCATCGAAAGACCCGTGATTACGCGGCCCTCCTTGCGGGCCACTGTACGGTAGGTCTGGTCGATTTTGCCAATTACATCCCGGGTAATATAGGTTTCGAACTGGCTGGCCGGATTCACCGGCGAGTCGAGGTAGAAGCTAAACGTTTCGCCCTCGGGCGTTACAATGAGCAGGTTGTACTGGTCGGCGAGGCGGTGGAGCAGGGTTTTGTCGGGCGTTTTGCTCGTCCAGTCGGCAAAGTGGCCGTAGGCGCCGTGCAGCAGGTAAAGCACCGGGTAGCGGGCCTTTTTATTTTTGGCATAGGAAGCCGGCACTACCACGGCAGCCCGGTAGCTGCGCGGCATGGCCGCGCTGGCAATATCGAGGGTATCGACGCGGGCCGCGCGGGCCGATAAGGAGGCCAGCAGCAGGCACGCCAGCAGACGAAGAGTTTTCATACTTTCAGGAATTGATTGGCTTTTGCCGGAAAATACGAATTCCTAAATCCCTCCTCCTGCCCATGCCCGCAACTACCCCTACCCATGCTGCCTGGCCCGCTTTGCCCATTGCCAGCTGGGCCGACACCCTCACAACCCTGCACATGTGGACGCAGGTAGTGGGCAAAATCCGGCTGGCCCAGACGCCCCTCATCAACCAGTTCTGGAACGTGCCGCTCTACGTTTCGGCCCGGGGCCTGACCACCTCAGCTGTACCCTATGGGCAGCGCAGCTTCGAAATTGAGTTCGATTTTATTGCCCACCAGCTCCACATCCGGTGCTCCGACGGGGCCGCCCGGCAGCTGGCACTGGAGCCGCGCTCGGTGGCCGATTTTTATCACGAAGTGCTATGGCTGCTGCATGAGCTGGACTTGGAAGTGACCATCTGGCCCATGCCGGTGGAAGTGGCAAACCCTATCCGGTTTCCCGACGACACCCACCACGCCAGCTACGATCCTGAAGCCGCTCACCGCTTCTGGCAGGCTCTTACGCTGATGACGCCCATCCTGACGGAATTCCGAAGCGGCTTTACTGGCAAGTGCAGCCCGGTACACTTTTTCTGGGGCTCGTTTGATCTGGCCGTGAGCCGCTTTTCAGGCCGCCCTGCGCCGGTGAAGCCCGATGCCGACCCCATCACCCGAGAAGCTTACTCGCAGGAAGTTATCAGCCACGGATTCTGGCCGGGTGGCAACGGGCAGGAGGCGGCTTTCTATGCCTACTGCGTACCGGCACCCGAGGGGTTTGCCAAGGCCCCGGTGCAACCCGAGGCCGCCTACTACAGCACCGAGCTGGGCGAGTTTCTGCTGCCTTATGAAGCCGTACGCACCGCCACCGACCCAGCCGCCGCGCTGCACGCGTTCCTGCAGAGCACTTACGCTGCCGCCGCCGACCTAGCCGGCTGGGACCGGGCCGCGCTGGAACGCGCCTGACCTGAAACGACGCTACCTGCCACGTTGGGGCAACCTTTCGGCCGCTTTCTGCCTCTATGGAAACTCCAGAGCCGGCTGCGCATCTGTGCCGAAAAGTTTGCAACTAGCACCAACTTTCCTCTTCCTTCTTACTTACCATGAATAAACCCTTCCTGCTGGCTCTTGGGCTGCTGTTTGCTACGCCAGCCCTGGCCCAGCAAGGCCCCACCCGCCCCGATTCGGTGGCTTTGGCGGCCTACCGCGCTTCGCGCACCAAAATCAACAGCCTCGTGCACACCAAGCTCGATGTGCGTTTCGACTACGCCAAGCGCCAGCTTATTGGCAAAGAGTGGCTTACCCTGCAGCCGCACGCCTACCCCACCGACTCGCTACGCCTCGATGCCAAGGGGATGGACATCGGGTCGGTGACACTCGTGGGACAGGGTAATGCCAAGGCGCTTACCTTCAAAAACACCGGCGAGCAGCTCAACATCCAGCTCGATAAAACTTACCCGCCCGGCCAGCAATACACCGTGTACATCGAGTACGTAGCCAAACCCGACGAGCTGAAAACCAAAGGCAGCGCCGCCATCACCGACGCTAAAGGCCTGTACTTCATCAACCCCGACAGCAGCGTGGCCGGCAAGCCGGTGCAAATCTGGACCCAGGGCGAGACGGAGGCTTCGTCGGTATGGTTTCCGACCATTGATGCCACCAACCAGAAAACGACCCAGGAAATTGCCATGACCGTACCCGCCAAGTACGTGACGCTGAGCAATGGGGCGCTGGCCAGCCAGAAAACCAACGCCGACGGCACCCGCACCGACACCTGGAAGATGGACCTGCCGCACGCGCCCTACCTGTTTATGATGGCCGTGGGCGACTTCAAAATAACCAAGGACACTTGGCGGGGCAAGGAGGTGAACTACTACCTCGAACCCAAGTACGCACCCTTCGCCAAGCAAATTTTCGGCAACACCCCCGAAATGCTGGAGTTTTTCTCCAAGAAGCTCGGTGTTTATTACCCCTGGAACAAGTACTCGCAGATTGTGGTGCGCGACTACGTGAGCGGGGCCATGGAAAACACCACCGCCACGCTGCACGGCGACTTTCTGCACAAAGACGCCCGCGAGGCGCTGGACGCCGAGTACGACCGGGGCGAATCGGTTATTGCCCACGAGCTGTTTCACCAGTGGTTTGGCGACCTGGTAACGGCCGAAAGCTGGAGCAATCTGACAGTAAACGAGTCGTTTGCCGACTTCTCGGAGGCGCTGTGGGCTGAGCACAAATACGGCCAGGAGGCCGGCGACGCGCACGCCTACCAGAACATGCGCAACTATTTACGCAGCCCCCGCGACGCCCAGAAAAACCTGGTCCGCTTCCACTACGCCGACAAGGAGGACATGTTTGACTTGGTGAGCTACCAGAAGGGCGGCCAGATTCTCAACATGCTGCGCAGCTACCTCGGCGAGGAAGTATTTTTCAAAAGCCTGCAGAAGTATCTTACCGACAACAAGTTTGGCACCGCCGAAGCCCATCAGCTGCGGCTGGCTTTTGAGGCCGTGTCGGGCCAGGATCTGAACTGGTTCTTCAACCAGTGGTACTTCGGGGCAGGTCACCCGGTGGCAACCATCGATTACAGCTACGACCAACTCAACAAAGAGCAGGTCATCACGATAAAGCAGACCCAGCCCGGCCAAGTGTTTGAGCTGCCGCTGGCTATTGATGTGTACCAGAATGGCAAGCCCACCCGCCACAACGTGGTGCTGCGCAAGGCCACCGAGGTGCTGCGCCTGCCCGCCGCCACCCAGCCCGAGCTGGTGAACGTGGATGCCGACAAAGTAACGCTGTGGCAGAAGCAGGACAACAAGCCCTTCGGCCAGTTCGCCTACCAGTACCGCAACGCCCCGCGTTACGTCGACCGGCGCGAGGCCGTGGCCGCTGCTGCCGCCCTGCCCCCCACCGATGCCGCCGCCCGCCAGTTGCTGTTTGCGGCCTTGAGCGACAAAAGCGAATTTATCCGTCGCGCTGCGCTGGGCTCACTCAAGCTGGATGAGAAAACAGTAGCCAAAGCTGCTGCGCCGCTCATTCGGAAGCAGTTGGCGCAGGAGAAAAACACCAACAACCAGGCGGGCATGTTGCAGGCCCTGGCAGCTATTGGCGACAAGAAGGACGAGAAGCTGTTCACCAAGTCGCTCGCCAGCCAGTCGTATGTCGTGCAGGGTGCCGCCCTGGAAGGCCTGGCCACCGTGCAACCCAAACAGGCCCTCGCCCGCGCCAAGGCCCTGGAGGCCGGCGCCAAAGGCGACGTAGCCGCCGCTATTGCTAACGTGTATGCCGAAGCCGGCGACGCCAGTACCTGGCCCTACGTACGCAACCAGTTCGACGCCGCCGGCCCCCAAACGCAGTTTCAGATGCTGGAGAGCCTTATGGGTTTCATGGCCCGCCTCTCCGACCCGACTATCCTACGCGAAGGTGTGGACCGGCTTCAGAAAATGGCCATTCAGTACAAGCAGTACGGAGTAGCCGAGCCCATCCTAGCCATGCTTGAAAAGGTGAAGCAGAGCAAGCCAGCGGACCAGCAGGCCGTTGTGCAGGCCGCTGAAGATGCCATCAAAGCCGCCCAATAGCTTAGAGCTTAGAGCTTAGAGCTTAGAGCTGTATGCGAAGGTCCCTACTGCGGTTGTGGTGGGGACCTTCTTTTTTGGGGCTGATCCAGGGGATTATCAGCTGAGCACAAACCACTATAAAATTAACACAAAGTACTAATAACTAAGCACTAACAGGAGGAACCATTTACGCTCGGCGGGCGTCTTGGCTGCCATGCATAAAACCACTTTGCTGACTACCGGAATGGTGCTTTTATTGGCGGCCCCGGTTCGCACTCTGGCTCAGTCGGCCACCGCTGATGCCGAGTTCAACTCTAACATGGAGTCGCCCTTTGTGCGCCTCATTCGTCCCGACCGGCCCGGGCAAACCATCACCACCAACATGCTGTACCCCGGGCAGTTTCAGCTCGAAACCAGCCTGACGCGCTACGCTGATGGCAGCAGTGTGGGCTACGCCGGCCGCCAGGTATGGGGCAATACGCTTCGGGTGGGCTTTTTCAACCACATCGAGCTGCGCGCCACCCAAAACTACCTACCCGATCCGGTTACCAACCGCTTGCTGGGTGACGTGCCAACTACCCCACTTACCGGGCCGGCCGGATTTGCGCCCCTCAATGTGGGCGCTAAATTTCTGGCTTCCAGCACGCAGAATGCCCGTTCGCAGGTGGTAGTACTACTTGATATGAACCTGCGCAACGGCAACGCCAGCTTTTCGGGCAAGCAACTGGAGCCCGGGGGCCGGCTGCTAGTTTCGCAGCAGCTGGGGCAGCGGTTTGGCCTAGAGGGCAACTTTGGGTTTCGGCAACGGGGCTTTAAGGCCGAGGGCACCAAGCAAGGCCAATACCTGACAACACTGGCACTTAACGGCCCGCTTGGGGCAAGTACCCATTTCGGTTTTCTGGCCGAAACCTACGCCACCTGGCAGCGCCAGCAGGGGTGGCTGCCGGGCCTCAGTTCGGGCCTTTACTACCGGCCCCTACCCGGCCTGCGCCTCGATGTAACCGCCGGCCATGGCCTCACACCGGCGGCCGGTGGCTTCAACATTGGTGCTGGCCTGAGCGCGCGACTGGGCAAGTAAGAATCCCGGAAGTTGGACTCCCGCTCCGTTATTTTTTCGCTTCCTCGCCCACAATACGGGTTGGCGTTTGCTGGCCATTGACGATGGGTGCTGCGGCACGAGCAATGGCCGTAATAACGGCCGTCATGTTGGGCAGGTCAAGGCTTTCTACCTCGTCGTTGACGGAATGGTAAAGCTTGTCGGTCGGAATCTGGTCGGTGCTGATGGTGTGAGCCGGTACACCCAGGCGGGCCAGGGTAGCGTTGTCGGAGCGGTAGAACAGATTTTGCTCGGGGTACGGATCAGCTTCGAACCGGAAAATGCTTCCCTTGGCATTCTGCTGAAGCAACGGCCCGAAATCAGACTTATCGAAGCCCGTGACAAAGGCGGAGTTAGGACCGAATTTGGCCTGCTTGCCAATCATTTCGATGTTGAACATGGCCACTACCTGTGCGGGATCAAGCTGGCGGGCAAAATGGCCGGCTCCAAAGCCTCCAATTTCCTCGGCCACAAAGGCCACGAACAGCAGCGGGCGGGCATTGCTGCGCTGCTGTTTGAAGTACTCCGCCAAGGCTACTACGGCCGTTGTGCCGCTGGCGTCATCGTCGGCCCCGTTGGCAATAGAGTCGCCGGCTACGGCAGGCAAAGTGCCGATGTGGTCGTAGTGGGCGCTGAATATAACCTTCTCGTTTTCCCGGTCTTTATTCAGGCCCGGAAGTACACCCACCACATTGCGCAACTGTACCGTGCGGATATCGGTGGTGGCCGTTATCAAAAACTTAAGCGGGCCGGCCGGAGCCGTGCCCAGCACGAGTAGCGTAGAAAAAGGTGCGGGCTTATCGGGCCGAAGGCCGCCGCGTCCCATAAAGCCAGCTACTCGCTTAAACGCGTCTTTCTGCGTGGTATCAACAAATACAATGGTATTGGCTTGGGGGTTAAGCAGCGGCCGGATTTCCTTCATCAGGTTATCCTTGGGTCCGATTGTGATGATGCGGGGCGAGGGCTCGTCGTAGTGCATCCAGTTGAGTTTGGGCTGGCCTGATACCAACACAAACCGGCCGGCTGGCACCACGGCTCCACCCACCGTAACCAGCATGGGCTTGGTACGGGCCTCATACACCGGAAACGACTGCGAGAAGCCCGGCAGACCCGGCAGCGGCTCCAGCCCGATACGCTGGAACTCGGCTACCAGAAAATCGGCCGCCTTCTCGGCACCGGGCTTCCCGGATGCACGGCCCTTCATATCATCGGCGGCTAGTGCCCTGACCACCCGCTCTACAGTAGCGGCAGCAACACCGGGTGCGGCAGGAAGTTTAAGGGGCTTCTTCTGAGCGAGTACGGGGCGGCCGGCAAGCCCCAGCAGCATAATGAGAGCAATAGCTTTATACATGACGCAAAATAGGGAGCTCGCGCCAGATTTAATGCAATCTGGTGCGGGCTCCCTGGTTACTTTTCTTCTTCTTCGGACTTGGCAGCCACTACTGCCCAGTCGCTACTCTTTTTCGGCGGCGGCTAGCACTGCGGCCCATTCGGCATCGGTGCTGGCCTTGCTTGCACCAGACACCGTTTTCAGGGCCAATTCTGGGGCGGCAGCCTGCAGCATTTTTAGCGTTAGCTTCAGAGGCACAAGCGTTTTATCGGGTCGGAGCAGGAAGTACTGGTTTTCGTTTCGTATCTGGTCGAGGCGTGGGCCGTAACTGTATGCCTGAGGTTCTTTCGCTGGTACAAATTTCTTTGCATACCGCTTAAGTAGCGTGTGGCGACCTTCATGCAGTACTTCTACATACTCGCTCTGCTGCTCCCGATCAGCGGCCTCACTAAAGCGCCGGAAATACCGGGTACGTGCCGGGATACTGGCAGTGGCTGGCGCATCCAACTCGAAGCCGACGACCGACCGGTCGTCCAGTTGAAGAGAATCAGTGCGGGCTGCGTCCGGACGCATTAGCAGGCGCTGGGCCAGCACATCATACTTGATGGCTACCGGGGCCAACTGATTGTTGCGGCTGGTGCGCAGGCGGGCCATCAACCAACGCGGTTCGAGATAGGGAGAGCCTTGTAGCCCTTCGGATTTATTGTAAGGCAGAACCGCAGGAATGCCTGTAGCCAACGCATTCAGGTTCATTTGAGCCGCTTGCCCGGCTTGCTCAGCAGTCTGCTGAGCGGCGGCACCCAAAGGTGCCAGGCAAATCAGCAGCATAAGGCATCGATGATTCATAACCGGAAGGCATAAATGGTGAGACAGCTAAATCTACAGCTTTTTCAAGTCATACCGTAACGATATTACCCCAGCGTCAGCACCAGATCGTCGGCGTTTACCAGCGTGCCCTCGGCCAAGTTTATCGCCCCGACGGTGGTGTCGTCGGGGGCCGTAATGGTGGTTTCCATCTTCATGGCTTCGATGATGAACAGGGGCGTGTTTTTACGCACCTGCTCGCCGCTTTTCACCAGTACCCGGCTTAGCAGGCCCTGCAGGGGCGCGCCCAGCTGGCGGGGGTTGGCCTTGTCGGCCTTGGTGTTCATGATGCGCTTTACCTCCACCGAATTGTCGCGGATTTTGAGGTTTCGCGTTTGGCCGTTGAGGGTGAAGAACAGCGTGCGGTTGCCGTCCTCGTCCACCGGGCCAATGCTCTGCAGGCCCACAATGATGCTCTTGCCGCGGGCAATTTCGATGAGCGTTTCATCGCCCGACTGCAGGCCGTAGTAAAACACTGGCGTAGGCACCACCGACACGTCGCCGTACTGCTGGCGGAAGTCCCAGTACTGCTCGAAAACCTTAGGGTACAGCAACCACGACAGCACGTCGGTGAACTTTCCTTCAGCCTCGAACTTTTCCTTGAAATTGGCCTGCTCCTGTTCGAAGTCAATCGGGGCCAGGTGCTCGTTGGGCCGGTCGGTGAAGGGCTCCTCCCCTTTCAGCACCACGGCTTGCACATCAGCGGGCCAGCCGCCCTCGGGCTGGCCGATGTCGCCCCTAAACAGCTGGCGCACCGACTCAGGGAAGTTGAGCGTTTCGCCCTTTTCCAGCACGTCGGCGGTGGTCAGGTCGTTGGAAACCAGGAACAGCGCCATGTCGCCCACCACTTTCGATGAGGGCGTCACCTTCACGATGTCGCCGAACAATTGGTTAACGTCGGCGAAGGTCGTTTTCACGGTTTCGAACTTGTCGAGCAGACCTAAGGCCGCCGCCTGGGGCCGCAGGTTGGAGTATTGCCCGCCCGGAATTTCGTGCTGAAATACTTCCGACGTGCCTGCCTTCAGGCCCGACTCGAAGGGGTAGTAGTACTCGCGTACCGTTTCCCAGTAGGTCGAGAATTCGTTGAGCGACTTCTGGTTGAACTCGCGGTGCCGGGGCTGGCCGCGCAGCATTTCCACTACCGAGTTGAAGTTGGGCTGCGACGTGAGGCCCGAGAGCGAACCCAGCGCCACATCAATCACGTTCACGCCGGCCTCTACTGCCTTCAGGTAGGTGGCGGGCTGCAGGCTGCTGGTGTCGTGGGTGTGCAGGTGGATGGGCAGGCTGATGGTGTCGCGCAGGGCCGTAATGAGCTCCTGGGCGGCGTAGGGCTTGAGCAGGCCGGCCATGTCCTTGATGCATAGGATATGCGCGCCGGCATCCTCAATCTGGCGGGCAAGGCGCAGGTAGTAATCGAGGTTGTATTTCTGGTGGCGGCTCACGTCAAGCAGGTCGCCGGTGTAGCAGATGCTGGCCTCGGCGAGCCGGTCGGTTTTGGTGCGCACGAAGTTGATGCAGGCTTCCATGCCCGGCATCCAGTTCAGCGAATCGAAAATGCGGAATACGTCGATACCGGTTTCGGCGGCCTGCTGCACGAACCGCTCGGTCAGGTTATCCGGATAGGCCTTGTAACCTACGCCGTTGGCCCCGCGAATGAGCATTTGGAGCAGGATATTGGGCACGGCAGCGCGCAGCTTGGCAAGCCGTTCCCACGGGTCTTCGTGTAGGAAGCGCAGCGCCACATCGAACGTAGCCCCGCCCCAGCACTCTAACGAGAAGGTTTGCGGGTGCTCGTGAGCGAAGCGGCCGGCCACTTTCAGCATATCAAACGTGCGCATGCGGGTGGCCAGCAGGCTCTGGTGGGCGTCGCGCAACGTGGTGTCGGTGTAATGAATCTGCGGGTCGGCGCGCAGCCATTTCGAGAAACCCTCGGGGCCCAGCTCGGTGAGCAGCTGCTTGGTGCCGGCCGGCGGCGGGCCCGTGAGGTCCGACTCGGGCAGACGGGGCTTGCGCAGCTCCTTTTTGGGGTCGAGGTTGCCGGCTACATCGGGGTGGCCATTCACAATCACATCACCCAGGAAGCGCAGCATGCGCGTGGCCCGGTCGCGGCGCTGCTCGAAGCGGAACAGCTCGGGGTGGTCCTTGATAAAGTCCACCGTCGCCTCGCCGGCCATGAATACCGGGTGGGCTATGATGTTCTGCAGAAACTGGATGTTGGTGCTCACCCCGCGCACCCGGAACTCGTCGAGGGTGCGGGCCATTTTCTGGGCCGCATCGGCCAGCGTGGGGGCCTGGGTCGACACCTTCACGAGCAGCGAGTCGAAAAACGGCGACACCCGCACGCCGCTGTACACCGAGCCCTGGTCGAGGCGGATGCCGAAGCCGCCCGCCGAGCGGTAGGCCGTGATGGTGCCGTAATCGGGCTTGAAATCCTGCTCAGGGTTTTCGGTGGTGATGCGGCACTGGATGGCGTAGCCGTTCTTCATCGGCACTACATCGGGCCCGAGGTTGATTTCGGGGTCGGTGAGCCGGTAGCCGGCCGCCACGTGGAGCTGGGTTTTGATGAGGTCGACGCCCGTAATCATCTCCGTGACGGTGTGCTCGACCTGGATGCGCGGATTCACCTCGATGAAGTAGATGCGGTTGAGCTCGGGGTTCACCAGAAACTCGACGGTGCCCACGTTATTGTAGCCCACGGCACGACCCAGGCGCAGGGCGTACTCGTAGAGCTGCTCGCGCATTTCGGGCGTCAGGTGCAGCGAGGGGGCCACTTCCACCACCTTCTGGTAGCGGCGCTGCACCGAGCAGTCGCGCTCGTAGAGGTGCGTGAGGCCGCCGTAGTTGTCGGCCACCAGCTGCACCTCAATGTGCTTGGGATTCTCTACGAACCGCTCCAAGAACACCGTGTCGTCGCCGAAAGCCTTCAATGCCTCGTTGCGGGCCTCGAAGAAGCCGCGTTCCAGCTCCTCATCGTCGCGGATGACGCGCATGCCGCGGCCGCCGCCGCCGCTGGCCGCCTTCAGCATCACGGGGTAGCCGATGCGGTGGGCTTCCACCAGCGCCACTTCCAGGTCGGTCAGGTCGGCTTCGCTGCTTTCGATGATGGGCACGCCGCACTCCACGGCCACGCGCTTGGCGGCCACCTTGTCGCCGAGCGCCTCCATCACCTCCGGCCGGGGCCCGACGAAAATAATGCCTTCCTCGCGGCAACGGCGGGCCAACGTGGCATTTTCGCTCAGGAAGCCGTAGCCGGGATGGATGGCATCGACCTGGTTTTCCTTGGCCGTACGGATGATACCTTCAATGTCGAGGTAGGGCTTGAGCGGGTCGTCGTCGCGGCCCACCTGGTAGGCTTCATCGGCCTTGTAGCGGTGCAGCGAGTAACGGTCTTCGTAGGTATAGATGGCCACGGTGCGGATGCCCAGCTCGGTGGCGGCGCGGAGCACGCGAATGGCAATTTCGCCGCGGTTGGCGACCAGTAAACGACGGATATTCATGCGACAAGTAAAGAGAAGGATACACGAAGGAAGATGCCGCAAGCTACGGAAGGACACGCAAAACGTTAGCGAATTTTTGCTAATAGCGAAATTCTATAGCGCCCTTTAGAGTGGCCTTACTGAAGATCCACCTCCTTATACTCTGATTATCAATGCTTCTTAACCGGAGTTCTATTTTGCTAACACCCGCAAACTCAGCCGCCGGTTCATGGAACGGCCGGCGGGCGTGCAGTTAGAGGCCATCGGGTAGTTGGGGCCGTAGCCGCGGGCTTCGAGGCGCGACGGGCTGATACCCATTTCCACCAGGGTGGTCCAGGCGGTGCGGGCGCGAGCCTCGCTTAGCTGGCGGTTCATCTGGTAGGTGCCCACGCTGTCGGTATAGCCGCCTATTTTAAGGCGGGCCTGCGGATAGCTTTGCAGTAGCAGGGCAACGTTTTTCAGCTGGTTCCTCGACTCGGGTGTGAGCGTGGCCTGGCCGGTTGTAAAGAACACCCGGTCGAAACTAATCCAGCCGCGGGTACGGTCCACCGTATCAATCTGTTGGCTAGGATTATGAAGAAATTGATGGAGCTGACTTTCGGTGGATTGACTGCCCACGCCGCGTAGCTGCTGGCCGTTGGGCAGGCGCAACGTGGTGGGCGCGCCCGTGTGGTAGATATAGTAGCCCGATTTAAGGTCGTAGTGCCCGTCTACCGGGGGTGGCGCAATACTGCCCGCCCGCCGGCTACCCGGCTGGTAAGGCGTCCGGGGCCGAGCCGTAGCCATATCACGACTGGCTGCGGCCGGTGGCGTAACGGCCGGCCGCGGAGGCACAGTAGCCGCCACCGGAGTAGCCACCGGCCGAGCCGCGGCCGGCGGACGGCTCACGGCTGTTGAGCGGGTTGTTGAGGCGGCCGGCGCGGTTGGTGGCAGCGCCGCGGTAACCGCCTCGCCCGGCGGGATGATGCGGCACTGCTGAATGTAGGTTAAATAGTCGCGGTTGGGAGTTTGGTTCGGCCCTTTTTCCTCGGGGAAAAGCACGAACGTACCGTTGGCCGTTTTGCCTGCCAACAGGAAGATGTTCTCGATTTTCTGGGGCTGAAAACCGGTCTGGCTTACCTGCACCGAATAAGGTCCACCTACCACCAGCCCTTTGAAGGCAAAGTTGCCGGCTTCGTCGGTAGTGGCGGTAGTACGGGTTTGGGTGGGCCCGTATACAACCAGCACCGCCGCTTTATCGAGGGCCTGGTTGTTGGGCGCCATCACGTTGCCGACGATGCCTACCAGCTCCTGGGCCATGCCGGGCACCGCCAGGCCGAGCAAAACTGCCAGTAACAGCAGTATGGAAGCGTTAAAACGTTTCATAAGCACGGTTTAAGTTGTGTGACAGGCAAACCAATCTTTTAATTTAAGTACTATTTCACTTACGCTACATCAAAATGCAAAATTATTTCTCATTTTAATTATATAACATAGCGTGCTTATAATATTCATCGGACCGGGTGGCACAAGTCGCGGCTAAAAACCTTCCCCCCGCCGCCTAGTTCTCTGGCCAGAAACCTCACCTAACCTCCCACGCATGGAATTCGCGGACAAGAATATTCTCATCATCGGCGCCTCCTCGGGCATTGGTCTGGCTACGGCCCAGTTGCTGAGACGGCTCAACGCCAACCTCTATACCGCCTCGCGTACCCACTCGCCCGAGCTGGCCGAGCTGCAGACCACTTTTATAGAGCTCGACGTAACGCAACCACTGGGCACAGCCCTCGACGGGTTGCCCGAGGTGCTGCATGGCGTGGTGTATTGCCCCGGCTCTATTAAGCTGCGGCCTTTCGAGCGGATTCCGCTGGCCGATTTCCAGGCCGATTTCCAGCTCAATGTGCTTGGGGCAGTACAGGTACTACAGGCTTGCATGAAGCGCCTGAAAAAGGCCGACGGAGCCTCAGTGGTGCTGTTCAGCACGGTGGCGGCCGATACGGGCATGTCGTTTCATGCCAGCATTGCCACGGCCAAAGCGGCCGTAGAGGGCCTGACCCGTGCCCTGGCTGCCGAGTACGCCGCCAGCAACGTCCGCGTGAACTGCGTGGCACCCTCGCTCACCGATACGCCACTGGCCGCCGCCTTGCTCAACACACCCGAAAAGCAGGAAGCCAGCGCCAAACGCCACCCGTTGCAACGCATCGGCCAGCCCCAGGATCTGGCCTATATGGCGTCGTTCCTACTCTCCGACCACGGCTCGTTTATTACCGGCCAGGTGCTGCCCGTTGATGGTGGCATGAGTAAGCTGAAGTAGCGCACTGTCTGGTTGAATTCCATTTTGAGCTCCCTATGAAAGTCGTTCTTTTCTGGCACCGGCGCGACCTGCGGATACACGACAACGCAGGCCTTGCAGCAGCCCTGCAAAGCGGCTACCCGGTGGTGCCGCTGTTTATTTACGACCGCGAAATCCTGGATCTGCTGCCCTCCCGCCAAGATGCGCGCGTTACCTTCATCTACGACCAGGTGGAGCGCCTGGGCCGCGAAACCGAGGCGGCCGGGGGCTCTTTCCTGGCCTTCTACGGCCGGCCGCTGGAAGTGCTGGCGCAGTTGCTGGGCCAGCACGAGGTAGCCGCCATCTACACCAACGAAGACTACGAACCCTACGCCGCCGAGCGCGACGGGGCCGTGGCGGCGCTGGCCCGGCAGCATGGCGCGGAGTTTCACGCTCTCAAAGACCAGGTAATTTTCGCCAAAAACGAGCTGTTGGGCAAGTCGGGCAAGCCGGCCCGCACCTTCGGCTCCTACCGCAAAGCCTGGCTGGAGAAGGTGCAGGATGCCGATTTGCAGGCCCAGCCGTCGGCCGAACTATTCACGGCCGCCAACCTGGTTTCCTTGCCCGACGCCCCGGCCCGACCCACACTGGCCGAGATGGGCTTTGAGCGGTGCGAACAGTTTGTACTGGCCAACGAGCTGCCCGCCGAAAGCCTGGTGCGCAACTACCACAACACCCGCGACCGGCCGGGGCTCGTCAACAGCTCCACCCGACGCTCGGTACACCTTCGCTTCGGTACGCTAAGCGTGCGCGAGCTGATGCGCCAGGCCCGGGAGCTCAACCCCAAGCTGCTGGCCGAGCTGGTGTGGCGCGACTACTTCATGATGCTGCTTTGGCACTATCCCGGCACGGCCACCGAGAGCTTCGACCCGCGCCTGCGCCAAGTGCCCTACCGCAACAACGAGGACGAATTCGCGGCCTGGTGCGCGGGTCGCACCGGCTACCCGCTCGTGGACGCTGGCATGCGCGAGCTGAATGCTACCGGCTACATGCCGAACCGCGCCCGCATTACGGCTGCCGGCTTTCTGGTGAAGCACCTGCTGATTGACTGGCGCTGGGGCGACCGGTACTTCGCCGACCACCTGCTCGACTACGATATGAGCCAAAACGTGGGCAACTGGCAGTGGATGGCCGGCACCGGCGTAGTGGCCGCGCCCTGGTTCCGGGTGTACAGCCCCCAAAGTCAACTCGAAACCTACGACCCCGACCTAGCCTACGTGAAGCAGTGGATACCTGAATACGGCACCGCCGCCTACCCCGCCCCTATCGTCGAGCACAAGTTTGCCCGTCAGCGCGCCGTCGACACGTTGCGAGCGGCCTACCGGGCGACGGAGTAGGCTTGGGTTTGCCGTTATTGATCGGTCATGCTGAGCGGAGCCGAAGCATGACGTTCTCATGTTATTCCGACAAGCACAACTCTCACATTCCTGCCACCGCGAAACCCTACTGTAGGGCTCCTTGTTATACTCCCGATATGAAACAGCCTACTACTGCCGCGCCCGAAGCGGCCACGCCAAAGGCCCGCATCAAGCAGGCATACTTCGATTACGTCCTCAAAAAGGGATACCCGCCGCAGTCGGTGTACAAGCTCACCCAGAAGCTGGGCCTGCCCGAGCAGGAATTCTACCGGGTGTATGCCAATTTCGACGCCATCGACCGCGAAATATGGGCCGACTTTGGCCGCGAAGCCCGCGCAACGGCAGCCCTCGAGCCGGTTTGGGAGCAGTATGGAGCCCGCGAAAAGATGCTGGGGTTCTACTATACCCTTATTGAAATTCTTAAGCGCAACCGCAGCTATGCGCTGCAAAGCCTGCGCCGCTCGCTGCACCGCATGCCCGGCCTCACCCCCCGCGTCCTCGACGATTTCCGCCAGGATTTCGAGGAATTCGTGGCCGAAACCCTGCGCGCAGGTCGCCGCACCGAGGAAGTAGCCAGCCGCAAGCTCATCCAGGACGGCTACCCGCGCTTCTTCTGGCAGCAGTTGCTGTTTGTACTCGGCTTTTTCGCCAAAGATGACACTGTTGACTTCGAGCGCACCGATGCCGCCATCGAAAAGGCCGTGACCCTGAGCTTCGACCTTGTGGGCCGCAACACCCTCGATTCGGCCGTTGATTTCGTGCGCTTCCTGCTGCACAGCCGGCGCCGGTAAGGTATCTGTTGCGTAGGGGCGGGGCTTGTGCCCGCCCGCCATTGAACGGTTCGGCTGATATCGTTCGACGGCGGGCGGGCACAAGTCCCGCCCCTACATCTTTCTACGAGTCTCCTCCATCCTCCCCCGCTCCATGTCCGATACTCCTGTTAAAACCCTCACGTCGCTGCCGACCACCAAAGTGGCGCGGGCGGCGCGGTTTGCCAAAACCGGCCTCAACGTGGGGGCCAACTACGTGAAGCACTACGCCAAGCGGGCGGTGGGAGCCGATAGTACGATGGCCGATTTGCACGCCGCCAACGCGGCCGAGCTATATGGCACGCTCAGCGAAATGAAGGGCTCGGTGCTAAAGGTGGCCCAGATGCTGGCCATGGAGAAAAATCTGCTGCCCACTGCCTACGCCGACCAGTTTGCGCAGGCCCAGTACCAAACTCCGCCTCTCTCGGGCCCGCTGGTAGTTAAAGCCTTCCGCGACGCCTTTGGCAAGTCGCCTTTCGAGGTGTTTGAGGAGTTCGACCGGGAGGCCCGGCAGGCCGCCAGCATCGGGCAGGTGCATTTTGCCCGTAAAGATGGTTTGGAGCTAGCCGTGAAGGTGCAGTACCCCGGGGTGGCCGACAGCATCCGCTCCGATATCCGGCTGGTGAAGCCGGTAGCCCTGCGCGTGCTGGGGCTCGATGAGGCCACCGTGCGGCCCTACATGCAGGAGGTGGAAGCCCGCCTGATTGAGGAAACCGACTATGCGCTGGAACTGCGCCGGGGCCAGGAAATTGCCACCGCCTGCGCCGGACTGGCTCACCTGCAGTTCCCGCGCTACTACCCCCATCTGTCGTCGGCCCGTATTTTAACCATGGATTGGCTGCCCGGCCAGCACCTGCGCGAGTTCCTGCTGACGGAGCCCAGCCAGGCCATCCGCAACCAGCTGGGGCAGGCGCTCTGGGACTTCTACATGTTCCAGCTCAATGAGTTGCGTCGCGTACATGCCGATCCGCACCCTGGCAACTTCCTGCTCCGGGCCGATGAGGGCGGCACCGTAGGCGTGCTCGATTTCGGCTGCGTGAAGGAAATCCCCGAGGATGTGCATCGGCTCTTCATCTCCCTGCTTGCCCCCGAAACCTTGGCCGACCCTGCCAAGCTGGCCGCGTTACTCGAAGAAGGTGGCGTACTGCAAGCATCGGACGCACCTGCTCAGCGGAGTTTTTACGTGGAAACCATGCGGGCTTCGCTGGAGCTGGTGGGCCGCCCCTTCCGCCAGGCCACCTTCGATTTCGGCGACCCTAGCTATATGCAGGCCCTCTACGCCCTCGGCGACGACCTGATGCAACAGCCCGAGCTACGCCAGCAGCGCGAGCCCCGCGGTTCCGAGCACTTCATCTACCTCAACCGCACCTACGTGGGCCTATATGCCCTGCTCACCGAGCTAAAAGCCAGCATCCGGACCGGGGCTGAATAGCGGTTGGCTGAAACTAATCTTCCTGCTTTCGGTTAAAGCAACCCCGGCCTTTCGTGTAGCTACACGAAAAGGTGCGGGGTGTTTTTCTTCCCTTCTTATTTCTCCCCATGAAAAAGTTCTGGACTCTGTGCGCCGCGCTCTTGAGCGTAGTATCCGTGGCTTCAGCCCAAACAACCATGAGCTGCTGCACCAAGCCGGCTACCAGCTCCAACGCCACCGAAACCTTCGCCATGCTGGCTTCCAACGAAGATTTTTCGGGTGGCCACGATGCCCCCCTGCCCTTCCGCTACGCCGGTGGCGGCGAGATGATTGAGTTCAAGACCACCGATGGCGGCACAAGCAAAGCCTTCGAAATCAAAAGCAATATCCGCTCGGATAAGTACCTGTTCGTCATCCATGAGTGGTGGGGCCTCAACGATTACATCAAGCAGGAAGCCGCCCGCCTGGCCAGGGAGCTGCCCGGCACCAACGTCATTGCCCTCGACCTGTACGACGGCCAGGTTGCCGCCTCGGCTGATGAAGCCGGCAAGCTTATGCAGGCCGTGAAAACTGCCCGGGCCGAGGCCATCATCAAAGGGGCACTGTTGCACGCCGGCCCTAAGGCACAAGTGGCCAGCATTGGCTGGTGCTTCGGTGGCGGCTGGAGCCTGCAAACGGCCCTGCTGGCTGGCAAGCAGGCCGCAGGCGCGGTGATGTACTACGGCATGCCTGAAAAGGATGTGGCCAAGCTCAAAACCCTGAATACCCATGTGCTGATGATTTTCGCCAAGCAGGACAAGTGGATCAACCAGGAAGTGGTGACCGAGTTCGAAAAGAACATGAAGGCGGCCAAGAAAGGCCTCACCGTGAAAGCCTACGACGCCGACCACGCCTTCGCCAACCCCTCCAATCCCAAGTACAGCAAGGCCATGGCCGAAGATGCTCACGCTGCCTCAGTGGCCTACCTGAAGAAGAATCTCAAGCTCAAATAGACTACTGATTAGCACATATTTTTTCAGATTTCACGGATTTTGTAGGCGGGTAAGGGCATAATTGTTCCCTACCCATGACCCGAAATCCAGCGAAACAAACAAGAAAGGCTGCCTCTATGAGGCAGCCTTTCTTGTTTGTTTCAGATAAGAGGATGAGAGGATGAGAGGAAGTTGGCACATAAATGCACAACGGCCACGCTCCAATCCATTATTTCGTCTCGATAATTTCACCCAGCGCGGTCAGACTCTCCGGTAGTTGCTCCATGCTATTGAGCACGAAGTAAAGATCCTGGAATTTATCCTTCTCGAAGGGCGTATCCAGCACGCCCTGCAGGCTGAAGGGCAGGCGCGTAGGCTTCTCGCCCAGGCTGAACTTCACTTCGCCGTGCGACGACAGCAGGCCTGCCCCATAGATGCGCAGGCCCTCGGGCTGCTGAATCAGGCCAAACTCGGCGGTGAACCAGTACAGGCGCGTGAACATTTCGAGCGCGCCGGGGTGCTGGCTGTGCTGCACGGCTGCCGCGCCCAGGTTCTGCAGGAAGGCCGCGAAACCGGGATTCGTCAGCAACGGCACATGGCCGAATACGTCGTGGAACATGTCGGGCTCCTCCAGGTAATCGAGTTGGGCGAGCGTGCGCAGCCAGGTAGTAGCCGGAAACTTGCGCTCGGCCAGCAAACCGAAGAATATAGCGTCGTCTACAATACCGGGCACTACCACCAGCTCCCAGCCCGTCAGCTCCAACAGGCGGGGGTTCACCTCCCGAAAATCAGGAATGGCGTCACGGGTAAAGCCCACGCGGCGCACGCCCTCCAGAAACGCATCGGAGGCGCGGCCGGGCAGCAACGCCATCTGCCTGTCAAAAAGCAGCTGCCACACATGCTGGTCGGCGGCGGTGTAGCGGGCGTATTCCTGGCGCAACAGGGGCTGAAGGGCAGTGGAATCGAGGAGCGTATTCATCAGTTGGAAAAAGAAAAAGGGGAAAAGAAAAGGCCTGCCCCCGCACGAAGCGGAAGCAGGCCTGACAAGACGTTGGAAGAGGATTTGCTACTCCTGGTTCCGGCACGCCGCCGCCGCTCCGCTCCCTTGCGGGGCGTAATAGGCATAAGCATAATAGCGGGAAGGGTAGCGGGTCATCGGATGCAAATGTAGCTCGCCGAAATTAAACAGCCCAGGATCAGGCCGAAAAGCCGGAATTTTATATCGAACTGGCAGCCCATTATCTGGCCACTAGCGCTGGCTGGGGCGCATCGGCCAGCACGGCGGCCAGGTCGGCTACGCTTTCGGTGAGCTGCTCCCAGCCGCTGAGCTCGAAGTAGCCATCCTGCAGGTGCGCCTCGCTGTAAGGCGTTTCGAGCACGGCAGCCAGCTCGAAGGGATGGCGCGGGGCCACCTCGGACAGGTAGTGGTGGATTTCGCCCGACGATGAGAGCAGGCCAGCCCCAAACAGGCGGGTTTCGCCGCCCTCGCGCACCAGCCCGAACTGCACCGCGAAGCCGTACAGCCGCTCCAGCCGCGCCAAGGCAGCCGCATCGTGCAGGTGCAGCATAGCTACGTGACCCAGGAATTGCAGAAAATCGGCGAAGGCCGCATCCATCAGCAGCGGCACATGGCCGAACACGCCGTGGAACAAGTCGGGCTCCTCGATGAAATCGAACTGTTCCATGCTCCGGATCCAGACCGTGGCCGGGAACTGGCGCCGGGCCAACATACCGTAGAAATCGGCATCGTTGAGCATCCCGGCAACCGGTATCAGCTGCCAGCCGGTAGCATGCTGCAGGCGCTGGCTTACCTGCGCGAAATCGGGCAGGGCATTGCGGTGCAGGCCAGCGGCGCGCAGGCCCTGCCAGAACGCGTCGCAGGCCCGCTTGTGCAGCAGGGCCGTCTGGCGGTCAAACAATACTTTCCATACCAGATGGTCTTGGGCCGAGTACTGGTCGTAGTGTTGCTGTAACATGGCAGTAGGCATAAAAAAAGGCCCGTTTCCTTATCGGAAGCGGGCCTTACTGAGGTTCAGAGGAGGAGGATGTTCAATTTCCCTACCTGTTGCACCGGCCACGCCGCCCACTACCATACTGCAGATTGCAGACGGTAATCGACATAAAGCGCGTTGCGGTCGGGTTGAACATGGTATTGCAAATATAGAACTATATTTTTCTGATGCTAATTTTTTCTCTACTCCAACTCTTGGCGTAGCGCACACACACGGCGCAGGTTGCGGATCAGGCGCGCCGACTAGTCGAAGTTGAGCGTCTGGGCCCCGTCGGAGGCGGCTTTTTCGGGCGTTTCGTGGAACTGGCGGGCTTGCCCCAGCCAACCCCAATGGCAATGGATATGCCCAGGTGCAGGCGAAATAATAGCAGGGCCGCATCGGCTGGGCTTCGGCACCAAACAACCGCTTTTTCATAACGACCGGCTATGTTGTTTCGGGAAATTACAATTTGCCGTTTACCTCGTAGCGCATACTGAGCTTGGTGTCGCCGGTGATTTTGAGGTCCACTTTGGCTTGCTGGTCTGAGGGATTAAGGAGCAACGCTGTGGAGCCGGCCATAAATCGTAACGTGCCCCGGGCCCCGGGCGCCAGCGTGGTTTTACCGAAAATGCCACCGTCGCGGGGACGCTCCTTGAAGTCGACGGGTACATTGCCCACATTATGGGCTTCCACTTTGAAACTACCCAGCTGCCCGCCACCCAGCGCAAATTGTTTGCCTGGCTCAATGAGCAAATTAGAGGTGATACCTGCCCAGCAAGCCGTAACGAGCAGCAACAGGATGAAGAAAGCGGCAGCGGTAGCAGCCAGACGAGGAGGCAGGGAAATACGCATAACAGATGGGGTTGAAGTGAAACGATGTCCCAAAGCAACTACCCCACAATCTCGTAAACGCCCCAATTTACGTCCTGAGACGCTTCAATTTATAGTTTGACACCTATAGGCAGATGGATGGTATGGAAACACGAATACACAGGGCCACACCCGCCCCCATTACCCCTGCCGGGCTGCTTCGCTGGGAGTGAGGCCACGGAGCTTTTTAAAGACGCGGTTGAAAGTGGACTTGGAATTGAAGCCGGCTTCCAGGGCCACAGCCAGCAGGGTATAATGGCGAAACTGCGGGTCGCGGAGGAGGCGCTCGGCTTCGCGCACCCGGTACTCGTTGATGAAGTCGTTGAAGTTCTGGCCGCAGCCGGTGTTGATGACTTTCGAGAGCCAAGAGGTATTGGTACGCAGCTGGGTGGCCAGCTCGCCCAGCGTCAGCTCAGGCTCCAGGTAGGGCCGGTCCGCCTGCATATGGGCCAGCAGGCGGCTGGTCCAGCGGATCAGTTCGGCATCGGGCTCCAACCCGGGCGCATCAGGCGCCTTCACAGCTAGGGCGGTCTTTTCGGGGGGCAATATACGGCCCGCCAACACCTCCGATGGCGGGCCGTATTCCGGGAAGGCAGCGGCTGCCATTGCTGGGGCAGTTGGTGTTTCCTCGGGATCCAGCACCGAAACCGGGTGGGCTGCTGCCTCGGTTGTTGCAGCGGCCGGCTGGAAACGTAGCGCCCCCAGCCGGTAGCCAGTCAGCAACCCCGAGATGCTGAGGTAGTAAATCAGCAGGCCCGTAAACAGGTAGTCGTACCAGCTTTGCACATAGTTTAGGGGGCTGATGAAGACATTGATCAGGCCGAATACCAGCGTTACGCCGGTGCCCAACACCACAGCTACCAGCACGTTGCGCAGCCACCGGAACCGCACCTGCTCGGTATCGGAAAAGTTGTCGTTGAGGTAGCGGGCGTACACGCGGTAAGCGCGCAGGGTGCGCACCGCGTAAGCCAGCACCGACAGGTAGCCCAGCGTATCGGCCACCAGCCCGATGGGCTGGGAGTCGGCCCAGGCGGCCAGTGGGCCCTTGGTACCAAAGTGCGCCGGCAGCGGCTGGCCCTGCAACCCGTGCCACCAGCCAATATCATAGCCAAACACCATCAACCGCCACGCCAGCACGACCAGCGCGGGCGCAAAATGCCCCCAGTGCCGCCGTTCCAGCCGGAATTCCTGGTTGGTGAGGCTGCGGAAATAGAAATACAGCGTTGGTCCCACCGCCAGCCAGTTACTGAACGACCAGTAAAACATGAACGTGCTACGGGCATCGTGCGCGTCGTACCAGCCGGCAAAGCCCAGCATCCACTGCGCCAGCCGTCCCGCAAACAGCAGCAGCAGCAAAGCCAGCCAGCCGTCAGCCGCCGTATCCTCGCGCCGCCGCCGTGCCCACAGTACCGCCGCCACAATTACCCCTTGCAGAAAAAACGGCAGCAACAAGCCGCTGTATTGGTTGAAGCCGAAGAACATACCGGCAAGGTAGCAGCAGATTGGATTTCCGCTATATAAAAACCGCCCCGGCTCGGGTGAGTCGGGGCGATTTACGAAATACGGCACGCGCCATTCCTCGCGCTACTAAGAACGACGCGCAGCCCTACTCCAGCTCCTGGCGTAGCGCGTACACGCGGCGCAGGTTGCGGATCAGGCGCGCCGACTCGTCGAAGTTAAGCGTCTGGGCCCCATCGGAGGCGGCTTTTTCGGGCGTTTCGTGGGCTTCGTAGATGATGCCATCGGCACCGGCCATAACGCCGGCCAGGGCCATGGCAGCCACGTGCTCGCGCAGCCCGATGCCATGCGAGGGGTCGACGATGACGGGCAGGTGCGTCTTCTCCTTGAGAATGGGCACCGCGTTCAGATCCAGCGTATTGCGCGAGGCCGTTTCGAAGGTCCGGATACCCCGCTCGCACAGAATCAGCTTCTCATTGCCGCCCGAAAACACATACTCGGCCGACGACAGCAGCTCTTCCAGCGTACCCGAGATGCCACGCTTGATCATCACCGGCTTATCGACGCCGCCCAGCGCATCGAGCAGGTTGAAATTCTGGGTGTTGCGGGCGCCCACCTGAAACACGTCCACGTAATCGTGCATTTCCTCCACCTGCGACACCTGCATTACCTCGGTAATGATTTTGATGCCGCGGGCGCGGGCCATCTGGTGGAACAGCTTCAGCCCATCCATACCCAGGCCCCGAAACGAGTAGGGCGAGGAGCGCGGCTTGTACACGCCGCCGCGCATAATGCGCACGTCGTTGTCTACGAGGTGCTGCATAATGCTCTCCATCTGCGCCTCACTCTCGATGCTGCACGGGCCGGCCGCCAGCGTAAGCGTGCCCTCCCCGATACGCACGCCGTCGCCGAGGTCGAGTACAGTGGGACGCACGCGCCACTTGCGGCTTACCAGCTTGTAGTCGTCGGACACGCGGTGGATGTCCTGCACACCGGGCAGCTGGCCCAGGCTGCGCAGGTCGATTTCGGCCTTGCCGATAGCCACGAGGTAGCGGGCGCGCTGGGTATTTACGGCGGTGGCCTTGTAGTTGAGCGCCTTTATTCTGGCTTCAATTTCCTGCTGATTTTGCTCGGAAATGTGGGGGTCGAGTTGGAGAATCATTGGGTGATGAGGAAAGGTTTTCGCAGCACGACGTAGGGGCGGGGTTTGTCCCCGCCCGCCGTTCGCGCCGCTACAACGGGAATTGTTCAACGGGAATCGTTCAACGGCGGGCGGGGACAAGCCCCGCCCCTACATCGTTCTTCGCAACCTGGGTTACTTGATAATGGAAGAAACGAAAGCGGCGGCGGCGGCCGGGGCATCATCGGTACCCTCCAACGCCTTGATCAGGGCTGAGCCGATGATGGCACCCTCGGCGTGCTGGCAGGCTGCATCGAACGACTGCTTATCGGAAATGCCGAAGCCGACGAGACGCGGATTGCGCAGGTTCATATCGGAAATCCGCTGAAAGTAGGCTTCCTGGACGCCTTCGGCCTGGGTGTTGGCCCCGCCCGTAGTGCCGGGGCCCGACACGAGGTAGAGAAACGATTCGGTCAATTCGTCAATGCGGCGGATGCGCTCGGGGGCAGTTTGGGGCGTGATAAGGAACACCGGCCGCAGGTTGTGGCGGCGGAAGATGTCCTGGTATTCGGCCACGTAATCGTCGAGCGGCAGGTCGGGCAGAATCACGCCATCGACGCCGGCGGCGGCGGCTTCGCGGCAGAAGTTTTCCACTCCGAACTGCATCACCGGGTTAAGGTAGCCCATGAGCAGAATCGGCGTGTTGGGCACCTGCTCACGTACGTCTTTCAACTGCCCGAAAAGCACGCGCATGTTCATGCCGTTCTGCAACGCTACGCTGCTGCTGGCCTGAATTACGGGTCCGTCGGCCAAAGGGTCGGAGAACGGCACCCCGATTTCGATGACGTCGGCCCCGGCATCAGCGAGGGCCCGCAGGATGGGAACGGTACTTTCAAGCTGCGGATAGCCGGCCGTGAAGTAGATGTTGAGCAGCTTTTTGTCCTGCTGGAAGGCGTTCTGGATTCGGTTCATGGTTGTATATGAGCTGTCATCCTGAGCGGTGCGAAGGACCTGGTGAGAAGGTGTCGGTTGTTGATCAGCTTCTTTCCAGGCCCTTCGCTCTGCTCAGGATGACAGGATATTACATCAGGTCCTGCTGGATGTAGGTTTCCAGGTCTTTGTCGCCGCGGCCCGAGAGGTTGATGACTACTACATCATCGGGGCCGGCGCCGATTCGGTCGAGCACAGCCAGCGCGTGGGCCGTTTCGAGGGCCGGAATGATGCCTTCGAGCCGGCTGCATTCCACCACAGCTTTTAGCGCGTCGTCGTCGGTAACGCTGATGAACTGCGCCCGGCCGGCATCGGCCAGAAAGGCGTGCAGCGGGCCAATACCAGGGTAGTCGAGGCCCGCCGAGAGCGAGTAGGGTTCGGTAATCTGGCCGTCCTCATCCTGCATAAGCAGCGTGCGCGCGCCGTGGATAATGCCCGGCTTGCCCAGCACCGACGTAGCCGCCGAGTGGCCCGAATGCACGCCGTGCCCGGCCGCTTCCACGGCCACCAGCTTCACCTCCGGATCTTCCAGGAAGTGATAGAACGCCCCGGCCGCATTCGAGCCGCCGCCCACGCAGGCCACCACGTACTGCGGCAGCTCGGAGCCCGTTTTCTCCAGCAGCTGCTTGCGCATCTCCTCACTGATAACGGCCTGCAGGCGCGCCACCAGATCGGGGTACGGGTGCGGGCCCACTACCGAGCCGATGATGTAGTGGGTATCGACGGGGTTGGAAATCCAGTCGCGGATGGCCTCGTTGGTAGCGTCTTTGAGCGTTTTGCTGCCGCTGCTGGCGGGCCGCACTTCGGCACCCAGCAGGCGCATGCGGTACACATTGGGCTTCTGCCGCTCCATGTCTACCTCGCCCATGTACACGATGCATTCCATGCCCATCAGGGCGCACACCGTAGCCGTGGCCACGCCGTGCTGGCCGGCGCCGGTTTCGGCAATGATGCGGGTCTTGCCCAAGCGCCGGGCCAGCAGAATCTGGCCCACCGTGTTGTTGACCTTGTGGGCGCCGGTATGGCACAGATCTTCGCGCTTAAGAAATACGCGGGTGTTGTACTTAGCCGACAGCCGCTTGGCCTCGAACAGCGGCGTGGGCCGGCCCACGTAGTCGCGCAGCAGCTGCTGGTACTCCTGCTGAAACGCCGGTTCGGCCATGATAGACAGGTATTGCTGGCGCAGCTCTTCCACGTTGGGGTAGAGCATTTCGGGGATGAAGGCGCCGCCGAACTGGCCGTAGTAGCCGCGCTCGGTAGGTTGCTGGTAAGTTGGAGTAATAGTCATGGGGGAAGCAATGATGCGGTGAAGGACGCGGACCAGAATCAGCCGGCGCCCGGTTGGGCGGGTGGCGTAATGGCAGTCCGGTAATTATAACAACTCGTTGGACACGATTTCGGCCGGAGAAAACTGCTGCCTCTCCAGCTGCTGCTCGTAGAGCCAGTTCAGGTAAGCCTGCACCTTCTCGGGCTCCATTCTGCCCCAGGTAGCCTCGGTGCCGTAGTAGGGGCCGGTATGGCGCTGGCTTTGCAAGAGCAACTCGGGCCGGCGGTCGGCCGGTGGCACCCATTTTTCCAGCAGCACTGCTGTTTCGGCGGGCCGGGCCTGGGCATGCAGGAAGCCCTGTTTGGTGGCCTGCACAAACTTCCGGTAAGCAGCGGTGCGCGCCCGCAGCTGCCTTTCTGAAGCCATGATAACCGGCGAGTATCCGTAGGGAATCCCGTAGTCAGCCAAGCGGAAGCTGGTCAGGGGCACGCCGCGCAGCTCCGCTTCCACACCTTCCCAATTATCAAAAATCCAGGTGGCATCGGCCTGGCCCGTCAGCAGCGTGTTCCAGATGCTGAGCTTTTGCGGGTAGGTGATAACCAGCTCGCCCCGGCCGCCGTCGTTGCGCACCATCTGCCGCACAATTTGATCTTCGTAGCGGGCCTGGTACGAGGCGTATGTCCGGCCCACCAGGTCCTGGGGCGAACGGATATCGTCGCGGCGCAGCGTTACGATGCTGCTCAGGTCCTCGGTTAGCAGGGCGGCAACGGCCAACGCATCGAAGGGCTGGGCTTTGGTGCGGTAGCTGATGATGCTTTCCAGCGGGCAAAGCGCAAAATCGGCCTGCCCCAGCTCCACCTTTTTGGCCGGAGTGAGGGCGTAGTTGTCCACGTCGGGCGTACCGATTGTAACGGCCAGCCCGGCCGCCTTATACAAGCCCTGCTCCTGGGCCACAATAAAGCCCGAGTGGTTGGGGTTGACGGTCCAGTCGAGGGCAATGGTCAGCTTATCCATGCGTTTTTAGTTGGCGGCAGAAGGGGTTGACGCGCGGACCGCATCAGTAGCGGGTGCGGGCAGAACAACTGAATCGGGCCGCAGCTTGGCGAAAAACCGCCGTAGAACGGCCGCGTCCTTGAGGGCCGGAGCCGTCTCGAAGCCGCTGTTTACATCGAACCCATACAGGCCCGGCAGGCGCAGGTGGGCCAGCTCGGCCACCATGCTTGGATCGATGCCGCCGGCCAGCAGGTAGGGCACGGGCAACGCATACTGGCGCAGCAGCTCCCAGTTGAAGCGGGTGCCGTTGCCGCCCGGCTGGGGCCCGGCCGCATCGAACAGGAAGTAGTCGCATACCGCCGCATAAGGCTCCAGCGCCGCAAAATCAACCGCTTCGCCCACCGCAAACGCCTTGATGACGCCCACGCCGCCCGCCCGCAACTCGGCGCACTGGGCGGGGCTTTCGGCACCGTGCAGCTGCACCAGATCGAGACCGAAACGCCTCACCTGCTGCATGATTTCAGCCGTGCTTTGGTCAACAAAAACGCCGACTTTGCGCACACTGGCCGGCAAACTCTTCAGCAGCTCCTCACTCAGCTCCTCGCCCACAAAGCGCTTGGATTTAGGAGAAAAGATGAAGCCAAGAAAGTCGGGTTCGAGGCCTGCCACCTCCAGAATATTGCCGGCCTGCCGCAGGCCGCAGACTTTCAAACGCAGGGGAGCAACAGTTGCCATAAGCAGTGATTTTGAAGAGCCAACCGGGACAGTGGCAGTGAAGTTCAGGGACAAGTGCGGCGGCAGCGCCTTACAGCTGCTGTACCAGTGCGGCGCAGGCCTGCTCGGGGCGGGCGTGGCGCATGAAGGCCTCCCCCATCAGAAAGCCCCGGTAGCCGACCTCGCGTAGCGCCTTGATGTCGGCGGCCGAGTTAAGGCCGCTTTCGGTCACCTTCACATACTCATCCGGAATCTGGCGGGCCAACTCGCCCGAGGTGTCGAGGCTCACGGCGAAATCGTGCAGGTTGCGGTTGTTTACGCCCACCAGGCTCACGGCATCGGGGTGCAGCGTGTCGGTCAGCTCCTGCTCGTTATGGATTTCGAGCAGCACCTCCATGCCCAGGCTACGGGCCAGCCGGCCCAGACGCAGCACTTCCTCGCCGCTCAGCACGGCCGCAATCAGCAGCACGGCATCAGCCCCAAGGCTTTTGGCTTCGATAACCTGGTACTCGCCCACCACAAAATCCTTGCGCAGAATGGGGCAGAAATTAAAGCGCCGGGCCGTGGTCAGGTCCTCGTTTTTACCGCCGAAAAACTCGGTATCTGTCAATACCGACAGCGCCGAGGCACCGGCCTGCATGTAGCCCAGCGTAGTGCGCTCGACCGGCGCGTGTGCGTTGATGATGCCCTTGCTCGGTGACTTACGCTTGAATTCGGCAATGATGCCGCTCAAATCGTCGCGCAGCAGGTAGTGGCGCAAACTCAGCGGCTTGGCTTCCATGTACAGGCTCTGCTCCAGCAATTTCAGCGGCACCAGGCTTTCACGGTCGGCTACTTCGCGGCGCTTATGGGCAATGATGTTATCAAGAATGGTCATCTGTTTTAGCTAGTAGCTGACAGCTGTTAGCTGTTAGCTTGGTGTTCGTTTTGTTGGAACGAACGTGTATGTATTGAATCGAAATCAGAAAAATCAAGAGACTGTCAACTCTCAGCTAGAAGCTTAAGTGCCTTTCTCGCCCTTCCTGAGTCCAGCGACTCCTGAGCGGCGGCCAGGGCCTCGGCGAAGCTGAGACCTGGCTCGCGGCAGGAAATGGCTAAGGCAGCGTTGGCCGTTACCACGTCGCGCTGGGCACGGGTGGCGCGGCCTTCGAGCACGTCCACAAACAACCGGGCCGACTCGATAGGGTTCTGGCCGCCGGCCAGCTCCTCGGGGCGGGTGGCGCTCAGGCCCAGGTCGGCGGCGGTGGCTACCCGCTCGCCGGCGGGCGTGGCCAGCTTGGCGGCGCCGGTCAGCGAGAGTTCGTCGTAGCCATCGAGGGCATGTATTACGGTGTAGCGGGCGTCGGTTTGCTGCATTAGGTAATGGTAGATGCGCAGCAGCTCCAGGCTGAACGTGCCGGCCACCTGAAAGCGGGGCCGCACCGGGTTCACGAGCGGGCCCAGAATGTTGAAGAACGTGCGCACGCCCAGCTCGCGGCGCACCGGCCCGGCGTGGCGCATGGCCGGGTGGAAGGCCGGCGCATGCAGCACGCAGATATTCGCCCGCTCCAGCTGCCGCTTCAGCTCGTCGTTGTCGGCGGCCAGGTTCACGCCCAACTCGCGCAGCACATCCGATGAGCCGCACACTGACGACACGCCGATGTTGCCGTGCTTGGTGACCAGGTAGCCGGCCCCGGCCACCACAAAACAGGCCAGCGTACTGATGTTGAGCGTGTCCTTACCGTCGCCGCCGGTACCCACAATATCAATGGTGTCGCGGGTGCCCAGATCCGGGTCGCGACTCAAACTCAGCAGCGCGTCGCGGAAGCCGGCCAGTTCGGGTACCGAAATTGGGCGCATGCGGTACACGCTCATAAAAGCGGCCATTTCGGCCGCGTTGGCTTCGCCCTGCCCGATGCGCAGCATGGCCTCGTGGGCCTCGGCGTGCGTGAGGAGTTGCTGGTCGAAAAGTTGGGCAAGAATATGTTTCACAGAATCACAGATGTTGCAGATGTTGCAGATGATTGGATTTCGCAGATGAAAGAACGGTGTCATGCTGAGCGAAGGCGTAGCCGTAGTCGAAGCATCTCTACCGCAATACTAACCAGACGCCCGAGCTACCAATGCAATAGAGATGCTTCGACTACGGCTACGCCTTCGCTCAGCATGACACCGTTCTTTTTGGTTGTGCTGGAATCATCACTTCAGCCAGTTGGCCAGCATCTGGTGGCCGTGTTCGGTGAGGATGGATTCGGGATGAAACTGCACGCCGCGCACGTCGTACTCGCGGTGGCGGAAGGCCAGCACCTGGCCGTTCTCGTCTAGGGCCGTTACCTCCAGCTCGGCCGGCATGGTTTCGGGCCGCACGCTCCAGGAATGGTAGCGGCCTACTTTAAAGGTTTCGGGCAGCTCATCAAACAGGCGGTCGGGCGTACCAGTCAGGCGGGCTTCGGTAGCCAGGCCATGCAGTACCTGGGGCAGGTTGTACAACTCGCCGCCGAAGCTTTCGGCCAGGCCCTGGTGGCCCAGGCACACGCCCAGTATGCGTTTAGTGGGCGCGTACCGGCGGATAACGGCCGGCATCAGACCCGCATCGGCGGGCAGGCCCGGCCCCGGCGAGAGCAGCACCGCATCGTATGCCTCCACCTCGTCGAGCGTTAGCTGGTCGTTGCGACGGACGGTCACGTTGTCGCGGTGGCCCAACTCGCGCAGCACCTGCACCAGGTTGTAAGTAAAGGAGTCGTAGTTATCGAGAACGAGGATGTTCATTGGGTATTCATTGTCAGTTATTAGTTGTCAGTTGTCAGATTATCGGCAGTAGTAAGGCAATGTCGCCTGGCCACTGATAACCAACAACTGACAACCCATTTATACCTGTTCGGCCTCGGCCAGCGCCTTGCGCAGGGCGGCCAGCTTGTGATGGACCTCCTGGAGCTCAGAATTGGTGTCGGAGGCGGCTACCACGCCAGCGCCGGCCTGGAAGTAAAGCTTGCCGCCAGTGCTCAGAAACGAGCGAATCATGATGGCGTGGTTGAAGTCGCCGTTGAAACCCAGATGGCCGATGGCGCCACCGTAATAGCCGCGGGCGGTAGGTTCGAGCTGGTCAATCAGCTGCATGGCGCGGTGCTTGGGTGCGCCCGAAAGCGTGCCGGCCGGAAAGGTGTCGGCCACCACCTGCAGCGAGTTGGTGCCATCGGCAAGCCGGGCCCGCACTTCGCTCACCAAGTGGATAACGTGCGAGTAGAACTGGATTTCGCGGAAGGTTTTCACTTCCACCGCGTCGCCGTGGCGGGCCAGGTCGTTGCGGGCCAGGTCCACCAGCATCACATGCTCGGCGTTTTCCTTGGGGTCGTCGGCCAACTGCCGGGCCAGGGCAGCATCCTGGGCGTCGTTGCCGGTGCGCCGGAAAGTGCCGGCAATCGGGAACAGGCTGGCCTCGCGGCCCTGGATGCGCACCTGGGCCTCGGGCGAAGAGCCGAAAATCTTGAACGCCCCGTAGTCGAAGTAGAACAGGTAGGGCGAGGGATTGATGGAGCGTAGCGCCCGGTACACGTTGAACTCGTCGCCCGAAAACCCCTGCTCGAAGCGCCGCGACAGCACAATCTGAAACACGTCGCCCAGGTTGCAGTGCTTCTGGCCCTGCTCCAGCACCGCCAGAAATTGCTCATCGGTCTGGTTGCTCTGCTCCTCCCCTTCGGTTTTAAACTTGAAATCGGGCAGCGAAGGGTTGCGGATCAGGTTGATAAGCCGCGTAAGGCCGTCCTCGTCCACCGCCTCGCCCGCCAGCGTGTGCTCGAACACGTACAGCTCGTTGCGGAAGTGGTTGATGGCAATAACATGGCGGTAGGTGCCGTAGAGCATATCCGGCATTGGGCCCGCGGGTTGCTTGTTAGGGTCGAGCGTGAGGTCCTCGAAGGCCTGCACCGCCTCGTAGCCCAGGTAGCCGAACAGCCCGCCGGTGATGAAATCGTGGCCCGTATCCTCGGTCTGGAAAGCGCTGGCAAAGGCTTGGAGCCGCCCCAGCGCCTCACGTGGCGAGGCCAGTGTTTCGGTTTCCACCACGTCGCCCGGCAGGCGCAACGTCAGCTCACGGCCCCGCAGCTCGAAGCGGGCCAGCGGGTCGAAAGCGAGGTAGCTGAAGGCATTCTGCTGGCCGTGGTAATCGGAGCTTTCGAGTAGCAGGCAGTTGTCGTACCGGTCGCGCAGCCGCAGGTAAAGGCCAACCGGCGTTACGGTATCGGCCAGAATGCGGCGGAAACGGGTAGTGAGGGAGTAGGATTGCATGCGCGGGCTGGTAGTGGTGAGCAGGAAAGAGAGCCAGCGCCGGGCACAAAAAAACCCGGCGGGCGGCCGGGTTACATCTGGAGCAGTTGCGAAGAACAGGATTCGTTTCTAACGCACGCACAGGTTGTCCCGTCCGGAAATTCCGTAGGGCCACCACCAGGCTTGCATCATCATCGAAGTACTCATTGCCAAAACAGGATTTGGGGCGTTGAACGTTGCAAAGCTACCAACGGTTGGCGTCGGCGCAAGAAAAAGCCCGAATTTTTTCAGTTGCCGGTGTCCAGTTGTTCGTTGTGAGTTGCCCATAAGCTCGTCATGCTGAGCGCAGCGTAGCGGAGTCGAAGCATCTCTACCGCAATAGTAAACCCAATGGTAAGGTTACTACTGCGGTAGAGATGCTTCGACTCCGCTACGCTGCGCTCAGCATGACGAGCTTATGGGCAACAAAAACCGCTACTCCTTCACCAGCGCCTGCCGGCCCTGCAGTGTGCCGGCCGTTACGCGCAGTTGGTACACCCCCGACGGCAGGTCGCTTACATCAAGCACGGCCCCCGACTTAAGCTTTTCGCGCCGCACGGTGCGGCCACGGGCATCTACAATTTCCAGCCGGGCACTGCCCCGCACCTCGGCGGGCAACAGCAGCGTGAACCGGTTGCGGGTGGGATTGGGATAGGCGCTGAAGGCCATGCCGGCTACCGGCCGGCCGGTAGCTGTTACCACGGCCGGCCGGCTCAGCCATTGGTAAGCTACGGAAAACTCCCGCTTCCAGAACCACTCGGCGTGCTGGCCATCGGGTACCGCCTGGTAGCTGAGGTTGGCAGCTGGCACACCAGCCTTGGCCAGCGAGTCGTGCACGGCCCGCATCAGCGGGGCCATGGTGGCACTTTCGGTCGCCCCGGCCACGAAGTAAAACCGGGTATCGGGCCGCGGCGGGTGTTGGCTGATGTAAGTAAACAACGGCTGCTGGGCAAACCAGAAAGCCGGCGAGAAAACCCCCACCCGACCATATACCAAAGGATATTTCAGGGCGGCGTACGTTGAAATCAACCCACCCATGCTGCTGCCGGCCACACCCGTAAACTCGCGGCCCGTAAGGGTGCGGTAGTTGGCATCAACGTAGGGCTTAAGCGTTTGCACCATAAAATCCACATACTGGTCGCCCTGGCCGCCGCCGTATTGCGGGTTACGCCACGGCGAAAGCTCGTTCAGCCGCTCGGCCCCGCCATTATCCACAGCCACCACAATGCTGCCCGTGGCATCGAGCCCCTGGGCCTGGAGCTGGCTCAGCGTCTCATCTATGCCCCACTCGCCCGAAAAGCTGGTGCAGGCATCAAATACATTCTGGCCGTCGTGCACGTACAGCACTGGGTAGCGCTTGTTCGGGGCCGAGGCGTAATCGTTGGGCAGATACACCCAGATACGGCGAGTGCGCCCCAGTTGCGGCATGGCAAACGATTCGCTGATGACGCGCACGTTGGGCTGCAGGGCAGTGCTTTGGCAGGGCGGTGGAGCTGTACCGTTCAGGTCTTTCCAGCCGCCTACGGTCAGGCTTAGCGTAGCCGGAGCGCCGCTTAGCGTGTGGCGGCGGTTGGCTACGTCCTGGCCCGACGCATCGGTTTCGACGGTGGCCCAGGAGCCACGGGTGAATTTGAACTCTACCGGTCCGGTGAGGGTGGCTGGCAGGATAAGCTCATACGAGCCATCAGCTTGCCGCACCAAGGCGTGGGCAGGGCTGGCGGGCGTCCAGCCATTTAACGTGCCGGCCAGAAACAAACTGGCGTCGGCAGGCGTGGCAGCCGGTACGGCAGTGACGCGCACAGTAGTTTGGGCACCGGCGTAGAAAGCAGGCAGCAGCATTGCTATAGAAAGTAGCAGACGAAGCACAGGCAGAGTGATTAATTGGCAACTAGATGAATAGGCCGCAAGCTACACCTGAATCGGTGGGTAGCAAAAGAGGCGAACAGTACGGAAGTGAACTAGCTGATTATAGTGTTTTGGGGCGTTTCGGCGTCCTGCATTTTTCCGGGAAAATGCATCTGTCAGGGCCGGCCGGAAGCGCGTAGCAAGGGTGAGTAAGTTCTCACCTTTGCCGGCTGGCCATATCGGCTACATCTGTTCACCTGGGCCCAGACAGCTATAATAGGCACCATCCGCAAAATCCTAGGTTATGTACAAATGAAGTAGGTTAAACACCTTCTTTTTCGAAGCATCCAGCCACCTCTGTATTGACTTAAACTTTTCCTCTGTTTGCTATATCCCATCGAACTCTGAAGGTTCTTGAACGGCTTCGGGTGTTTTAATGATGTCGCATCCATCAATACAGCATTAATGTCATTAGCAAATCACGCCTAATTATACATATGCTTGCTGTTTTTGGCGAAATACGATACCTGTTTGCTACCTGGAAGCTATTATCTGGCAAATACAAGCAACACAGCACCTACTTCTATCCTTCTTAGTACCCGATCTACTCCGGACTATAGCCTTGTGAACAGGTTGATTTCAGGTACGTTCGCGCACCAAACCAGTGTTGCAACCCTAGGTTAGCAAGGGTCTGCCGGTGGCTCAGGCTCCCCCCCGCTCGACCCCTAAACAGGCAGATACCTTAAAATGCAATTATAACTAAACCGTTTTGGCCCCTGCATAGCACAGATTTATGATGCGGAGAAGTTTATCTTGCGGTGTTTCTGTGTGTTCTGGTAGCCGTATGTGCCACCTTCAGCAACCTTGTTGTGCACATGAAGCTGTTACGCCGGCTAACTATTTATAGCCGGGGTCGTCATCCAAAAATTCCCATTCCGTCCGAGAGCGGACAACCTCATCTCAACCTCTAATAATTTTCACATGAAAAACCCTTATCTGGCGAAAGTGGTACTGCCACTGCTGTGCGCAGGCGCAGGCATCAGCAGTGCCTATGCGCAGGGAATTGGTACGGTCAGCGGCCGGGTGCTCGACGAGAAAGGCGAAGGCCTGCCGGGCGTAACGGTGCTGATTGAAGGCACCTCCCTGGGTGGCTCGACCAATGGCGATGGTACGTTCCTGATTCAGAACGCCCCCACTGGTCCGCAGACGCTTGTTATTTCGTTCGTAGGTTTCTCTACTCAGCGCAAAGCCATCAGCGTAACGGCCGGCCAGAATACGGCCGTACCCGCCCTGACCATATCGGAAAACACGACGCTACTCAACGAGGCAGTAGTAGTGGGCTATGGCACCCAGCGCAAGCAGGATGTAACTGGCTCGGTAGCAACCGTGTCGGAGAAGGAGTTTGTGAAGGGGCAGGTAACCAACCCCGAGCAGTTGGTGCAGGGCAAGATTGCCGGTGTCAGCATCACGACCGGCGGCGGCGCTCCAGGCGCGGCCTCCACGGTGCGTATCCGTGGCAACTCCTCGCTCAATGCCAACAACGACCCGTTGTACGTGATTGATGGCGTGCCCGTGGACAAAGGCGGCATTTCGGGTGCCAGCAACCCGCTCTCGCTCATCAACCCCAACGACATCGAGTCGGTGACGGTGCTCAAAGATGCCTCGGCCACGGCCATTTATGGCAACCGGGCGTCCAACGGCGTTATTCTGGTAACCACGAAAACTGGCCTGCCGGGCGAAAAGCTAACGGTTAACCTGTCGTCGCAGACGTCGGTTTCGCGACGCTTCCAAGAGTACGATGTATTGAATGCCGATGAGCTGCGGCAGATCGTTCAGGAGAATGGCTCGGCCTCGCAGGCCGCCACGCTGGGCACGGCTAATACCAACTGGCAGAGCGAGATTTTCCGCACCGCCGCCACCTACGACAACAACATCAGCCTGACCGGCTCGGTGGGCAAGCTGCCCTTCCGCGTTTCCTACGGCAACCTCAACCAGGACGGCATCGTCATCACCAATAACCTGAAGCGGAACACGGGCTCTATCAGCCTCTCGCCGGTATTGCTGAACGACCGGCTAAAGGTGAACGTGAACGCCAAGGGTACGCGAGTAGACAACCGCTTTATTGATGACGGCCAGGTGGGTGCGGCTGTGCTCTTCGACCCCACTCAGCCCGTGTTTGGAACCGGCGAGCAGTACGGCCTGTACGGCGGCTACTTCCAGTACCTGCAGCCCTCTGGTACGCCGCTGGGCCTGGCCCCCGGCAACCCGGTAGCCTCGCTACGCAACACCAGTAACATCAGCACCGTCGACCGCCTGATTGGCAACGTGCAGCTCGATTATAAGCTGCCGTTCGTGGAAGGTCTGCGGGCCAACCTCAACCTGGGCACCGATGTGTCGAAGGGCGAGGGCTCGACCACCAACCAGCCCACCGATTTCGGCAATTTCAACCCCGAAGCCATTGGCAACGCCGACCTGAACGGCCGTTACACCCAGTTCAACCAGCGCAAAATTATGCAGTTGCTGGAAACGTACCTGGCCTACGGCCGCAACTTTGGCGACACCCGTTTCGATGTGCAGGGCGGTTACTCGTACCAGAAATTCGTAAACAAAGGCGACAACTTCCTGGCCCGGCGCTTCGACCGGACCACTCTGGTTAACCCTCTCGACAAGAATACCGTGCCGGGCTACTATTCCAAGTTGGTGCTCCTCTCCTACTTCGGCCGTACTACGCTGAATGTAAAGGACCGCTACCTGCTTACGGCTACCGTACGGAACGATAACACCTCGCGCTTTCTGGGTGACAAGCGCAGCGGCTGGTTTCCGGCCCTGGGCCTGGGCTGGCGCCTGAAGGGCGAGAACTTCTTGGCCGACAACACCACCATTTCGGAGCTGAAGCTGCGCGCCGGCTATGGCCGCACCGGCCAGCAGGATATCGGGGGCGTGTACGACTATTTGCCCCGCTACGTATTCGGCAATGCCGCCGCTCAGTACCAGTTTGGTGGGCAACCCGTTGTTACCGCCCGCCCATCGGGTTACAACAACCAGCTGCGCTGGGAAACCACCACAACCTGGAACCTGGGCCTCGACTACGGCTTGTTCGATGACCGCATCACGGGTGCCATTGATGTATACGAGCGTGAATCCACCGACCTGCTGGCCAACGTAATTGTACCTGCCGGCGGTAACCTCACCAACCGGCTCGACGCCAACATTGGCTCGCTGCGCAACCGCGGTATCGAGTTCATCATCAATGGCTCGGCCGTGCGCTCGCAGGACTGGAACGTGGATCTGAACTTCAACCTGGCTTACAACGAAAACAAAATTACCGATCTGGGTCGGCAGCAATCTGGTTTCAATGGCTACGAAACGGGCGGCATTCCGGGTCGTACGGGTGCCAACATCCAGATTAATACTGTTGGCTTCCCTATCAACTCGTTCTATGCGCAGCAGCAGGTATACGACGCTAACGGCCGGCCACTGCAGGGCGTGTTCGTCGACCGCGACGGCAACGGCACGGTAACACCTGATGTAACTGATTTCTACCGCTACAAGCAGCCCGCTCCGCGCCTGACGCTAGGCTTCACGCCTTCGGTAGGCTACCGCAAGCTGAACCTGAGCATGCTGTTGCGCGCCAACGTCGGCAATTATGTATACAATGGTGTGGCGGCCAACCTAGCTAACTTCGCCAATGCCAACAGCTCGACCGGCTTCGTAACCAACATGCCGCGTGATATTTACAATACCGGCTTTACTACGCAGCAGGCGTTTTCCGACTACTATCTGCAGAATGCTTCCTTCCTGCGGGCCGAAAACATTACGCTCGGCTACAATGTAGGTAAGTTGTTCAACGACAAGGCGAACCTTCGGTTGAGCGCAGCAGTTCAGAATGCATTCCTGATTACGAAGTACGACGGAATCGACCCCGAAATCTCGGGCGGCATCGACAACAACTTCTACCCCCGGGCCCGCACGTTCACGTTTGGTCTCAACCTCGGCATCTAAATTCCCCCACCCATGCAAAAATCTATCATTCGCGGGCTGCTGATTGCCTCGGCCGGTTTGGCCCTGGCTGCCGGAAGCACCTCCTGCACCAAAGACCTCGACCAGGAGCCCCGCTTCGAGTTGACGCCCGACAAAGTATTTGCCGATCTGCAGGGCTACCGCCAGGTGCTGGCCAAGCTGTACGCCGGTTTTGCCGTAACTGGCCAAGTAGGCCCTGCTGGTGACAACACCGGTGACATCGGGGGTATCGACGAAGGCACCTCCGACTACATTCGCCAGTACTGGAGCGCCCAGGAGCTGCCCACCGACGAGGCCGTAGTAGCCTGGAACGACCCGGGCGTGCAGGACTGGCACAACATGAACTGGAACGCCTCCAACATCCTCATCCGGGGCCTGTACAGCCGTATTTTCTACGAAATCTCGATCTGCAACGAGTTCCTGCGCGAGTCGGCCGACGATAAGCTCTCGGCCCGCCTGAGCGCCGACGATGCGGCTACCGTGCGCAAGTACCGCGCTGAGGCCCGTTTCCTGCGCGCGGTGGCCTACATGCACGCCATGGACCTGTTCGGCAACGGCCCGTTCGTTACCGAGAACGATCCGGTAGGTTTCTTCCAGCCTCCTTACTACACCCGTAGCGAGTACTTCACGTTCGTGGAGAAGGAGCTGACGGAGCTGGCCGCCGACGCCAACTTTGCCGACGCCCGTACCAACGAGTACGGCCGCGTAGACAAGGCCGCTGCCTGGGGTATGCTGGCCCGCCTCTACCTCAATGCTCAGGTATACACCGGCACGGCCCGCTACAACGATGCAGTGATCCAGGCTAAACGCGTTATTGATGCCGGCTACAAGCTGACCGAAGCTCCGGCCGGCCAGGTTGCCTCGGCCTATGGCCGCGTGTTTCTGGGCGATAACGACGCCACCGTTGCCCGTACTGAGATTATCTGGCCAGTCGTGTTCGACGTGAACACCACTCAGAGCTTCGGCGGCACCACGTTCCTGGTAAATGGCTCGACGGGTGCAGCAGCCGACTGGCAGCGCAAGGTGGGCCAGACCACCGGCTGGCAGGGTCTGCGCACCACCAGTGCCTTATTCAACATGTTCCCCGACACGGCCCTCGACCGTCGGGGTCGGTTCTGGACTCAGGGCCAGACGCTGCAGATCAACGACCTAAGGCAGTTTTCGCAGGGTTTCGGCGTGCTTAAGTTCCGCAACGTCAGCTCGAGTGGTCAGGCGCTGGGTGGCTCGCAGAACTTCTCGAGTGTCGACTTCCCCATGATCCGGGTGGCCGAGATGATGCTTATCTACGCCGAGGCCGTAGGCCGCGGTGGCTCGGGCGACGCAAACTTAGCCCTTGGCTATGTCAACCAGATCCGACGCCGCGCCTTTGGCCTGCCGACCACCACGCCTAGCCCGGTGGCCGATGTTACGAGCCAGGTGCTGGCCCCCAACTCTACGTTCCTGCTCGACGAGCGGGCGCGCGAGCTGCACTGGGAAGGTCACCGTCGTACCGACCTTATCCGCTATGACCGCTTCGTAACAGCGACTTACGTATGGCCCTGGAAGGGCGGCGTAGCAGCAGGTCGGGCTGTAGAGAGCTTCCGCAAGCTCTACCCGATTCCAGCCGCCGACCTCTCGGTTAACCAGAACCTGAAACAGAACGAAGGCTACTAGCCACCGAACTTTTTTGGGGCCGGCGCTTTTATGACAGTGTCGGCCCCATGAGGGTTATTTTCCCACCGCTTTCTTCTTTTAACCCATGAGCACTTTTCTTACCCGCTTTTCTTTAGGGTGGCTGGCCGTGGCTGGTTTGGCCCTGACAACTTCCTGCGAAAAGGACGAAACCAAGGTTACCCTCGACCAGGGAGCCGCGCCCCAGCTGACCACTTCCAGTAACACTGTGGTACTGACGCAGGTAAACGCGACCCAGCAGGCGGTTACCTTCAACTGGACGCCCAGCACTTCGCCAGCCTGGCAGAACACCAGCACTCAGTACAGCCCGCCGGTTACTTATACCATTCAGCTGGACAAGGCTGGTAACAACTTTGCGGCTCCTGCCAACCTGGAGGCCGGTGCTGGCCCGAACACAACGGTTACCGTTGAGCGGCTGAACGCAGCCCTCAACGGATTGGGCCTAGAGTTCGGTAAGCCTGCGCAGTTGGAAGTACGCCTGAAGTCGGAGCTGGCCGCGAATGCGCCTCTTTTCTCTACGGCTCAGCCCTTCACTGCCACCTCTTACAAGGTATGTTTGCCCCCCAACGCCAACACTTGGGGTATTGTAGGTCCGGCGGCTAACGGCTGGCCCAGCGACGACAATGCTACCGACGACAACCTCACGTACGACTGCGACACGAAGTCGTACGTGATTACGCGCGCCCTCAAGGTCGGCGATTTTAAGTTCCGTCGTAATAAAGCTTGGGCAGTTAACCTAGGCGGTGCAACGGGCGACTACTCTCAAGGTATTCCGCTGACGCTCGGCGGGGGTGATTTGAAAATTGCTGCCGACGGTATTTACAAAATCAGCCTGCAGGTAACGACTGACGCTGCGGGCGCTGCTACCGGCGGCCGCCTGACCATTGTCAAGCAATAGTTTACTCGGTACACGCCAGCCGCGGTTATTCCAACGCAGGTGGCGCCTGATTCCTACAAACAAAAAGCCGCTGAAATTCAGCGGCTTTTTGTTTGTACCCGGTACTGTTCTCAGTAAAGCTGGTGCCAAATGAACAGCTTTATGCACGGTGAAGCCGAATCATCTCTACCGCTACGTTGAACAAGTGTGACGAAGCAGTAGAGATACTTCGGCAAGCTCAGTATGACAGACGGTTGACTTCATCACTCGCGCAAATCCCAGGTTCTCCATAACAGCTCATTCTTCTGGTTTCAAGACAGACTATCAAAGCAAAAAAGCCTTCCGCTGGTAGCGGAAGGCTTTTTTGCTTTGGAGCAACGCACCTAAGTTAACCGTGTTATCCGGATACTGTCGGCGTAGCGGAGCTATTTACTGCACAATCAGCTTCTGGCTGGTGCTCTGGTCACCTACCTGCAGCTTCACGAAGTACGCGCCCGAAGCCAGACCGCTGATGCCAAACTTCTGAGCACCGGTCTGACGACCAGCGGCAACCGAGCGCACCCGCTGACCAAGGGAGTTAAACACATTAACGCTGACTTCCTGCTGGCCAGGAACTGCGTAAACAATCGTAGCCTCACCCACGGTAGGATTTGGATATACACCGAACTTGAGGGCACTGGCAATGGCCGAGCGGCTAGCAAGCGTAACCCCAGTGGCTCCAAGATTGAAGCCAGCGCTTTGGGTTCCGGCAATAGTAGCAAAGTCTACATCGTTACCACCCATACCAGCACCTGCACCACCCAAATTAGTCCCCTGCAAGCCAGTAGTAGGCAACGGGGCAGTAGGCTGCGGAATGAATTCGCCGGAAGCAAAACCGCCGTCACCGTTGTTTTGGATAGCGAAAATTCGGAAAGTTGGAGTTCCCGTAGCAGCGCCTAGTGCGGCACGGTCCAACTCAATCTCCCAACCAAACGAACCAACGCCACCGTAAGTAGCCCCCGTCTGGGGCGATGTATTGCCCGGATTGTCTTTTATTTCGCCACTAGACGTGTTGCGGTATGCCGTGCGGGCACCAGCCAGACTAGCATAGGAACCAGTTGTTGCGGTAGCCGGAATGATAGCGGCGGTACCATTACCTATTACGCCAGCATTTTCAACAGTCAATTGCTTGCTCTGTACAGCGGTGGCGGAAGTGAATACGGCAGCCTCAATCTTGTAGTTCTGGACGCCAGCAACTGCGGCTCCATCACTCCGTAGAGCCAATGCTAGGTCAGCAGCCTGCTCAAGTTTAATTCGATTGATTTTTTCGAACGAGGTGCCAGCAGTACCCGCGGGTAGAAAAGTAGCGGTGGGTACGCCGGTTACACCGGGCATATCCAAATAAATTTGGAACGCATTGCCACCAGCTTCCACTGTGCCACCCAGGAACATGTAGACCTTTGTAGGGGTGCTGGCTACGTATAAGCTCAACAGACCAGCCTTACCGAACGGACGACCATCGTTTTGGTTGCCGGTGAAGTAAGTGCTCTTACCGAGTAGCACGTAATTGCCGGCTGTTAGTTCAGGTGCCGTAAGTTGGCCGTCGACTGTGACCTGAGCCTGGGCCGAGAAAGCACCAGCCGTGAGCAGCCCAAGAGCTGCGAGAGTAAAATGTTTCTTCATGAGTAAATAAGTAAAGAAGGTGGGTGAAAATTGCGCTAATCGATCATCAGCTAGCAGCCGAACACCGGGTTTTGCGTTATAAAAATACTACTTTATCGCGCAAAAGAAGTATTTATAAAGAAAAAATATCAATATTTTACCTACTGCTAATCAGCAACTTAACACATAAACAGCCCATTGTATAAACATTGGTGTCTGACGGACACGCCTAAAGCAGGCTGCGCAACAGGAACAAATCGAACAGGCGGCATTTTTTTCTACCGAAAAGTTTTCCGTGTTTCGTTCTTCGCTCCTGTTCCGGCAGCTTCACAAATTGGCTGCCACAGGATTTTCCCGTCATCTTTCACCCCCTGATATGATTCTTATTGCCGATGGTGGCTCGACCAAGAGCAGCTGGTGCCAACTCGATGAGGCCGGCAACCGTGTGTACTTCAACACCGAGGGCTACAATCCCGACTTCATGAAAACGGCCGCCGTGGCCCAGTCGCTCGACCATAACCTGCCCGACAACCTGCCCCGGGCCGACGTTACGCAGGTACACTACTACGGCGCCGGCGTGTCGTCGGCGGCGAAGGCGGAAGTGCTGGCCGCCGCCATGCGCCAGACGTTTCCGAACGCTACGGTTACCGTAGACCACGATTTGCTGGCCGCCGCCCGGGCTTTGTTAGGTCGCAAGCCGGGTTTCGGTGCTATTCTGGGCACCGGCACCAACTCCTGCCTTTACGATGGACAGAAGATCATTCACAACGTCGACTCGTTAGGCTACTTTCTGGGCGACGAAGGCTCGGGCTCGTTCATTGGCAAGCGGCTGCTGCGCGACTATTTACGTGGGCTGCTGCCCGAAGGACTGCAGGAAATTTTCCTGGAAGAGTTCAATCTCACCCGCGACGATATTCTGGACCGGCTGTATAACCAGCCGCTGCCCAACCGCTTTCTGGCCAGCTTCGCCAAGTTCACCTACGACCACAACAACATCAGCTACTGCCGCGAAATCGTGCTGCAGGGCTTCGAGACGTTCTTCGAAAACATCGTTCGCCACTATCCCAACTACCAGGACTACACGTTCAACTGCATCGGCTCGGTAGGCTACAACTTCCGCGACGCGCTGGCCCAGGTAGCCAAGGACCATGGCATGGAAGTCGGCAAAATCATCCGCTCCCCTATCGACGACCTGGTAGCTTTCCACGAAGCAGAACTAGGTGCGTAATCTGCTTTAAAAACCGTCGGAACGGTACTGTCGAAACGATGTAGGGGCGGGGCTTGCCCCCGCCCGCCGTTGAACGGGTCCAGCCGGATTTCGTCCAACGGCGGGCGGGGACAAGCCCCGCCCCTACATCGTTCTTTAAAAAGCAGGCCCCGTACTCAACTGAGTACGGGGCCTGCTTTTTAAAGAAAACAATCGGCTCAAAAAACCTAGTGGTTCACAATCAGGCGGATGGACTGCTGCTGGGCGCCGGCTTGCAGCCGAACTAGGTACACGCCGTTGGCCAGGTTCTGCAGGGGCAGCTCCAGGCTCCGCGAGCCAGCTGGCTGGCGGGTAGCGGGCAGGGTTTGTACTGTGGCTCCGAGCAGGTTGGTTACCGTAACCTGAACAGTGGCAGCCTGGGGCAGCTCGTAGCGAAGCTGGGCCGTAGCGCCGGCCGGGTTGGGCTGGGCCGTGAGCTGGAGTACCGCAGCGGCACTGGCGCGACGGTTGCTGAGCACCGTGCCGGCGGGCACCGTGATTTTGCGCGAGGTATACACCGCGAACTGACCGGGGGCCAGCGGGATGGAAGCCGAGGGGTCGGTTACGACCAGGGTTTCGCCGGTCAGGTAGTTGTACCAGGTGCCGGCGCTCTGGAAGTTGGGCACCACGGTGGCCGTCGTTACATCGAAGTTACCGACGATGGTCACGTTGAGGCGCGGGTCGGAGAGCTGCAGGGTTTTCACCGCCCCGTTCAGGTTCTGGGTGAAGCTGGCGGGATTTTCGAAGGCAGGCTCCTGCACTTTCAGGGCAATCAGGCTGCGGTACACGTCGTAGAGGTGGCGACGGTCGGCCTCCTGGTAGTAGTTCCAGAGGGCGGGCTTATTGGCCAGCTTGCACTGGTCGTTGGTTTGGTAAGGTACCGGAATGGTGCCATCGGGGCAGCTGAAGATAGACTTATCGTAGCCGACTTCACCAAACTGCCAGATCATTTTCGGGCCGGGCACGGTAAAGAAGAAGGCAGCAGCCAGCTCCTGGCGCTTGAGAGCCGTCGACAGGTTTTTCACTGAGTACGAGCCCGAAGCGTTGCCGAAGGTCAGGTTCTTGTACATCAGGCGCTCCTCGTCGTGGCTTTCCATGTAGGTAATCAGGTTGGGCTGGTTCCAGCCGCGCTGCTTGTAGTAGCCGCCGCTGAAGTTAGATTTGCCGCCTTCGTTGTAGCCCATCGTGGCCTCGTTGTAGGCATCCGTCATCTTGCCCCACAGCATGAGACCCATATCCGACAGCACTTTTTCTTCGTCGTTGTTGCCCAGGTGCTCCAGAATGGCATACGAGGTCGGCGATACGCTCACCTGAAAATCGTGGTAGTCCTTCCAGATATCCACCCGCGTCTGGTCGTACTGGTTCCAGGCACCTACGTCGTTCGATACTTTCTGGGTGAAGCCTTTGCTCAGGTCGAAGCGGTAGCCGTCGATGTTGTACTGCTTCAGCCAGAACTCGATAACCTGCTTGCTGAAGTAGCGGGTGAAAGGGCTTTCGTGGTTGAAATCGTAGCCCACGTTGAAGGGGTGGGTAGCGGTGCGGTTGAACCAGGGGTTGTTGGTGGCCGGGTTGCCGTCCTGGAAATACATCTGCACCATGGGGCTCTGGCCGAACGACTGGTTGAGCACCATATCGAGCACCACGGCAATACCGCGCTTGTGGCACTCATCGATAAACCGTTTCAGGTCGTCTTTGGGGCCGTAGTACTTGTCGGGCGCGAAGTAGTACGATGAGTTGTAGCCCCAGCTTTCGTTGCCTTCGAATTCGTTGGCCGGCATCAGCTCAATCACGTTCACGCCCAAGCGCTGCAGGTAGGCCAGCGTGTCGGTGAGAGTCTTGTAGTCGTGCGCAGCCAGGAAGTCGCGCACCAGTAACTCATATACTACCATATCCTCCTTCTTGGGGCGCTGGAAGTTCGTGTTCTGGAACGCGTAGGGCGTTACGTTGCTTTGCAGCACCGACACAATGCCGCTCTGGCCGACCGGGTAAGCCTTCAGGCCCGGGTACGTAGCGGCCGAAATAAACCGGTCGTTCTGGGGGTCGAGCACTTTTTCGGTAAAGGGGTCGGCTACTTTCAACTGACCATCCACGAGGTACTGGTAGGCGTACTCCTGGCCGGCGGTCAGGCCATCTACCTGCACCCACCAGCGGCCGTTCACCGAGTTGTCGGGCTGGCCGGCAGCATCGGGCGTGCGCTTCATGTAGCCGGCGGCCGTGGCGGTCCAGTTGTTGAACTCGCCGATAACGTGCACGAAGCTCTTGTTGGGAGCCGTGAGGCTGAAGATGGCCGAAGCTCCGTTGTTGATATAGGTTATGCCGTTGCGGTTGGCACCGGCGGGCAGCGCAGCTACTGTTACGGCTTCGCGGGTCTGCAGCGTCAGCTCGGTGGCAGCCGAAGCGGTGGCGGTGGTGGCGGTGAGGCGCAGCGTGTTGGCGCCGGCCTGCGTGAGCGTTACGGTGGCCTCAATGGCCGTGGCGTTGGTGGCCGTGGCAATCTGGGTGCCATTGAGCAGCAGGGCCAGGTTGGCAGGCACCACCGAGGTGCCTTTCACGAGCGTGGGCGAATTCAACGGGAATACGAACGGGCCGGGGCCGCTGGGCTGGGTGAAGCGCAGGTCGAAATCGTTCTGGGCCACGTCCACGAAAATGTCGCCGCCGGGGCCACGGCCCACAATCGAGCCATCGGCGTTGCGGAACACCATGGCCAGGCGCAGAATCTGCTCGGCGGCCGGCACATTGTACCAGGCCCGCACGCTGGGCGTGATGGCAATGGTGTAGATGTTGGGGTTGGTGGCGCTGCGCGTGAGCTTCACCGACGGATCGGGAGCGTTGAAGTTGGTGAACTTCACATACTTCCAGTCGGAGGGGCTAGTGCTCAGGTTGGTGATGACACCGGTGTGCACGTACACGTCGCCGCTGAGGTTGGCTAGTGCTGCATTGCCCTGCGTGGCATCAAAGGTGAGCGTAACAGCCTGCGCAGCCGTGAACGAGGCGGGCTGGGCAGTGACGACCTGAGCCCAAGAATCGGGCCTGGCAGCTCCGAAAGCCAGTAATACCAGAAAAAGTCGAAGTATTCGCATAAGAGAATGGGTTGAAAACTTTAAAAATCAGGAGCGGAGAACAATGCTGTATTATCTACAATCAGGATTGATTTACCGCCTTACACTACAAAGGGGCATTAAATATACAATAGCACAAGCGGGTTCACCAAGTCAATAGCCGCATTTAATGTAGATTTAACCAGATTTTTTCCACTGCCCTTGTCCTCACCCCTCCCTGCTCTTCGCTCCTGCCTGTTCGTGGGCTTGCTGAGTGCGCTGCTTGCCGGAACGGTACAGGCCCAGGTACCGCGGGCAACCACCGAGACAGCCGTAACGGAGCCAGCAGGCTCCCCTGGTTTTCCGGCCCCGGCCGATAGCCTGCAATCGGCCATGCCGGGGCGGCTTAACCAGCGGCTGCCGCTGCTGGCCGGCGGGCTGGTGGTGTCGTACTCGGCGCTTATGCTGGTGCTGAGTAAGAGCTGGTACACGGGCGAAAAAAGCCGGTTCCACTGGTTCAACGACCTACCCCAATGGAAGCAGCTCGATAAGGCCGGGCACATTTGGGGAGCCTTCCACGAAAGCCGCGGGGCAGTGGATATGCTGCGCTGGGCGGGTGTGCCCGACCGCCGCTCTATCTGGTACGGCGGTTTCGTGGGCTTCGTGCTGCAGGCTCCCATCGAGCTGTTCGACGGCCGCGACCCGGCTTATGGGGCCTCGGCCTCCGACCTGGCAGCTAACTTCCTCGGCTCGGCCGGCCTGATAAGCCAGCAGCTGGCCTGGAACGAGGTGCGCATTATGCCCAAGCTCTCATTCCGGACCACCCGCTACGCCGATCTGCGCCCCAACGTGCTGGGCCGCGGTCTGGGCGAGCAGTTTCTCAAAGACTACAACGGCCAGACCTACTGGCTTGCTACCGATGTAGGCGCGTTTCTGCCCGCCGGCAACCGCTGGCCCCGCTGGCTGCAGCCGGCGGTGGGCTACGGGGCCCAGCAGATGGTGTTCAACGACCCGCAGGCCAACGCCGCGCTGGGCCTGCGCTCCTACCGCCAGTTCTACCTCAGCCTCGACGTGGACCTGCGCCGCATCCCGACCCGCAACAAGGTGCTTAAAAAGGTTTTCTACGCCCTCAGCATCTTCCACCTCCCTGCCCCGGCCCTGGAGTGGAACCCGCGCCACGGCTTCCGGGCCCATGGGCTGTACTGGTAATAATTCGGAGCGAAAACGCCGGTCGGCCATCATTCCAACGCAGTTTGCGTAAGCAAATGGCGACCTTTACACCTCCCCCATGAGAGATGCCAGAACGAATCTGCGGCATCTGCACCATCTGCAACATCTGTGCTATATGAATATTGGAGACCGAGTACGCCTGCTGACCGGGCGCGAAGAAGGCATCATTACCCGGCTGCTCAGCGACGAGCTGGTGGAAGTAGCCATCGATAATGACTTCACCATTCCGGTACTGCGCCGCGAGATTGTGGTAGTAGCGGCCGAGGAAACCAAGGCGTTCGGCAAAAGCGCCGCCGCCGTGGAGTCGGAGAAGAAAGCCGCTAGCAGCGGGGCCGCCATGGCCGCTAAAGCCGCCAAAAAGGCCGGCATGGCCACCGAAAACCCGGCCGCTAAACCAGCAGCTTCCGGCGAAAGCCCTGCCCCCCTGAAAGCCGATAAAGCCCAGCCCGCGCCGGTGCAGAAGGGCATCTACCTGGCCCTCATCCACCAGTCGCCCGAACTGTTGGCGCTGCATCTGGTCAACCACACCGACCGCACCGTGCTCTTTACGCTGGGCGAGGAGAAGCGGGAGAAATACCGGGCCCTGAAGGCCGAGAAGCTGGAAGCCAAGTCGGCTAGCGAGGCGCTGGGGCATTGGCACCTCAAGGATTTCGACCAGTGGCCGGCGCTGCTGGTGCAGCTGCTGCCGTTCCAGTTCAACAGCCCCGATGCGTTCGAGCTGCTAAATAAGCGGCTGCAGTTCAAGGCGGCAAGCTTCTATACCAGTCGCCAGCCCAACGTGCCGGTGCTCCAGCGGGAAGCTTACCTGTTCCAGCTCGACGAGAAGCCCGCCGCCCCGGTAGCCCTGCCCGCCGTCGAAACCGAGCAGCCAACCAACGCGCCCACCGCCAAGCCGCAACCCGTCACCGACAAGCAGCAGCTGGCCGACAAGCTGAAGGCCCAGCTAACCGGCAACGCCCCCGCTAAGCCTGCCGCCGTGGCCCCTGCACCTGAGCCCGCCAAAGCCTTGGTAGCCCCATCGCACGAAATCGACCTGCACCTAGAGGCCCTACAGCCCGAGGGCGGCACCGAAGGCTTGAGCAACTCGGCTATCCTCAAGCTCCAGCTTGAAGCCTTCGAGGACACGCTGAGCCGCGCACTGGCCACCAACATGCACGAAATCATCTACATCCACGGCTCGGGCAACGGCACGCTGCGCAAGGAGCTGCACAAGCTGCTAAGCCGCAACCGCGACATCAAGTTCTTCGAGGATTCGATGAAGGAAAAGTTTGGCTACGGCGCCACGCTGGTACGACTGAAGTAACAGTTCAGGCTACTGAACGCTGTAGGGGCGGGGCTTGTCCCCGCCCGCCGTTGAACGGTTACCGTTATGGTGGCGCGAATGGCGGGCGGGGGCAAGCCCCGCCCCTACAGCGTTCTGCCGGTTTCGTATTTATCTGATTTTTAAGATTGCTAAAGTCCAGCATGAAACTCCCCGCGCTTCTCGCCGCTTCCCTCCTACTGCTGCCCCTCACGCTACCGGCCCAGCAGCTGCCGGTGTCGCGCACCATCCGGGCCACTTATGACAAGGGCACCCGGGCCGAGAGCGGGCTGCCGGGCCCCAAATACTGGCAGAATTCGGCCGACTATAAAATCAAGGTTCGTTTCGACCCAGTTACGCGGCAAGTGCGCGGCACGGCCGATATTGCCTACCGCAACGCCAGCCCCGATTCGCTGCGGCAGGTATGGTTTAAGCTTTACCCCAACCTATACCAAAAGGGCGCACCCCGGGCCAGCGGCATGAGCCCCGAAGATGTGGGTGAAGGCATGCAGCTCACCAACTTCACGCTCAACGGCCAAGCCATTCCGGCCACCGACCTGCGGCCCAACTTCACCAACCTCGTGGTGCCGGCCCGCAAGGCCATTGCCCCCGGCCAAACGGCCCGCATGACGGTGGAGTTTGCCTACACGCTGAACGCCGGCTCGCACATGCGCACCGGCCAGGTCGAGCCCAACGCCGATTTCGTAGCCTACTTCTTCCCCCGCGTGGCCGTGTATGACGATATAGACGGCTGGAACCGCAACCCCTACATCGGCTCCCAGGAGTTCTACAACGACTTTGCCAACTTCTCGGTAGACGTTACCGTGCCCAAGGACTTCGTAGTGTGGGCTACCGGCGACCTGACCAACGCCAACCAGGTGCTGGCTCCCAAATTTGCCCAGCGCCTGCTACAAGCCGAAACCCAGGACCGCATCACCAGCATCATCACCGAAGCTGACCTGAAAAAAGGCGGCATCACGACCACCAGAAACCCCGAGAACACCTGGCATTTCGAAGCCCAAAACGTGACCGACTTCGTGTTTGCCACCACCGACCATTATGTGTGGCAGTCGAGCAGCCTGGTAGTCGACCCGGCCACCAAGCGCCGCACGCGGGTGGATGCCGTGTACAACCCCAAGCACAAGGACTACGCCGAGGTAGTAGACTTTGCCCGCCAGACGGTGCAGGCCATGAGCTACACCTTCCCCAAGTGGCCCTTCCCCTACTCCCACGAAACCGTTTTCGACGGCCTCGACCAGATGGAGTACCCGATGATGGTGAACGACAACCCCACCGAAACCCGCGAAGACGGCATCACGCTCACGGTCCACGAAATCTTCCACACCATGTTCCCCTTCTACCTGGGAACCAACGAAACCAAGTACGGCTGGATGGATGAGGGCTGGGCCACCATGGGCGAGTGGATTATCTCGGGCATGATTGACCCCAAGCTCGACGACAACTACGGCATTGCGCCCTACGCCGCCGGGGCTGATACCGAGGCCGACGTGCCCATCATGACGCTGAGTACCCAGCAGTCGGGCACGGCGTTCTTCCTCAACTCCTACCCCAAACCCGGCCTGGGCTACCTCTACGTGCAGGATTTGCTCGGCGACGAGCTGTTTACGAAGGCCCTGCACACCTACATCCGCAACTGGCAGGGCAAGCACCCCATGCCCCACGATTTCTTCAACGCCATGAACGCCGGGGCGGGCCGCAACCTCAACTGGTTCTGGCAACGCTGGTTCTTCGACGGCGGTTACCCCGACCTGGCCATCCAGCAGGTGACCAAAACCGCCACCGGCTACGACGTGGTAGTGGAGTCCAAAGGCTCCAAGCCCGTGCCGGTCGACCTCACCGTTACCTTCGCCGATAACTCAACCCAGAAAATTCACCGCACCATCGGCGTCTGGGAGTCGGGCACGAAAACCGTTACCGTACCCGTGCCCACCACTAAAGCCGCGCAGCAGATGGAGCTCGGCGCCACGCTGGTGCCCGACAGCTACCCCAAGGATAACGTGTGGCTGGCGAAGTAACCGGATGGTATAAAACGTCCCGATCGGCATCTCTCAGCGCCCATAAAAAAGGCCCGCCGATTGGCGGGCCTTTCTGTTGAACGGTGGTCCTTTAGCTTACAGATGAGCAATCAGGTCAGCATTACCGTCGGGGTCGTTTTTCACGGTGCCGCTGGTGGTGAAGTTTTTGCCGCGCATGAGCAACACGCCCGCCATGTGCGGAGCCGCCATCGAGGTGCCGCTGATGCTGTTGTAGCCGCCGCTGAGCCAGGTAGAGTTGATGCCAACGCCGGGCATGCAGTAATCAATTGGCGGGTTGCCGAAGTTCGAGAACGAAGCCCAGGAGTCAGTGCTGTTCATGGCCGAAATCGTGAAGATGTTCGGGCCATTCACGCGGGCCGGGGAGTGGTTGTTGGCGTCGTCGGTTTCGTTGCCGGCAGCCAGTGCGAAGAGGACGCCGCCGGCGGAAGCGCGGAGCACAGCATCATCGAGGGCCTGCGATACGCCGCCGCCCAGGCTCATATTGGCCACGTCGCCGGCCTTACCGTTGGCACCTACATAATCGACGCCGGCAATTACACCGGAGTTGGAGCCGCTACCCCGCGCATCGAGAACCTGCACGGCTACTACCGTAGCGTTGGCGGCCACACCCACTACCCCAATGGAGTTGTTGATGGCCCCAATGGTACCGGCCACGTGCGTACCGTGCCCGTTCCCGTCGTTCGCACTACGGGCTCTGGGGATGAACGTAACACTACGGGCTACGTCCACATTTAGGTCGGGGTGGTCGAGGTCGATGCCCGTATCAATAACCCAAGCCGTGCGGCCCGTACCATCGGCGGTACCCACGCGGGTAATACCATAAGGAGTAGTCTGGGCCGGGCCGGTGGTTCCACCGCCACTAACGGGCTTACCAAGCGCAATAATCTGATCCTGCTCTACGTAGGCAACACGGGCATCGGCGCGCAGCTGCTTGGCTTCCTGGGCCGTCAGCGTGGCCGAGAAGCCCTTGAGGGCATGGCCATAGGCGTAGCCCATAGCCTCGGGCCGGGCACCGCGTGCCCGCAACACACCCTGGCCCACGGCCTTCACCTTCTTCACTTTCTCAGTGTATGAATCACCGCTGCTCGTGCTAACGGCGTCATCTTTGAGCACCACAATATACTGGCCGGGAATCAGGTTGGCTCCCTGCCGCACGTCGCTGCTGCTGCTGCTTTTCGCTACACCGGCTATTTCCGGTTCTACGCCATCTTTACTACAGGAAGTGAAGGCGGCGCTGGCAACAAGCGCAGACGCGCTCAACAACATAGCAAGGCGGGCATTATAGGATTTATTCTGCATTCTACTGGGTAAAAGGTGGAAAAACAAGGTAAGAAAAGACTATTGTTTTATGTACTAAGGCTTATTTAATCAGGAGCCTGAATAAGCAACTTATTCATTCGCAATGTATATGATTTAATTTTATAAATTTCTCCTCACTTATAAATTCTTCAATAATACTGACTAAAATCAGTCGTATCTTCAACCATTTACATCCAATAAAGCATTTTAAGCCATGTTTTTCAGAATACTCTATAAACAGCTAAAACAGAAAACACAGCCTTAAAGACGATAGAACAATGCATAAATATTGATCAACTATACTTAATAAGCTTTATACACAATATTAAAAATATCTATTATTTTCAATATTTGGTTTTGGCACTTTCCCGTCCTAGGGATCCACTGAATGCATCGACCCCTCATGGTTTGTTATCTTTGCCCCTGTGATGGGTCGCCCCACCGCGGTACCGGACGCAAGAATGGTGACGAGGAAAGTCCGGGCAACGCAGAGCACCCTGCTTCCTAACGGGAAGGACGGCGTAGCGTAAAGCCGCGTCGGACAGCCAGTGCCACAGAAAATAACCGCCTCTTTTTAAGCTTTTAGCTGAGAGCTATTAGCTGTTAGCCTTCGTTGAACGAAAAGCTAACAGCTCTCAGCTAACAGCTAACAGCTAAAAAAAAGGTAAGGGTGAAAAGGTGCGGTAAGAGCGCACCAGCGGCTGGGTGACCAAGTCGGCTGGGTAAACCTCAGGGGTTGAAAGACCAAATAAGCCAGCACGTCGGCCCCGCTTCCAGGGGAAGGCACCGGGCGGCTCGTCCGGCGCTGGCGGGTAGGTTGATGGAGCCTTTCGGCAACGACTGGCCTAGATAAATGGTGGGGCCGCCTGCCCTCGGGTAGGCGGACAAAACCCGGCTTACAGACTCATCACACCACCTGAAAGGGCCGCCGCAACACCAGTTGCGGCGGCTTTTTGGCGTTTGCACTTAGCTGTTAGCTTATAGCTATTAGCTGACAGCTTCCGTATTAAGGCCTTACCTTGCATTTAACGAAAGCTAACGAAGCTGTTTAGGAAGTACCCGGAATCAATTAGAACGTCATGCTGAGCTTGCCGAAGCATCTCTACCGCTTCGCTGAATGACTGTAACGAAACGGTAGAGATGCTTCGGCAAGCTCAGCATGACGTCCTTTTGACTTTCTAAACAGCTTCAACAGCTCCATACCCCCCTGCTATGCCCCGCCTGCTGATAATCGACGACGAAAAAGCCATCCGGCACACGCTCAAGGAAATTCTCGAATACGAAAGCTACAAAGTAGATGAAGCCGCCGACGGCCCCACGGGTCTCGATATGCTCATCCAGGAAAAGTACGACGTGGTACTCTGCGACGTGAAAATGCCCAAGATGGACGGCCTCGAAGTGCTGGAGCGCGCCCGCGTGCTGGCCCCCCACTCCACTTTCATCATGGTTTCGGCCCACGGCAACGTAGAAATGGCCGTGGAAGCTACCAAAAAAGGGGCGTACGACTTCATCCAGAAGCCACCAGACCTCAACCGCTTGCTCGTAACGGTGCGCAACGCCCTCGACCATGTGCAGTTGGCCACCGAAACCACCAAGCTGTCTTCCGAGAACAAAACGCTCAAGAAGAAGCTGGCCAAAAGCTCGGAAATGATTGGTGACTCGGCCGGCCTGCAGGCCGTGCGCAAGGCCATCGAGAAGGTGGCCCCCACCGATGCGCGGGTGCTGATAACCGGCCCTAATGGCGCGGGCAAGGAGATGGTGGCCCGCCAGCTACACGAGCTAAGCCAGCGCAGCGGCGGCCCCATGGTAGAGGTAAACTGCGCCGCCATTCCGTCGGAGTTGATTGAGTCGGAGCTGTTCGGCCACGAAAAGGGCTCGTTTACGTCGGCCATCAAGCAGCGCATCGGCAAGTTCGAGCAGGCCGACGGCGGCACGCTGTTTCTGGACGAAATCGGCGACATGAGCCTTTCGGCCCAGGCCAAAGTGCTGCGGGCCCTGCAGGAGAACAAGATTACCCGCGTGGGCGGCGAGAAGGAAATTTCGGTGAACGTGCGCGTACTGGCGGCCACCAACAAGGACTTGCTCCAGGAAATTGCCGAACGCAGCTTCCGCGAAGACCTCTACCACCGCCTCTCGGTCATCCTCATTCCGGTGCCCTCACTCAATGAGCGCCGCGACGACGTGCCCCTGCTCATCGACAAGTTTCTCAAAGACATTGCCCAAGACTACGGCAACAAACCCAAGAAAATCGACGACGCGGCCCTCACCTACCTGCAGGGCCTCGACTGGCGCGGCAACATCCGCGAACTGCGCAACGTGGTCGAGCGCCTCGTTATCATGAGCGACGCCACAATTACCGAAGCCGATGCGAAGGCATTCGCGGGCAAGTAGGTTGATTTACAGTTGATAAGAACTGTCATTCTGAGCGGAGCGAAGAATCTCGCGTGCCAAAGTATTCCTGCTATCGGGAGTTGCCTTGGCACGAGAGATTCTTCGCTCCGCTCAGAATGACAGTTTTACCGGTAACTACCCGCCGCCCCCGCTAACGTCAACGCTTGGACACGCCCAGCACTGGCAGCCCGTTTACTCGCAGCCCGTACACCTGGTGGCCGAGCGTATCGGATGGCAGCAGGCCGGGGCCATATTGGTAGCGGGCGTAATTGGTGAACAGGTAGGTGCCAGCCGGGTAAGGCGGACGGACGAACACAAGTCGGCCCCGTTGAGCGGCGGGCAGAATGAGCGAGTTATTGTAGAGCAGATCGGGCCGGGCCGCTCCCACTCGTATGCGGGCCGCCGAATCGGAAGCCAGTACCCATTCCAGCCCATCCCGATAAGCCAGGCCCCAATAGTCGCGGTCGAACTGCTTTGCTACTGTTTGGTTAGGTAGCAGGCTGAAATACACCTGTTGCTGCGGGTGCTCGCGTACCATGCGGTAAGCTGTGTGCGCTATTCCGGCTAGTAGCACTACACCCACTCCGGCTCCTACCCATCGGCCCGCCCGGTAGCGGCCGGCCAGCTCCTGGCCAGCCTGACCGCCGCGCACGGCCAGCAGCAGCAGCGCCGGATACACGAAATACAGGTGTCGCCACCCGTTGTACACCGCCGAGTTCAGCCCGATTACCAGCAACACTGGCCCAAGCAACCAACCCAGCACCAGCCAATCAAACTGCCCGGTACGCGTTCGGAAATAGCCTCTACACCGGAGGCTGGTAGCTGCAACGGCACCCAGTCCACCCGCTGCCAACAGTAGGTAGGGCCAGGGCGTGGTGATGGCCACCCAGACCGGCACATAGTGCCAGGGCGTAGCTGAACCGGGCAACAGCTCCCCCAGATACAAGTTGCGGCCCTGCCACGGAAACTGCCCCATTCGGCGCAATGCTTCCAGCAGCCGGCTCACCGGATCGGCCCACAGATAGGGCCAGCCGGCCACCGCAGCGGCGGCGGCAACAAGCACATAGACACCGGCACTACGAACCCAGGTGGCACGACGAATGGCCGGGCTGCTGAAGACCTGCCAGCCAACGGCGAGCAGCGTGAAAACCACCAGCAGCCCGCCACCTACGCGCACGTCGATGGCCGCCGCGCAGGCCAGCCCGTGCACAGCAGCCCGGCCGGCCCCGGGGCGCGCAACCAGCCGCACAAGCGTGAGCATAGCCACCGCGAACAGGGCCATAAAAACGATATCCTGAGCATTGTAAAAAGCTTCTGCAAACAGCCGTGGCGAAAGCACCAGGGCAGCGGCCGCGCCCAAACCCCAGCGCCAGTCGCGGGTGTAGCGGGCAGCCAGCCGGTACAGTGCCCAAACGCCTACCATGAACACCAGGAAAATCAGCAAGTGCCGCTGGCGGTAGTAGGTGGCCGAGTCGCCCTGCGCCAACAAGCCCAGCAGGCTATCGGGTATCTCGAACACCACGCCATGGTCGCGGTCGGGGTGGGTGGCCAGGGCCGGGATACGCGCGTATTGAGCCTGCCGCCGCGCCAGCTCTGGTACCACCAGCTCGGCCACATATTTCACATTCACCAGGCCGTTGAGGTGATGGGCCGGCTCGTCGGTTGATACGCCGTAGTCGGCGTGTACCAGCAAGCCCAGCACCAGCAGCAGCCCGAAAAACACCCGCTCGGCCCGGCGCCGCCAAACCGTGGAGAAAGACGAAGCAGGCAACGCCATGCGGTGGGATTGGGAGTACAGAAAGACGCCAGCGGTGAGGCTACACCAGCTGATTACAGCCCCGAATATCCGAATTATCCAGCCGGCCCAGCACCTCAAACGAGCCGTCGGGGTGCAGCCGGGCCAGGTCTTTGGTTTCGACGAAGGCGCAGCTGTCGATGTTGGACAGGTCGATGACATTGAGCGCGCCGCTGGCCCGGGTGGCCGACGCTGAGAACGGGTCGGAAGGGTCGCGGAGCAGAATTTGCAGCTGCGGCGGGGCCCAGAAGCGGCCGTCGCCGAAGCTGTAGGCCTGGCCCAGCAGCTCGGTCATGCCGTACTCGGAGTGGATACCGGCCGGGCCGAAACCGCGCTGCAATTCGGCGTGCAATTCCTCCCGAATCATCTCGCGGCGACGGCCCTTCATGCCGCCGGTTTCCAGCACCGTCAGGCCATGTAGCTCGGGCCGGCCGGCGTAGGCGTCCACGAAATCGAGCAGCGCGTAGCTGACACCAATCAGCAGCACTTTGCGGCCGGGTTGCTGCTTGGCTTCGGCTAGAGCGGAAAGTAGCGCCGTGTGGTCGTGCAGGAAAAAGGCCGGCTGCGACTGGCCCGAAGCCTGCGCAAAGTGCTCGACCATCGCCACCAACGACGAGCCGCCCTGCTCCAGGTACGAGGGCAACAATGCCAGCACGGTCCAGCCGGTAAGGGCTCCGTAGTAGTGCTCAAAGATGCGCTGGGCGTGCTGGCGGTACAGCGTGGGCTCGCGCACATGGTGCTGGCTGCGCTGCTGCAACGTAGTACCACTGCTGAGAAAGGTTTCGGCCGGTTGCCAATCGGCGGCGGGGCCGGGCACGGTGCGCACATCATGGGTCTTGAAGAATTCGATGGGCAGAAAGGGTATCTGCGCCAGCGTTTGCACGGCGGCCGGGTCGCGGCCCAAGGCGGCTAGGTAGGCGGCGTAGGGCGCGCAGTGGCGGGCCTGGTGGCGAAACAGCGCCAAGGCTGCGGCCGGAGCGGTGGCGGCCGTCAGGCGAGGTAGGGCGTGCAAATGTTCTTCGCGGAAACTCATTTTTGTAGCCGGCAGTTAGCCAGAAGTTGAACAATGCGGACGGCAGCTCGTTCGTTTAGATGCGGTATCTTTAAACTACCTTTCCATCGTTGTCGACCGGCTGCCTTGGCCTTTCTCTTTACGCTCATTTCTATGCACTCGTCTCGTACACCGCTTTTCCGGACCCTGGGTTTTGCAGTGCTGCTGGCTCTGCTGGGCCTGTCGGTGCCAGCCTGCATCAGTCCGCCCGATTATCCCGACACGCCGGAGATTGAGTTCCGCAGCATCACAATACAGCCAATAGTAAACAGATTTGGTCCCTTCGACAGTGTTTTTGTAACACTGGGCTACCGTGATGGCGACGGGAATCTGGGGCTGGACCAGGACAACGTAGATCCACCCTTCAATCCCACGCTGCCCGATGGTGTAACCATCAATCCTACCTACAATAACTATTTCTGTCAGACGCAGATTCGCCAGACAGATGGGTCATTCGTTGACTTCACGCCGAACGGAGTAGGATACAATTTTAACGGCCGCTATCCGAATCTGACGCCTGAGAGTCAAGGTGATCGAAACGCTCCGTTGCGCGGCGAGATTTATTATGGTTTTACTATTCCTCCCAATTCTGCGCTGCCTCCCGGCACGGCTATCCGGTTTAAAATCAATATTCTGGACCGGGCCCTGAACCGCAGCAATGAGGTATTCACTGAAACCGTAACCATTCCTTAGTAGCCAGACCAGTTACCCCAGAGGCCATTCGTAGCGCGCCCGCCCCGGAAGTTACCGGGGCGGGCGCTTTGCTTTATAGGCCGCTTCTTAGTAGATGGCCGGGAAGCGCTTAGGGTCGGCTTCCTGCATGATTTCGTACACGGCATCGAACACGTCTTCTACGCTCGGCTTGCTGAAATAGTCGCCATCGGAGCCGTAAGGCGGGCGGTGAGCCTGGGCCGATAGGCAGCGCGGCTGCGAGTCGAGGAAGCGGTAGGCGTGCTGCTCGTCGAGCACCTGCTGCATCATGTAGGCGGTAGCGCCGCCGGGCACGTCCTCGTCGGCAAACAGTACGCGGTTGGTGCGCTGGATGCTGTCCACAATCAGGTGGTCGGTGTCGAAGGGCAGCAGGGTCTGCACGTCCATCACCTCCACCGAAATACCCACCTCGGCCAGCTGCTGGGCCGCTTCCATCACGATGCGGCACATCGAGCCGTAGGTGACGATGGTGAGGTCGGCGCCGCGGAGCAGGGTTTCGGGGCGGCCCAGCGGCAGGGTGAAGTCGCCGGGGTTCTGGGGCATTTTCTCCTTCAGGCGGTAACCGTTGAGGCACTCAATCACGATGGCCGGCTCGTCGCTCCGCAACAGCGTGTTGTAGAATCCAGCGGCCTGGGTCATGTCGCGCGGCACGCACAGATGAATACCGCGGATAGCGCCCAGAATCATCTGGATGGGCGAGCCCGAATGCCAGATGCCTTCGAGGCGGTGGCCACGGGTACGCACGATGAGCGGGGCCTTTTGGCCGCCCTTAGTGCGGTACTGCAGGCAGGCCACATCGTCGGAGAGCGTCTGGATGCCGTAGAGCAGGTAGTCGAGGTACTGGATTTCGGTGATGGGTTTCAGCCCGCGCATGGCGGCCCCGATGCCCTGCCCGATAATGGTGCACTCGCGGATGCCGGTGTCGGTTACGCGCAGCTCGCCGAACTTTTCCTGCAAGCCTGCAAATGCCTGGTTCACGTCGCCGATACGGCCTACGTCTTCGCCAATGGCGAAAATGCGGGCATCGCGCTCGAAGTTAGCCGTGAAGCAGGCCTGCAGCACCTCGCGGCCATCCACGGAGGCCGCGTCGTCGGCATACGCTACTGCTACTTCCTCGATGTTGCCCACGGCTTCTTCGCTCTGGCTGAACAGGTAGGAGTTGTAGCGGTCGGCGTTGTCGGCCAGGGCTTGCTCCAGCCAGTTCTGTAGCTCGCGGCGGCTGGCGCTGCGCTGCTCGCGCACCTGGCGCAGGGCGCGGCGCACGGTGCGCACGAGGTCGGCGCGGATGGGCGTAGTGTTGTGTTTGAGGGCTTCCACCATTTCGTGGAGCTGGTTTTCGGTGCCGGTTTCGGCCACCAGCTTATTCAGCAGCTCTACCACCTCGTCGCGCTCCTGCTTGATGGGGTTAAAGAACTCCTGCCAGGCAGCGGTGCGGGCTTCTTTTACGAGTTGCTGGGCTTCTTTCTCGATGGCATCCAGCTCCTCGGCCGAGGCGTGGCCGTCGGCCAGCAGCCACTCGCGCATTTTCAGCAGGCAGTCGTGCTCCTGCTCCCAGCTCAGGCGGTCGGTGCTTTTGTAGCGCTCATGCGAGCCCGAAGTGCTGTGGCCCTGGGGCTGGGTGAGTTCGCGCACGTGTACCAGCGCCGGCACGTGCTGGCTGCGGCAGGCCTCAGCAGCCTGCTCGTAGGTTTCAAGCAAAGCCAGGTAGTCCCAGCCGTTTACGCGGTAAATCTCGAAGCCATCCTGGCCTTCGCCTTCGCGCTGGAAACCCTTCAGGATTTCCGAAATATTCTGCTTGGTGGTCTGGTATTCGGCGGGCACTGAAATGCCGTAGTGGTCATCCCAGACGCTGATGAGCATCGGAATCTGGAGCACGCCGGCCGCGTTGATGGCCTCGAAGAACATGCCCTCCGAGGTGCTGGCGTTGCCAATGGTACCGAAGGCCACTTCGTTGCCGTTCACCGAAAAATCGGAGAACTGGTGCAACTCGGGGTTCTGGCGGTAGAGCTTGGAGGCATAGGCCAGGCCCACGAGCCGCGGCATCTGGCCGCCGGTGGGCGAGATGTCGGCCGAGGAGTTTTTCATCTCCGCCGAGGCGCGGAAATTGCCGTCCTCATCCAGAAAACGGGTGCCGAAGTGGCCGTTCATGGCGCGGCCGGCGGTGGCGGGTTCGGCTTCCACATCGGGGTGGGCATACAACTGAGCGAAGTACTGCTGCAGCGTCAGCTCGCCGATAGCCAGCATAAAGGTCTGGTCGCGGTAGTAGCCGGCGCGCCAGTCGCCGGCCCGAAAGGCGCGGGCCATGGCCAGCTGGGGCAGCTCCTTGCCGTCGCCGAAGATGCCGAATTTGGCCTTGCCCATAAACACCTCCTTGCGGCCGGCCAGCGAGGCGTGGCGGCTTTCCCAGCCCAGGCGGTAATCGTGCAGAAAATCGGTTTTGGTAAGCGAGGCAACGGACGCGGGCATAGCGGGGGCGGTGTCGGTAGTGGGCATAGACGGGGCGGCGGGTGGGATGGAAAACCGGGGGCTGACAAGGGGATGGGCACCTGCTTCCCGGAAAACAGGCCTACAAAAGTACGGATTTGCGGCCGATGCCGCGGCGGGTGTATTTCGTTGAGTATCTTTGATTGCGTAAGGTCGGCGAACTGATCGGCTAACAACAACGTCAGGTAAGTGCTTTCGACTTCCAAAAATCTTCTCCTATGAAACACCTGCTTTTCCTGCTCCTCAGCTTTGCTACGCTCACGGCGGCCCACGCCCAGGGCGTGCTCACCTTCCAGGGCGAGCAGCACGATTTCGGCTCCATTCCGGAGGGCGTAATGGCCTCCCATGAATTCCGGTTCAAGAACACCGGCAACCAGCCCATCATCATCGCCAACGTGCAGGCCAGCTGTGGCTGCACCACGCCCGACTGGACCAAAACGCCCATTCTGCCCGGCAAAAGCGGTATGGTGAAAGCCGTGTACAGCAGCGCCGGCCGGCCCGGCGTGTTCAACAAAACCGTAACAGTGGTCAGCAATGCCACTACGCCCAGTGCCGTGCTCACCATTAAAGGCAATGTGCTGAACAAGGAGCAGATGCGCTCCAAGCTCACGCCCGCCCAGCTGGCCCAGTCGCCGCGCCTGACGCTGGACCGCGCCCGCCACGATTTCGGCAAGGCCGAAGCCGGCCAGACGCTCACGGCCCGCTTCAAAGTAACCAACAGTGGCAAGCAGGATCTGGTGCTGAGCGCCATTACGTCGGGGTGCTACTGCGTGGGCTATAAGAACGTGCCCTCCCCCATCAAGCCCGGCGAAACGGCCGTGGTGGAGTTGGTGTACAACCAGCGCCGGGTAGGCCAGCAGCAGGAGGCCGTGGTCATCACCAGCAACGACCTGACCGGCGACGCCAAGCTCACGCTCACGGCCGATCTGGTAAAGGATCTGAACGCCGGTAGCATGCTCAAGGAAAGCGGTACTTCGGTGCCGTTTAAATAGAGGAGTAAGAATTGAGAAAAGGAACGTCATTCTGAGCGAAGCCGAAGAATCTCTACCGCAGTAGTAATCCATCGGTCGCAACGAAGCGGTAGAGATTCTTCGGCTTCGCTCAGAATGACGTTCCTTTTTACTTTGACATCAATTCTCACCGTATCTTTGCGGCCTGTTAACCCACCCATTTCCACCCACCCACTTTTACTGCTGCCAGCCATGCTGATTGGTGTTCCAAAAGAGATTAAAAACAACGAAAACCGGGTGGGCCTAACCCCCGCCGGTGCGGCCGAATTTGTGAAGTACGGCCACGAGGTGTACATCCAGGCTACGGCCGGCGAAGGCAGTGGCTTCTCGGATGAGGAGTACGAGCAGGCTGGTGCCAGCATGCTGCCCACCATCGAGGATGTGTACGCCAAGGCCGAGATGATTATCAAGGTGAAGGAGCCGATTGCCTCGGAATACCCGCTCATCAAGGAAAATCAGCTGCTGTTCACCTACTTCCACTTTGCTTCGGGCGAGGAGCTGACCCACGCCATGATCGAGCGCAAGGCTGTGTGCCTGGCCTACGAAACGGTGGAGTCGCCGAACCGCGCTTTACCGCTGCTGATTCCGATGAGCGAGGTGGCCGGCCGGATGGCTCCGCAGGAAGGTGCCAAGTACCTGGAGAAGCCGTTGAAGGGCCGCGGTATTCTGCTCGGTGGCGTACCCGGCGTGAAGCCAGCCGAAGTGCTGGTGCTCGGCGCCGGCATTGTGGGCACTCAGGCGGCCAAAATTGCCGCCGGCCTCGGCGCTCAGGTAACCGTTATGGATATCAGCCTCAACCGCCTGCGGGAGCTGGATGATTTCATGCCTAAAAACGTGACCACCCAGTACTCGAACGAGTACAACATCCGCGCCGCCGTGAAAACGGCCGACCTCATCATCGGTGCCGTGCTGATTCCGGGTGCTAAAGCCCCGCACCTCATCACGCGCGACATGCTGAAAACCATGAAGGCGGGCACTGTGCTCGTGGACGTGGCCGTAGACCAGGGTGGCTGCATCGAAACCTGCAAGCCTACTACCCACGAAGACCCGACCTTCATCATCGACGACATCGTGCATTACTGCGTGGCCAACATGCCGGGCGCGGTGCCTTACACCTCCACGCTGGCCCTCACCAACGCCACGCTGCCCTACGCCCTCAAACTGGCCAGCCTGGGCTGGCGCGCGGCCTGCCTCCTGAACGAGGACCTGCGCATGGGCCTGAACGTGGTGAATGGCAAGGTAGTGTACAAGGGCGTGGCCGACGCCTGGGGACTGGAGTTGACGGACGTTAACAAGGTGCTCAACGAAACCGTGCTCTTCGAGGACAGCTCCTTCATGTCGGTATAAAGTCTTTGTCTGATTGCGTTGAAAAGCCTTTTCCGCTCCGTGCGGGAAAGGCTTTTCTGTAAGACTACGGGTCGATTTCAGAGGCGCATCCATGCATTTCCTCGCTGAACGACGACGCAGCAACGGTACCGTTCAATGCCAACACGCAAGAATGCATCTCTACAGTCCACTTTTAAATTAACGTATGAAGGGTATTATCTATACCGGCGGCGATCTGACTGACCTCGTGACGCTGGCGCGGCTACCGATCTACCTGCAGGCATTTCTGCGGGCGCAGAATGGCGTGGTGGCCTACTTCGGCGGGCTGCACATCCGGGGCTGCGTGGCCGCACCGGGCTGGCACGCGCTGGCCCAGGTCTGGCAGGGCGAGCGGGCACTGTGGCGCACCTACAGCGAGCTGCGCAAGTCCGACATTCCGTTTGCGCAGGACTGCGTGGGCAACCAGTTCCTGTTGCGCGGCGACGCCGTGCTGCTGCTAGACACCGAAACCGGCGAGCTGGCCGACCTCGATGTGGATTTCAAGCACTTTCTGTTTGGGGCCGAGAAGTTTCCGATGGATGCGCTGGGCCTGGAGCCGCTCCGAACCTTTCAGCAGGCCGGCGGCATGTTGCAGCCGGGGCAGCTGCTGAGCTTATACCCGCCGCTGTGCCTGGCTACCAACGGGCGCAGCATACCCGCCACGCAGGCCGTACCAGTGGCCAAGCGTCTCGATTGGTTGGCCGATTTCTACCGCCAGATAAAGGACTTGCCCGATGGGCAGGCCGTGAAGCTGGAGCCGCTGTAGGAGTTGTATATGTCTACCGCTAGACGAAATCGTCGAAACAAGCTGGACGATGTAGGGGCAGGGCTTGCCCCCGCCCGCCGTTAAACGGTCCGGGTTTGAATCGTTCAACGGCGGGCGGGGGCAAGCCCCGCCCCTACCCGTTCAGTGCCTCCAACTATTTTGACCTATTATCAGCCTATGCCCACCGAGTTTCTGCGTCTGCTGGTTCGTCGTTTTGCGCTGCTGCTGGGGGTGTACTTGCTGCTGCGGCTGGGCTTTTTCGGGCTGAACTATGCCGTATTCCGGGAGGCCCCGGTGGGGCAGGTGGCGCTGGCGTTCTGGCACGGTTTCCGGTTCGATTTGTCGGCGCTGCTGCTCCTTAACATCCCGTGGCTGCTGCTGAGCCTGGTGCCCGGCCGTGGCCACAACTGGCAGCGGCTGGTGCGAGGGGTATACCTGCTGCTCAACGGCTTCGGGTTGCTACTGAACCTGGTGGACTGGGAGTACTTCCGGTTTATCGGCCGGCGCACAAGCAACGAGTTGAGCACCATCGGGGACGATGTGCAGCGGCAGGCGGGCCAGCTGCTGCTCAGTTACTGGTGGCTGCTGCTGCCCTTCTGTCTGCTGTTGGCCGCGTTGTGGTACTTCTATCCGATGCCTACCGGAGAGCCGCAAGCTACAAGCCGTAAGCCGCAAGCTGACGACGGTCAATCCAACTCCAAAAAGCTGACAGCTAACAGCTATAAGCGAATAGCTACCCTGGTAGTGCAGCTTGTAGTATTGGCCGGGCTGGTTGTGCTGGGTATTCGGGGCGGGTTGCAGCTGAAGCCCCTGCGCACCGGGGCCGCTTTCGTGCAGCAGCCGGCAGTGCTGGGGCATTTGGCGCTCAACAGCACGTTCACTTTCCTTAAGAGTTTAGGCTACGCCGCGCCCGAGCGCAAGGACTATTTTGCCTCCCCCCAACAGCTGCGGGCAGCGCTGGCGGCCCGGCCTCTGCCGAAGCGCAACGCCGCGCCGCTGCCGGGCCGCAATGTGGTTATCCTCATTCTGGAAAGCTTGGGTTCTGAATATACAGGCGTTGAAAACCCCGGCCGGCGCGGCTATACGCCGTTCTTCGACTCGCTGGCCACCCGCGGCGGCGGGCTGCTGCTGCCCGACCATTACGCCAACGGCCGCCGCTCCATCGAGGCGCTGCCGGCGGTGCTGGCGGGCCTGCCGAGCCTGATGGAAGGCTCTTTCATCACCTCTGCATTTCAGACCAATAAGCTGCACGGCCTGGGCAGCATCCTGGCCGGCCACGGCTACCAGACCAGCCTGTTCCATGGGGCCCAGAATGGCACGATGGGCTTCAATACCTTCGGCGGCATGAGCGGCATGCAACAGTACTTTGGGCTCAATGAGTATCCTGGCGCCGCTAGCAGCCCCGATTTCGACGGGCACTGGGGGATTTTCGATGAGCCGTATCTGCAGTATTTCAGCCGACAGCTGAGCCGGCAGCAGCAGCCGTTTTTCAGTACGCTGTTCACGCTCAGCGCCCACGAGCCGTTCGGGCTGCCGGCAAAGTACCAGGGCAAGCTGCCCACCGGCCGGCTGGCCATTCAGCCCACCATTGCGTACTCCGATTTAGCTCTGCGGCGCTTCTTTGCCACCGCCCGTCGCCAGCCCTGGTACGCCAATACGCTGTTCATTCTGCTGGCCGACCATACCTCGCAGTCGGATGCGCCCGACTACCAGAATGTGCTGGGCGAGTACAAAACGCCCATGCTGCTTTTCGCCCCCGGCCAGCCGCTGCCGCCCCTACCCCGCCCGCGCATCAGCCAGCAAGCCGACGTGCCGGCCACCGTGCTCGACCTGCTGGGTCTGCCCGCCGAGGGTCAGTTGCTGCCTTTCGGCTCCTCCGTATTCGACCCCGGCACCAACGGCCGCGCCCTGTTTCTGAGCGGCGGCAGCTACTGGCTGGTGCATGCCGACTACGTAACCGAGCTGACGGCCAACAACCAAGTGCGCCTCTACCCCTACCGCCGCCACCAACTGCCCGCCACGCCCCTCGTTAACCCCGACCCCACCAAGCTGCGCCAGTACGGCGACGAGTTGAAGGCCTGTGTGCAGTTTTATCTGAACGGGCTGGCCGATAATACGCTGTATAAGTAGAGGCCAAAAAGTCTGTATTTCTGCGGCATCCGTTTCACTAACTCACTTTCTTTTGGAAAAACTATTCATCACTGGCATCAGCACCGACGTGGGCAAAACCCTAGTCGCGGCCATACTCACTGAAGCACTTCAGGCTGATTACTGGAAGCCCGTGCAGGCGGGCCTTACGCCCACCACCGACGCGGGCACCGTACGCGGGCTCGTTACGAATCCAGTCAGCCGCTTCTGGCCCGAGCGGTTTCGGCTGGCACTGCCGGCCTCGCCCCACGCCGCCGCCGCTGCCGAGGGCCTCACGTTGCGGCCCGACGATTTTGAGCTGCCTGCTACGGCCAACCACCTCGTGGTAGAGGGTGCGGGCGGGCTGCTGGTGCCGCTGGCGGCCGGCTTTTCGGTGGCCGATTTGGTGCAGCAGCTGGGGGTAGCCGTGGTGGTAGTGTCGCGGCACTACTTAGGCAGCATCAACCACACGCTGCTCACGCTGGAAGCGCTGCGGATGCGGCAGATTCCGGTGCGCGGCCTCGTATTCAACGGCGCGCCCAACCCGGCGACGGAGGAGGCTATTCTGAGCTACTACGACGGCCCGGTGCTGCCGCGGATACTGGAGGAGCCGGAGGTATCGGAGGCCGTGGTGGCGCGGTACGCGGCGGAGTACCGGGAGTGGTTTAATCACTGATTGACACTGATTTTTCGGCTGATTGCGCGGATTTTTTGGGCTGGAACGACTCGATGGAATCCAGCGAAATTCCTGGCGTTTATCTGTGGGAAATGACTCCGGGCTACCTTTGCCAAATGCCTACCCTTTCTGAACGCGACGCCGCCGTGCTGTGGCACCCCTACACCCAGATGCAGACCGCCCCGCTGCCCATTGCCATTACCCGGGGCGAAGGCAGCTGGCTGGTAGCGGAGGACGGCACCCGCTACCTCGACGCTATTTCGTCGTGGTGGGTGAACTTGCACGGGCACGCCCATCCGCACATTGCGGCCCGCGTGAGCGAACAGCTGCGTACCCTGGAGCATGTGCTGTTTGCTGGTTTCACGCACCCCGCCGCCGTGGAGCTGGCCGAGCAGCTGCTGGAAATGCTGCCCCCGAACCAGGCCCGCGCGTTCTACTCCGATAACGGCTCGACAGCCGTGGAAGTGGCCCTGAAAATGGTGCTCCAATACTTCCACAACCAGGGCCAGCCTGAGCGACGCACGTTTATCTGCTTCAAGGATTCCTACCACGGCGACACGTTCGGGGCTATGGCCGTGAGCAGCCGCGGGGCCTTCACTGAGCCATTCTGGCCGCTGCTGTTTGAGGTGGAGTTTATCGAGGTGCCAGTGCCGGGGCGCGAGGCCGAAGTGCTGGCCCGGCTCGATGAAATCCTACAGAACCCCAACGTGGCGGGCTTTATTTTTGAGCCCTTGGTGCTGGGTACGGCGGGTATGGTGATGTACGAGCCTGAGGTGCTGAGCGAAATGCTGCGCCGCTGCCACGCGGCCGGCGTGCTGGCCATTGCCGATGAGGTGATGACCGGCTTTGGCCGCACCGGGCCGCTGTTTGCCAGCAGCCTGCTAACCGAGCAGCCCGACCTGATGTGCTTTTCCAAGGGCCTCACCGGCGGCACGCTGGCCATGGGCCTCACTACCTGCGCCGCCCCGATTTACGACGCCTTTCTGAGCGACGACAAGATGCGGGCCCTGTTCCACGGCCACTCCTACACGGCCAACCCCGTGGCCTGCGCCGCCGCCCTGGCCAGCCTGGAGCTCACCCGCACCGACGACTGTACCAACCAGCGCCAGCGCATAGCCGCCGCCCACGCTGCTTTTAAAACCGAAGTCGAAGGCCAGCCGGGCATTCGGGCGGTGCGGCACCGGGGCACCATTCTGGCCGTAGAGTACGACCCCGGCGAAGGCACCAGCTACTTCAGCCGCTTGCGCGACGCCTTCTACCAGCTCGCCCTCGACCACCACGTAGTGCTGCGGCCGCTGGGCAACGTGGTGTACCTGCTGCCGCCCTACTGCACCACCAATGCCGAGCTGGAGCTGCTCTACGCCGTGCTGCGCCAGATGCGCGAATTGGTGCTGGATTTCGTGCCCGCCGCCAACCTGCCCCACATCCTGCATGATTAACCCCGATTCGGATACCGTAATCGTCATCCGGGGCCGGGGCCGGGTATCAGCGCTGGGGCTGGAGTCGGATTGGAGCGTGGCGGCCTCACCCTTCAGCGCGCATCCGGCGGGTTTGCCCGTGGCGGCGCTACCGGCCGCGGCCGAAGCCGCTGTAGCCGCGCTCCGCCAGTCGCGCCCCGCCTACCGCCAGCTCGACCGCACCGTGCTGCTGGCTATGCTGGCCGCCCGGCAGGCAGTTGCCAGTTGGCAGTTATCAGCTGCTAGGATTGAGTTGCCAGTTGGCAGTGGTCAGTTGCCAGCCGATAATATCATCAGTAGGAACAACCTGACAACTGACCTGACAACTAACCACTGGCAACTGGCAACTGATAATCTAGCCGTCAGCATCGGGAGCAGCCGGGGCGCGACGGGGCGGCTGGAAGAATTTCATGCTGAGTTTCTGGCCGAAGGGCGGGTGCCAGCTGCTGCTTCGCCGCTTACTACGCTGGGCAATGTGGCCAGTTGGGTGGCCTTTGACGCCGGGCAAGCGGGCGCAGCGGCCCTGAGCCACTCCAGCACCTGCAGCAGCGCATTTCAGGCCCTGGGCAACGCCGTGGCCTGGCTGCGCGCCGGCATGGCCGACCGGTTTCTGGCCGGCGGCACCGAGGCCCCGCTCACGGCCTTCACGCTGGCCCAGATGCGGGCCATCGGCATCTATTCGCCTTTCGGGGCAACCGATTGGCCCTGCCGTCCGGGAACGGGCCGGCCCTCCACGTTTGTACTGGGCGAGGGCGCGGCCGTTTTCGTGGTGGAACGCGGGAGCCGGGCGGCGCTGCAGAAAGCTGGCAAAACGGCGCTGCTGCTCGAAGGCGTGGGGTTTGGCTTCGAGGCACTTGGCAGCAAAACCGGCCTTTCGGCCGACGGCCAGCACTTCCAGCAGGCCATTCGGGCGGCGCTGCAGCAGGCCGCCGTAGCCCCAGCCGAAATTGACGCGGTGGTGCTGCACTCGCCCGGCACCCCGGCTGGCGATGCGGCCGAGCGGGAAGCACTACGGGCGATATTTGGTGAGCAGTTGCCGCTGCTGCTGTCGAACAAGTGGCTGTTGGGCCACACGCTGGGCGCTTCGGCCGCGCTCAGCCTGGATTTTGCCCTGTATGTCCTCGAAACCCAAACGTGGCCCACGCCGCCCTTTGCTACCGATGTAAACGGCCCCTGCGAGCGGCCGGTGCGGCGGGTGCTGGTAAATGCGGCCGGCTTCGGGGGCAACGCGGCGAGTGTGGTTGTGTCTTTGGGGGTGTAGCGCGAAGCTCCAGCTTCGTGTACCGCTGCAAAAAAATCGTTGGAGTTTCAGCGGCACTCCGTACCCTTGGACGATGTCGTTTGGCTGTCAGCAACGACGCGCGAAGCTGGAGCTTCGCGCTACATCCCTCACGCCGCCTTATATTTCCCATCCCAACCACCACCCTACTATGTCCCGCTCCCTCCTTTTGCTGCTCGGCCTGGGCCTGACCGTCCCCGTTTTCGCCCAGACCAAGCCTGCCACCACGCCCGACCCGCTCATCCTGCAGATGGTCCAGCAGGTTTCAGAGAAGAACCTGCGCGACGACGTGGATAAGCTCGTGAGCTTCGGCACGCGCCACACGCTTTCCGATACCAAGAGCAAGAAGCGCGGCATCGGGGCGGCCCGGAACTGGGTGGAAAGCGAATTCCGCAAGTACAGCAAGGCCAGCGGCGGCCGGCTTAAGGTCGAGCAGGATACGTTTACCATCAAGCCCGACGGCCGCCGCATCAACGCGCCTGTAGTCATGGCCAACGTGATGGCCACGCTGCCCGGCACCGACCCCACCGACACGCGCGTGTTCATCGTCAGCGGCCACATCGACTCGCGGGTGAGCGACGTGATGAACGCCACGGCCGACGCGCCCGGCGCTAACGATGACGCCTCGGGCACGGTGGCCGTAATGGAGCTGGCCCGCGTGATGAGCCAGCAGCAGTTTCCGGCCACTATAATTTTCGTGGCCGTGCAGGGCGAAGAGCAGGGCCTCTACGGCTCGACGCACATGGCCAAGCGGGCCAAGAAGGAGGGCTGGAACCTGGTGGCCATGCTCAACAACGACATCGTGGGCAACTCGACCGGCCACGACCCGACCATCAAAAACACCACCCAGCTGCGCGTACTGAGCGAAGGCATTCCGGCCAACGAAACGCCCGAGCAGGCCCGGATGCGCCGCACGCTCAGTTCGGAAAACGATTCGCCCAGCCGCCTGCTGGCCCGCTACGCCCGCGAGGCCACCAAGCAGTACGTACCCGGCCACGAGGTAGTGCTGGTGTACCGCCCCGACCGGTTTCTGCGCGGCGGCGACCATACGCCCTTCAATCAGCAGGGCTTCACGGCGGTACGCTTCACGGAGGTGAACGAGGATTTCCGGCACCAGCACCAGGATTTGCGCACCGAAAACGGCGAGGAATACGGCGACCTGGCCAAGTTTATGGACTTCGCCTACCTGCGCCAGAACACCGGCGTAAACCTGGCCACGCTGGCCAGCCTGGCCCTTGCCCCAGCGGCCCCGCGCAACGTGGGCGTGCTCACGGCCAAGCTCACCAACCGCACCGAACTGCAGTGGGAAGCCCCCGCTGCGGGCGAAAAGCCGGTCGGCTACTACGTACTCATGCGCCCCACCAACGCCTCCGAGTGGGAGCAGAAGTTCTTCGTAACCGACCTCAAAGCCGATTTGCCCTATAACAAGGACAACTTCCTGTTTGGGGTGGTGAGCGTAGACGCGGAGGGCCACGAAAGCCTGCCGGTGCTACCCGTACCGGTGCGCTAAGCGCGGGGCCGCTTCCGGCCGGCCTTGTTTGCCTTTTAGCGTGAGCGGCTACTGCAGAATTGCGGTGGCTGCTCTTGGTTTGGGGCGTATTCGGTTTGCAGTTGCTGCGCGCTGGTTGCGTACGTTGGCATCGGCCCAAGAACCAGCCACAGGAGGTGAGTACAGCTATTACGATGCAGTTGGGGCATGTTTCTGCAAACTAATACAGCCGGTTGCCAAGAGCAGGAGCAACCAACTTATAGCGAAAGGCTTACCAAGGCGAATAAGCTGTTGGTTGCAGCCCCATTCAGGTTATATTTCGGGCACCTTTCCACTTTATCCTTTATTACATGAAAACCAATTTATTCACCTTGTTGCTGCTGAGTACCGGCCTCACGGCTTCAGCCCAGTGGGTCAACCAGCCCATTTCTTTCGCCAACCCAACCTCCGCGGCCCTTTTTCTGGAGGCCGTGGATGCTAATACTGTCTGGACGGCTGCCCTCGATTTGTCGGGGGGCGACGCGTACGTGCCGGCTCAGCTAGCCCGCTCTATCGACGGGGGCCAGAGCTGGGCCGTGCGGGCATTGCCTCTCAACGCCACCGCCGAAGAACAGCTTGTTGGCTTAAGCGCGGTGAGTGGCAGCACGGCTTGGGTATTGGTAGTCAACACCGAAGGCGACGACAGCAGCCGCCTGCTGAAAACAACCGACGGCGGCCAGAACTGGGTAGCTCAGGGGGCCGGCGTGTTGTTTGCCAGCCCCAGAAGCTACGCCAGTCACGTGCATTTCTTTTCTGCTACCGAGGGCATGGTAGTGGGCGAGAGTCTCACCTCGGGCGGCAGTTTGGAGGTGTACCGCACCACCGACGGCGGCCAGAGCTGGACGGCCGTGAGCACCCCGGCCACGCTCCCCAACGAATACCCCATCGTACTGTCGCCCGCCACTGTAGGCAACAGCATCTGGCTGGGCACCGATGAGGGGCGCGTATTCCGCTCTACTGACCGCGGCCAGACCTGGGCTGTGTTTACTATAGGGGAGACAGAACTTACGCACATCCATTTTCGCGACCAGCAGAACGGTCTGGCCCTGAGCTTAAATGAGCGAAGCACCAACCACCGTTTGTTCCGGACCAACAACGGGGGCCAGACCTGGAACCCGGTAAACTACAGCGGCCCGCTGCACGGCGTTTCCATCAGCGCGGTGCCCGGCACCAATCAGTATGTTTCGGTGGGGTACGATGAGGATAACGGCGACCAGGGTTCGTCGTACTCGCGCGACAACGGCCAGACCTGGATTAATCTGGAGAATCAGATCAACCACTTTGTGGTCGATTTTGTGAGCCCTACGGTGGGCTGGAGCACTGGCTTTCGGGGCTCTATCGACAACCCACGGGGCAATGGCCTTAACAAGTTCGGTAGCACGGTGCTTGGCCTGCGCGGAACCGATGCGGCGTTGCAGGCGGGCCTGCGGGTGGTGCCCAACCCGGCAGAAGGGGGCCGCAGCAGCCTGCGGGTAGCCCAGCCCTTCGGAGCCGCCGTCCAGGTGCGGATACTCGACGTGACCGGCCGCCTCGTGAGCCAGCACAACTGGACCGGCAGCGTACCACTGGAGCTGAATTTGAGCCGCGAGAAAGCCGGATTGTACGTGCTCGAAGTAGCTGGTACCAACGGTACGGCCCGCCAGAAGCTGCAGGTGCAGTAAGCCCGGCCGGTCTGGAGGCACGGGGGTTAATTCCGCTTTTTTTCCCTTTCCTACTCGCCCCGAACGCGGCGCATACCGGCGGCTACCAACGCGCCGGACCTCACCAATCGGCCTGCTAATGGCCCTCGTTTCCTGGTTTGCCCCACTCGGCTGGCCCTGCTTTCCGGCTGAAACCGGACTTAGGCGGCAGCAGACGGCCAGTGGAGAGACTATCGGGCAGCAAAGCGAAGAGACGCGCTTCGACCCGACTGTCGCTCTAAGTCTGTGTACATAGTTCCCCGTGTTTCCTTTCGAACATGCCAGCGCCGGTCCTGCCCAGGGCCGGCGCTACTTTTTTTCTAAAAGCGTGTTGGGGGTTTTGATTTTCATGTCGTGCCTCGACAAGCTCAGCATGACACGGAATCGATTATTTTAAAAATTCCCCAACACGCTTTTAGAAAAAAAGTAGCGCCTAACCCTCTGGTTGCCCGGCGAATCACCATAGCTTTACTATTATACATGATAGATAAACAAATATTCTTACCTAAACTTGCGGCATCATTCACCCACCCGCCCGCATGGACGCTGAACTGCTGATTGCCAACCTGACCAACCCCACCCTGCTGTTCTTCGTGCTGGGCATCGTGGCGACCCTCGTTAGGAGCGACCTGGAGATTCCACCTTCCACCGTCAAGTTCATCTCGCTTTATCTGTTGTTTGCCATTGGCTTCAAGGGTGGGCAGGAGCTGGCGCATAGTCCGTTTGAGGCAGAAATCATCTACTCGCTTGGTTTCGGGCTGCTGCTGTCCTCCCTGATTCCACTCTACACGTTCTTCATTCTCAAGCGCCGCCTCACCGTCAGCGACGCCGGGGCCGTGGCGGCGGCCTATGGCTCGGTCAGCGCCGTTACGTTCGTGGCGGCCGTCTCATTTCTGGATGCCCAAAGCCTGGCGTTCAGCGGGCACATGGTGGCCGTAATGGCTCTCATGGAGGCCCCGGCCATCATCGTGGGCATTATTCTGCTGATGCGCTACGATATTCCCGGCCCCGACGAGCCGCCCCGCCTGAGCCTGGGTAGCGTGGTCCACCACTCTGTTACCAACGGCAGCGTGCTGATGGTAGTCGGCTCGCTGGTTATCGGCATCATTGCTGATTCCAAGCAGGCCGAGGGCATCAAGCCTTTTACCACCGATATTTTCAAAGGATTTCTGGCCATTTTCCTGCTCGAAATGGGCATGGTTACGGCCCGGCGCTTCGGCACTTTTAGCCGCTACGGGCGCTTCGTAACGCTATTTGCCGTGCTCATGCCCCTGTTCAACGGCAGCATGGTAGCCGTGGCCAGCCACTTGGTCACCAACTCGGTGGGCAACCGCTTTATCTTCGCCATTCTGGCCGCCAGCGCCTCCTACATTGCCGTGCCGGCGGCCATGCGGCTGGCGGCTCCCAAGGCAGACCCCGGCCTCTACATTCCAATGGCGCTAGGCGTTACATTTCCCGTCAACATTACCTTAGGAATGCCCCTGTACCTACTGCTGGTGCAGCACTCGTAGCGCCGGCCAAACCAGAAAAAAACGGTGGCCCATTGCAATAATCCGCCGCCGCCGGCCGTACTTGCGACGCAAAACCTTTCCTGCGGTCTTCGGATCGCGCAACTTTTCCGGCATGACCTGCATTTCTTTCCCTTCGACCTTTGCGCTTTCGGTGGCCCTGACCGCCCTAGCCGCTATGCCGATGCTGAAGAAATGCTGCAAACGAATCACGACCTGACCGTCGCGCCTCTTCGTGCCATCTTCCTTTGAGCATTGAGCGCCGGTCTTCCCAGACCGGCGCTTTTTTTTCACCCGTGCGGCTGATTCACCTTTTATCATCGCGCTTGCTTCCCGTTTTTTCATCTTATGAAAGTTTTAAAGTTTGGCGGTACCTCCGTCGGTTCGGCGCCCCGCATGCGCGAAGTAGCGGAGCTGATGCACGCGCCGCACCTGCAGCGGCGCATCGTGGTACTCTCGGCCATGAGCGGCACCACCAACGCACTGGTTGAGTTGGCGGGCCTACTGTACGCCCGCAACGCCGCACCGGCCACCGCACACCTCGAACAGCTACGCCAACACTACCGAACGGTGGCCACCGAGCTGCTCGGCGCAACTGAGGCCGATGCCTTCTGGCCAACGCTGGACCAGTCATTCCGGACCCTGCGCGAACTGGCCGCCAATCTGCCGCTGACAGCCGAGGGCGAGCGGGTCATCCTGGCCCAGGGCGAACTGCTGAGCACCCGACTGATGTACGGCTTTGTGACGACGGTATTGGGCCGCCCGGCCGTGCTGCTACCCGCCCTCGACTTCATGCGCCTCAATGCCGACGGCGAGCCTGACACGGCCGCCATCCGGCAGGGGCTGGCCGCCGCGCTGGCCCCCTACCCCGACGACGCGCTGTTCATCACCCAGGGCTTTATCTGCCGCGACGCGCACGGTGCCATCGACAACCTGCGGCGCGGCGGCTCCGACTATTCGGCCTCGCTGATTGGCGCGGCGCTACAGGCCGAGGAAATCCAGATCTGGACTGACATTGACGGGCTGCACAACAACGACCCACGGGTGGTAGCTGGCACCTATCCGGTGCGGGAGCTTTCGTTTGATGAGGCCGCCGAGCTGGCCTACTTCGGGGCCAAGATTCTGCACCCCAGCTCGGTGCTGCCGGCGCGGGCCCACGGCATTCCGGTGCGGCTACTGAACACGATGCAGCCCGAGGCCCCCGGCACGCTCATTTCGGCGCGCACCGGCTCCGGCTCCATCAAGGCTATTGCCGCCAAAGACGGCATCACGGCCATCAACGTAAAATCGAGCCGGATGCTGCTGGCCCACGGATTTCTGCGCAGCCTGTTCGAGGTGTTCGAGCGCCACCGCACCGCCATTGATATGATTACGACCTCGGAAGTGGCCGTGTCGCTGACCATTGACGACGCCAGCCGCCTGCCCCAGATTGTGGCCGAGCTGCAGGATTTTGGCGCAGTGGCAGTTGATGAAAACCAGAGCATCATCTGCCTCGTCGGCAGCCTCACACAGGATACCAACGGCAGCGCCCACCGCGCCTTCGCCGCCCTGCGCGACGTACCGGTGCGCATGATCAGCTACGGCGGCTCGCCCAACAACATCAGCATTCTGGTAAGCACCGAAGATAAAGTGCGCGCTTTGCGGGCATTGAACGCGGGGCTATTTGAGGGGCGGAACTAGCGAGCTAAAGACCGGTGTCATGCGGAGCGAAGCGGAGCGCAGTCGAAGCATCTCTACCGTAGTAGTAAAATAAATTACGCTGGCAACGAAGCGGTAGAGATGCTTCGACTACGCTCCGCATGACACGTTCTTTCCCTTCACTAATGCCCACTTACTCAAACAACCCCAGCCCATCACAACCCAACCTCATGTCTCTCCAGCTTCCTGCTGAATTTTTGAATCAGCCCACCCCTTTTTACTATTACGACCTTGCCCTGCTCGACCAGACGCTGGCGGCGCTGACGGCGGCGGCCCGGCCGGGCAATTTCCGGGTGCATTATGCCCTCAAGGCCAACTTTAACCTGCCCGTGCTGGAACGCATCCGGCGGGCCGGGCTGGGGGCAGATTGCGTGAGCGGCGGCGAGGTGCAACGGGCCCTGGAGGCCGGTTTTGGGGCCGATGATGTGGTGTTTGCCGGCGTGGGCAAGTCAGATGCCGAAATACGCCTGGCCCTGGCAGCCGATATTTTCTGCTTCAACGCTGAGTCGGTGCCCGAGCTGCGGGTGCTCGACGAGCTGGCCGGCACCCAGGGCCGCCGGGCGCGCGTGGCGCTGCGCATCAACCCCAACGTAGATGCCTACACCCACCCCCACATCACCACGGGCCTCGACGCCAACAAGTTCGGCATCAGCCTGCCCGATCTGGCCGGGGTGCTGGAGCAGCTGGAGCAGCTGCCCAACGTGGAGCTCATTGGCCTGCACGCCCACATCGGCTCGCAGATAACCGAGCTGAGCGTATTTGCCGCCCTCAGCCGCAAGCTCAACGACCTGCAGACCTGGCTCGAAGACCGCGGCCACCGCCTGCCGCACCTCAACGTGGGCGGCGGCCTGGGCATCAGCTACGAGCAGCCCAACGAGCACCCGATTCCTGATTTCCAGACGTATTTCGGCATGTTTGAGCAGCACCTGCAGCGGCGGCCGGGCCAGCAGGTGCACGTGGAGCTTGGCCGCTCGGTGGTAGCGCAGTGCGGCACGCTGCTCAGCCGGGTGCTGTATGTAAAGGAAAGCCAGCACACGCGTTTCGCCATTCTCGATGCGGGCATGACCGAGCTGATGCGCCCGGCCCTTTACGGCAGCCACCACCACATCGAAAACCTCAGCAGCCAACTGCCCGAGCTGGCCTACGACGTGGTAGGACCCATCTGCGAATCGACCGACACGTTTGGCCGCGCCCGGCTGCTACCCGAAACCCAGCGCCACGACCTGCTGGCCATCCGCTCGGCCGGGGCCTACGGCGAGGTCATGTCATCAGGCTACAACCTGCGCGAGAAGGCGGCGGCGGTGTACGGTGGGCGGTAACTGAACGACGTAGGGGCGGGGCGCAGCTAAGCCCCGCCCCTACGTCGTTCAGTTACCAGTACACTACCCACTTGCCCAGCTTTTCGTGGTGCGTAAAACTTTGCAGCAGCCACTGGCGCTCGGGCTTCAATTCGCCTTTCACCAGTAGCACCGGCTGGCTGGCGAGTAGCCAGCGGAGTTGGGCATCGGCCTCGGGCTGGTTGAGGTAGAGCAGGTAACGGTGCCAACTGGTGCCGGGCTCGAACTGGGTTTCACGGTTCAGATTGTGGTTACCATCATTGAGAAACACTGGCAGTGTGCCCAACTCGAAGGCCAGCGAGGGCAACAGTTGGTCGTACACCAGTATGGGCCGGGTCTGCAGGCCTTGTTGGGTGATGAACTCGGCCAGCGGGCGACTACCGTTGAAGGCCAGCTCGTTCTGCTGCATAATGGGCTTGGCCGAAATCAGCAAAAACACCGTGAAAATAACCGTGCCTACCAGCAGCCGGGGCGCGATGCGTACTTGGTCCCACATGCTGAGCGTGAGCACCAGTACGACTACGCCGATAGCCGGCCAGAGCGAAGTAAGCGGGCGCAATTCCAGCCCCAGATCGAAGACGGCTGCAAAAATCGGCAACACGCACAACGCCCCCAGCAGCAACCCGAAAAAGGCCAGAATACCCACGTACCAGCGGTGGAGCATGGCCTCGGTGCAGCGGCCCAGGTAGTAGGTAGTCAGCAACGCCACGCCCGGGAAAATAGGCAGCACATACAGCAGCAGCTTGGAGCTGGAGAGCGAGAAGAACAGCAGCGGCACCAGTACCCAGAAGATGAGCACATTGCGCCACAGCCGCGGCACGGTGGCCCAGGGCGTGCGCGCGGCCCGGACCACCAGCGCCACCGCCCAGGGCAGGCTGATGGCAGGGGCCAGCAGCACGTAAAACCACCAGGGCTTGCTCCGGTCGAAGGTGGCCGCGTTGGCGAAGCGCTCCACGGTGTGCTCGTACAGAAAGTAGCGCACGAAAGCCGGATTTTCGGCCACCAAGTAGCCGTACCAGCTCAGGCCCACCACCAAAAACAGCCCCAGCCCCAGCACATGATGCACCGTGAACGGCCGGCGTGCCCGTCCCCCCCGCTCAGCGGCCGGTACCCGGAAGTAGGCACCCGCTACGGCCATCAGCGGCAGCACAAAGCCCACCGGCCCCTTGGTGAGGAACGCCAGCCCCAGCCCCAGCCAGAACAGGTACAGCCAGCGTGCCCCGCCGCCGTGGTAGTAGCGCAGGATGCCGTAGGCCGCGGCCAGCTCCAAGGTGGCCAGATACACGTCGGTCGTGACGTTGAGGGCCGAAATAAGCACCACCGGCAACGTACCGTAGATGACGGCCGCCGACAACGCCCGGGCGCGGTCGTTGCCGAACAGCAGCAACCCCAGCGCGTACACCAGCCCCACCTGTAGCAGCACAGCCAGCACCGGCAGCAGCCGCACGCCCACCGTATTTACCCCAAACAGCCCCAGCCCCGCCGCTGTGAGCCAGTACGTAAGAGGAGGCTTATGGAAATGCTGAATGCCCAGCAGCCGCGGGTGCAGCCAGTCGCCGCCCACGAGCATTTCGCGGCCGATTTCCGCGTAGCGAGCCTCGCTGCTGTCCAGCGGCCCCCAGCTGCCCAGTTGCCAGGCAAAAGCCCCACCCAGCACCAGCAGAAACAGCCACAGCCAGCGGCGCGAAGTCATGGGGAAAGGCATGGGCGGGGCGTGAGGTGATGGGGTAGTGAGGAGGGGATTGGCCAAAGGTATGAGACTGAAGAAAAGAATGGGTCATGCTGAGCGAAGCGGAGCGCAGCCGAAGCATCGCTACTGCTTCGTTGCAGTAGTAAATCAACCAACAGAATTAGCATTGCAGTAGCGATGCTTCGACTGCGCTCCGCTTCGCTCAGCATGACACGTTCTTTTACCCCGCCCACGCCGTACCTTTGCGGCATGAATCTTCTTTCCGCGGAAAATCTTTCCAAAAATTACGCCGACCGTTGGCTGTTTAAAGACCTGAACTTCGGATTGCTCCAGGGCCAGCGGGTGGCCTTCGTGGGCATCAACGGCACCGGCAAAACCACCCTCATGCGTATTCTGGCGGGCCTCGAAATCCCTGATACCGGCCTGGTAAGCGTGCGCAAGGGCATCCGGGTAACCTACCTGGGCCAGCAGCCGGTGTTCGATGAAACGATGACGGTGGAAGAAACCATCTTCGCCAGCCAGAACGACACGCTCAAGGCCATCAAGGAATACGAGCACGTGGTAAACGACCCCGACCACAAAGCCGACGACCTGCAGCGGGTGCTGGAGCGCATGGATTCGCTTCAGGCCTGGGACTACGAGGCGCAGGTGCAGCAGATTCTGAGCCGGCTGGGTATTTTGGGCGAGTTGCTGACGCGCAACGTGAGCAAGCTTTCGGGCGGGCAGCGCAAGCGCGTGGCCCTGGCCCGCGTGCTGATTGAGGAGCCCGACGTATTGCTGCTCGACGAACCGACCAACCACCTGGATCTGGCCACCATTGAGTGGCTCGAAAACCGCCTCTCCTCCCCCAGCCTCACGCTGCTCATGGTGACGCACGACCGGTACTTCCTCGACAGCGTGGCCAACGAAATTGTGGAGCTCGACAAGGGCCAGATGTACCGCTACCAAGGCAACTACGCCTATTTCGTGGAGAAAAAGGCCGACCGCGAAATGCGCCAGGCCACTGAGGTAGAGAAAGCCCGCCAGCTGTTCAAGAAGGAGCTGGAGTGGATGCGCCGCATGCCCCAGGCCCGCGGCACTAAGCAGAAGGCCCGCATCGACGCCTTCTATATCACCAAGGAGAAGGCTAGCACCAACCTGAGCAAGCAGAACGTGGAGCTGAGCGTAAAAACCACCCGCCAGGGCGGTAAAATCATCGAAGCCAGCCACCTCAACAAGACCTTCGGCGACAACGTGGTGCTCGACGATTTCAGCTACGTGTTCAAGAAGAAGGACCGTATTGGCCTAGTGGGCCCCAACGGCGCGGGCAAATCCACGCTGCTCAACATGCTTACGGGCAAGCTCGCGCCCGACTCCGGTACCATTGAGGTAGGCCAGACCACCGTGTTCGGCTACTATACCCAAACGGAGCTGGAGTTCGACCCCACCCAGCGCGTGATTGACATTGTGAAGGAAGTGGCCGAAGTGGTGGAACTGGCCAACGGCGACGTGCTCACGGCCAGCCAGTTCCTGAGCCTGTTCCTGTTCCCGCCGGCCCAGCAGTACACGCTGGTAAACAAGCTAAGCGGGGGCGAAAAGCGACGCCTACAGCTGCTGCGGGTGCTTATCAAGAACCCCAACTTCCTGATTCTTGACGAGCCGACCAACGACCTCGACCTGAGCACGCTCAACATCCTGGAAGACTTCCTGCTACACTTCGGCGGCTGCCTGCTCATCGTGAGTCACGACCGGTACTTCCTCGACCAGCTGGCCGAGCACCTGTTCGTGCTGGAGCCGGGCGGGGCCGTGCTCAACTTCCCCGGCAATTACACCGACTACCGCGAGTACCTGGCCGAGCGCGAAACCGAAGCCGCGTTGGTAGAAGAGGAAAAAGCTGCTAAAACCGCCCGCGCCGAGGCTAAAGCAGAAGCCGCCAAGCCCGCGGCAGTCGTAGCGCCTGCGCCGGCTACTGCCCCCAAGCGCCGCGCCTCCTACGCCGAAAAGCGGGAGTACGAGCAGCTCGAAAAGGACATGGCGGCCCTCGAAACCGAGAAGCAGCAGGTAACCAGCAAGCTGAACGGCGGCAGCGGCAGCGCCGACGAGTTTGCGGCCTGGGGCGCCCGCCTCGGGACCCTCACCGAGGAGCTTGAAACCAAGGAGCTACGCTGGCTGGAGCTAGCCGAACTGGTATAGCCCACACGCGCCATACACCCGACGCGGCCCGCCTGAACCAAGCTGTTCGGGCGGGCCGCTGTGCGTTCAGGGGCTTACTAATTTCCCGTTCAGCTTTCGGGTTTCCTGCGTAAAATCGAACGACACCGGCTGCTCATCGAAGGCCAGCACGAACCGCAGCTGCCGGGCCGCATCGAGACGGGGGAAGTATACGAGGCCCACGGCCCGGTCGCCGGGCTGCAGGATGGCGCGGCGCAGGCTGCTCACGGCCTGTTCCGCAACTACGGTAGTAAGCTGCTGGGCCTGCACCGCCCGCACCACCCGCTGCACCTCAAAAAACGCCTGGCCGCCCTGCTGCCGCACCTGCCGGCTGGTTCTTTCGATAGGCGTCTCGCGCCTATTGATGCTGGCCACATTCTCGGCCGTACTGGCCACCAGCAGCAGCACCTCTAACATACTAACGCGGCTTGCCTTGTCGGCCAGCTCATCGCGGCGGTCGGCCAGCGAGTCCAGCCGCAGCTCGGGGTTGAAAGCCAGCCGGCGGCTCGCTGCAGAAGCCGGGGCAGTGGCCGCAACGGCGGCAGTTTTGGCGGTGCTGTCGGGCAACGGCAGGAAGTAGAAACCGGCTGGGTCGATGGTAACCGGGTGGTCGGCGGCGTTGCTGAATTCCGCCTCAAAAACCAGCTCTTTCGGCTCGGCCCGTACGAAATGAAAGCGCACGTACACGCTGTCGGGGTGGCTAATGAGGCTTGTAACCGGGACTCTTCCCCAACCGGCCGGCACAACACTCAGCGTTTGGCTGGGCGCGCAGGCCGTCAGCAATAGACCCAGCAGCAGCGCCGAACAACCGCCCAGCAGCCGACGCAGCACGGGCGAAACAGTAGTAGTAGTAGTTGAGGGCATATAACGGCGCTTTAGAGTTGGCAGATAAATGCCGGGGTGGCCTTACCGCCCCGGCGCTATATAGCGGTTTTGCGCAATAATAATACCGCTTTTATCCTTTCTACCAAGTCACTACTACGCCACCAGCTCCGGCGGCAATGCAGCACTGCCGTCGGCGGCTACCGGCAGCGGCCACACCCGGCGCACTGCTGCCAGCGGCACCGGCCCGAACACGTGTGGAAACCACGCCTGCCGCCCCGCGGCCCACTCGCGCTCCACCCGCACCCCGGTGGCCAGCAGCGCCGCTTCGTCTATTTCCAGCAGCAGCGCCCCGGGGCTATTGGCGTAGTAAAGCCGGGCCGTTTCCAGCACCTGCGCCAGCTCCGAGGCATGAATAAAGCCCTCGGCGGCCAGGTCGGGGCTGGCAAAAAAGCCGGTCTGTTGTGCCCGTTGCCAATCGTCGGGCTGGCTGATGCGGTAGAGCATATTTTATCGAGTAAAAAGTCAACGAGCAAAAGTAAAACGGGAACCAACGACCTTGGCCGTTTGCTCCCGTTTCGCTTTTGCTCGTTGACTTTTTTGGCGGAGCCTACGCTTGCCAAACTTCCTCTTGCACGGCTTTGCCTACCGTGAGCACGAGGCGGACGGGGTTGGGCACCAGCGTCAGGCGGGCTTCTTTGCCCGAATATTTCTCCGAATCAATCCAGACGCCCTCCTTTGGAGTGGGCTTGGGGCCGGTGCCAGCGGGCAGGTAGGCGGTGGGCAGCAGCACGTCGGTATCTGAGCTGAGGTCGTCGTGCACCTTCTCGAGAGCTGACTCCAGGAACGTGCCGTACGCTTCGTTGAAGTCGTCTTCGAGGTCGTGAAGCTCTTCTTCTACGTCGTCGTAGCGGGCATCGTCGTAGGTGAGCTTCTGCAGCTCGGCTTTCTTATCGATGAGGGCCACGAGGGCACTGTTCAGCTCTTGCGAATTCATAAGGCTAAAGGCAATAGGTTCGTCGGCAAAGGTAAGGAAGCTGTTTAGGAAGTCAACTAGAACGTCATGCTGAGCTTGTCGAAGCATCTCTACTGCTTTGTAGTGGGGCGTTCAACGAAGCAGTAGAGATGCTTCGACAAGCTCAGCATGACGTTCATGGAAAAGAACTGTCATACGGCGGCGGCGAAAGAACGATGCTGTACCGCGTAGTATGCGCATCAGGCGTAAGCGGAGCGAGGTGGTTGAAGTACCCGCACTGTAGCGCCAGCCGGAAGGGCGGGAATGAGTATTGGGCTAATAATAGTTCGACTCCGCACTGCATAACGCTGTTCTGTAACGCAGCCGCCCCTTTAGCAAAAACCCGTATTTTTACCCATCCCAACGAACTCCCCGCTAAACTACCCACCCTATGCAAACCATGACTTCCCCGGCCGTACTGGCCCATCCGGCCGAAGATTTCCTGCCCCTCAACGGCACCGATTATCTTGAATTCTATGTCGGCAACGCCAAGCAGTCGGCCTACTTCTACCAGGCCGCATTCGGCTTCGAGCTGGTGGCCTACGCCGGCCCCGAAACCGGCGTGCGCGACCGTGCCTCTTACGTGCTCCAGCAGAACAAAATCCGCTTGGTGCTCACCACCTCCCTCCTGCCCGACTCCGACATCACCCGCCACGTAGCCCAGCACGGCGACGGCGTGAAGGTGATGGCGCTGTGGGTAGACGACGCCCGCAAATCGTTCGAGGAAACCACCAAGCGTGGGGCCAAAGTGGCTTTCGAGCCTTACACCATCGAGGACGAAAACGGCTCGGTTACGCTGGCCGGCATCTACACCTACGGCGAAACCATCCACACCTTCGTGGAGCGCAGCAACTACACCGGGCCATTTATGCCGGGCTTCGTGGCCCGCACCAGCAACGTGCCGCAGGGCAATCCGGTGGGCCTGCAGGTAGTCGATCATTGCGTGGGCAACGTGGGCTGGGGCGAGATGAACCAGTGGGTGAAGTTTTACGAGGATGTGCTGGGCTTCAAGCTGCTCATCACGTTTGACGACGACGACATTTCGACCGAATATTCGGCCCTGATGAGCAAGGTGGTGAGCAACGGTAACGGCTTCGTGAAATTCCCCATCAACGAGCCCGCCGAAGGCAAGAAAAAGAGCCAGATTGAGGAGTACCTCGATTTCTACCACGGCCCCGGCGTGCAGCACATGGCCCTGCTCACCGACGACATCCGCACCACAGTAACGGAGCTGCGCCGCCGCGGCGTGGAGTTCCTGAATGTGCCCGCCACTTACTACGACGACCTGCTGGAGCGCGTGGGCCACATCGATGAAGACCTGGAGAGCGTGCGCGCCCTGAACCTGCTCATCGACCGCGACGAGGAAGGCTATCTGCTGCAGATTTTCACGAAGCCCGTAGAAGACCGGCCCACTGTGTTCTACGAAATCATCCAGCGCAAAGGCGCCAAGAGCTTCGGCAAAGGCAACTTCAAGGCTTTGTTTGAAGCCATTGAACGCGAACAGGGCCTGCGGGGCAACCTGTAGTTTTAGTGCCTAGTTGTGAGTATTTAGTGCTTAGGCTGATGCTTGAACGTGCTGTTCGGTCATCAGCCTAAGCACTACACATTAGCGACCCGGCACTTTCTATAACTCTGGCGCTGCTTCGCTCGTCATTTAAGTATTCACAAGTTGCGAAGAACGATGTAGGGGCGGGGCTTGTCCCCGCCCGCCGTTGAACGATGGTCGTTGAACGGAACCGTTGAAACGGTGCGAGCGGCGGGCGGGGGCAAGCCCCGCCCCTACATCGTTCTTCGCAACTTGCGTTGAGTACCAATCCAACCGATCAACAGACCGAAGCACTTAACCGGCTCCCGACTAAGCACTACGCACTAACAACTAAGCACCAACCCAATGCCGCTTTCCTCTGACCTGCAAACCAAAATAAACGGCTGGCTGACCGACGATTACGACGCCGATACTCAGGCCGAAATCCGGCAGTTGCTGGCCGATAACCAGGAAGACCAGCTGTCCGACGCCTTTTACCGCAATCTGGAGTTTGGCACCGGCGGACTGCGCGGCGTGATGGGCGCGGGCTCAAACCGCATGAACCGCTACACGCTGGGCATGGCCACCCAGGGCCTGTGCAACTACCTGCTGCAGTCGTTTCCGGGCCAGGAAATAAAGGTGGCCGTGGCCCACGACTCGCGCCACAACAGCCCCGAATTTGCGCGCATCGCGGCCGATATTTTCTCGGCCAACGGCATCACGGTGTATCTGTTTGAAGCCCTACGGCCCACGCCCGAGCTGTCGTTTGCCATCCGGGAGCTGGGCTGCCAGAGCGGCTGCGTAGTTACGGCCTCGCACAACCCCAAGGAGTACAACGGCTTTAAAGTGTACTGGACCGATGGCTCGCAGGTGGTCGCGCCACACGACCAGAACATCATCCGCGAGGTGGACGCCATCAGCTCGGTCCGGGAAGTGAAGTTCCAGCCCGAGCCAAGCCGCATACACCTCATCGGGGCCGAACTCGATGCGGCGTATCTGGCCCAGGTGAAAGGGTTGAGTCTAAACCCCGACGCCATCCGGCGCCAGCACGACCTGAAAATCGTGTACACGCCCATCCACGGCACCGGCATTACCATGGTGCCGCCAGCCTTGGCTCAGCTTGGGTTCGATAATGTGCACATCGTGGCCGCCCAAGCTACGCCTGATGGCAACTTCCCCACCGTGCAGTCGCCCAACCCCGAGGAAAAGGCGGCCATGCAGCTGGCCCTCGACGAAGCCAAGGCCCTCGACGCCGATATCGTGCTGGCCACCGACCCCGACTCCGACCGCGTGGGCATTGCCCTGAAAAACCCGGCCGGCGAGTGGGTACTCGTCAACGGCAACCAAACGGCCGCCCTACTCACGCACTACGTGCTATCGGCCCGCCGCGAGGCCGGCAAGGCTACCGACAAGGACTTCATCGTTTATACCATCGTAACGAGCGAGGTGCTCGGCGACATTGCCCGCTACCAGGGCGTGAAAGCCTACCGCACCCTGACGGGCTTCAAGTACATTGCCAGCATCATCCGCGAGCTGGAAGGTCAGGAAACCTACGTGGGCGGCGGCGAGGAAAGCTACGGCTACATGCTCGGCGACTTCGTGCGCGACAAGGATGCTATTTCGGCCTGCGCGCTGCTGGCCGAAATGGCCGCCGTTGCGAAGGACCAGGGCCACACGCTGTATGAGGAGATGGTAGCTATGTATCTGCGCTACGGTTTCTACAAGGAGCACCTGATTTCCATCACCAAAAAGGGCCAGCGCGGGGCCGAGGAAATTCAGGAGATGATGCGCGACCTGCGGGCCAACCCGCCCGCCAACCTGGCCGGCCAGCCGGTGGTAGAAATGCGCGACTTTAAAACGGGCAAAATCAAGGACCTGCGCACTGGCATCGAAACCGAAACCGGCCTCGAAAGCTCCAACGTGCTCCAGTTCATCCTGGAAGACGGCAGCAAGATTTCGGCCCGCCCCAGCGGCACCGAACCCAAAATCAAGTTCTACTTCAGCGTAAAGCAGCCCCTGGCCTCGGCCGTTGACTTCGACCTGGCCACCCGCCTCGCCGACGAGAAAATCCAGCGCATTATTGAGGACATGCGCCTGAATTAAGCAGATTCAAGCAATTGCACCATTCAACTCTGTGTCGCGGTACAGTTACTACTAAAGCAAAGCCCCCGCACGGTTCCGTGCGGGGGCTTTGCTTTAGCGGGCCGTAGGGCCGTATTACTTCTTGTTCTGGTCGCCGTCCTGAGCATCCTTGCGGATGGCCTTTTCGTCTACCTGGTCGCTGATGGGCGCGCTGGCATCAGTTTCGCCATCAGCGGCGGTGGTCATCACCTTGGTAGCTCCGGTCAATTCGGTAGCGGTGCTGCCGGTTTTGGTCGAATATACTTTGTCGTCGTTCTGGTCAGTGGTCTTTTTGGAATCGGACATGGAAGGAGGAATAAGTGAAAGATAAGTGGTGCCGACCCTAGCGGGGCGGCTTACCCATTACTACGCAGAGTGGGGGCAGCAGGGTTGTTTTTTTTCGCTGTCGGCCCACCCGAAGGGCTGCTTCGGCTTTTCGCCACCGCAAGTACCGGCGTTTCTATATCTTGGATATCCATGCCAACCCCGAGTCGTTTTCTTCCCCGTTTTTTCTTTACCTGCTACAGCCTTCTATGTTGGCTGTTGGTCCTGCCGATGGGGGCAGGCGCATACGCAACTACCGCTTTGCAGCCAGCGCCCGGGCCCACAGAACGCCCGTTGCTGCTCGATGATGGGCGCTCTGAAGTGCTGGTAGCGCCCATCAATTACAGCATTCTGGAAGATCAATCGGGCATGCTTACGCTGCGCGATGTGCAGCAGCCCCGGTATGCAGCACGCTTTGTGTCCGGCGCGCGGGCGGCCACTACGATGGAGCATCCTGGCTCGGCTTACTGGCTGCGCCTGACGACGCAGGCGGTTGGCCCGCAGCCCCAACACTGGTATCTCGAGCTTTTCGACTCGCATCTTAACGACATTACTTTTTTCCCGCAGACCACCACCACGCGGGGACGCATTCGTACCGGGGCCGACCACCCCTTTTCCACCCGGCCTTACGGTTACAAAAACTACCTGTTCCGGCTACCGGTAGCTGGCACAGAGCCTCACACCTACTACCTGCGGCTGCAGTCCAACTCGCGCACAAGCTTCCTGGCCAAAGTGCGAACGGAGCAGGGAATTGCCGAGCACTTCCAGCTGGAATATGGGCTACTGGGTGCCTTTTACGGCATGCTGCTCATTATGATAGTCTATAACTTCTGGCTGTATAGCTTCACTGGCGAGCAGACTTACTTGCGCTACGTGCTGTATGTACTTAGCTGCATTATGGTGTTTCTGTCGGAAGATGGGTTGGGCTTCCAGTACCTATGGCCCGGCCAGCCCTGGCTCAACTGGGTAGTAGAAATTACGGCCCCGCCGCTGCTGCTACTCACGTTTGGCTACTACGCCCGCCAGTTTCTCGACACGCCTCAGCGCCTGCCCCGCTACGACCAATGGCTGCGGGCCATAGTGCTGCTGAGCGTAGCCGCCTTGGCACTCGACGGCCTCTGGTGGAAAACCGGGATGGGTATGGTCTTGTACTTATTGCCCTACGGCATGCTGTTCTTTGCGGCGCTGCGCGTATGGCGGCGGGGATTTCTGCCCGCCCGCTTTGTATTGTTGGCTCATTCGCTGGTTGCCATCAGCGTGCTGTTTCTAATTCTGCGCAAGCTGGGCATTGATACTTTTACCAATCCCTACACCGTGTACAGCATGAACGCGGCCTTCGTAGTGGAAGTAGTAGTACTGTCGTATGCCCTGGGCGATAAAATTCGCTCCATTCAGCGTACCACACTCAAAGTCGAGCAGCGCCTAGTGAAGCAGCTGCGCAAAAAGCATGATGTGCAGCACCGGCTGGTAGAGCAGCTGCGCCAGAACGATGAACTGAAGGACCAGTTGAATTCGGAGCTGGAAGGCCTGGTTGCCCAGCGCACAGCCGAGCTCCAGCGCCAGGGCGAAACCATTGCGCTGCAGAACCGCGACCTGGTACAGGCTAACGGACTGCTGGCGTTGCAGTCGGCAGCCATTGAGAAGCTTAATACCGACCTGCAGCGCGACTTACAGAAAGCGCAGACGGCGCGTGTGCTCTCGCAGGAAGTAGATTTCGGGGAGTTCAGCCAGATATACCCCGACAAGGAGGCTTGCCTTACCTATCTGGCCGACCTGAAATGGGCCCACGGCTACCACTGCCGCAAATGTGGCCATGACAATTATTGCGAAGGACGGGAAGCTCTTTCGCGCCGTTGTACCCGCTGCCGGTATGTGGAATCGGCTACTTCCTACACCCTGCTGCAGAAATGCAAGTTCTCGATTGTAAAAGCATTTTATGCGGTGTTTTTGCTGCACACCCACAACGGCAGTTACTCGGCCCAGGAGCTGTCCAGAGTGCTGGATTTACGGCGGGCTACCTGCTCGAACTTCAGCCAGAAAGTGCTGGAAGCCATGCGCCGCCTGCCCGCCGACCCCGCCGGCGAAGAAGGCTGGACCCGCCTGCTGCTGGACGATACCAGTATGGAACCAGACGAAGCAGTGGATGAATATCTGGCAACCGCAGGAGAACCGGACCACATAATGAAGCGCGAATCCGGAAAACTAAAAAACAAGTAAAAAAAAGTGGGCTTAGTCCCACTTTTTTTTACTTGTTTTTTACCCGTTTGCCTGCGTAAGCTACAAAGTCGCCATTGGCAGAGGCGAAGGCTAAATGCCTCCGAAAAGTGGGTGCACTAAGCGTACAGAAGTACGTGCGACATAAGCGCAAATCGCCCCTAATGCTGCCTTAAACGGGGTTTACCAGTTGATTTACCAGACAAAAAGCAGGTATATTTGATCATCACCTGCCCTTCAGGTTCCGACTCTAGGACTGCTTTTCCCCGCTCGGGGTGAGTGAATCACCACTCATGCATGCACGGGCGCCTGTCTCCGCGCCAACGCCGTTGCCTTAGGCGCGCTCCTGCTCTACATACAACGTCTGGCCAACGGCCTCCCACTGACCGCCCTCAGTTGCCTGCTTTAATCTAGCAGCAGTTCCCTGCTTTTCCTTAGCCCACTTTGTGGCTTGCCGCATGCAGTGAGTACCCGCTTACTGCCGGGAGCCAACCCGCTTTCCTGCGCGACGTTCCGGCTTACCCCTTGAGGCTGCTGGCTGTCGGTTTCAAATTCCTACACCCTTTCCAAATTCTCACACATGAACCACAACCAATACCCATATCTGGGGCTCCGGCGCGTAGTGCCTTTCGTGGCCTGTGGGCTGCTGAGCCTGGCCGCACCGCTGGCCGCGGCAGCCAACGTTACGGCCGCCGCCCGCCTGGCTTTCACGGCCGATGTTCCGGTTTCGGGACGGGTTACGCAGCGCAATGGCGAAGGCCTGCCCGGCGTGACGATTATTGTGCAGGGCACCAGCATTGGCACCAGCACCGATGGCAACGGCAACTTCTCCTTGTCGGCGCCGGAAGGCAGTACATTGGTTTTCAGCTCCATCGGCTTCACCCGACAGGAAGTACGTGTGAGTGGGGCCAGCGCCGCGGTGAACGTGGTGCTGGTAGAGGACACCAAGGCCCTGAGCGAAGTGGTGGTAGTGGGCTACGGCACCCAGGAGCGCGGCAGCGTAACGGGTGCTATTTCGTCGGTGGGGGCGGCGGAAATCGTGCGTCAGCCGGTGGCCGATGTTACGCAGGCCATCCAGGGCAAGGTATCGGGCGTTACCATTGTATCGAATGGCGGGGCCCCGGGTGGGGCATCCGGCACGTCGGTGCGGGTGCGTGGCATCACGTCGGCGGGCAACAACAACCCGCTGTACGTGGTCGATGGGTTTCCACTGCCCGATGGCGGCGACAACCAGCTCAACGCCATCAGCCCCAACGACATCGAGTCGATTGACATCCTGAAAGATGCTTCGGCCACGGCTATTTACGGGGTGCGGGCGGCCAACGGCGTCGTCATCATCACCACCAAGCGCGGCAAAGCCGGCCGTACCAACATCAACCTAGATGTGTACCGCGGCGTGCAATCAGTTACGCGCACGCTGGATCTGCTCAGCGCTTCGGAGTACGCCGTTATCAACAACGAAAGCCGGCTAGCCAAGGGCCTCCCCATTGTGGTCGACAAGCTGCGCGACCCGGCCTCGCTGGGTGAAGGCACCGACTGGCAGGACCTGGTGTTCCGGCGGGCCCAGATTCAGAACTACTCCCTATCGGCCACCGGCGGCAGCGACAAAGCCCGCTACGCCGTGTCGGGCACCTATTTCCAGCAGGACGGTATTATCATCGGCACCAACTTCGAGCGGTTTACCCTGCGGGCCAACGGCGACGTGCAGGTGGGCCGGATGCTGAAGCTGGGCAACAATATCCAGCTCACGCACCTGGAAGACCGGCAGGTGACCACCAACAGCGGCGAGTACGGTACGGTGCAGCAGATGCTGCGCATTCCGGCCACTGTGCAGCCCTACCGGCCCGATGGCTACTGGTACCAGCCCAGCTCGGGCGTCGACAACTTCATTGAGGAAAACCCGCTGGCCAGCGCCCTCATCAACGACCAGAAGTTCACGCGTAACCGGGTCCTCACTACGTTCTTCGCCGAGCTGGAGCCGGTAAAGGGCCTGCGCTTCCGCACCAATGTGGGCGCCGACTTCATCTTCGACAACTTCAACCGGTTTACGCCCAAGGGCCCCGAGCTGCCCGGCTTTACCCAGCGCTACGCCACGGCCAGCGCCGAGGCTACTTCGGGCTACGCGCCCACGTACCTGATTGAAAACACGGTTAATTACGACCACCTGTTTGCCGACAAGCACCAGGTGACGGCCCTGCTGGGCCAGTCGGCGCAGGAGTTCAACTTCAGCAACGTAACGGCCAACCGCCAGGGCTACCTGCGCAACGACCTGCGGGTAATCAATGCCGGCCCCATCAACACGCAGCTCAACAACGGCGGTATCATCAACCCGCCCCAGCGCCTGGCCAGCTACTTCGGGCGTTTGAACTACGAGTTTGCCGGCAAGTACCTGTTCTCGGCCGTGGCCCGTTACGACGGCTCCTCAGTATTTCCGCCCGGCGAGAAGTTCGGCTTCTTCCCCGGCGTGTCGGTGGGCTGGCGCATCTCTGAGGAGGCTTTCCTCGATGGCAACAGCACTATCAGCAACCTGAAGCTGCGGGCCGGCTACGGCAAAGTGGGTAACCCCCTGAATGCCGGCCGCTTCGCCTCGCTGTACACCATCAACTTCGGCTCCATCTATCCGTTCGGGCCCGATGGCACCATTAACACGGGTGGGGCTCCTACCCGCCTATCTAATCCTGACCTGCGCTGGGAAAACAACAACCAAACCAACATCGGCGTGGATGTGGGCTTCCTCGACAACCGCTTCGAGGCCAGCCTCGACCTCTACGACCGTAGCTCGCCCAACCTGATTGCGCCGGTGCCCCCGTCGTTGGTATCGGGCACGTTCGAGTCGGTGAATACCAACGCGGCTTCGGCCTACAACCGGGGCGCCGACTTCTCGTTCACCTCGCGCAACGTGCAGGGCGCGGGGCAGGGCTTGAGCTGGACCACTATGCTGAACGTGTCGGCCTTCAAAACTAACCTGGAGTCGCTGGGCTCGGGCGTACCGTACAATGGCGCCAACTTCTTGAGCAACAGCGCTGTGGTGCGCTATGATGTTAATCAGGCATTCGGCTCGTTCTATGGCTTTGTGGCCGATGGCCTGTTCCAGACGGTAGATGAAGTGGCAGGAGCAGCCACGCAGGAAACGGGCACGGCTCCCGGCGACATTCGCTTCAAAGACCTGAATGGCGACGGCATAATCACAGCTTCCGGCGACCGGACGTTTATCGGAAATCCCAACCCCGATTTCACCTATGGTATCACCAATACGCTGAACTTTAAAGGCTTCGATCTTAGTTTCTTTATTCAGGGCGTGCAGGGCAACGATGTGTATAACATCAACCGCTTCATTACGGAAGGGGCCCTGTATGGCGCCAACAACGGTACCACCCGCGTGCTGAACCGCTGGACCGGCCCGGGCACCAGCAACGACGTACCCCGCGCTATTGATGGCGACCCAAATACCAACCTGCGCGTGTCGTCGCACTTCGTGGAAGACGGCTCTTATGTGCGGCTCAAAAACCTGACGTTTGGCTACACGCTGCCACAGACCTTGATTAGCCGTATTTCGGCTACCCAGATCCGCCTGTACGTTACGGCCCAGAACCTGGCCACACTCACTAAGTACAGCGGCTACGACCCCGAAGTAAGCCCCAGCGGCATCGATTTGGGTATATATCCGCAGGCCCGCGTGTTCATGGGCGGCCTCAACATTGGGTTCTAACCTTTCTTAAACATCTCCACTACAATGACTATCTCCAAATACACGTGCGGCGCTTTCCTACTGTCGCTGGGGCTGCTCACCGGTTGCGGTGAGAAGTTTCTGGAAGAAACTCCTTCCGACCAGATTACGGACGCCAACTTCTACCGCACCCAGGACGACGCCATTCAGGCCGTTACGGCCTCCTATAGCGAGCTGACCAAAGAAGGCCAGTACAACCTGGCGCTGTGGGGCATGGATATCATGGCCGACATTTCGACCACCGGCGGTGGTGGCGGCAGCGACGGTATCGAGTACACCCAACTCGACGACTACAACATTCCGACCACCAACACGGTGGCCAACCGCCTCTGGGGCGGCTGCTTCATCGGGCTGCAGCGCGCCAACCTGGTGCTGCAGAAAGTACCCGACATTACGGCCATCGACCCCGAAATCAAGAAACGCTGTTTGGGCGAAGCCCAGTTTCTGCGGGCCAAATACTACTTCGACCTGGTGCGGGCCTTCGGTGATGTGCCGCTGTTCACCACGCCTCCTTCCGGCCCGGCGGCCGTGAATATTCCGCGCACGCCGGCCGTCGAAGTGTACGCCCAGATGGAGCAGGACCTGGCAGCAGCCTTCGAAAACCTACCGGCCTCCTACACCGGGGCCGACCTGGGCCGGGCCACCAAGTGGGCCGCTGCGGGTTTGCTGGCTAAGGTCTACATCACGCAGGGCAAGAAAGCCGAGGCCGCCCAGTGGGCCCGCCAGGTAATTGCCAACTCGGGCAAAAGCCTGTGGCCCAACTACGGCGACAACTTCAAGATAGAAAAGGAGAACGGTCAGGAGTCGCTGTTTGAGGTGCAGTACGTGAGCGGCCGCAACGGCTACGAGCGCAACAACGTGGGCTTTGCCGGCAACGAGTTTTTTGCCCCCCGCGGCTCCGGTACCACCCCGGCCGGTGGCGGCTACGGCTTCAATATTCCCGAGCCCGATTTCGTGAATGGCTACCAGGACGGCGACACGCGCAAAGCCGTAACCATTTGGGTGCCCGGCGACCCGTATCCGGCCGGCAGCGCTACGCCCGCGCAGCTGCCCCAGGCTCCCGGCTCGCCGTTTGGCTACAACAACAAGAAGTGGTTTATCGGCAAGGTGAACACCAATATCTGGGACTCGGGCCTCAACATTCCGGTGCTGCGCCTGGCCGATGTGTACCTGATTCTGGCCGAGGCCGTTGGCCCCACCGCCGAGGGCCTGGAGGCCATCAACAAGGTGCGCCGCCGTGCCTTTGGCCTGCCCATCAACACGCCCTCCGCCCTGCGCGACCTCACGGCCGCCACGCCCAACTTCAACGACGCCGTGCTGCGGGAGCGGAAGTACGAGCTGGCCTTCGAGTTTGACCGGTGGTTTGACCTGAAGCGCTACGCCGGCACCCCCAACGGCCTGATTGCGCGCATGACGCAGCAGTCGGCCTTCCTGCGCACGCTCGGCATTCAGCGGGGCGTACCTACCGAGAAGAACCTGGTGTTGCCTATTCCGCAGAGCGAGATGGATGCCAACCCAGCGCTGGTGCAGAACCCCGGCTACTAGGCTGCCTGCCTCCTGCCTCTCCCCACTCCCACGATTTTCAGCCTGATTTTCATGAAAAAGCACTTTCATAAAGCCGCCCTGCTCCTGCTTGGCAGTACGCTACTCCTGAGCGCCTGCGAAAAGGACGATACCGGCAGCCTCGACAGCGCGGTGCCTACCTCCGACTTCACCACCACTTCCCGCACCGTTGGCTTTACGACCGAAGTAACCTTTACGGCCACCAACACCGACGGCTTTCTGTACCAGTGGGAATTCGACGACGGCACCGTGGGCTCGGGCCAGCAGGTGGTGCACGTGTACTCGAAAAGCGGTTCGGTAAAGCCGCGCCTGATTACGGCTTACCGGGGCGGTACCAGCGTGTCGGCGCAGAAGGAAATCATTCTGCCTGCTGTTTTCGACCTGGTGAAGGCCGTACTCACGGGGGGCTCGTCGCGCACCTGGATTCTCGATAATACCAAGGATGCCCCCATTGTGGTAGGCCCCAACGACGGCAATCCTACCGGCTTCTTCCCTGGCAGCCCGGCAGGTTCGCTACCGGCCTGCCAAGCCGACGACGAGTTCACGTTCAGTAGCACCAACGTGTACACCTACGATGCCAAGGCGCAGACGTTTGTTGCCGGCGGCGGCGGGTGCGCGGCCCCGCGCTCCGGTACTTCATCCTTCACGTTTGGGCCGGCCACGGGCGCTGGCCTAGCGCAGTTTGAGCTGGCGCGTGCCGGGGCGTTCATCGGTATTACCGATGCCCCCGACCTGGTCTATCGCATCATTTCCATTGACAACCAGACGATGGTGTTACGCGCCGGCCGGCCTACGGCGGGCGTTGTGTTCACGATGAAGCTGCGCGTAAAACCCTAAGCCGACTGCTAACCGCCGGCCCGGCCGTTACAGGCGGGGCCGGCGGTTAGCGCTAGGGCTTGCTGCTGCCCTTCTCTCCTACCACTCGTTTTCTTTTCTGCTATGCCTTTTTCCGCTTACTCGTGGGCACCTGCTGCTCTCGGCCTCAGCCTGGGCCTTACCCTAGCGCTGAGCACGCTGGCGGCCTGCACCTCCGATTCGCCCAAGCCTGTTCTTCCGCCCCCTGCGCCGCCCGCCGTAAATGCCGACGCCCGCGACTACGCCGCCTACACCAAGCTCATCTGGAGCGACGAATTCGACGGCAGCACGCTCGATCTGGCCAAGTGGGGCTTCGACCTGGGCGCCGGCGGCTGGGGCAACAACGAGCTGCAGACCTACACCAACCAGCCGGAAAACGTGTCGACCACGGGTGGCAACCTCGTGATTAAAGCCGTGCGGCCTGCTACCAACAGCCCCGCCTATACCTCGGCCCGTATCCTGACCAAGGGCAAGCAAAGCTTTGTGTTTGGCCGGATAGATGTGCGGGCCAAAATTCCGAAAGGCAAGGGTGTGTGGCCGGCCATCTGGATGCTGGGGTCTGATATTGACCAGAACAACTGGCCCCGGTGCGGCGAAATCGACATTATGGAGCTGCGCGGCAGCAAGCCCAAGGAGCTGATTTCGACCATGCACTACGCCAACAGCGCCGGGGCGCGCGAATTCAAATCAACGACCAACGTGCAAGCGGCCGACCTGTCGGATAGCTTCCACATTTACTCAGTCGTGCGCAGCCAGGACCAGATCCGCATGTACCTGGATGGCCAGCAGTTTTTCACCTTCCGCAAGAGCGACGTCGGCTCCGGCCCTTACCCGTTCAACAATCCGTTTTTCGTGATTCTGAACGTAGCCGTAGGCGGCGACTTCGACGGCAACCCCGACGCCGGCACGACTTTCCCGCAGCAGATGGAGGTTGATTACGTGCGCCACTACCAGTACCAGTAAGGCACAACGGCCTGTGTAGGTGCCGATTCTACCAGTTCTTCCTTTTGCTATGACACAACGAATGCTACTATGCTGGCGGGTTGCGGCAGTAGTACTGGCGGGCCTGCTGCTCGGCGGCCCGGCCCACGCCCAGACCAAACCGGCCAAGCCAGCCAAGAAGCCTCGTTACAGCTTCAGGGAGCTTATCTGGAGTGATGAGTTCAACACGCCCGGCCTGCCCGATTCGACCAAGTGGACCTACGATGTGGGCGGCGAGGGATGGGGCAACAAGGAAGAGCAGTTCTATACCAAGGCCCGCAGCGAAAATGCCCGCGTCGAAAACGGCCACCTCATTATTGAAGCCCGCAAAGAAGCCCTCAACAATAAAAACGCCTACACCTCGGCCCGGCTGGTGTCGCGGGCCAAAGGGGGCGGCAGCCTTGCCTACGGCCGCGTAGAGGTGCGAGCCCGGCTGCCCGCGGCTCGCGGTACCTGGCCCGCCATCTGGATGCTACCCGACGAGTGGAAGTACGGCGACAAAAGCTGGCCCGCCAATGGCGAAATCGATATCATGGAGTATGTGGGCTACCGCCCGGCTGTGGTGCATGCTTCTACCCACAGCCAGAAGTACTACTTCCGCCTCAACAACCAGAAAACCGACTCCATCAGCGTGCCCACGGCCACTACGGCCTTCCATACTTACGCCATGGAATGGACGCCGGAAACCATCATGGTTTTCGTCGATAATAAGCCTTATTTCACCAGCCGCAACGAGCACGCGGGCTGGGAGTCATGGCCCTGGAACCACCCGTTTCATCTGCTGCTGAACGTAGCGGTGGGCGGCGAGTGGGGTGGCTTGAAAGGTATCGACCAAACAGCCTTCCCCCAACGAATGCTCGTGGACTACGTGCGCTTTTACAAGCTGCGCCAGTATTAGCCCCACTTCCCAGGCACTTCGCCATATCTAGTGCAGTATTGCTTACAGCGCCCTTTTCCGAGGATCTGTTGCCACTGCTTTGCCCTTTTCCTACCACGCATTATGGGCCGCCAAAAACAGTTTTTCCGGTTATCGGCTGCCGAAGAACAGGAGCTGCAGCACTACCTGCAGCTGCCCGCCCTGCTACGCCGCCAAACCAACCGCGCCCATACCCTGCTCGACTGGCATGCTGGCCTGTCCGCCGCCGAGTCGGCCGGGCACCTGGCCATGACCGAGGGCCGGATATACGCGCTGCGGCGGGCCTACCAGCGCCAGGGCCTCACAGCCTACCTGAACACCCAGCCCGGCGGCGGCGCCCCTACCAAGCTTACGCCCGCCGTTGAAGCAGCGCTGCTGGCGCTGCTCTCGCGCCGCAGTGCCGATGCGCCCCGCCGCTGGACACTGCCGCAGCTGGCCACGTACCTCGTTGCCCAGGGCCATATCAAATCTATCTGCCCCGTAACGGTGGGCAAGGCCCTACGCCGGCTACAGCTTCTGCTGCCAACCGCCCCTGCCGGTATCACTCGGTAATCTAATCCGCTCCCTCTCATCTTTCCTCCGTTTTTGCCAATGACTTTCTCCCGCTTTATACTGCTTACTCTGCTCGCCAGCCTGACCGCGCCGGCTGCCACCCACGCCCAGAAGACGCGGACCCGCCAGCCAACTCGTGCCACCAAAGCGGCCCGCCAGGCTGTTGCGCCGCTTACTGAGGAGGCCATTGCCCGGCAGGTAGAGGCGCTGCTGGCCCAGATGACGCTGGAAGAAAAAGTGGGCCAGATGACCCAGGTGACGATTGATGTCGTGACCCAGGGCAAGGACCGCTACAGCTCCAACGAGCCGCTGGCCCTGGACCCCACCGACCTGCAAAAAGTGCTCGTCGATTACAAAATAGGTTCGGTGCTGAACTCGGCCAACAACCGCGCGCGCAGCCTGGAAACCTGGAACGCCACCGTGCAGCAAATGCAGGACGTGGCCACCCAGAAAACCCGCCTGAAAATTCCGATTATCTATGGCATTGATGCCGTGCACGGCGAAACCTACACGGCCGGAGCCACCATGTTTCCGCAGCAGATTGCGCAGGCCGCCAGCCGCAACCGGGCCCTGGTGCGGCGCGGCGCCGAAATATCGGCTTACGAAACCCGCGCCAGCAACATCCCTTGGGCCTTTTCGCCAGTACTCGACCTGGGCTCCGACGCCCGCTCGCCGCGGCAGTGGGAAACCTTCGGCGAAGACCCCTACCTGATTTCGGAGCTGGGCGTGCAGATGATACGCGGCTACGAAGGCGACCCGAACAATCTAGGCGACCCCACCAAAGTAGCGTCCAGCATCAAGCACTTTCTGGGCTACCAGGTGCCGCAGTCGGGCAAGGACCGCACCAACGCCTACATTCCCGACGAGGCGCTCTACGAATACCACGTGCCGCCGTTCCGCGCCGCTGTGGCGGCCGGCGCCCACACCATCATGATTAATTCGGGCCTGATAAACGGAGTGCCCGTGCATGCCAACTACGCGCTGCTGACCACGCTGCTCAAGCAGGAATTAGGCTTCAAGGGCCTGGCCGTAACCGACTGGCAGGACATCGAGAACCTCTACAAGCGCGACCATTTCGCCAAAGACCAGAAGGATGCCATCCGGCTGGCCATTAACGCCGGCATCGATATGTCGATGGTGCCCTACCAGTACGAGCAGTTCTGCGACAACCTGGTGGCGCTGGTGAAGGAAGGCCAGGTGAAGCAGGAGCGCATTGACGATGCCGTGCGCCGGGTACTGCGCGTGAAGTACGCCCTCAACCTGTTTCAGCAGCCCAACACCAACCGCCAGGACTACCCGCTGTTCGGCAGCAAAGCCCACGAACAGGCCTCCTACCAAATGGCCGCCGAAGCTATAACGCTGCTCAAGAACACCGATAGCATGCTGCCCCTGAAAAAGACGAGCAAGGTGCTGCTTACCGGCCCCAACGCCAACTCTATGCGCACCCTGAATGGTGCCTGGACCTACTCGTGGCAGGGTGAAAAAACCGAGGAGTTTGCCCAGCAGTACAACACCATTCTGGAGGCTGTGCAGAAGGAAATCGGGGCCCAGAACGTGCAGCATGTGCCCGGCGTGAGCTATAAGATGGATGGCAAGTACTACGAGGAGTATGCCGATAAGCTGGAAGAAGCCGTAGCCGCCGCCCGCAACGCGGATGTGGTGCTGCTCTGCCTGGGCGAGAACTCCTACGTCGAAAAGCCCGGCGACCTGAACGACTTGTACCTCTCCGACCTGCAAACCCAGCTGGCCGAGCGGCTGCTGGCCACCGGCAAACCCGTAGTGCTGGTGCTCAACGAGGGCCGCCCACGCGTTATCAGCCGCATCGAGCCGGGTATGAAGGCCGTGGTGCAGACCTACCTGCCCGGCAACTTCGGCGGCGACGCGCTGGCCGACATTCTGTTCGGCGACGTGAACCCCTCGGGCAAGCTGCCCTACACCTACCCGCGCTACCCCAACGCCCTCATTTCCTACATCCATAAGTACTCCGAAGAGCAGAGCAAGGCCGAAGGCGCCTACAACTACGAAGCCGACTACAACCCGCAGTACAAGTTCGGCGACGGCCTGAGCTACACCACCTTCCGCTACGCCAACCTCACCGTGGACAAAGCCACACTGCCCAAAACCGGCCAGGTAACCGTATCGGTGCAGGTAACCAACAGTGGCGCCCGTGCCGGCCAGGAAGCCGTGCACCTGTACTCCTCCGACCTGCACGCCAGCCAGGTAGCCCCCGACATGCGCCGCCTGCGTCGCTTCGAGAAGGTGGCCCTGAACCCCGGCGAAACCCGCACCGTCACGTTCACGCTGCCCATTGCCGAGCTAAGCTACGCCGGCCCCAACTGCAAGCCGGTGCTGGAAGCCGGCGAGTTCGAGCTGCACATTGCCGATCAGACCAAGACCATTACCGTGACGGAATAACACAGCCGCCTCTCTGTATCTCGTTGCGGGTGGCCCAGTTGCCGGCCCGGTTGCAAGCGCAGCCGGGCCGCATTTTGTAGGGCTACGCCAGGAAGCAGCACCTGGCCTACTCCGGCTTTCGGCGACGGGGCCGGCGGGTGCCCAGCAGCAGCAAAATCAGGAGCAGCAGCGCGGCGGCGGCCAGCGCCCACCACGTAAGGGCGGGCAGGCCGCGGTAGTAGGGCATGGCCGACGAGTAGTTGCCCAACAGGCTCAGGCCCGCAAACAGGATGATGGCCACCGTAACGGCTGCCAGAATCCCGCGGCCCACCAACTCGTCGGCTTTGGCCATGAGCACCTGGTAGCCACTGAGCTCAACCCGCACCCGCAGGTCGCCGCGCGAGATTTTGCGCACGATTTGCCGCACGTCGGTGGGCAGCGTCTGAAGCAGGGCCAGCAGCTGAGTACCGGTATAAAGTGCCTCGTTCTGGATGTTTTCGCGCGAGTACTGCTCGGCAATGATTTTAGCACCGTAGGGCCGCACGAACTCGAAGGTGTTGAAGCGCGGGTGCAGCACCTTCCCAATGCCCTCCAGAATAACCAGGGCCCGCAGAATCAGGAACACCGCGCCCGGTACCTGCAGCTTGTAGCGGTAAATCACATCCTGCAGCGAGTCAGCCAGGTCCGACATGCTCATCTCCTTCACTTCGAGCGAGGCGAAATCCTCAATCATCTGCGCGAGGTCGGCCTCAAAGGTCCGCATATCCGGAATCTCCGAGGTCAGGGCCAGGCGACGGAAGTTGAGGGCCATGCTGCGCGCATCCTGCCGGGCCATACCAATAAATACGCCCGCAAAGGCGTACTTCTGCTGCTTGGTCAGGCGGCCCACCATGCCAAAATCGATGAGCACCAACGTGCCGTCGGGGCGCACCAGCACGTTGCCGGGGTGCGGGTCGGCGTGGAAGGCCCCAAACTCAAAAATCTGGGTCAGATACACGTCCATTCCCACCTCCGCCACTTTCTCGGGGCTCAGTCCCCATTCCAGCAGCTGGACTTTGTCGGTAATCTTGCAGCCGCTCACAAACTCAATTACCAGCATGCGGCTGGTGCTCATTTCGCGGTACGGCTTCGGAATGTAGAACGTGTCGTAGTCTTCGTAGAGCTTGCGGAACTGCTCCATGCTACGGGCTTCGGAGGTGTAGTCCAGCTCCTTGGTCATGCTCCGCTCGAAGGCGTCCACAATATCTTGCGGGTTGCTCAGGCCCTGTTTTTTGAGGAAGCCGGCCGTCAGGCGCACCAGCTCGTGCAGCAGGCTCAGGTCGGTGCGCACCTTTTCCTGCACGTCGGGGCGCTGCACTTTCACCACTACTTTCTCGCCCGTCAGCAGCCGGGCCCCATGCACCTGCCCAATGCTGGCCGAGCCCAGCGGCACCTCCTCAAAATCGGCAAACACTTCCTCCAGCGGCCGGCCCAGCTCGCGCTCAATAATGGCGCGGGCCTGCGCCACCGGAAACGGTGGAACATTGCTTTGCAGCTTCTCAAACTCATCAATCAGCGGCTGGGGCAGCAGGTCGGCACGGTTGCTCAGGGCCTGGGCCAGCTTGATGAAGGTGGGGCCCAGCTCCTCGATAATCATCCGGATTCGCTCCCAGCGGGTTGTCTCGAACACCGCCTGCTCGCCCTCCAGCCACGAGCGCCGCCGACTCTGGGGCACCAGCCGCCGCAGGGCCGTGCTCGTTACCACGTCCTCGAAACCGTAGCGAATCAGCACTTCGGCTACCTGCCGGATGCGCGAAAGATTGGAGATAGTGTTCTTGAACATAAGAAGGGCAAGTTACTGCGAAAGTAGAGCGAAAGCGCGCGGCCTGCTCCCACCCGCCACCAAGCCAGACAACTGGACAAAAAGCAGGTGTTATCAACGGGCAGCTACCGGGAATAAACGCTGCCCCTGCCTCACAAAAAAACCCCGCCCGCGAAACACGGACGGGGTTTTTACGTCGCTTCAGATAAGTGCAAATGCTTACGCCTTGTTGTCGTCGGCCTTGTTCTCAGCTTTCTTGGCGGCTCCGGCTGAGCCGGCGGCCGATTTCTGGGTTTTGCTGGCGGCGGCGCTGGTTTTGTCGGCGGCCTTTTTCACGGTGCTGGCGGCTTTGCTCGTAGCGCTGGCCACTGCGCCTTTGGCGGCACTACCGGCCTTTGTAGCGGTGGCTTTCTTGCTGCCCGAGGCGGCGGTGCTGCCAGCAGCCGACTTACCGCCAGCTTTGGTGCTACGCTTCAGCTCCTCCAATTCAGAGTTAGGGGCTACACCAACAGTTTTCAGCATCTTGGAAGCCAAGCTCTGAGCCTGCTTCTCCAGCTCTTTGCGCTTGGCATCGGTGTTTTTCTTGAGGTCATCCATGATTTTGGCGCCTTCCTTCTCCGAGAGCTTGCTTTCCTTTACCAACGAATCAATGGTCTTCTGCACCCGGTCGTTGGTCAGCGAAACGAAGCCAACACCGGCGTTTACGAACTTCTTGAACAAATCTTCCATGATGAGTTGGGATTGAGTGAGTGGAAAGTGAAGTAAATCAGTGAAAACTATTGTCTGGGAGGCAGATAGCCGAAAAATAGTATGCAAGCCTACTATTTTTTACAAACCTACGAAATACCTGCTATATAGTTTAGTTGCCATCTGTATTATATCGCCCGATACAGCTCATTTTCAGGCTGCTTGCCGGGCCGGAACGGTGCTGGCAGCCGGGGCGGCGGCGGTTTCGGCCCATAGCTGCCGCGTGAAATTGGCCACCCGGTCGAGGGCTATATCGGCTTCGGGCACGAAGCGCCAGAACAGGTGCCACCAGTGGACCAGCCCATCGAAAATCTGCAGGGTTACGGGCGTACCAGCCGCACGGGCCCGCTCGGCAAAGCGGCGCACATCGTCGCTCAGCACTTCGGCGTCGGAAACCTGCAGCAACAGCGGCGGCAGCCCGTGCAGTTCGGCGCGGGCCGGCGAAATGAGGGGGTGGCTTAGTGGGGTTTCGGCGGCGTAGAGCGGGCCCCAGTTCCGGATTTCGAGCGCCTCCAGCAGCAGGCTTTCATCGTGGCACACGCTGCGTAGCGTACCGGCGGGCAGTTGCAAATCGGTCCAGGGCGAGAGGCATACGGCGGCGGCGGGTAGCGGCTCGTCGGCATCGCGCAGGGCCAGCAGCAGTGCCAGCGCCAGCCCGCCCCCGGCCGAGTCGCCGGCCACAATGATGTCGGTGGGCGCGTAGCCTTGGTTCAGCAGCCAGAAGTAGGCCGTCAGGGCGTCTTCGAGGGCGGCCGGAAATGGGTATTCGGGGGCTTTGCGGTAGTTGATGGCCAAGGCCGTAACGCCGCATTTCTGGGCCAGCCGGCCTACCAACGACCGGTGAGTATTGAGCGAGCCCAGCACGTAGCCGCCACCGTGCAGGTACAGCAGCACCCGCCCTTCAGCCGCATCGGCCGGCCGCACCCATTCGGCCGGAATACCTTCTACGTCAACGTCTTCCAGAAACACGTTCCAGGGCATAAACTGCCCGAAGGCCAGCAGCTCGGCAAACAGGCGCATCGCCGGCAGCCGAGGCCGCCGCTCGGCTAGTGGGCCGGTAGCGGCCACCAGAAACTGTTGCAATACCGCGTGTTGAGGCGAGGACATTTAGAGAAGAGTTTGAAATGAATCTTGAATGCCAACACTTGCCGGCCGAGTACTCGTCTTAAAGGGGCAGGGTACGGCCCGCCGTCGAATGATTCGAACCCGGGCCGTCCAACGGCGGGCCGCACCCTACACCGTACTTCCTAGCTTGGGTTTCCTACTTGATCCGGTGGTTTTTATACCCGCGGATGGCAATAGGAACCCAGCCCAGCAGCGGAACAAAAAAGGCCAGCGTGAAGGGGTTGCGCCAGAGCATACGCCAGTAGGCCCCGGGTGTGCGCAGGTCGAGGTCGAAGTGGCGGCGGCCGGCCCGAATATACTGGCGCTCAAACTCCTGGTACAGCGCGGGCCAAGCCCAGGGCAGAAAAAACGGAAAGTAGCGCCAGTTGGTTTTGATGCGCTGCCACAGCTCGGACCAGCGGTAGGGCTGCTGCCCGTACTTCGCCACGGCGGCATCCAGCTCGGTTTGCATGCGTGCGCGCAGCTGCTCCGAAATGGCCCGGTAGTCGTCGCGGGTGAGGTCGGCGGGGTCCTTATCGGTCATTTCGTAGGGCTTCACGCGGGTGCCGAGTACAAAGGTGAGCTTGGCCGGAAACGCCATGTAGAAAAACCAGGGCTGCAGCAGCACCAGCAGCAGCACCGGCCCCACCGGAATAAACGGAATCCCGATTTTCTTGCTCAGCCGGTTCACCCACTCCCAGCTGTAGGTGTGGGGGTTGAGGTACTCGCCGTTGATGGTGTAGAACGGGATGATATCGGTGCGGTGCTCGATACCCAGACGCACAATGCTAGTGGCCAGCCGCTGGAGCCGGTACTTGTTGTTGAACCCCTTGCCGATGCCCGGCACGCCCTCGGGGTACAGCATCAGGTTGTGGTCATTGTAGTACATCATCGTCTCGAAATTGAGCGTCGTGGCATCCACGCAGCCGGCCCGCTTCCAGAAGTCTTTCACCAGAAACGGATTCATCAAAATCGATTGCGAGAGCATGGGCGCCGACAGGGGCCGGGGCAGGTCGCGCAGGTCGGGCAGGTAGCGCCACAGGTGCGCCAGGGCCACCATGGCATCCCAGGGGAAGGCCATACCCGAGTGGTTGGAGGCGAACAGCAGGGGCCGGTCGGGGCGGTTGCGCTGGGGGTAATCGTCGAAGCCCACCAGCTCGGAGCGAAACCACACCCGGTCGAGCAACTGCATAATGTTGCGGTCGAGTGTTTCTACAAACTGCTCGTCGAAGTAATCGGAGTAGATGTGCTGGTTGGCCACAATGGCCGGCGATAATCCGGCGGGTGTCGCGGCAGCGGGGTTCGTCATAAAGGGCAGGAAGACGGTCAGGCTTTCAATGTACTGATTTTAGCCGCTTCCGAGTTGCGCGCCGGCCTGGTATTTCGCAAAAAGGGCCCGGCTTTCTCCAGCCAGCGAGCGGCAGGGCCTAAATCCGGCGGGTCAGGCGCACGCGGGCAGTTTGCAGCTCGGTGGTACCGGCGCGGCGCACCACAAACAGCAGCAGGCGGCCATCGGCCGAGTGCAGCATCCGGCTGATATCGGTGAGCGAAAAGAACTCTGCCGGAATCAGGTTGATGGATATAATTTCATCGTTCACTTTTAGTCCGGCTTGTTCGGCGGGGCCGCCCGGCTCTATCCGCAACAGGCGGTAGCGCTGGAAGCCGGGTCCAAAGGCCAGCAAATCGAACCCGCACATATCGTGTTCAAATGGGTCGCGAAACAGGCTGTTTGGCTTCAGTAACAGTTGGTTGTGTGGGTAGTCGATGATGGTGGTGAAGCGCTTGAGCAGCTCGAAGCCCAGGTTGCCGTTGCGAAACGTTTCGGCCCGCCCGGCCACATCGGCCGAATCGGGGTAAGATGTGAGCAGGTTGCGGATGCGGTAGCGGCCCAGCTGCAGGCCCGGCACCCGGCCCAGAAACCCGTTGATGTTGCCATTGAGGCCGCGCCCAAGCTGGGTACGCAGACGGGCCGGGGGCACGCGCAGGCGTGGGTCGGAAGTGGTTTCGATCGACAGCGCGTGGCCGGCACCGGTATCGAGCACCAGCCGCAGGGGTAGCTGCAGCGAGTCGGACAGCTGCACGGGAAGGTTCAGAAAGGCCTTGGCCCCGTCGAACTCAAGCGGCAGACGGGCCCAGCGGCGGCCACGGGGCGCCCGGTAGCGGGCCGGGTCATGGAACTCCAGCATTTGCTTTTCGGTATCAACCTGCACTACTAGGTTCCGGAATACATCGGCGCCTAACAGGCCATGCACGGGCACCCCCACATAGCCCGAAATATTCAGCACGTCTTCGGAAAGCATCAAAAACGAAGCGCGGGTGGCGCCCACCTGCCCCGAGAGCTGCACGGCCACGGACGGCACCCGGAAAGCTTCCAGCGCACTTTCTTCGCCGGCACCCGACACCAGAAACCGGTCGGTGGTGGCCAGGTTCAGTTCACGGCCCACGGCGGGGTCGGTGATAAGGGAGCTGGCGAGGCCCGTGTCGAGCAGAAAATTATATGGTCCCTGCCCATTAAGCCGTGCTTCTATCACAATCAGGTTGCGCTGGAGGGCGAAGGGCACCTTGGCCTGGCGGGCCCGCGGCCGCAACAGCCGAAATACCGGCTCGCTTATCTGCCCACGGCCCGACACAACGGGCCCCATCAGCCCCAGCAACAACAGCAGCCAACTCAGCTGCCACGACCGGCGCTGGTGGTACGCACGCAGTAAAGCCCCGATTCGTAGCGGCATACAAGGAATAATCTTCCCGGGTAAGGTACTTAAAATTACACACGGAGCATAATTGCCCGGAACCCGCAAAATGCTACCCAGGAGCCTCCCACACGCCGGCCGGGTGGTAGTGCAGCTGGCCTCCTTCTATACTGAGCGGGGCCGCCAAGTTGTTGTGGTAGAGCTGCCCCGTACCCAGCCCCTGCGCAAACCCGGGCAAAGCCACCGTGCCGGCCAGCTGGCTGATGGCGTTCAGGCCCACATTCGACTCCAGGGCCGACGTGAGCCACCAGCCGATACCGTGGCTGTCGGCCAGCGTGGCCCACTGCTGGCTGGCAGCCAGCCCACCCAGCAGCGTGGGCTTGAGCACGAGGTAGGCCGGCCGCACCTGTTCCAGCAGTTCGGGCTGCCGGGCCGGGTCGGTCAGGCCAATCAGCTCCTCGTCGAGGGCAACCGGCACGGGCGAGTGGCGGCATACTTCGGCCATTGCGGCCCACTGCCCGGCGGCAATAGGCTGCTCGATGGAGTGGAGGTCGAAGCGAGCCAGTTGGTCGAGCTTACCCAGGGCCTCGGCCGGCGCGAAGGCCCCATTGGCGTCTACGCGCAGCGTGAGGCGGTCGGGGCCGGCCTGCGCCCGGATGTCGGCTAAAATGCGCAACTCAGTGGCGAAATCGAGGCCGCCGATTTTGAGTTTCAGGCAGTCGAAGCCCGCCGCCAGCTTGGCCTCAATCTGCTCGCGCATAAAGTCGGCGTCGCCCATCCACACCAGCCCGTTGATGGGAAGGCCGGCCTCGCCCCGGCTGAAGGCGTTGTTGTAGAGCTGGCGGCGGGCACCATGTTGGTAGTCGAGGGCAGCCGTTTCGAGAGCAAAGCGCAGGGCCGGCCACTCGGGGCCGACCAGCTCAGCCGCTTCGTGGGGCAGCAGCTCGCGCAGCTGGCGGCGGTTGAACTCGCGCACAAACCCTTCGAGCGTAGCCGCGAAGGCAGGGCCATAATCGGGACTGAGGCCGGCCAGCGGGGCAGCTTCGCCCCAACCGGCTTGCTCGGGCGTGGCCGTATCGGAGAGCAGCAGGTAATGAACCAAGTGTTCGGTGAGGGCCCCGCGGGAGGTGCGGGCCGGAAAGTTGAAGCGCAGAGCGCGGCTGGCGGAGCGAAGCTGAAGCATGGCGGGATAAGCAAAAAGCGGCCCGCAGCGGCGGGTTTTGGGCAATATACAACCCGGCCACCAACGCCAACGCCGCCTTCGGCCCGGATGAACCGGACGGAAGGCGGCGTTGGCGTTGATGGCCGGGTGTGCGGGCCGGCTATTGGTCGGTTTTGCTTTTGGCAGCGGCACCACGGGTAGCCTGGCCACCTTTGCGGCCGGCGGCGCGGGCTTCTTCGGAAGTGAAGCGGTGGCCCCGACCACTCTGATGTGAGGCGCGGCCACCCTCGCTGGCAATACGACGCTGGGTGGCGGAGTCCATGGCGGCAAAGCCGCGGGGGCGCTTGGTTACGGCTTTATCGGCGGGGGCTTTGCCCGAGGTGGCTTTGGTACCGGCAGCTTTGGCAGTTGCAGCGGGACGAGCAGTGAGTTCAGTATTCATAATGCAGGAAAGAAGGGACGGGGAAGTAGCAAGGGAAACGGAATTTCCAGAAGGCGGCTGGTTGGAAAGCAAACCGCGGAATTGTTTAGCTTCTACGCTCAACAAGAATTTTTTAACCTTGAATTTATAGCCTTTATCAAGGCCCAAGCAGTAAAATACCACTTTCTACGGACGAGTTGATCCGTATAACTACGCACCAGTTCCGGTAAATCCGGATGGTCGCTACTGACTTTTACCCGTTCTAAACTAGTCGGCCGGTTTGGCGTTTAGCTGTAACCTCTGCCCCCAACCTGTTCCTGCGTATGCCCGTTTCTCTCGCTCCTACCCTTCCGCCCACCTTGCAGCCACCCGCCCGCCTCACTCCCGCCAACCGGTTCGCGGCCGTGCGGGCGCAGTCGGTGGCTCTGTGCCGGCCCCTGCTGCCCGAAGACACGGTGGTGCAGCCCATGCTCGATGTGAGCCCGCCCAAGTGGCACCTGGCGCACACCACCTGGTTCTGGGAAACGTTTCTGCTGCGCGAGTACCTGCCCGGCTACCAGGTTTTCCACCCCGACTACGCCTTCCTGTTCAACTCCTACTACAACTCGCTGGGCTCACGCGTGAACCGCGCCGACCGCGGCACCCTCTCGCGCCCGCCCCTGGCCGATGTGTATGCCTACCGCCAGGCCGTAGACGCGGCCATGCAGCAACTGCTGATTCAGCAGGCCGATACGCTGCCACCGGCGTTCTGGGAGGTGCTCGAACTGGGTCTCCAGCACGAGCAGCAGCACCAGGAGCTGCTGGCCACCGACATCAAATACATTCTCAGTACCAGCCCGTTGGCTCCGGCTTATTCGGATGCTAAACTGGCACCTATAGCTGCTTCGTCTGCTGCGAAAGCCACCTGGCTGCCGGTAGCGGGGGGCGTGCACCGCATCGGCTTCGAGGGCGAGGGGTTCTGCTTTGATAATGAGCAGGCCCCGCACGATACTTATGTGGCCGATTTCGAGTTGCAGAACCGGCTGGTGACCAACGCCGAGTACCTGGAGTTTATGGCGGCCGGCGGCTACCAGGATTTCCGGTACTGGCTGGGCGAAGGCTGGGATTTGGTGCAGCAGCAGGGTTGGCAGGCCCCATTGTACTGGCTGGAGCGCGACGGGCAGTGGCTACGCTTCACCCACCACGGCCTGCAGCCCGTGAACCCGGCCGCGCCGGTTACGCACGTGAGCTTCTACGAGGCCGATGCCTACGCCCAGTGGCGGGGCTGCCGCCTGCCTACCGAGCAGGAGTGGGAAATTGCAGCCCGCCAGTTCGGCCCCGACCCGGCCGCCGGCACTTTCCTGGAAAGCAACTTATTCGACCCGCAGCCCCTGCCGCCCGATGCCGCCCCCGACAAGTGCCACCAGCTGCTTGGCGACGCCTGGGAATGGACCTACTCGGCCTACCACCCCTACCCCGGCTACCAGAAGGCGGCCGGTGCGCTGGGCGAGTACAACGGCAAATTCATGGTGAACCAGCTGGTGCTGCGCGGCGGCTCCTGCGCCACCCCCGAAAGTCACATCCGCCTAACCTACCGCAACTTTTTTCACGCCGACAAACGCTGGCAGTTCACCGGCATCCGCCTGGCTCGTTAGCTGTTAGCTGTTAGCTGTTAGCTGTTAGCTGAATGAACGAAAGCTGTCAGCTGATAGCTATCGTTCATTCAGCTAACAGCTTAAAAAAATACCCCTTTATGCCCCACGATAATACTGTTTTGGCCACCGAAGTGGCTCCGTCATCCATCACTATTGCCGACCCTAACCTGCTGTTGCGCGAGCATGTGCGGGAAGGGCTCAGCCGGCCATTTAAGGCACTTTCGTCGATGTATTTCTACGACGACGAAGGCAGCCGGCTTTTCCAGCAGATTATGGCCCTGCCGGAGTACTACCCCACCCGCACCGAATTTGCGCTGTTCAGCCGCCACCGGGCAGCTATTGCGCGGGCCCTGCGCCCCCAAAATCCGGCCGAGCCGTTTTTTCTGCTGGAGCTGGGGGCCGGCGACGGGCTGAAAACCAAGATTCTGCTGCGCGAGCTGCTGGAAGCGGGGGCCGATTTCACGTATGTGCCGGTCGATATTTCGGCGGCGGCCCTCGATGGGCTGGCCCGCAGCCTGCAGGCCGAGCTGCCCGCTTTGCGCGTGGAGCCCGTAGTGGCCGATTACGCCGATGCGCTGGGCCTGATGGCGGCCCGGCCGGGCCGCAAGGCGGTGCTGTTTCTGGGCTCCAACATCGGCAACTTCAGCCCCGAAGACCGCCAGCAGTTTCTGCAGCGCCTCGCCGGCCCGCTCACCCCCGACGACCGGCTGCTTATCGGCTTCGACCTGCAGAAAGACCCGCGCGTGATTCGGGCGGCCTACGACGACAGCCAAGGCGTAACGGCTGCCTTCAACTATAATCTGCTGCACCGAATCAACCGGGAGTTGGGGGCCGATTTCGACCTCGCTCACTGGCAGCACTACACCGACTACAACCCGCTCACCGGGGCCGTGCGCTCGTTTCTGGCCAGCACCCGCGCCCAGACCGTGCATTTTGCCGAGCCCGGCTGGTCGGTTGATTTTCGGGCCTGGGAGATGATTCATACCGAAAATTCTTTCAAATTCACCCGGCCCGCCATCGAGGGTATTGCGCAGGAAGCCGGCCTGCAGGTAGCCGAGTTCTTCACCGACGAGCAGGACTACTTCGCCGACGTGCTGCTGCGGAAAGATGTTTAGAGTGTGTTGGGGAATTACGTAAAACCCCGTTAGCATCATGCTGAGCATGACAATTCCCAAACACGCGCCTAGCTTGCAGCGCGAAAACCTTCCGGGCTTTCGCGCTGTCACTCCCCTTTCCGGCCCCCGCCGGCCTGCTTTCTTATGACCACTTCTGTCTCCCTGGCTTCGGGCTACGGCAACTTCGCCATACCTCCCGAGGCTGCCGCTGCCGCTGCCCGCGCCTTTCAAACCTCCCCGCTGCCGGTGCTACCCGCTGCCGGTTCCGAGGCGCTGCGGGCGGCGCTGGCCAGCCGCCCCCGCCCGGCCGATGCAGCGCTGCTCGGGCCAGCCAACGTGGTGATTACGCCGGGAGCCAAGGTGGCCCTGTTTGCCCTGCTGAAAACCGTACTCCGCCCCGGCGACGAAGTACTGCTGCTCACGCCCAGTTGGTTTGGGTTCGATGAGCTGGTAGCCCGCGCCGGCGGTACGCTCCGCACCCTGGCGCTCAGTCCCGACGATAACTACGCCCTACCAGCCGAGCAGCTGCGAGCGGCGCTGTCGGCTGGCCGTACGCGGGCGCTGCTGTTTACCAACCCCGGCAACCCTACCGGCCGCCGCTACAGCCGGGCCGAGCTGGCCGGCTGGCTGCAGGTAGCCGCCGATTTCCCCGACCTCTACCTGCTCAGCGACGAGATTTACGACCTCATTTATTTCGAGCCCGAGCCGCCGGTTTCACTGCTCGATTTCCCGGACCCGCGCGGCCGGCACTTAGTGGTAAACGGGTTCAGCAAGTCGCTGGGCCTTATTGGCTGGGGATTGGGCTACCTGGTGGCCCCGGCTCCGGTGGCCGCTGCCTGCGCGGCCTGGCAGCACGCTACCGGGGCGGCCGTGCCCGCGCCCCTGCAGGCCGCCGCGCTGGCTGTAACCGATGCCGCCGCAGAAGTAGCCGGCCGCCTGATAGAGCAGCTGCGCCCCACCCGGGCCTTCCTGCGCGATTTTCTGGTAGCCCTATCAGCGGCCCCGCAACCACCGCTGCCGGCCGCCACCTACTACGCCTTTCCCGATCTGCGGGCCTACCTACACCCCGGCCGGTCGCCGGTTTCAGCCTCGGCTGAGCTGATGACGCGCCTGCGCACGGCCGGCGTGGATGTGGTGGACGGTGCCGGCTGCCACGCACCCGGCTTTGCGCGCCTCTCCTACGCCGTGTCTGAAGCCGATTTGGCAACGGCCTGCGACCGGATGGCTGCGGTGCTGCGGTAAAAGCGAGCCGGTGAGAGGCAGAAAGAACGTCCTTCTTCCCTCTCACTACCCTTCCCAAAGCCCTACCTTTGCGAATCCTTTTGCTGTCCGGCTATGATTCCCTCTACCTTCCGCTCCCATCTCAACCCCACACTTAGCTTGGCCTATCCGGTGGTGCTCAGCCAGTTGGGCCACGTTATGGTGAACGTAGTGGACAGCATGGTAGTGGGCCAGACGGGCAAGATTCCGCTGGCGGCCGTGTCGCTGGCCGTGAGCGTGAGCACCGTGGTGATGGTGCTGGGCCTGGGCCTGACGATGGGCATTACACCGCTGGTAGCCGCCGCCGATGGCCGCCAGGATGTGGCCGCCAATGGCCGCCTGCTCGTGAACGGCGTGTGGCTGAGCGTGGTAGCCGGTTTGGTACTAGCGGCGCTGGGTTTTCTGGTTCCGGCCCTGCTGCCCCATCTGGGTCAGCCCGAGGCAGTGGTGCTACTGGCGTCACCCTGGGTACAGGTGCTGTTCCTGTCGTTTTTCCCACTGATGATTTTTCAGGGCTTCAAGCAGTTTGCCGAGGGTCTGGGCCTCACCCGGCAAGCCATGTCGCTCTCGATACAGGCCAACGTGGTGAATGCCGTGCTTTGCTACGGGCTGGTGTTTGGGAAGCTGGGTATGCCCCAGATGGGCATGATGGGCGCCGCCTGGGCCACGCTGATAGCCCGCGTGCTGATGGCCGGGCTGATGGTCTGGTATGTGCTGCGGGCCAAGCGCCTGCAGCCCTACCGGCTGACAGCGCAGGCCAACCTGCGGCCCGATACGGCCGGCCTGCGCCGCCTGCTCGGACTGGGCGCACCCATTGGCGTGCAGATGACCTTTGAAATGGGCGCGTTCAGCTTTTCGGCCATCATGATTGGCTGGCTCGGCGCTACCCAGCTGGCTGCCCACCAGATTGCCATCAACGTGGCCTCGGTTACCTACATGGCTGCCAGCGGCATCGGGGCAGCGGCCACCATTCGGGTAGGCAAGTTTTTTGGGGCCCATGATGGCGTGCGGGCCCGGCAGGCGGGCATGATGGCTTACCTGATTACCCTCACGTTTATGGGTGTGATGGGGCTGGTGCTAGTGCTGCTGCGTAACTATTTGCCGTTCTACTACAACCACGACCCCGCCGTGGTGGCCCAGGCCGCTACGCTGCTGCTGATTGCCGCTGCCTTCCAGATTTCTGACGGCCTGCAGGTGGTTGGTTTGGGGGCGCTGCGGGGCCTCGAAGACGTGAAGGTGCCCTCGGTGGTAGCCCTGCTGGCCTATTGGGTGGTAGCGCTGCCACTGGGCTACGTGCTGGGCTTTAAGCTGCAGTGGGGCGCAGTGGGCGTCTGGATGGGCCTGCTCATCGGCCTGACGCTGGTGGCCGGGTTGTTGCTGTTGCGTTTCTACCGCCGCCCGCTGCTGGCCGCTGCCGATGCAGCCTCCACGAACGAGCCAGCACTGGCCGTACGTTAAGAACTCGGCAAAACGAACGAAAGCTGCCAGTTACTTGCTAGCAGCTAAACGCTAAAAAAGAAATGCTCTTCACTGCTCCTTTCTGGCTGCTAAGCCTGCTGATGCCGGCCCCGCCGGCCCAGGTTACGCCTCCGGCACCCAAAATTACCTGGAGCGCCAACCGGCCGCTTGCCTGGACCGATTTCCGGGCCCGACCCAACATCGACCGGCTGGCAGCCCTCACCTCCTCCTCCATCGACGCCACCATCGGCTGCCTCGATTTCAAGTTTTCGGGCAAGGTGCAGGCCACGTTTGCGCCCTCCGAGTCGTGGGTGCGCAACGCGGCCCAGGCCTCGCCCGCGCTGCTGCGCCACGAGCAGCTACACTTCGACTTGACGGAGGTACATGCCCGGCTGCTGCGCCAGAAGCTCAGCCTCATCAAGTTCGATTGCCTGCACCTGCAGCCGGCCTTTAACAACATCACAAAAGTGGCCTTTCTGGCCTGGCAGCGCGACGAGGCCCGCTACGATCAGGAAAGCAACCACGGTCTCAACGTCCCCAAACAAGCCGAGTGGGAGCAGAAAACCCGCCTGCGCCTCGAACAGCTCGCCGCCTTCGCCGAGTAAGATCAGGAGGCTGAAGATGGAATAGTGGGTTTAATGTTCAAAAGAGCAAATTGCGCCGTCAGACACCTCAAACGGCTAACTCACCATCTTACTGTATGCTAACCTGGGAGGAATTTGAGCGCGTGGATATGCGCGTAGGTACCATTGTGGAGGCGCACGAGTTTCCGGAGGCGCGCCAGCCCGCTTACCGGCTGCTAATTGACTTGGGGCCCGAAATCGGCCTGCGCAAGTCCAGCGCCCAGATTACGCACCACTACCAGTCGGCCGATTTGCCAGGCCTGCAGGTGCTGTGCGTGGTCAACTTCCCACCCAAACAAATAGGGCCGTTGCGTTCCGAGGTGCTGGTTACCGGCGCCCCCGATGCGGCCGGCCACATTGTGCTGGCCACCCTGGCGGCCCCGCTTCCCAACGGCAGCCGCCTCCGGTAACAACAGGTTTACCGCCTCACTTCACCACCTTCTCGCGGGCGTCGAGGCTGTCGATAACGGACTGGTAAATAGTGTTCAGCTCCTTGCCCCGGACGGCGTAATAGCGGAAGCTTTGGGCGAAAATGGAATCCGACACCTCGTGGCGCCAGTATAGTTTCTTCTTCTCCTGCTGGAAAAGGGCCCGGCTGGAATCGGGCGGCAGTGCGGCAGCTTCGGTGCGGGCTTCCAGCGTGTGCAGCTCAATCAGCAGGCCCACCATTTTATCGGGCGGCAGCAATTGGGCGGGCGCGGGCACCTCTTCTGCTTTCTGGCAGGCGCTGGCAGTCAGCAGCAAAGCTGTAAGTAAAGCCGGCAGCCCGGCCAGCGGCAGGGCCCGGCGAACAGCGGAGAGGCAGCGGGAAATTCGTTTCACGAAGGCAAAGTTAGGTCAATACCGTAGTTTAGGCCGAATGAAACCCGCCGATTCGCCTTTCCAGCAGCTTGTGCGCCGCCTGCGGCAGATGGAAATCCGCATCCTGAAGGCCGTGGATGCCCAGTTGCAGGGCAATTTTCACTCCGTATTTAAAGGTACGGGCCTGGAAGTAGATGAGGTGCGCCTGTATCAGTACGGCGACGAAGTGCGGGCCATCGACTGGGCCGTAAGCAGCAAAGGCCACGGCACATTTGTGAAAACCTACAAGGAAGAGCGCGAGCAGCAGGTGCTGCTGCTGCTCGATGTGAGTGCTTCGCAGCAAGTGGGTGCGGCCGGCCGCCGCAAGCTCGATATGGGCCGCGACATTTGCGGGGTGCTGGCGCTGGCTGCCGCCCGCCAGGATGCCCAGCTGGGCCTGCTGGCCTTCTCCGACCAGAAAGAGCTGTACCTGCCATCGGGCAAAGGCACCCACCACGCCTACTCGCTCATCAAGCGGCTGTATGAGCTGGAACCCCAGCACCGGCAGACGGCAGTGGCGGCCGGCATCAAGCAGGCGCTGGGGCTACTGAAGCGGCGCAGTATTGTGCTGCTGATTTCTGATTTCATCGACGCCGACTACGAGCGGGAGTTGACGATGCTGGCCCGCAAGCACGACCTCGTGGTGCTGCAGCTGCTCGACCAGCGCGAGCAGGAGTTCCCGCCCCTGGGAATAATTCCGCTCCACGACCAGGAATCGGGCCGCACGGTGTGGACGAATACCTCGTCGGCGGCCTTTCGGGCGCGCTACCGGGCCACCTACGAGCAGAACCGGGCCCAGATTGGCCAGATCTGCCGCCGCCACCGCACCGAATTCCTGTCCATCAGCACCGCCGACGACTTCGTTCCCCAGCTGGTGAACCTGTTCCGGCGGCGCAACCAGCGCGGAGGTCGTGGGTAAGGGCGCGGGTTTGCACTGGTATTGGCCGCAACGCATCGGCCGGCGGTTGTCGGCGACGACGGCCATGCTCCTGCTGCTGGCTGGCGCGGGCGTCGCGCAGGTGCCGGCATCTGCCACGGCAACAGCAGTGGCAGATACCCCGGCAACAGCTGCTCCGGCTGCTGCACCAGCCGCTACCCTGGCGCAACCGGAAGCAGTGGCGCAGGGGCGGTTTCGGAAAGCGGCGGTGCGGGTGGGCGAAATCATCGAATATGAGCTAACCTCGGACCACGCGCCGGCGCTGGAAATCATCTTTCCCGACTCGGCGGCCAGCTTCGCGCCTTTCGAGTATGTGGGCCGCCGCTACCGGCCCACTCGCACCCGCCAGGGCCGCAGCCTCGACCAGGCCGTGTACCGCCTGCGCACCTTCAGCCTCGACTCGGTGCAGACGCTGAGCGTACCCATAACCGTGCTGCGCGGCCGCGATACGCTGGTGGTGCCCACGCAGCCGGTGCAGGTGCGGCTGATGCGTACAGCGCCGGTTGTTGCCGCCGCCGCCGAGCCGCCTGCGCTACGCCAGAACCTGCAGCTACTGCCCGTAGCCCAGCGTTTCAACTACCCCTATTGGCTGGCGGGGCTGGCGGGGCTGCTACTACTGGCCGGCGGACTGGTGCTGGGCTTCCGGCAGCGCCTGCACCTGCGCTACCGCCGCTACCGGTTGCGGAAGAACCACGCGTACTTTCTGGCCCAGTATGCCCGCCACGTCGAGCGGTTCACGCTTTCCCGCTCGCTCAACAACATGGAGCGGGCCATTACGCTCTGGAAAAACTACCTCTCCACACTCACCAACTTCAATATAACCAGCCTAACCACCCGCGAAATAGTGGCCCGCTACCACCACGACCCCGCTGTGCGCCAAGCGCTGATGCTGGCCGACCGGGTTATCTACGGCAATCAATTCTCCGAAGAAGACGCCGAAACTGACCCCATATTCGACCTGCTCCGCCAGTTCGCCGAACGCCAGTATGCGTTGGTGATGACGCGGGAAGGCGAATGAGTTATTGTGCAAACCTATCATCCTGAGCGGAGCGAAGGACCTTTATAGCGGCTAACATCAAAATATAGCTTCTGCACAGGTCCTTCGCTCCGCTCAGGATGACAGTATCTTTGCCGTCCAGCCCTATTCAGTTCCACTCATTTAGCGGCCTCTTTTTACAGTAAATGCAAGAACTGCTCGACAGCCTGCGCTATGCCACGCTGGCCGGCTACAGCTGGGAGCAACCGCGCCTGTTGCTGCTGCTGCCGCTGGTACCGCTGCTATTTGTGCTGCGCTGGGCGCTAGCGCGGCGGCGGCGGGCGCACTTGGATGTAGCCTTCGTGGCCGGCGAGCTGCGGCGCGATTGGAGCGCGGCCCTGCGCTTCGTGCCCGATGTGGTGCTGGCCCTGAGCCTGGGCTTCGGGATTGTGGCGCTGGCCCGGCCCCAGCGCACCGACGAGCGGGTGGTGCAAACCGGCCAGGGCATCGACATTGTGCTGGTACTCGACGTATCGGCCTCGATGGAGCTGCAGGATTTGCGCCCCAACCGCCTCGAAGCCGCCAAACGTGTGGCCCTCGATTTCCTGAACCGCCGCCGCGGCGACCGGGTGGGGCTGGTGGCCTTCGCCGGCAACGCCTACTCGCTGGCCCCCCTCACCACCGACTACGAGCTGCTGCGCGAAAACCTGCAGAACCTGCGCCTGGGCCTGATTACCAACGACGGCACGGCCATTGGCACGGCGCTGGGCGTGGCCACCAACCGCCTCCGCGACTCGCCCTCGCGCACCAAAGTGTGCATTCTGCTCTCGGATGGCGAGAACACAGCCGGCTCGCTCGACCCGCTCACGGCCGCCCAGCTGGCCCACGCCTACGGCCTCAAGCTCTACACCATCGGGCTGGGACAGGATGGAGTGGTGCCCTACGGCACCGACGAAAACGGCCGGCCCCGCTTCGTGGAAACCCGCCTCGACGAAACCACCATGCGCCAGATTGCCCAGGCCGGCGACGGCCGCTTCTTCCGCGCCACCGACAACGCCGGCCTGCGCCAGGTATTCGACCAAATCAATAGCTACGAGAAGTCCGAAATCAAGCAGACCCGCTACCGCAACACCCAAGACTACTACCGCACCTACCTCTATTGGTGCCTGGGCTTCTGGTTGCTCTGGCTGGGCCTCAAAAACACGTTTCTGACTAACGCGCTGGAGGACTAAATCACAGATTTTCGTTGATTTTTTCGGCTGATTACGCTGATTCGGTGGTTTCCGCCGCCGCTGCTGTAACTTAAACGCCCCGCCCGAACGATTCGGGCGGGGCGCTTTTCTATCCTAGAAGCTGTTTAGAAAGTACCCGGAATCAATCAGAACGTCATGCTGAGCGCAGCCGAAGCATCTCTACCGCTTCGTTGCAGTAGGTCAACGAAGCGGTAGAGATGCTTCGGCTGCGCTCAGCATGACGTTCTGATTGATTCCGGGTACTTTCTAAACAGCTTCCTAAAATGATGAGTTACTTACTCCTTGAAAAACATATTCTTCAGCCCATTTCTAGCGTCTTACAGCGAGAGTTATCCGCGTGCTTTTATCATGACGTTTTCGATACTGAGAGCTTATCAACCAATGGCCAGGGAGTTGATATAATTGCACAGCAAGTAGAGCTGATATTTGCAGGCGGACAAACTCTTTTCATTGGATGGGAAGGTGTCAGAGGGTGGTTCCCCTATACTCTAGGTGTTTCGCATGAGTCATATTGCTCATCCAGTGAACGGTTTGTTCCCAATTCGACCCTCTGGCAGCAGCTTATAGGAAGGCGGCTCACTGGGTTTGATGTGTTTGGTTATTCCGGTACCCGACCTCATCTGCTGCTCTTCTCTTTTGAAGGTATAGAAGTAGCAATAGCTAACTGTTATTTCGAGTCCGACTTTGTCCCTAGAGAACCCGCAGGAGATGATGTCTGGATACTTCTCAACTCAGAAAGCATTCAGTTTTTCATAAAAAAGCTAGACCTCAAAAAACTTGAAGTCTAGCTTTCAAAACGAGTGGAGGCAACGGTCACCCTACCGCCCCACCACTTTAAACAGGGTACCGGCGCTGAGCTTGTCGGTGGTTTTCATACCGTTCAGAATGGCCAGTTCCTGGTGGCGCTTGCTGGACACGCCGTTGGCCGTGAGGGCCTGGGCCAGCGTTTGGCCAGCTTTGGCGGTGCGGATGCGGATTTTCTCGCTCTGGCGGTTGAGCTTGTTGGCGTCGGTGAGGCGGCGGAAGCCCTGGGCAGTGCGCTGGAACGCGGGGCCGTAGCTGTTGAGCGTGCCGGGGCCGCAGAGGCCGATGAGGGCGTACAGCGTTTTGCCATCCTGAATGACGTAGGAGAGCGTGCTGGCCTGGATGCCCTGGCGGCCCTGCTGGTCCTGGCCTACCTGGTCGCCCTGCAAGGCAATGGCGGGCAGGCCGTTGATGGTGGTACGACTGGCCTGGGGCGAACTGATGTTCAGCTCCTTGGCCAACGCCTGGGCAGCTTCATCGGCCGAGTTACCGGGGGCCAGCGTGAGGATTTGCACGGCTTTGCCGTTGGGCTCGGCCATCTGGAACTGCTGGGGCGAGTTCTGGCTTTTCCAGCCCTGCGGAATGGGGAACTGGAATTTCAGCTCGGGATGATAGAACACGCCGCCTTCCACGAAGCCCTGGCGCGGGTCGTCGCCGTAGGGCATGCCTTCGAGCATGCGCAGATAGCCGCTACGGTTTACCGTGAGGGCGCGGCCGCCCTGCTGCTGCTTGGCCTGGGCGGCCAGCTGGCGTACGGTGCTGTAGCGGTCGGCCGAGTTGGGGTGGCTGCTCAGGAACGTGGGCGTGCCGCCGGCTCCGCTGGCCTGCTCCTGGCGCTGGAGGGTGAGGAAGAAATCGGCCATGTGGGAGGCATCGTACCCGATTTTGCTCGAGTAAGCCACGCCCAGCTTGTCGGCCTCGCGCTCATCGTCGCGGCCGTATTTGAGAAACAACAGACCCGCACCCTGCGATAGTGGCTGGGCAATGGAGGCCACCCGCTTCGAGAGGATGGAGCCCAGCAGCAGCGCTCCCGAAGCCAGCGTCGAGCGGGTCTGCTGCTTCTCGCCGTGGCGGGCCGTTACGTGGCCCAGCTCGTGTCCCAGTACGCCCGCAAACTGCGCCTCGTCGTTGAAATGGGCCATAATGCCGCGCGTGAAGTAGATGTTGCCATCGGGCGCGGCAAAGGCGTTTATCATAGGCGAATCCAGAATGGTAAACTGGTAGCCGAAATCGGCTCGGCTGGATACGGCGGCCATCTGCTGGCCTTTCAGGTCGATGAACTTTTGCAGGGCCGGGTTATTGAGCAGGCCAAACTGGGCCAGCACCTGGGGGTCGGGCTCCTTGGCCGGGGCCGGCGGGCGGAAACCGGCCGAGCCGGCCAGCGGCAGCAGCGCCAACGCCAGCGCGCCGGTACGGAGGAAGGGATGCGAGAGGAAGGTTTTCATGATAAAGCGCTAAGAAGGAAAAGGTGGCCGTTGCCCCACACCGCCGCTATGGCAGCGGGGCAGGTAAACAGGCGGCCCACGCGGTAGTAACCAAAGACCCCGCCAGTTCTATTTGCCCACCACTTTAAACAGCATACCGCGCCCGAGCTTGTCGGAAAGCTGCATGCCGTTGAGGATGGCCATTTCCTCGTGGCGCTTGGTGGGCACGCCGTTGGCACTAAGGGCCTGGGCCAGCGTCTGGCTGGTAGTGGTGGTGCGGATACGCAGGTGCTCGGGCTGGCGGTTGAGCTTGTCGGCGGCCGTGAGGCGCCGGAAGCCTTCCATGGTGCGGGTGAATACGGGCGAGTAGGCCGCAAAGTCCTGCGGGGCGCTGGCCCCGAGCAGGGCGTAAATCGTTTTTCCGTCCTGAATCACGTAGCTCAGCACCTGCATGCCGGTTTGCTGCTGGCCGGTTTGCTGGTCCTGCTGCACCTGGGTGCCCACAAACGCCAGGGCCGGAAAGCCATTCACCGTCAGCTCGCGCGATTCGGCTACCTGCAGGCTCAACTGCTTGGCCACGACCTGGGCGGCTTCCTGCACCGAGCTGCCGGGCGCCAGCGTGAGCATCATCAGGGCCTTGCCGTTGGGCTCGGCCATCTGGAATTGCTGGGGCGAGTTCTGGCTTCTCCAGCCCTGGGGCACCGGAAACTCAAATTTCAACTCGGGATGGTAGAAGGCATTGTTTTCCACGAAACCCTGGCGCGGATCTTCGCCATAGGTTATGCCATCGATGAGGCGCAGGTACGCGTCGCGGTTGATGGCGAGCTTGGCGGGCGTACCCGGCTTGGCTTTCCACTGGGCCGCCAGCTGGTTCACGTGCTCGTAGCGGTCGGCGGGGTTGGGGTGGGTGCTCAGGAAATCGGGCAGGGCCTGGCCGCCGGCCTGCTGCTGCTCGCGCTCCAGGGTGCGGAAGAAGTCAGCCATTTCGGCGGCGTTGTAGCCTATTTTGGTCGAGTATTCCACGCCCAGCTCGTCGGCCTGGTTTTCGTCGTCGCGGCCGAACTTAAGCGTCAGCAGCTGCAGGCCCTGCATGGCCTGCTCGCCGTACTGGGCAAACCGGGGCGAGGCAATCATGGCCCCCACCATCCCTACCTGGCTGATCATGGCAGTAGTTTGCTGCTTGGCCGAGTGCCGGGCCGTTACGTGGCCGATTTCGTGGCCCAGCACGCCGGCAAACTGCGCTTCGTTGTTGAAGTTGGCCATGATGCCGCGCGTAAAGTACACGTAGCCACCGGGCACGGCAAAGGCGTTAATTACCGGCGAATCGACGATGCGGAACTGGTAGTTCAGCTCGGGGCGGTGCGACACCTTGCCCATCTTGTCGCCCATTGTGTTGATGTAATTCTGCAGCTTCTCATTCTGGTACAAGCCAAACTGCGCAATAATGGCGGGGTCCGACTCCTTGCCCATAGCCAGCTCCTGCCCTTCCGACACAAGCATAACTTCTTTTTTACCCGTTACCGGGTTCACGGCGCAGCCCGTTAGCAGCAGGCCGGCAAGTAGCAGAGAGGGAATAGAACGTAGAAGCATGGGAGCAGGAGTTGGTGAGAGTTGGGTTCTTCAACGCAACTCTTCCCGCTTGTGTTGGGCCGTTGTGTTCAGCTAACCGCTCCTTCGGGCTGCTCCTGCTCTTGCTGCTGCATGTCCTGCTCTTCCTGCTCCCCGATTGTGGGGCGGCCCTGGCGTCGGTCGAGCCAGTTCATAACGGGCGTGGCCAGCGTGCCATGCAGCACGATGGACACGAGCACCGTGAAGCCGGTGGTAGCCCACAGCTCGCGGCTGTTGGGGAAATAGCGAGTATCGAGGGCAAAGGCCAGGTAAAAGAAGGACCCGATGCCGCGGATACCGAAAAACGACACCACCAGCCGCTCGCTCCAATCGAGGCGGGTGCCCGAAAGCGTGAGCAGGCCTCCCAAAGGCCGTAGCACCAGCAGCAGAATCAGGCCCAGCGCCACGCCCGTCCAGTTCAGGTAATTAAACAGCCCCCAGGCAATGGAGCCGCCGAACAGGATCAGAATCACCACAATCAGCAGGCGCTCCAGCTGGTCGGTGAAGTCGTGCATCTCATCCTGGTGTTCGTGGCTGCGCTCGTGGCGGCGCAGTGTAACGGCGGCCACAAACACGGCCAGAAACCCGTAGCCGTGCACCAGTTCGGTAAGCCCATAGGCCACCAGCGTTACGGCCAGCGCCACAAAGCCGTAGGCGTTGGGCCGGATGCGGGCACGGCGCGGCAAATCAAAAATCAGGTACGACAGCAACCGGCCCGCCAACCAGCCACCCAGCAAGCCCAGTGCCACGCGGTAGCTCATATCCATCCAGACCCAGTGCCAAAGCCGCTCGCTCATACTTTCCTTGGCGATGGGCAGCAGGGCCAGAGCCAGGTACACAAACGGGAAGGCCAGGCCATCATTTAGACCCGCCTCACCGGTCAGGGCGAAACGCACGTTGTCTTCGCCGCCTTTACCGGGCTCGCCCACCTGCACATCACCGGCCAGCACGGGGTCGGTGGGCGCGAGGGTGGCAGCCAGCAGCACGGCCGAGGCCAGCGGCAACCCGAACACGCCCCAGGCCACGCCCACAAAACCGCCAATCGTGAGCACCATCAGCACTAGCACCAGCAGCAGCGGAATGCGCCAGGCCTTAAACGAAAACCGCTTGTCAATTTTGAGGCCGGTGCCGGTAAGGGCCACCGTCACGCACAACTCGGTGAGGTGGGTGGCGAAGGTGGAAAACTCCACCGGGTCGGGGTCGGGCAGGCCCAGCGGGAGGGTAAAAATCAGCATCCCCAGCCCCACAAACAGAATCGGGTAGGAAAGCGGGTACTTCTTGAGCAGCGACGGCAGCCAGGCCACGCCCAGAATTGCCACGCCCAGCACGACGAGGATGGTATTGTACATGTTGGGTGATGGGAAGCTTATTCTAAAAGAACGTCATTCTGAGCGTAGCGCAGCTAATACGAAGAATCTCGCGTGCAGTGCTAACGACTGAAAATCGGGTTGGTTTACAAAGAAGCGGTAGAGATTCTTCGGCTACGCTCATAATGACATGCAGTTGCCCATCGGCCCCAAGTTCCCTGTACCCCCTACGGCCGGCGGCTATTCACATCCAGCCGCTGGTAGCCGATGAGCAGGTCGGTGCGGGTGCCGGGCGGGCGGTAGTACACCAGCAAATCGTACTGGTTTTCGGTTTCCTGATGGCTGCCTTCCCACGGAATGCTGTTGGCCCCGGTGGGAGTTTGGGTGGCGTAGTAGTAGTTGTAGTAGCCCTGCTTGAGCAGCGCGTGGCCCCGGTATACCCGGTTTTCGGCGTCGTAGGCCAGCTTGAACTCGTCGCGCAGCTGCCAGTCGCTCAGGGCCCCAAGCACATACACCGGGCCGGCGGCGGGTGCATCGGCCTGGAGCTGGAAGGTTACGTCGAGGTAGTCGGTGTTGGTATTCGGGTCGCCGGGGTACTCGCGGCTCTCAATCAGGCGCTGGCCGTTGATGTCGTCGTACTGGGTGTACCGTTCGTCCAGCCGCGAGGTTTCGGGCAGCAGCAGCGCAGTGCGGGGCGAGGCCTCAGCATCGAGGCGGGCCACGCCGGCCCCCGCCGAGCGGAAGGTGCGCAGATCCATGAACCGGAATTCGCTCAGGCCGGGAAAGGCATTTTCGAAGTTGAAATACTGGTAGTCGAGCTGCTGCTCGGCATCGCGCACAAAGGTGGGGCGCAGGTTGTAGTGGGCGTTGTCCCAGCGGAAGTTCTGGCGCAGCACCACCTTCACCTCCTGGGCCGGATTGACGAGGGCCATGTTGTAGCGAATCCCGAAGTCAATCTGCTGCCAGCGGAAACGCTCCTCCCCCGCCACCGGAATGCCCTGCTTCATGGCAATCTGCACGGCGCCATCCTCGAACACCAGCACCCGGCGGCTCAGCAGCGGCGTGCCGCCTGTGCCCTGCACCACCCACAGGTAGTTGCCCGACAGCTTCACGCGCGGCATTTGCACCTGGTAGTGCTGGTAGGGCACTTTGGTGCTCACCGAGGGCCGGTAGTTGTTGATGAGCTGCTCGTTGATTTCGCTCAGAAACTGCATGTCCGTCAGCATCGAGGGCTGCCAGTTCAGGTCGCAGTGCACGAGCTTGGCCGTGAGCCGCTGCCCCGAGCCGCCCAGCACATCGAACTCCAGCATCGGCGACTGGCCCTGGCTCAGCGGCACCACCGGCGGGTTGAACACCTGCCCGGCCTGGCCCGTGGGCACGTAGCAGAGCACGGTGCGCACGTTGGGGTCGTAGATGTAGTCCTCGTAGCGCAGCTTTTTATCGGCGTAATACTCGGTACCGACCTGGCCGGGCGTGGCGGGCCGGCGGGCGGCATTAGGGTCGGTGATGGGCGTACCCAGCGGCACGCAGGCCGGGGCCAGCAGCAACAGTAACGGCAGAAGTCGGGGAAGTGGGCGCATGGTTGCGAAGGTAAGAACGACTCCCTATCTTGGAGCGGTTGGGGGTAGCCGGGGCCACTGAGCACCCTATCAATCAGTTAATTACAAATAATTACAAGTTTTTTTTCGCACACCAAACATCATAGTCTAAACACATGTTAATAATACTTACACATGAATCCAAGATATATCAATATATGCCAATCCAGTAATTATAAAAGATTCAAAGAAATAGAATCAAAATTATGGAACATTGAAAATAATGCGGGATGTATTGTGTCGGCTTTGGTTTATCTGTCACTAATAATGGGAGTTGTATTCTATAATAACGCTGATAATTTTCAAACATTTATTTTATATTTTATATTAGGGGCATTTATATGCATTCTTCCTACAGGCTTAATATGTGCAATATGCGAAAATTTATATAATAAAGTATATAATATGATTATTAGTGACACTGAAATTAATGCAGAATATAATAGACTTTACGCATTATATAATCCATATGAAACAAATCTTAAATCATTAATAAATGAATATATTAATAATAAGTATCTGGAAATAATATCTGAAATAAAATATGATTCAAACAATTATCAACTTAAGAATGATTTTAAAGAAAATCACAGACTATTACAAGTAGTCTTATCATCACCTCTTTATATATATAAATTATCTAATTTTTTGATTGAAAGTGAAAAAATTATAGAATCTTTTCAATCTACCGACAATAACAAAAAAACAAACAGCAAAGCAACTAATTCAGATTATATCGGAGGGACTAGTAATACGATTATAACCGATACAACTTCAGTTCAATTTTCCCCTCAAATTTTACCTTCTCACTCTGGAATCAGAAAAACCGTCAGGAAACTCACTATAGAGGACTTAATGCCGGAGGCAGATGGCAACAAAGTAGAAAGCCCTGAAATACATATAAAGAGAGCTTCCAATACAAATGACAATCCCAAGGCAACAACTATTCGCAAAGCAAAAAAAATAGATTGGATAGCAGTTAACAAAGCCAAGAATGATGTTGGATTGGGTGGAGAAATATTAGTCCTATCATACGAAATAAATAAGTTACTAGCACTTAATATGGGCGAATATGCATCTAAGGTAGAACATGTATCAGTTACTCAAGGCGACGGTTTAGGATATGACATGGTATCATTCGATGAAAGA
>NZ_JABKAU010000030.1 GCF_013377885.1 Hymenobacter lapidiphilus
AGCCGGCCACCAACCGGCCGTCGGTCTTTATTATTTCTCCTGTTCTATACCTCCATCCAACTCATGCGTACTCTTCTGCTGACTATCCTCGCCACGGGCCTGCTGGCCGCCTGCACGCCTACCGCCCCCGACGTATCGCCCGAAAAAACCGGCACCCCGCCGGCCGACGATGCCCGGCTGTTTGGCCGCACGTGGCTTAACTCGCATGAGGCCCGCCCCAACGAAACGCCCACGTACCGCCCCGAAAGCTATACCTGGGCCACGCCGCCCCAGCGCTACAACATGCCCACTGAAGGCGGCGACGGGTTCCGGTTCGATGCCGACGGCAAAGGGGTTTATATAGCGCCCGGTATCGGCCCCGGCCCTACCACCCACCCCATCACCTGGCAGCGCGCCGAGCCCGGCAAGTCGGTTTTCCGCCTTCACGTAACCGACAATTCGCGGCCCGATATGCAGGTGGAAATCGTGAGTGTGGACGCCGACCGCCTTACGGCCCGCTACCTGCCCTAGCCGGCGGTGCCAGTTGCCAACGGCGTAGCGGTTCGGTTGCCCCCACTGGTGGGCAGCCGGGCCGTTTTGCGTTATGTTTGCGCCGAAATAAACCTGCTTTCTATATGAACTACTGGCTTGTTAAATCGGAACCGGCGGCGTACTCCTGGGCTGACTTTGTGCGCGAGGGCGGCACCGACTGGACCGGCGTCCGCAATTTCCAGGCCCGCAACTTCCTGCGCCAGATGCAGCCCGGCGACCCGGTCCTGTTCTACCACAGCGTAACCGACAAGCAGGTAGTGGGCATTGCCGAAGTAGCTGCTCCCGCCGCGCCCGATGCCACCGCCCCCTCCGGCACCGACTGGGTGGCCGTACGCCTGGTGCCCCGCCAGCCCCTGGCCGCGCCCGTGTCGCTGGCCCGCATCAAGCAGGATGAGCGCCTGGGCCAGATTGCCCTGCTGCGCCAGTCGCGCCTGTCGGTGATGCCGCTGAAGGCTGAGGAGTTCGATGTGCTGCTGGAGCTGGGAGCCGGGCCGATGTAAGCGCCTACTTAGCGGAACCGGAAGGCGGGTTTGTGCATTTTCCCGGGCTTCGGTATGGAATACGGCCGGCAACGGCATCATTTGAGGGCCAACCGGGTTAGGCATAGCACTGGCTTCTGTGTATCTTACCCTTGCTCCTCTCCTCTGAAAGCCCGGTGGTTCCCGCTATGAAACATACGCTCCTGCTTTTTTGCCTGCTGATTGTTGCGCCAGGCCTGTGGGCGCAGAAATCCAAAGCCCCCCGCCCTCCGGTAGAGCCGCTGCAGGAGCGGCGCACCGAGCTGCCGCTGGAGTTTTCCAATAGCGAGGTGCAGGTACAGCCCCTGGCCGAAGACAGCAGCCTAGTGCTGCTCGTGGAGCACGATGTGCGGCTAACGAGCCAGCCCGGCTATTACTTTCAGAAGCTTGACTACCAGCTGCAGCCTGCCCCGGCCCGGCCGCTGGAGGTACCGCGAGGGTACGAGTTTGAGCGTATCTGCGCCGAGGGCACCGATGTGTACGCCCTGTTCAGCGGCGTGGCCGAGGGTACGCTTTGGGTGGCTGCCCTGGATACACGCACCGGCGAGCTGGCTACCGGCGAGTTCAAAACCAAGAAAGCCCGCCAGATTCATAATCTCACTGCCCTCGATGGCAACCTGTTTGTAACGGTGGAAGTGGAACAGCACCTGACGGTACTGCTGCTGAACTTGCTTACGGCCCAGTTTCAGTTTCTGCCCTCCGTGTACGAGCCGCTGCCGGCCCGCTTCACGCTGCTGGCCGACTCGGCCACCCAACGGGCCGAGCTGATTCTGAGCGAAACCAACGGGTTTAAGTCGCGGCTGCAGCTTAAGCAGCTCGATCAGCAGGGCCAGCTCATCCGCTCCGAGTTTGTGCAGGCCGGCTCCGAGCGCGGCCTACTCGATGCCCAGCTCAGCTCGGGCGACAGCGCGGCCCGGGTGCTGGCCGGTACCTACACGTTGCGCGATTCGCGCTACTCCCAGGGCCTGTTTGCGGCCGACCTGACGGCCGGCACCACGCCTACCGGCCAGCGCCGCTCGCTGCGCTTTTACGACTTCCTCAACTTCAAGCACTTCTTCGATTTTATGAAGCCGGCGAAAGTAGAACGGCTGCGCCAGCGCCAGGCCCGCCTGCGCGACGAGGCCCGCCAGCCGCGCCACCGCTACCAGTTGCTTATGCACGATATGCTACCCACTGCCGAGGGGTTTGTGCTGGTGGCCGAGGTGTATTATGCCCGCTATAATAGCGGCTACAGTGGCTATGGCCTGCCCGGCGGCATTGGCTACGGAGGTCTGCCCTATGGCACCGGTGCCGGAGGCTTCGGCTACCCCTCGCGCTACAACAGCTTCTATACCAACCGCCGGCCAGCCAATGGGTACCACTTCAGCCACGCCGTAGTCTGCGGTTTCGACCGCCAGGGCAACTTACTATGGGACAACTCCTTCCTGCTCGACGAGGTAAACCGAACTCAGCTGGAGGAAACCGTTGCCGTACGGCCCCTGAACGATGGCAAGCTGGTACTGGCCTACATGAAAGATGACAAGCTCTACTACAAGCTGGTAAATCGCACAGCGCCTTCACCCAACGACTGGCAGGTGCGCCTGCGCACTGCCCCGGCAGCCCCCACAAGCACCGAAAGCCCCAGTAAGCGGGAAGAGAAAACCATCAGCACCTATCAGGAGCACCTGTTGCCCTGGTATGGCCACCATTTTCTGGCCGTTGGCTACCAAAGCGTCCGCGCCGAAAGCGGGGCCATGCGGGAAGTATTTTTTCTCAACGACCTGGCATTTTAGCCAGCCAAATCTCCCCTTTTACCGGAGTAAAGCGCAGAAGCGTCGGCCAAAAAGCACCTTGTATAAGGTGCTTTTTGGCCGACGCTTCTGCGCTTTACCTTGGCTGCCAGATAACGAAGCTGTTTAGGAAGTACCTGGAATCAATCAGAACGTCATGCTGAGCTTTTCGAAGCATCTCTACCGCTTCGCTGAGCGACTGTAACGAAACGGTAGAGATGCTCCGGCTGCGCGGACGCCAGATGAAGCATGATGTCCTTTTAACTTTCTAATCAGCTTAAACTGTTTGGAAAGCCAGTCGCTACTTTTTAGAAGCCACCGCTGGCTACATTGGGCAGCACTTTGGTCAGTTCAGCCACCTGGGCGCGGGTGAAACTACCGCTGATGGCCATGAGCACAAACGAGCCGGTATTTTTCTCACCACCCACTGCTACCAGCTCCGTCACCCGGTCGTTTTGCTCGCGCACCGAGTAGCGCATTTGGTTGGGCATGTCGGGGTTGGCATCGGCGATGGGCAGGGCAGTGTACCGCTCGCTGGCCAGCAGGCCCGCTACCTCCTTATCGAGACCTTCTACTACCAACTGCTGGGCGCTATTGCTGGTAGGCGTGAAGGTGAGAATTTTAGCGCTCCGGATGGAGGTGAGGGCCTGGCTCAAATCATTGTTACCGCCAAGCTTTCCGAGGCGGCCCAGCAGAAAACGGGTACCCAGGCCGGCATTCCAGTCGGTGGCCTTAAAACCGGAGCGGTTTTCATACTTATTGAAGAACTCGGCAACCGTACGGGCTGGCGTGCCAGGGCCACTGGCCCGGCAACCTGCCAGCCACAACAGGGCAAAGGCCAGCAGTAAAGGAGCGAAACGAACTTTCATAAGCATCTGACTTAATAAGGAAGTGGAAAACGATAGGGTGTTGCTGCTTTACGCAATAGCCGGACGGCCGTTGGGGCAACGAGGCGACAAAGTGCAGAAGCCACAGCAACAAAAAAGCGGCGTACCCAATGGGCACGCCGCTTTTTTACGTTGCTTTCGCAGCCTTATGGCTGGGGAGCATTCGGAATGAAGAATTCAAACTTGAACTCTACCCGACGGTTCTGCGACATGTTGGTGGCCGAAGTGTTCGGAGCAGCAGGCTCCGACTCACCTTTACCTTCCGTCACGATGCGAGCGGGGTCGAGGGCTTTGCCAGTGAAGTAACGCTTCACCGAACCGGCACGACGCTCCGACAGACCCTGGTTGTACTCATCGGTACCGCGCGAGTCGGCGTGGCCGATTACCCGGATGCTGTACTCGGGGTTGTCCTTGAGGGCCTGTACCATCTTATCGAGGGTACCGTACGAGGTGCGCTTGATAACCGTGCTGTTCGTCTCGAAGCGAATTGGCTGCTCCAGCTTGCGCAGGGCGGGGTTCACTTCCATTGGGCAGCCGTTGGCATCAACGCGGGTGCCGGCCGGGGTGTTGGCGCACTTGTCCATGTTATCGGGTACACCGTCGCCGTCAGCGTCCAGTACCAATGGGCAGCCGGTAGCATCTACCTGGGTGCCAGCCGGGGTGTCGGGGCACTTGTCGTTTTTATCGGCTACGCCGTCACCGTCGGCATCTGGGCAACCGCGCAGGGCGGGCAGGCCAGCCTGGTCGGGGCACTCGTCGTCCTTGTCAGCTACACCGTCGTTGTCCTTGTCGGGGCAGCCCATCATGGCAGCCGTACCGGCTTCGGTCGGGCACTGGTCCTGGTAATCCGGAACACCGTCCTTGTCGCCGTCGAGCGGGCAACCGTTCTCATCCACGGCTACGCCAGCTGGCGTATCGGGGCACTTGTCTTTGCGGTCAGATACGCCGTCACCGTCGGTATCCTTGGCTTTGCCCAGGTTGAAGCTCAGGCCCAGCTTGTGCTGCAGGTACCGGTCGTTGAGCTTGCCAACGTTGGTAATGCCGTCAATCTGGTCAGTGAGTGGGTAGTGCTGGCCGGTTTGAATGAACAGGCCCACCGTCTCCGAGAAGTTGAACTTGATACCGGCGGCAGCCGAAATATCAAACGCGTATACGTCCGAGTTGCCTACAATCCGGTCGTTGATATCATACAGGTCGGGGCTGGCGAAGAATACGCCGGGCTGTACCACCAGGTAAGGCGCGATGAACGCATCTTCCTTCAGGGCCCAGCCATTGTTGAGCTTCAGCTTGATTGGAATACCTACGTTCACCACGTTAGCATCGAAGCGCCGGATGGGGTAGTAAGTGTTCTTCGGGTAATCAGCCGAGAACTTCATGTCGCCGTAGCTCAAGTCCAGACCAATGTCGAGGCCCGGAGCAATGTAGCGGCTCACTGTTACACCTAGTCCGTACTCTACTTTGTTGCTTTTGAACCACTCCGACCCGAGGTCGCCGTGGTACTGCAGCCAGTTGTAGTACACGCTGATGTTGGTCTTACGGTCCGATGTCTGCGCTTGCGCATCGGGGGCCAACGACAACATCGCAAGACCACAGGCCGCAATGGAGGTTAGGATTTTTTTCATAAGAAAAGAGGTTTGAAAAGGCAAAGGTATCGTTTCCATCCATTGAACCGCACCGGCGGCTTCGCGCCTTACTATGCTGCCTATACCTGTCAGCTTAAAATTAGGTTGCTCTAATATGTCTTTAATTTCGCAAACCCTCTGGTCTAACAGGGTGCTATTGCACACCGTATCAGGCACATCGCGCCCAATTTATCGGTCTGCAGGCGGCACAATTTCCTGGTCACTCTCTTCGGTTTCCAATCCTGGATAGGCGGCCGAAAAAAAAACTTAAGCCCGTCGATTTATGGGCACAAAAAAGTCTGGCGGCCGCTTCCAAAGTTGGAAACGGCCGCCAGACCAAGGCGTGTTCAGAAAGTATGGTGCTCAGCTTACCGGAGTAGCGCTGTGCCTTTGCCGGGCTTGCTACCGCAACGAAGCAGCCGGGTTGCCTTGCCTGGCTCAGCCTGACGGAAAAAGCCTTTCCCGTAAAGCTCCCATGCGTTCCAAAAGTGAAAACCAGCCGTTTAGCGTCGCATGAGCCGCTCGATGTCGTCGGCTTCGAGCGGGATATTCTTCATCAGGTCGTCGTTGCCGGTTTTGGTGATGAGAATGTCGTTTTCGAGGCGGATGCCCAGGCCCTCGGCCGGAATGTAGATGCCCGGCTCGCAGGTGTACACCATGCCCGGCTCGAAGGTGCGGTACTTGAAGCCCACGTCGTGCACATCGAGGCCCAGGTAATGGCTGGTACCGTGCATGAAATACTGCTTGTAGAGCGGCGCGGCCGGGTCCTGGTTCTTCACGTCGGAGGCGTTGAGCAGGTCGAGCTTGATGAGCTCCTTCTCCATCTCGGCGCCCACGGCGGCGTGGTATTCCTCGATGTTGCCACCGGCCACGAGCCGGGCCGTAGCAAACTTCATTACGTGCAGTACCGCCTCATACACGGCGCGCTGGCGCTTGGTAAACGTGCCGCTGATGGGGATGGAGCGCGACATATCGGCCGCGTAGTTGGCGTACTCGGCCCCAAAGTCGAGCAGCATCACGTCGCCGGCCTGGCACTCGCGGTCGTTGCTGACGTAGTGCAGGATGCAGGCGCTGGGCCCCGAGGCGATAATAGAGCCGTAGGCTGGCCCGCGCGAGCCGCTACGCAGGAACTCGTGGAAGATTTCGGCTTCTACTTCGTATTCCATCACGCCGGGCTTCACGAAACCCAGCAGGCGGCGGAAAGCGGCCTCCGTGAGGTCGGCGGCCTTTTGCATAAGCCGGATTTCCTCGGGGCTCTTGATGGCTCGCAGCTGATCGACGAGCCGGGAAGCGCGGCGGTAATGGTGCAGCGGATAAGCGGCCTGCAGCTGCTTGGTGAAGCGGGCGTTGCGGGTTTCCACCGCCACTACGGCCCGGATGTGCTCGTTGCTGGGCAGATACACGTTGTCGGCCTCCGCCATCAGGGCCGGCAGCACCGTTTCGAACGAGTCGAGCCACATGATGGTGCGCACGCCGGTTTGGTCGCGGGCCTGCTCCTTGGTCAGCTTGTAGCCTTCCCAGATGAGAATTTGGGGGCTGGTTTCTTTGAGAAACAGGATTTCGCGGTGCTGCGGCAGGGTGGCATCAGGAAAGATAACAAGGATGCTTTCTTCCTGATCAACGCCGCTCAGGTAGAACAAGTCGTTGTTCTGGCGGAACGCCATGGTGCCGTCGGCGTTGGTGGGCATGATGTCGTTGGCCTGGAAGATGGCCAGCGAGGCAGGCGGCAGCAGCTCGCGGAAGCGGCGGCGGTTTTCGGTGAACAAATCGGGCGAAATAGAGCCGTAGCGCATAGTAGCGGGGATGAGGTAGAACAGGTAAAGGTCGCCGAAGCGGCCGGGCCAAGTTAGGTAGATTACGGCTCGGGACCCCTAAACGATGTAGGGGCGGGGCTTGCCCCCGCCCGCCGCCAGCACGAAACCCGCCTGGATTCAGACAACTTCCCGCCGCAAGCGCAATACTGCACGGATTCGGGCAACGGCCTCGTTCAAAGGCGGGCGGGGACAAGCCCCGCCCCTACGGCACGCGTATCTTTGCCGGCTCACTCGCCCCGCCATGCCCGCCATTTTACTTATTCAAACCGCCTTTATCGGCGACGTGATTCTGGCCACGGCCCTGCTGGAATACCTGCACCGCACCGAACCCGGCACACCGGTTGACTTTCTGGTGCGCCGGGGCAACGAGGGGCTATTACGAGGCCACCCGCACGTGCGGGAGGTGCTGGTATGGGATAAAAACCAGGACAAGTACCGCGGGCTGCTGGGGCTGCTGGGCCAGATCCGGCGTACCAATTACGGCCGCGTCGTCACGCTGCAGCGTTTCGCCAGTACCGGCCTGCTCACGGCTTTTTCGGGCGCCCCCGAGCGGGTAGGTTTCGACAAGAACCCGCTGGCCCGGTTTTTCACGCGCACCGCGCCGCACGTTATCGAGGCCGGGGTGCACGAGGTGACGCGCAACCTGCGCCTGCTGGCCCCCGAGTACCAGGGCCCCGTGGTGCCGCCCCGCCTCTACCCTTCCACCGATGATGAGCAGGAGGCGGCCGAAGCTGTGGCGGCAGCCGGCGGCGGGCCGTATATCTGCATCGCGCCAACCTCGGTGTGGTTTACCAAGCAGTTTCCGGAGGCGCAGTGGGGGAAGCTGCTGGCCGCGCTGCCGCCCGAGTACACCGTGTTCCTGCTCGGCGGCCCGCCCGATACGGCCGCCTGCCAGCGGCTGCTGGAACAAAGCGGCCGGCCGGGGCTCGTGAATCTGTCGGGCCGCCTTTCGCTACTAGCCTCGGCGGCGCTGATGCGCGGGGCCGTACTCAATTACGTGAACGACTCGGCGCCCATGCACCTGTGCTCGGCCGTGGGTGCGCCAGTATGCGCGGTGTACTGCTCCACGGTGCCGGCCTTCGGGTTCGGGCCGCTGAGTCCGTTTTCGCGCATCGTGGAAGTTGAGGAGGTGCTGCCCTGCCGCCCCTGCGGCCTGCACGGCCACGCCACCTGCCCGCTGGGCCACTTCCGCTGCGCCCACGACATAAGGACGGAGCAGCTGTTAGCGGTGCTGGGGGAAGCTTAAGGGTAGATGGTGGAGGCTTGAGAGAGGTTGTCATGCTAAGCGAAGCGGAGTCGAAGCATCTCTACCGCTTCGTTGCAGTCTTCGGGGTTAGCATGGCAGTAGAGATGCTTCGCCTCCGCTGCGCTTCGCTCAGCATGACAACCTCACTCACACATTCACTGCTCGTATCTTTGCAACCTACCGCGCGCTGGTGTGGTTATACCGGGCGGGGTCGGCAGATGGCTGGCGCTAAAAGCCGGGTTTCTGAATCCCCCAAGTCCCCTATATCTTCCGAAATGACTGATTACGACCTGTACGAGTTGCCCAACGGAATTCGGGTGCTGCATAAGCAGGTTCCGCACACTAAAATTGCCCACTGCGGGTTTCTGCTCGACATTGGCTCGCGCGACGAGAAGCCGCACCAGCTCGGGCTGGCGCACTTCTGGGAGCACATGGCCTTCAAGGGCACGCATAAGCGCAAGAGCTTCCATATCCTCAACCGCCTCGAAACCGTAGGCGGCGAGCTGAACGCCTATACTACTAAGGAGAAAATCTGCTTTTACGCCTCGTTGCTGAGCACACACTTCGAGCGGGCCTTCGAGCTACTGACCGACCTGACGTTCAACTCGGTGTTTCCTGAAAAGGAGATTGAAAAGGAGCGCGGCGTGATTCTGGAGGAAATGGCCATGTACCACGACGCGCCCGAAGACGCCATCATCGACGACTTCGACGACGTGGTATTTGCCCGCCACACGCTGGGCCACAACATCCTGGGTACCCGCGAAAGCGTGTCGGGCTTCCAACAGGCCGATTTCCACCAGTTTCTGGCCGACAACGTGCGCACCGACCGGGTGGTGTTCAGCTCGGTGAGCAACCTGCCCTTTAAGGAGGTGAAACGCCTGGCCGACAAGTACCTGGCGCCGCTGCCGGCCCGGCTCGGGGCGCGGCCCCGGCTGGCGTTCAGCGGCTACCAGCGCCTGGAGCGACTGGAGCGCAAGCCCATCACGCAGGCCCATTGCCTCATCGGTGGGCCGGCCTACGCCCTGCACGACGAGCGGCGGATTCCGTTTTTCCTGCTCAGCAACCTGCTTGGTGGCCCCGGCATGAACTCGCGCCTCAACCTGGGCGTGCGCGAAAAGTACGGCCTCGTGTATACCATCGACGCCACTTACTCGCCCTACACCGACACGGGCCTGTTTGGTATCTACTTCGGTACCGAGAAAAAGCAGGTGAACCGCACGGTAGCCCTGGTGCAGAAGGAGCTCAAGCGCCTGCGCGAGCAAGCCCTAGGAACCTCGCAGCTGCACACGGCCAAGGAGCAGCTGATGGGCCAGCTGGCCATGGCCGAGGAAAGCAACAGCGGCCTGATGCAGCTGCTGGCCAAAAGCACCCTCGACCTGGGCCGCGTGGAAGCCATCAACGAAATATTTGACCGCATCCGCCGCATCACGGCCCCTGAGCTGCTGGAGATGTCAAACGAACTCCTCACCGACGAGAACCTGAGCGTACTGCAGTACGTGCCGGAGTAATAGCGCCTATGCCCCGTTCCAATCCCATATCACTTGGGGCTTTGCCTAATATTGCACCGGGGCACGAATTTATGAACCGCCGGGAAGTGCAGGCGGCCGGCCTGCACCGTGACTGGATCAAAGGAATTTCGGCGCTGAATGGATTTCCCGCCGAGGCCATTGTGCTGTCGGGTGGGTATGAGGACGACTGGGACGCAGGCGGGACTATTCTGTACACTGGAGAAGGCGGCAACCTGGCTGGCCGCCAGGTTGCCGACCAGACGCTGACGGGCGGCAATTTGGCCCTGCACCGTAGCTTCGAGCAACAAACTCCGGTTCGGGTTATCCGTCAGATTCGACCCGCCAAAGCCCGTTCCTCGTGGTATTACGCATATGCCGGGCTGTATAAGATTGAGCGATGCTCCTTTGAGCGAGGTCGTTCCGGATTTATGATCTGGCGGTTTCTCCTAGAGCAATGCCTGACCGATCCACTGGCAAAGCCTGCTGGCTTCGAGGTACAGGAGCCTGTTGCCATGTACCAGCCGGCTCCGCGGGTTACCGTCAGCAGTAGCCGCCTGGTGCGTGATACGAGCCTGATGCAACGAGTGAAGCAGCTGTATGACTTTCACTGCCAGGTGTGCCTACAACGGCTTGCCAATCCGGTTCGCCCTTATGCTGAAGCCGCCCATTTACAGCCTCTAGGTGCCCCGCATCATGGCCCCGATACCCTGGACAACCTGTTGTGCCTGTGCCCCAATCATCATGTTCTGCTTGATATGGGAGCCTGGAGTCTGGACGATCATTTTCAGCTGAAAGGTATTTCGGGCACTTTGCAAATCCGTCCGTCCCATTGCCTCAGCGTAGAATGGGCGCGCTACCACCGGCGCACTATTTACCAACCAGCTTAATGTACTCCCCCGACGACGCCCAATGCTACGCCGACGACCACACCAGCCCCGAAAGCGCGCTGCTGGCTGGCCTCAACCGCGAAACGCACGTGCAGGTGCTACACGCCCGTATGCTGTCGGGCCATGCGCAGGGGCGGCTTTTGAGCATGCTCAGCCATATGGTGCGGCCGCGGCGAGTGCTGGAGCTCGGCACGTTTACCGGCTACTCGGCCCTGTGCCTGGCCGAGGGATTGGCCCCTGATGGACTTTTGCACACCGTCGAGCAGAACCCCGAGCTGGCGGGCCGCATCCAGCGTTACGTGGCCGAGGCGGGCTTGCAGGACCGGGTTCAGCTGCACATCGGCGACGCCCGGCAGGTGGTGCCCACGCTGGCCGAAACCTGGGATTTGGTGTTCATCGATGCCGACAAAATCAACAACGACACGTATTACGAGTTGGTGCTGCCCCAGGTGCGGCCGGGCGGCTTTCTGCTGATTGACAACGTGCTCTGGAATGGCAAGGTGCTGCCCGGCTACCCCGTGAAGCCTGCCGACAAGGACACCCACGCCGTACGGGCCTTCAATGCCAAAGTGCAGGCCGACGCGCGGGTGGAAAACGTGCTACTGCCTCTGCGCGACGGGCTACTGCTGGTCCGCAAGCTGTAACTAAACGCTGTAGAGGCGGGGCTCAACTTCACTGTCCTTCGGTTGTCACCGCCCCTACGCTATTCGAAAAGAAATATGCGCCATCGTTAAACGTCCGCAAATTTCTGGTGTCTATGCTGGCTAACGCCTACCTATCCCGCCAGATGACGCTACGTTTCCTGCTTGCCCTGCTCCTGTTTACACTGCTGCTAACCACAGCCCACGCCCAGACCACCGTGAGCGGGCGGGTGCTCGATGCCCAGGACCAGTCGGTGCTGCCGGGAGCCAATGTGGTGCTGCTGCAGCTACCCGATTCGGTGCGGCGCGGCGCGGCCGTGGAGCCCGACGGCACGTTTACGGTAGGGAGTGTGCCGGCGGGACGCTACCGGCTCACGGTTTCGTTTTTGGGTTATCAGGACTTGCAGCGCACCGTGCAGGTGGGCACCACGCAGCTGAACCTAGGCACCCTGACGCTGCAGACCGGGGGCATAACCCTGAAGGGTGTGGAAGTAGTAGGCCAGGCCGCCGCCGCCATCCAGAAGGGCGACACGGCCCAGTTTAATGCCGGCTCGTTTAAAACCAACCCCGACGCCAGTGCCGACGACCTGATTAAAAAGATGCCCGGCATTGTAGTGGACCCCACTACCGGCCGGGTACAGGCGCAGGGCGAGCAGGTGCAGCGCATATTGGTGGATGGCAAGGAGTTTTTCGGCAACGACCCCGACGCGGTGCTCAAGAACCTGCCGGCCGAGGTAATCGACAAGATTCAGGTGTACGACCGGGCCTCCGACCAGAGCCAGTTTACGGGCTTCGACGACGGTAACCAGCAGAAAACCATCAATATCATCACCAAGCCACAATTCCGCAACGGCAAGTTTGGCCGGGTAGTGGCCGGCTACGGGCCACTCGACGACCGCTACCGGGTGAGCGGCAACCTGAACAGCTTTCAGGGTAAGCGCCGGCTGAGCGTAGTGGCCCAGACCAATAACATCAACGAGCAGAATTTTGGGACCGATGACCTGCTGGGCGTGGTAGGCAATTCGGGCGGTGGCGGCCGGGGCGGGCGAGGCGGCCGGGGCGGCCGGGGCGGCGGCAACAGCGGCAATGCCAGCGACTTTCTGGTAAACCAGCAGGGCGGCATCAGCCAAACCCATGCAATAGGCCTGAACTACTCCGACGCCTGGGGCACCAAAACCGACGTGCAGGGCAGTTACTTCTTCAACCTGAGCGACAACACCAGCGCCACCAGCCTGCTGCGCCGCTACGTGCCCACCGCGGGCCAAACCCAGGATTTGCGCTACGCCGAAGACTCGCGCGCCAGCAGCCGCAACATCAACAACCGCTTCAACCTGCGCCTCGACCACAAATTCGACAGCATGAACTCGGTGCTATGGCGGCCCAGCTTCTCGATGCAGCGCAACACCGGCAACAGCCTGCTCGATGGCAATACGTTTCTGGCCAGCCCCGACGGCGGCACCAGCGCTACCACTCCCCAGGGGTCCAATACCAGCTCCTACCGCTCGGCCCTGACGGGTATCACGGGCAATAGCCGGCTGCTGTACCGGCATCGGTTTGCTAAGCGGGGCCGTACTTTTTCGGCGGGCCTCGACGCGGGCTACAACAACAACCGGGGCGACAATAACCTGCTGTCGAGCACCACCTTTTTTCGGCAGGATCAGCCGGTTACCAGCTCCCTCAACCAGTTTTCGGAACTGACTCAAACCGGCTGGAATTGGAGCGGTAGTCTCGACTATACCGAGCCGTTGGGCCAGAATGGAGCCATCCAGGTGGAATACGACGTGGATTACACGCCCAATAAATCGGATAAGCGAACCTTTGATTTTGTACCCGGCGAGCAGGAGTTCAGCCGCCTCAACGACACGCTCAGCTCGGTTTTCAAAAGCAACTACCTCACCAACGCGGGCGAGCTGAGCTACCGCTACCAGAACAAGGAGTTGCAATGGTCGGTAGGCGCCGAGCTGGAGCATGCCCGCCTGCAAAGCGACCAGGAGTTCCCGCGCCCCGGCAACACGCAGCGGACCTTCCTCAACCTGTTGCCCAATGCCCAGCTACGCTACAACTTCTCGAAGCAGCAGAATTTGCGCGTGAATTACCGCACCAGCACCAATGCGCCCTCGGTTACGCAATTGCAGGAAGTGGTGAATAACGCCAACCCGCTGCAGCTAACTACCGGCAACCCCAACCTGCGCCAGGAATCCCGCCAGAACCTGTTCGTGCGCTACTCGTCGGCGGTGCCCGAAAAGTCGCGCTCGTTCTTCGCATTCCTGGGCGGCAGCTACGTGAACAACTACATCACCAACAACACGATTTACGCCAGCGGCGAGCCGCTAACCGTGGACGGCATCGTGATTCCGGCCGGCGGCCAGCTAACCCGGCCCGTCAACCTGAACCAGCAGTACTCGGTGCGCAGCTTTGCCAACTACAGCCAGCCCCTGGCCCTGATTAAGTCGAACCTGAGTCTGAATGCCGGCGTGAACTACGCCCAGACGCCGGGCCTGGTGTTTGGCGAGCTGAACTACAACCGCACGCCCTCGGCTAGCCTGGGTGCCAGTCTAAGCAGCAACATCAGCCCCGAAGTAGACTTCACGCTCGCCTCGAACTCCAGCCAGAGCTGGGTGCGCAACAGCCTGCAGCCGCAGCTGAACAACCGCTTTTTCAGCCAGAACACCAGCCTGCGCCTGAGCTGGATTATCATCAAGGGCATCACGTTGAAGTCCGATGTCAACCACCGGCTGTACTCGGGCCTCGAAGCGGGTTTCAACCAGAACTTCGTACTCTGGAATGCCTCGTTGGGCAAGAAGCTGTTTGCCAATCAGCAGGGCGAAATTCAACTATTTGCCTTCGATTTGCTGGGCCAGAACAACAGCATTCAGCGCAATATTGCCGCCGCTTACACCGAGGATGTGCGCACCAACATTCTGCAGCGCTACTTCCTGCTGAGCTTCACCTACAACATCCGCAGCTTCGGCAGCGGCGCCGGCGCAGCCCCCGAGCGCGAAGGCCGCGACAGCAACGAAGGCCCGCGCCCCGGCGGTGGGCGGCCAGAAGGCGGTGGTGGCCGGCCCGGCGGGTTTTAGCACATTTTCCGAGCCCGTGCGTGGAATGTAGAGACGTGACCCTTCGCTTCTCATCGTTGTCCAGGCACCGTTCAACAACCTGCAACTTGCGCCGAGCTGCTCGTTTGGTTGCCCCTAAGCCGCTCGATGCAGGGAATGAAAAAGAAGAAGGGAAACCACCTGTTATCCTTTTTAGAGATAGAGCAGCCACAGCCTGACTATAAACTTGCAGCTGGTCGCCTCCCTTCTTTTCTGACAGGGAGTTAGGAAGTGAGGCATACATGAGGCCGGGCCAGGGGGCGAAACCGCTGATTTTTGCGCTATTTTGCGGGCCGACGAGGTGGGTCTGGCCCCTATTGCCGGCCGCTGTGCCTCTGGCTTGTTGCTTATGAAACGCGTTTACCTGCTGCTACTCTTACTGCTCCCGCTGTTGGGAGTGGCCCAAACCGTGCCCGTACCGGCCAACCTTTCGCTGGGCAGCCTGCGCCTGCGCCTTACGCCCGGCGGGCAGGCGGCCGTGCAGCAAAAGGTGGATGCGTTGCGCCGCCACCCGGCCTCGTTCCAGGCCAAGGTGGTGCTGGCCGATGCCTATTTCCCGCTCATCGACCGGGTATTTCAGCAGGAAGGTCTGCCACTGGATTTCCACTTCCTGGTGCTGCATGAAAGCGGCTTGCAGGGCAATGCCCAGAGCATCAGCGACGCCGTGGGCTACTGGCAGTTCAAGCGCGAAACGGCCCAGGATTTTGGGTTGCTGATAAACGAAGCCGTGGATGAGCGCAAGCATATTGTGGCCTCATCGAAGGCAGCGGCGCAGTACCTGCTGCGCAACAACAAAACGTTTCGCAACTGGGCCAACAGCCTGCTCAGCTACAACCTTGGCCTGACCGGAGCCAAGCCCTACGCGCTGCCCACCGATGTTGATGCCACCGAAGCGGAAATTACGGAGCGCACCCACCCCTACATCCTCACCTTCCTGGCCCATAAGGTAGCTTTCGAGCCGGCCCTGAACCTGAATCCGCGGCCGCCGCTGCTGTTCCAGGAGTTTCCGGCGCCGGCCGGGCAGCCGCTGGCCCTGCTGGCCACCAGCCTGCGCCAGAACCCCGAGGAGCTGGCCAAGCACAACCGCTGGCTGCTGGCCCCCACCGTGCCTACCGACCGCGTGTACACCGTGCTGGTGCCCATTTCCGACCCCGCCCAACTGACGCTGCTGGCGGCCCAGCAGAAGTCGGCCGCCGCCACCCAGCTGCTCAACCCGCCCACCCCCGACCCCGAAAACGCCGAACTGGTACGTGTAAACGGCCTGCGGGCGCTGATTGCGCTGCCCGGTGACACCAAAGAAAGCCTGGCCCGCCGCGGCAACCTCAAGCTCCGGCGCTTCCTCAAGTACAACGACCTGTTCGCCTTCGACCAGATTGTCCCCGGCCAGCCCTATTTTCTGCAGAAGAAGCGCGACAAAGGCGCCGTGGAATACCACGTAGCGCAGCCCGGCGAAAGCGTGCTGACAGTGTCGCAGAAGTACGGGCTGCGGGCCAGTGCTATCTGGCAGAAGAACCGCATGGCCCGCAACGAGGAGCTGCGCCCCGGCCGGGTGTTGTGGCTGCAGCACACGCGCCCCAAAACCACGCCCGTCGAGTTCGTGGATAGCCAGAACCGCGCCGCGCTGGCCGCCTTCGAGCAGCCCGTAACCAGCACGCCGGCCCCATTGCCGGCCGCTAAGAAGCGCGCCACCAACGACTCGGAACCCTACCGCGGCAGCACCGCCCGCGCCAGCCGAACACTGGAGGACGCCGTGGAAGATGCTTCGGTTACCGCTGAGGCCGACGCCCAGGTGGAAAGCGTGAATGAGCAGCCCGCTACTCCGGCTCCTATTCCTGCTCCAACTCTAACTTCCGTTCCCGTCACGCCAGCCGTTGCGCCGGCGCCCGCAATACCGGCTCCTGTTCCGGCTGCCACGCCGGCCTCGTCGCTGCCGCCGCGCCGGCCGCTGCCCGCCTCGCGCCCCGTCGCCGATGAACCCCGCGAACGGTCTTCGGCCGCCGCCACCACACCCACCGAGCCAGCGGCGTCGCGGCCTGCGCCGGCGCCGTCCCCTCGGCCTGCCACCCCAGCGCCGGCTGCCATGCCAAGCCCGGTAACTCCGGCGGCTCCGGCTGCTGCTCCCGCTCCTGTTGCCACTCCGGCTCCGGTTGTTAAGCCAACTCCTGCGCCGGTAACTCCGGCGGCTCCTGCTCCGGCCTCCTCGCCTGCGCCCGAGGCTGCTGCCGTAACTGCCGCTGGCCCGCCCACCATTGTAGAGCCGGTACCGGCCAGCGGCCTGCACACTGTGGAGCCCAAGGAAAACCTGTACTCGGTGGCCCGCCGCTTCAAGCTGCGCCCGGCCGATATTATTGCCTGGAATGAGCTGCCAGCCAACCCGTCGCTGAAAATCGGGCAGGTGCTGCGCGTGGCGGCTCCGACTGTTACTGCTGTACCGGACGCCACCCCCACCCCAGGCGCCCCAGCCGCTACACCAGCTTCGGCCGCGCCGGCCACCGCTACAATGCGCTACACGGTGCAGCCGGGCGAAACGCTCTACGCCATTTCGCGTCGCTATGGCGTTACCATCAAGCAGCTTATGGAGTGGAACGGCAAGCCCGATTTCGCCGTGAAGCCCGGCGAGGTGCTGGTGGTTACGCCCCCGGCGCAATAGCTTGATGAACCCCATAAGCAGAAAGCCCCACCGCTACGATTGGTAACGGTGGGGCTTTCTGCTTATAAATGCTCGGCAATAAACCGTATTTCTGTTAATAGCCTGATGCAAATCAGTTCTGGCTCCCCCTCCATTCCCAAGCCCCGCTGCCCAGCCAGCCCGAAGGACGGCCCGGCGACAGGGCGGGTGGTGGCTGGCTACTTCACGACGAACGTGAACGTGGCCTCTTGCTCGTAATTTACATTACCCACTGAGGGATTATTTTTCAGAGAAGTGGCAAAGCAATGTTGCTTGAACAGGTAGAAATTTGTGTTTCCCTCATTAATGTAATGATAAAAACCATCCAAAAACCCAATTCGCCTGCCCCCATTCGGTGCCGGATTCGTTAACAGATACGATAGGTCCGGGGTGGGGGTAGGTTTTGCAGAACTGCCACCCCATCCGTTCAAAAAGTTCAAACAAAACACACCTTGCTGCCGTGGCACCAAGCCAATGCGGAGTTTATACCCCTCATTGGCATACGCATAGTTGACCGGGCTAAACGTAGTGCCACGTCGCGTCAGGCTACCGGTTTTGTCCACGAAAAGAAACGACTCCGTCGCTGAAGGCTGATCCGCTAAGTCCTTATCGGGAAACGTTAATTCGCGTAGCCCTAGCAGCGTTTTGAACTCAAAATCACGGGGCGTTACTTTGTAAGTACTCCCACTGTTGAACTCGCGTAACTGGTCCGAAATGTCCGCCGTCAGCCAAAGCGTATCGCCTATCGAAATAGTATCGCGGGCCGTCATCTGAAAGGGTAGCTGAAAGATGAAGTCCGTGAACTCGTCCTCCGGCTTGGGCTCGCACCCGGCGAGCAGAAGCAATCCTAGCAGCAGATAGTAGTACTTCATAGTCAGCATATAAATTAAGAGTTGCACGCACGGACCTTGTAGATGTCGATTCTTCACTTTACTAAAAGGTTGCATGGCTCCGGGGCCAGGGGCAAAATTGATGCTGGCTAGCGACTTAAGGCAGCGGTCAGAAACCGAAGATACATTGGCTTTGGTGAGCCAGCTTAATCGTATGTAGCAGCCACGCGTACCGGCCTTTTATGCCCAATGGTGCCCAACCCCACTTTGGCCGCCGTACCTTTGCGGCCGCATGGCTCTTCCGCTTACCACTACGGCCCCCACGCCCCGCCCGCCCCGTGTGTACACGGCCGGCTTCTGGCTGATGTGCCTCTCGTCGCTCCTGTTTTTCATGAGCTTCAATATGCTGCTGCCCGAGCTGCCCGACTACCTCACCAGCCTGGGCGGCGGCGAGTACAAGGGCTACATCATTGCCCTGTTTACGCTCACGGCGGGCCTTTCGCGGCCCTTTTCGGGCAAGCTGGCCGACACGGTGGGGCGCATTCCGGTGATGGTGTTCGGCTCGCTGGTGTGCTTTATCTGCGGCTTCTTTTACCCGTTCACGGTTACGGTGGTGGGCTTTCTGGGGCTACGGCTGCTGCACGGCTTCAGCACCGGTTTCAAGCCCACCGGCACGGCCGCCTACATTGCCGACATCGTGCCGCTGGCTCGCCGGGGCGAGGCCATGGGCCTGCTGGGCGTGGCCGGCTCGCTGGGCATGGCCGCCGGCCCCACGCTGGGTTCGTGGCTGGCAGCCCACTTCACGCTCAACGTGCTGTTCTACTGCTCCTCGGGCCTGGCGCTGCTCAGCCTCATCGTGCAGGGTACCATGACCGAAACCCTGGCAGTGGCCCAGCGGCAGCGCTTCAGCTGGAAGCTGCTCAAAATTGAAAGCTGGCAGGAAGTATTTGAGCCCCGAGTGCTGGTACCGGCCGCGGCTACGCTGCTGTTCCTGCTGCCGTTCGGCGCTATTTTCACCGTCGTGCCCGACCAGAGCAGGGTGTTGGGTCTCACCGGCGAGAGCAAGGGTCTGTTTTACCTCTGCTACACGGCCGCCTCGCTGGTAGTACGCCTGCTGGCGGGCCGCGCCTCCGACCGCTACGGCCGGGTGCCGGTACTCATCGGCTCGTCGTTTGTCATTATCACTTCCCTGCTGATGCTGGCCTTGGCGCCTTCGGTAACGGGGTTTCTGGCCGGGGCCGTGCTGTTCGGGCTGGGAACGGGCCTCAACTCGCCCACCATTTATGCCTGGACCGTGGATTTGAGCCACCCTGAGCGGCGCGGCCGGGCCGTTTCCACGATGTACATGGCCCTGGAGGCCGGCATCGGCATCGGGGCGCTGCTGGCGGGCTGGATATTCAGCAACGAGCCCGCCCACCTGCCCTTCGTGCACCTGGCCAGCGCCGGTAGCGTGCTTTGCGGCCTGGTATTTCTGCTGGCCACGCGGCGGCGCGTGCCTGCTATACTAGAAGAAGCCGCCTGACCAGACAGATTGTGCCCCGCTTGTACTAATCCGTAAAACAGCATCTGTCGGCCCGCTGTACCGGGCGGGCCGGGTTGTTTGCAGGAGCGTGAGAATAAGTTTGCTTTGTGCGTTGTTCCTCTTCGAAATAAATAGGATATTTCGGTTCCGTTAGCATTTCACTACAGTTAGCGGGAACCGGATTAACCGGCTTTCAGCCCGTCTATTTTTTCGTTCTGTTGATGTATTTATCCCTATTATGCCGTGGGCTGCTCCTTATCGGGCTTGTCGGTGCGGCTCCCGCCCTGCTCCGGGCTCAGGAGGTGCCCCTGAAATTCGGAGAACTGGAGGTCCGCGAGGCTGCCGCACCGCGGCCGCTGCCCGACAGCGAAGGCCAGTTCATCTTGAGCGCCCTACCCCACGGCCCCGGCATGCCGAAGCAATTGGACCGCCCATAGTTCGACAAGACCCGCTCTTTGGCACGGGTCCCACTGTGTTTGAACACCCTGTACTTAACGCCTAGCAAAAGTCACCAAGCCCAACGGTGCACAACCAATACTGCTTGCCGCCAGGTCGCCTATGTAGCCGGAATGGCGGGTACCCTCCCCGGCCTGTTTTGAAAACTTTTCACGCTGATAATACACGCTTTCTATGATGCAAACTCTACTCGTACGGGCACTGCTGGTTGGCGTGCTCGCAGTTTCCACTGCCGGGCTGGCCCGCGCTCAGGAAGCGCCCATCAAGTTCGGTAAGATTGATGAGGCCGACCTGACCGACAAGCCCTTTGTGGCCGACAGTGCCGCTTCGGCCGTAGTACTATGCGACTTCGGCCGCTCGCGCTTCGAGTACGGCCCCAGAGGGTTTGTTGTGGTTTTCGAGCGGATACGGCGCGTAAAAATCCTGAAGAAATCGGGGTACGAATACGCCACCGGCCAGGTTTCGCTCTACCACGCCAACGGCCAGGAGGAGAAGTTAACGACGCTGAAGGGCTTCACCTACAACCTGGTGAATGGGCAGGTGGTCAAGGAAAAGCTCAACTCGGAATCCATTTTCAAGGAGGAGAAAACCACCAACATTACCATCCGCAAGTTCACGATGCCCAACGTACGGGTAGGCTCGGTGGTCGAGTACGCCTATACGATTGGCTCCGACTTTGCCTTTAACTTCCAGGACTGGACTTTTCAGGAGGATATTCCAATTCGCTGGAGCGAGTACCGGGCCTCTATTCCGGAGTATTTTGATTACCGGATGCTGATGCAGGGCTACGAACCGCTGGCCGTACAGGAACAGACCGAATCGACCGGGCAGTTCTCTGTCTCGTACAAGGGCGAAACGGTGGGCTCGGGCTTCAACACGACCCGTACGGAGGGTGGCTCCGAAATCCTGATGCCGCGCCAGACCAACCACCGCTGGGCCATGCAGAACGTGCCACCGCTGCGCGAGGAGCCCTACATGACCACAGCTAACGACTACGTGGCACGCATCGATTTTGAACTGGCGGGAGTGCGTATGCCCGGGCAGCCTTACCAGATGGTGGCGGGCAGCTGGGAGAAAATTGATTCGGAATTGCTCACCGACGATGAGTTCGGCACTCAGCTCAATAGGGCCAGCTTCCTCAAAGACCAGCTCACGCCCCTGCTGGCGGCAGCCGGCGCCGACCCGGCCGCTCGCATTGCCGCCGTGCACGGGCTGGTGCGCCGGAGCGTGAAGTACAATGGCCAGAGCCGCCTGATGGCCACGACCACCGTACGCAGGGCCTTCGACCAGAAAAGCGGCTCGTCGGCCGATGTGAACCTGCTGCTGATTGCCGCCCTGCGCGAAGCTGGTTTCGCAGCCAATCCACTCGTGCTTAGCACCCGCTCGCACGGCCGGCTGCAACCCGAAAGCCCGATGCTTAACCGCCTCAATTACGTGATGGCGCATGTGGCGCTACCCGATGGCCAGGAAGTACTGCTTGATGCGACCGACGAGCTGGCGCCCTACAACATGGTGCCCACCCGCTGCCTGAATGGCCAGGGCCGGCTGGTGCTGCCCGAAGCGCAGAAGTCGCGCTGGATTGACCTCAAGCCCAAAGACCGGCTGACTTCGTACCGCCAGGTAACCATGGCCCTGGACGAAAACGGCGGTCTGCGCGGCAGCGTACACCAAGAGCACGCCGGCTACCTGGCGCTGGCGCAGCGCGAGAAACTGCGCGAGCTGGGCGAGAAAAAATACGTGGCCGAACTGGGTGCCAGCCACGAGGGCTGGAGCATTCCCAAATACACGTTTAAGGGGCGCGATGAGCTGCACAAGCCCCTGATGCTGGAGTACGAGTTCGTGAGCAGCAGCGAAGCCAGCGCGCCGGTCGGCACCGTGTACCTGAACCCACTACGGGATTTTGGAATGGATAAAAACCCATTCCTGCACGAAAATCGTCGCTTCCCAGTCGATTTGGGCAGCCAGCTGGAAGAAACCGTACTGGTAAACCTAACGCTGCCCGCCGGATACGAGTTGGCCGAAATGCCGCAGGGCCTGGTAATGGAGCTGCCTGAAAAGGGCGGACGCTTTACTTACGGCGTGCAAAATGGCCCCACCGGTATACAGATAGTGAGCCGGTTGACTTTGAGCAAGCCAGTGTATTCGGCGGAAGAGTACGCTTACCTGCGCGCGTTTTTTGCCCGGCTCATGGCCAAGCAGGGCGAGCAGCTGGTCATCAAGAAGAAAGTGTAGCATGGGCTGTCAGTAAGGACGTCATGCTGAGCGCAGCCGAAGCATCTCTACCACTTCGTTGAATTACTACCACAACGGAGCGGTAGAGATGCTTCGGCTGCGCTCAGCATGACGGGCTTTTTTCGTTAATCACCTCCCCTATCTAATGCGTTTTATCCCGGCTTTCGCCCTGACCCTGCTATTCCCCCTGGCCACGCTGGCGGGGCCGGCCCCGAAATATGCGGTAGCCGAGCTCCCCGCCGCGCTGCGCGAAAACGCCCACGCCGTGGAGCGCCGCCACGACGAGCTGCTAACCGTGAAATCGGCGGCCCGGACGGTGGAAACGGTGATGCGGGCCACCACCATTCTCGATGAGGCCGGCAGCCGCTGGGCCTCCGAGCTGGTGTACTACAGCTCGCTCAACCGCATCAGCTACTTCCGGGGCGCGGTGTATGACGCCAGCGGCCGCCAGCTGCGGCAGCTGCGCACGCAGGATATCCGCGACATCAGCCTTTCCGACGGTTTCAGCCTGGCTACCGATGCCCGCGGCCGGGTGGCCGACCTCAGCCAGCCCACCTACCCGTACACCGTCGAGTTTGAGTACGAGGTGGTGTCGGACAACCCGCTGTTCTACTCGAACTGGAAGCCCCAGCCCGTTGAGCAGTTCAGTGTGCAGGAGGCCACGTTTAAGGTAGTAATGCCGGCCGGGCTGGCCCTGCGCTTCCAGGAGCAGCGGCTGCCCGCTGGCACAGCACTGGCCCAAACCACGGTGGCAGGCCAGCAGGTGTACGAGTGGCGGGTGCAGAACCTGGCGGCGCTGGATGAGGAAGCCGACGCGCCGCCGGTGTCGGAGCTGACGCCGGCCGTGTACACAGCACCCAGCGAGTTTGAGGTGCAGGGCCACGCCGGCAAGCTCAACAGCTGGGCCGACCTCAGCCGCTGGACCTACGAGCTGAACGCCAACCGCGCTACGCTGCCCCCGGCCCTGGTGGCCGGCATGCAGGCACTAGTAGCCGGCGAAACCAACGAGCGGGCCCGCATTCAGAAAGTGTACAAGTTTCTGCAGGCCAACACCCGCTACATTTCGGTGCAGCTGGGCCTTGGGGGCTGGCAAACGTTTCCGGCCGCCGACGTGGCTGCCAAGGGTTATGGCGACTGCAAAGCCCTGACCAATTATTGCCAGGCACTGCTGAGCGCGGCCGGCATTACGGCCCACGCCGCCCTGATAAAGGCCGGCTCCGACGAGCACGATATCCGCACCGACTTCCCCAGCTCGCAGTTCAACCACGTGGTGCTGTGCGTGCCCCTTTCGCAGGCCGCCAAAGCCGATACCGTGTGGTTGGAATGCACCGACCAGACCAACCCCTTCGGCTACATGGGCGGCTTTACGGGCAACCGCCACGCCCTGCTGCTGCTGCCCGAAGGTGGCCGGCTGGTGCCCACCCCCCGCTATGGGGCCGCCGAAAACTGCCGCCAGCGCCACGCCGACGTGTACCTCGACGCCAATGGCAACGCCACGGCCACGCTGCGCACCCTGCGCACCGGCCTCGAGTACGATGCCGTGGCCGGCCTGGCGGGGCTGGAGTTGAGCGAGCAGAAAAAGCGAGTGGGCAACCGGCTGGCCCTGGGCAATTTCACGCTCGATAGGGTGGCGTTCCGACCATTGCCGGCTTCGGCTCCGGTGCCGGGCCTGGTAGAAACGCTGGCCCTCACGCTGCCGGGCCTGGCCCCGCCCAGCGGTAAGCGCGTGTTTATTACACCCAACCTGCTCAGCCGCCTGGCAGCTCCCGCGCCGGCCGTGGGCGAGCGGCAGGCCGACATCTGGCTCGATTACGCTTTCAGCCAGCTTGATACCGTGCAGCTGCACCTGCCCGCCAGCCTGCAGCCCGAGCAGCTGCCCGCCCCGGTGCAGCTGACCACGCCCTTCGGCACCTACTCCAGCCAGCTGCTGGCCCTGCCCAATGGCAGCCTCCGCTACATCCGCCGCCTCGAAATGCCGCGCACCCGCTTCGCCCGCGCCGAGTACCCGGCCTACCTCGAGTTCCGCCGCAAAGTAAGCGCCGCCGACAAGGCCCAGCTGGTGCTGGTGAAAACGGATGCCTAAAAAGGCAGACTATTGTTCCCGGAAGGCTTGGCCGGTGAGCGTGGGCTGACGGCTGGTGTAAAATGGACTGGCCCTCAACGCGAAAGGGTTTGCCATTTTGATAATAAACCCGACAGCCTGCTGGCAAAACCTCTATCTTGAGGGCGCATTCCTTGCGACTATAAGGAATGCGCCCTTTTTCTATTCTTTCTCACGTCCTGTTTCTTCTATGCAACCACTCTCTACTCTTTTACAACGGGCCTGGCGGCCGCTGTTGGCCGGCTCGGCCCTGCTGCTTGCCGGGGCACCGGTAGCGCAGGCCCAGCGCGTACTGTGGGCCAATGCGACGCGAGTGCCGGCCCAGGCCCGCGCCGCCACACAGGCCCTCACCCACTTCCGGACGGTGGATTTTCAGCTGGACGCCATCCGCGACGTTCTGCAAACTGCCCCGCTGGAGCGTACCGGCAACCGGGGTCCGGCCACGGTTATTTCGCTGCCCCTGCCCAACGGCACTTCGCAGCGGTTTCGGGTAGAACAGGTGCCGGTGCTGGCTCCGGCGCTGGCCGCCCGCTACCCCAGCATCCGCACCTACCTGGCCCAGGGCCTCGACGACCCTTCGGCTACGGCCCGCCTCGACGTAACGCCCGCCGGCTTCCATGCCCAGATTCTGGCCGCCGGCTACACGGTGTACATCGACCCGGCCGCCAAAGGCAGCAGCACCCACCTCGTGTTCGAGCGGCGCAATATGCTGATGCCGGCCTTTACGTGTGCCGTGGCTTCGCCCGATGGCACCGAGCCGGAAGTGACGCTGACTACCGCTCAGCGGGCAGCCGTAGCCAACGGTGCCACCCTGCGCACCTACCGGCTGGCGCTGGCCGCCACGGCCGAGTACTCGGCTTTCCATGGCGGTACCGTGGAGTCGGTGATGGCGGCTATGGCTACCTCCATGAACCGGGTAAACGGCATCTATGAGCGGGAAGTGGCTGTGCGCATGGTGATAGTGCCCAAAAACGAAGCACTGATTTTCTTCGATGCCGACACCGACCCGTACACCAACAACAGCGGGACTGCCATGCTCAACCAGAACCAAACCACGGTGGATGAGCTCATCGGCAACGCGAACTACGACATCGGCCACGTGTTCAGCACCAACGGCGGGGGCGTGGCCCAGAAGCCTTCGGTGTGCATAAACTCGGGTAAGGCCCGGGGCGTAACGGGCACCACCAGCCCCATCGGCGACGCCTTCGATGTGGACTATGTGGCCCACGAAATAGGCCACCAATTCGGCGGCGACCACACGTTCAATGGTACCATCGGCTCGTGCAGCGGCGGCAACCGGGCCGCTTCCTCGGCCTACGAGCCGGGCTCGGGCACCACCATTATGGCCTACGCCGGCATCTGCGGAGCCGATAACACGCAGCCCAACTCCGACGCGTTCTTCCACTCGCGCAGCTTCGACCAGATTGTAGCGCACATCAGCCGGGCGCAGGACTGCTCGGCCACTACGGCCACCGGCAACGCGGCCCCGGTCGTGAATGCCGGCCGCAACTACGCCATTCCGCTGCGCACCCCCTTCACGCTCACCGGCTCGGCCACCGACCCCAACAACGACGCCCTCACCTACTCGTGGGAGCAGTACAACCTGGGGCCGGCCGGTGCGCCCAACGCTCCCTCGGGCGATGCGCCGCTGTTCCGGGTTTTCGCCCCCACTGCCAGCCCTTCGCGTACTTTCCCGCGCCTCGCTGACATCCTCAACAACACCCAGACCCGCGGCGAATTGCTACCCTCTTATGGGCGGCGTCTCATTTTCCGCCTCGTAGCCCGCGACAACCGGGCCGGTGGCGGCGGGGTCGATTACGACTCGATGAACGTGGTGGTAGTGCCCACGGCCGGTCCATTTGTCGTAACGGCTCCTAACTCGGCCAACACTTCGTGGCTTGTAGGCGCTCCTCAGCAGGTAAGCTGGAATGTGGCTAACACCACCCAGGCTCCTATCAGCGCCACCAACGTAGACGTGCTACTCTCCACCGATGGCGGCCTGACGTTCCCGACCACGCTGCTGGCCAACACGCCCAACGACGGCTTTGAAACCCTGACGCTGCCAGCCAGCGTGGCGGCTACCACGCAGGCCCGCATTAAGGTGCAGGCCACGGGCGGTATCTTCTTTGATGTATCGGACAACAACTTCAAGATTGAGGTGCCCGCCGGGCCGACCTTCTTCCTGCAGGGCCCGGCCGGGGCAGCCGGCACGCTGAGCTTCTGCGCCGGCAACTCGGGCACAGTAGCCCTCACCGTGGGCCAACTCCAGGGCTTTACGGGCCAGGTAACGCTGGCGGCCACCAACCTACCGGCCGGCGTAACGGTTACGTTCCCGGCTGCTACGGTAGCCGCCGGCACCAGCACTACGGCCACTATCACTTCGGCCGGCACAACAGTTTCGGGCACCTACACGCTGCAGCTGACGGGGGTCAGTGGCGGCACCACCCGCACGCTCGATGTACTGCTGACCATTCTGCCGGGCATTACGCAGGCCCCGACCGTAACGGCCCCGGCCACCGGCAGCACCCGCACCAGCCTGCGCCCGGCTATTTCCTGGACACCGGCACCCAATGCCACGGGCTACGAAGTACAGCTGGCGCTTGATGCCGCCTTCACGACGGGCGTCATTACGCAGGCTATCAGCCCAACCAACACGTTTGTACCCAACCAGCTGCAGGCTTCCACCCAGTACTTTGTGCGGGTACGGGCGCTCAGCGGCTGCGGCGCGGGGTCTTACTCGGCCGTTATCAGCTTCACGACCGGCACCCAGACCTGCCAGACGCTGGCGGCCACCAACGTGCCGCTCACTATTTCGGCCACGGGCACTTCTACCATCACCTCTATTATTGCCGTCAGCAACACCAACCGCGCCTCCAACATCCGGGTGCGCAACCTGGCCATCACCCACCCCGACGTGAGTGAGCTGGAAATTTCGCTGACCAACCCGGCCGGCCGCCGCGTGGTGCTGTTCTCGCGCATTTGCCCCGGCACCGGCAACCTGAGCCTGAGCTTCGACGATGCGGCCACGGCGGCGCTGGCCTGCCCGCTGGTGGCCGGCAGCACAGTGCGCCCTTTTAACTCGCTCGGCGAACTGCTCAATTCGCCCGCCAACGGCAACTGGACGCTCACCATCACCGACAACACGCCCGGCAACGGCGGCACGCTCACGGGCTGGAGTCTGGAAGTGTGTACTTCAGATGAGTTGCCCCTGGCTCCTACCTCGCTAACGGCCCTGTCTCCGGTGGCCACCGCCACGGGTGCCGACATCGACCTGCTCTGGCTTGATAACGCCACCAACGAAACCGGCTACGAGATTGAGCGGGCCCTGGGTACGGCCGGCACTTACACCCGTATTGGCACCGTAGCCGCCGGCACCACCTTCTTCACCGATAAGGTGACGACCAACGGCCAGTTCTGCTACCGCGTGCGGGCCATCAACACGGCCGGCGCCTCCGACTACTCGAACCAAGCCTGCCAGACGGTTTCGGTGATTACGCGCGCCGTAGCCGCCGCGCTGCAGGGCATTGAGGTGTCGCCGAACCCCAGCACCGGCCTGTTCCGGGTGCGCATCGGCAACGACCAGCGCGGCCCCGTTACGCTGCGCGTAACCGACGCCGTGGGCCGCCTGGTGCAAACCCAGACGCTGACCAAAGGCGCGGCCGAGCTGCAAACCAGCCTCGACCTGAGCCCCCTCGGCACCGGTATCTACCAGCTGCACCTCGACCTGCCCAACGGCACGAGCGTCGTGCGCCTGCTGAAGCAATAAGCTTTTTAGGGCTTAGGGCTTAGAAAAAACGGTCATCCCCGCCTGCTGGCGAGGGATGACCGTTTTTTTGTGGGCTTTTGAGCGACCGGCAGCCAGTGAGGTAGCGCTGCTGTTGCGGCGGTAGCAGTAAACAACTGAAATACTGGGGCCAGCTGCTGCAAATGGGCCGAAGGGCAGGCTAGAAAACGATGCGCACCGTTACCGTGTCCAAGGCGGCCGCATCGATTTGTTTTCTAAACTCCGTGACAACGGTTGGCGAGCTGGTATAGTCGCTGATTACCCAGTAGATATTTTTCGTAAGGTGAGCCAAGCCATAACGGATAAAAGTAGTGTCGCCCGGAAAGTTGATCCGGTCGCCATCACCCTCGTACCCCGACACGTACATTGACACCCGGCTTTTGGGCGGCTCATCGACGAGCTGGATGCGCACCCAGGCCGGGGCCAGCACGGGCACGCGCACCTGCTCGTTCTTGCGGCCCGCCTTCACATCCGGGGCCCGGGTCCGGTCGGTGAAGTGGCCCAGCTCGGAAGAAGCCCGCACGATGTAGGTGGGCTCGCTCTCGGCCTCGAAGCGAAACGAAAACCGCCCCTGCCCGTCGGTGGCGTAGCTCGGGCCCACGGCCGCGAAGCCCCCGCCCCGCCCGGCCTGCTCGACCTGCACCGTGGTGCCGGCCACGGGCTGGCCTGTCACCTGGTCCACCACCTGCCCCGACACCTGCGTCGGGCCCGACTCCTGCGCGCAGCCGCTCAGCAGCAGCAGCGCGGCACTCATCGTAAAATAAACAAAATGGCGCATGATAGTAAGTTGACAGGAATACTTCAAGTATACCTCTTTCCTAAGCCGTGCAAAACCAAAAGTCGTTCTTATCAGACTTTATAAACCAATAAGGAATACGGTCATACAAGCATAGCGTCCAGTTTTCGCCTTACTATTGCGGACTTTCGAGATATTCGATTTGCCACCGACCGGATGGATGGCGCACTGCCTAAGCCCTAATGCCAATCCTAAAACCGATACCGCAGCTGGGCTTTTACATCGGAGCGGCGGTTGCCCTGGATTTCGTCGAGGCCCGAGCCGACGGTATCCTGGTGGCGGTAGTGGGTGTCGGCGTAGCGCAGCCAGAGCGTGAGGTGGCGGTTGAACTCGAACTGGGCCAGCACGTAGGTGCGGGTGCCCTGGCCGGCCAGCACCGGGATAGAAAAGGCGTAGAGCACGTCCTGCTCGAACACGTACTGGCGGGTATCGTAGTCGTCGGTATCGAAAAGGGCGTAGCGGGCCGAGAGCCGCAGGCGGCGCAGCGGCTGCACGGTTACGTCCTGGGCCAGCACGTAGCCGTGGCGGGCGGGGCCGCCGTCGTCGCGGTAGCTGCTGCCCTGCACCCGGGTACGCAGGCTGAGGCCGGGTAGCGGGTTGGTGTCATAATAGAGCAGCAGGCTGCGGCGCTGGGTGGGTACGGGCAGCGGCACGGCGCGCAGCGTGTCGGCGTCGAAGGATTTGGTGCGCTGCCTGATTTGCACGTAAAGCAGGCTGGTTTTGCTGGGGCTAAAGGTGAGGCGCATGAGCCAGTCGTGGCCGGTGCTGGGGGCGCTGGCCTGGTAGCGCAGCCACGGGAAGCTGAACCGGTCGTAGTAGGCCGAGGCCTCCCAGCGGGGCGCGGGGCGCACTTTCAGGCCCACATACAACCCGTTTTCGTTGATGTTGCGCGTATTCTCGCCGAACGCGTTGCCATACAGCGTGTGAAAGTCGCGGGCATAGTGGCGCTGCAACACCGATACATCGACGGCCGGCGAGAGGCTGGCCAGCAGGCCGTTCACGGTGCCCAGACCGCCGCCCGAGCTGCGGGCCGTTTCGCCGAACAGCAGCAGGTTGCGCCACACGTAGCTGTAGTGTGCCCCCAAAGCCAGGTTACGGTCGCCGCGCAGCTCATATTGGTTGTACAGCTCGTCGCGGCGCTGCAGGGGCTTATCGAACTGCGTATTCACGGCCGTGGCACCTATTTGCAGGTCGCCGCTCAGGCTGGTGTACTGAGCGTGGCCGCCGAGCACGGTTTCCTGCAGGGCGTTGCGGTTGGCCAGTTCGGTGGGCGTGCGGTGGAAGCCGCTCAGCTGCAAGCCCGACGTGAACTCCCGAAACTCGGCCAGCGAATCCTGGGCCTGCTGCAGTGAGGCATCGACCCGCTTGCGCGAGCCGAATACGGTGGCCCGCACCGTGGGCGTAACGGCCACGGTGGCCGCCGCGCCCCGAAAAAACGAGTTTTCGAGTACCGAGGCGTAGGGCCGCACGCCCACCGAGCTGCGGCGTACGGTGGTAATAGTTTCGGCCCCCTTGCCCACCACAAACCCCGACGACAGCAGCAGGCCCTGCCCGAACTGCAGCTGATAGTCACCCAGCGCCAGCGTTTTCAGCCGCCCCCGCTCCTGCACCACGAAGTGGGCCGAGTAAAAGTCGGCCCCGTAGCGCTGGGTTTTGGGGCTCCAGATGAGCTGCTCGCCGGCGTCTTTTTCGGCCGTGAAGCCCAGGCTGAAATCCCGGCTCCGGCTCACGCGGTAGCGCAACAGCATTTTATCAGGCGAGCCCAGGTAGCGGGTGGCGGGGCGGCCGGTGCTGGTGGTATCGGCGCGGCTGTAGCCGGGGCGGCCCTGCACGGTACGCTCGTAGCGCAGAAACAAGGCGTTGTTTTCTTCGTGGGCGATGCGTTGCCACAGGTTGCCGCGGGCCGCGTTGGGGTCCGTCGTCAGCACCGCTACAAAGGGCGCAATGCGGTAAATGGTGCGCAAATCGAAGCCCTCGATACTTTGCAGCTCATAAAAACTCAGCAACGGGCCGGTACGCTGGCGGTGCTCCAGCAGGTTCGTTATCTGGGTTTCGGAGAGCAGCAGTAGGCTCCGCAGCTCGTCGCGGGTGGCGGTGTTCAGGCTGACGGGCGTCTGATAGTAGAGCAGCAGCGTTTCGTAGAGGTCCTCGTAGGCCACGCTGCTTTCGTCGCTCTGGATTTCGGCAAACAGCTCCTGCGTCAGCCGGTCGAGGTCGGGCACGGGCGGGCGTGGGTACTCCTGGGCGCGGGCAGCGGTGGCCCCGAGCAGCAGCCCGACCGCGAGCAGCAGCGCGGGTAGCGGCCGCACCAACGGGCGGCGGCGCGGTGGGCGCGGCTTCATGGCTTGCCGGCTTTTTCCCACACGTAGGCGGCGCTCAGCTGCTGGCTCAGGCCCAGCGCCTCGTGCCAGCCGGCGGCGTAGTCAATGCGGAACGCGCCCGTGCGCAGGCCCAGGCCGCCCGTGAGCTGGCTGGTGAGCGTGCTCAAGCCGGCCCGCAGCGCCAGGGCGGGCAGGGGCTGGTATTCGAGGCCGGCCTTAAAGTCGGCATCCTGCTCCACGTCTTTCTCGGTTTCCAGCAGCAATAGCACCTTTTCGGCGGGCCGCCAGGCAAGGCCGGCGCGCAGCACGGTGGGCACCCGCTCATCCTGGTACTCGGCCAGCCGGGCCTGATTGAGGTTGTAGAGCGTGGCCCCAAACGTGAGCTTGCGCGGAATAATATCGGCCTGCCCGCCCAGCGAAGCGGCCACCGCCCGGCGGCTACCGAGGCCCTGGATACTGGTTTGCAGCACCTCTACCCGCGCCCCTACCCGCACGGTACCCAGCTGGTAGCCGTAGCCCAGCCCCACCCGCTGCTCGGAGTACAGCGTGCCCCCAAACCGCTGGGCTGTAACGCCCACCGTGCCGTAGCGCGGCGCATCGGCCCCGGCTACGGTGGCCGCCACGCCCGCCACTGGTGCGGCCGTAGCATCGGGGCGGCGGAAACCAATGGGCACGGCCACCACCAACGACACAGTATTGAGTGAGGGCAGCAGGTAGCGGTTTTCGGCGGCCACGCCCACTGTGGGTCGGCTCAGCTGCCCCAACGCGGCGGCGTTGCTGGCCCCGGCCCAGCCATCGGTTTCCAGCACCGACCCAACCTGGCCTAGTGCGGCCGAGCGGGCACCCCACAGACCTTGAGCACGGGATACAAGCGGCAGCCCGGCCAGCAGAACTACCAGAAAGTAGAGTTTCACCATCGGGCAGCCATTAAGCAGTTGAACTGCTGGAAAGTAGCCACTCTATTCGGTTACTGCAAATTCGATAGGCTTATTCCCTTAAAAATTTATTCGATAGAAGTAGCTTGCCTGTTGAGTGGTTGCGAATAAGTAACCGTAGCAAAAAAGGCAGTCATGCTCTATCAGCACGCCGTAGGGGCGGGGCTTGCCCCCGCCCGCCGTTATAACGGCCTTATTGTGTATCGTTCAACGGCGGGCGGGGGCAAGCCCCGCCCCTACATCGACCTCCGCAACCTAGGCTGCTTAGTAGCCATCAGACAGCTTGGTTCAACACTAGAAAGGACCTTACCCTGCCAGAACGGCCACAATGATGGCTCGTTTCAGCAGGGTAAGGTCCTTTCTCCGGCTTACAATGACAGCTTGTTTTTTTGAGCCGGGATACTTCCTTCGGAGTGTTAAATCTCCACTTTCAGCGTGGCGGGGCGGGAGGTTTGCTCGAACAGCTCGCCGTGCGGAATGATGGTAATCTGGCCATATTCCTGCAGCAGCTTGCGGTAGGCGGCGGCTACGGGCCGGGGGTTGCGGTCCATATCGAACAGGCCACAGGCGTTGACGGTACCTTCCTTTACCTCCAGACCCCGGTTCCAGTCGACCTGATCAATGAGCGAATACCAGGTGAAGCCGAGCACCGGCACCCCGATTTTGCGCATCTGCAGGATGTTTACCCACTGCTTCCAGAGCCAAGCCGGGGCCTCGTCGGGATTGAAGATGTTGGTTTCGGTGTGCATGACCGGCTTGCGGTAGCGCAGGTAGTAATCGTGGGTGATATTGAACCAGCCCATCACGTCGGACGCCACCAGCACCTCCCCATCGGGCAGAATCATCCGCTCGTTGCGGCCGTAGTAGTCGTTGCCCATGATCTGGTATCCCGGAGGCTCGCCGACCATGAACCAGTCGTATTCTTCCTGGGTAAGGCCGTTTTTGCGCAGATAAGAGAACACCTCGCCGTCGGGATGGTGGGCGTACAGCAGGTCGAGGGCCAGGAAACGCAGCTTGTTTTCCAGCTGAATGTGAGGCGTGCGCTCGGTGCGCAGCTCGTGGGTGTACTCGGCCGATTCGCTCTGCACGATCACGCAGTCGGGGCGGTGCTTGGCAATCTGCTGGTTGCCCATAATGGAGGCCGCCACCATGTGCTTGATGGCCGTCACGAAGGCTTTATCCGACTGCAGCTGCTCGTTCCAGATGCCGTCTTTAGCACTCAGCTTGGCCGTAACGTAGATTTCGTTGATGGGCGTGTAGTAGCGCACCCAGGGGTAGCGTTCGGCCACGGCCCCGCAGTATTCGGCAAAATGCACCGGTAGCTCGGGGTTCTGGAAATTCCCTAGCCAGTCGGGTACCCCGAAGTGCATCAAGTCGAGGATGGGCGTGATTTCCAGCCGCTGGATTTCGGCCATTACTTTGTCGGCAAACTCCCAGTCGTACTCGCCGGGGCCCTTGTGCATGCTGTAGTAGGGCAGCCCGTAGCGCAGCACTTTCAGGCCCATATCCTGCACCAGCTGCAGGTCTTTCTTCCAATGCTCGTAGTGGCCACACTCTTCCAGCAGGTCGCGGCGCACTTTGCCGTGTTCGATGGTGGGGTACGAGCACTCGATGCCGGTGGCAAACATGAAGTTGCCCGGTGTGCCGGTGGGCAGGCCCTGGCCCGAAGTGCCGCTGGCCCCCCCATGTTCGTCGCCCTCGTAGTTGCCACTACCGAAGTGTTCTTTAATTCCCGTCAGAAAGGATTCAGCCATATATTCAAAAGGGTGTAAGCACGCGCAATCAGGCAGCGCGCTGGGTAGTACGCACGATTAACCGCCTGGGGCCAATTTGTTCCCGAATTAGGTAACAGCCGGACTGGCCGGACTGTCGGGGCCGGGCGTAGTGGCCTCCACAAACTCGCCAAACGCCAGGTATTCCGCATAGCGGGCATCGTATGCCGCCGTCCGCGCCGGGTCGGGCGTGTACGCTTCCAAAAAGCCGCTGCCCATGGCTTGCTGGGCCGCTTCTACGCTGGGGTGGCAGCCGGCAGCCACGGCTGCGTACATGGCCGCGCCCAGGGCCGGCACCTGCTCCGAAGCGGCCACCACAATGCGCCGGCCGAGCACATCGGCCAGCGTCTGCATCAAATAGTCCGATTTTTTAGCCACCCCGCCAATGGCAATAATCTGCCGGATGGCTACGCCCTCGCTCTCGAACCGCTCCAGAATATGGCGCGAGCCGTAGCATAATGCCTCCACCAGGGCCCGGAATATCTCGGGGGCGCTGCTGCCCATGGTCAGGTTGCGGAGCGCGCCCTGCAAGTGGTGGTTGGCATCGGGCGTGCGGCGGCCGTTCACCCAGTCGAGGGCCAATACGGGGCTTTGTGTGAAGGGCAGGGCCTGGGCCGCTTCGGTGAGCAACTGCAGCAAGTTGTCTTCGGCTTCCTGCCGCAGCTCCTCACGCTGCTTGTCACTGAGGCTGGGGGCACGAGCCAGCACGGCCGCCAGCGGCCAGCCGAGTAGCTCCTCAAACCAGGCCAACAGGTCGCCGAAGGCCGATTGGCCGGCCTCCAGGCCCACCAGCCCCGGCACTACCGAGCCTTCCACCTGCCCACAGATGCCGGCTATGGGTGGCCGGCCAGCGAGGTCAGCAGGTGGCACCACCACAATGTCGCAGGTACTGGTGCCCATCACTTTTACCAGCGTGTAGGGCGTGATGCCGGCCCCTACCCCACCGGCATGAGCATCCACGGTGCCCACAGCTACCACGGTTTCGGGACGCAGGCCCAGTTTTGCGGCCCACTCAGGGCTCAAGGAGCCGGCGGCTTCGTCGGCAGGGTACGTATGCTCGTAAAGGCGGGCACGCAGGCCAGCCAGCTTGGGTTCGAGCTGGGTCAGGAATTTCTCGGCGGGCAGCCCGTTCCATTCGGGGTGCCACATGGCTTTGTGGCCCGCAGCGCAGCGGCTGCGCTTGAGCTCGGCCAGGGGCTGCCCGGTGAGCTCCAGTGTCAGCCAGTCGCAGTGTTCCAGCCACGAGTGCGCCGCCCGGACCACCCGTTCGTTGTGGCGGGTGATGCGCGTGATTTTCGACCAGAACCACTCCGACGAGTACACGCCACCCGAATACTTCGTGTAGTCGGGGCCGCCCCAAGAGCGGGCCAGCTGGTTGATTTCTTCGGCTTCGGCCACGGCGGTGTGGTCTTTCCAGAGGATGAACAGCGCATCGGGCTCGGCGGCAAATTCAGGTAGCAGCCCCAGTGCCCGACCCTGCTCGTTTACCGGGCCGGGCGTGGAGGCGGTGGCATCCACGGCCAGGGCCACGATTTGCGCCGGGTCATCGACCAGGGCCACCACCTCGCGCACCACTTCGGTAAGGCCTTCGAGATGGTCGAGTGGGTGCTGGCGGAACTGGTTGAGGTCGGGGTCGCAGAACTCGCCAGCGTCCCAGCGCGGGAAGGGCCGCACGGCCTCGGCCACCTCGCGGCCGGTAGCCACGTCAACCAATAGCGCGCGCACCGAGCTGGTACCAAAATCGAGGCCGATAACGTATTGTGGGCTGGTTGGCATAGCGTGGCAGAAGTGGTGGGAGGGCCTCAACATACGACTTCCAACGGCAAAACGACGCAAAAAGCCCCTGCTGCCGGGTGGCAACGGGGGCTTGAAGAACTTCTGTAGGGGCAGGGCTTGTCCCTGCCCGCCATCAAACGATTATCGTTGAAACGGTGTGAACGGCGGGCGGGGACAAGCCCCGCCCCTACAGCAGACAGATAATGTGGTTAGCCAACGTGGCGCTTCGCCTTAAAGGGCAACGGTGTCCTTGCTCTTCTTGCGCTTGATTTTAGTTTTACCGCCGTCGTCGGTCTTCATCTTCATTTTCTCCACATCGCTCATATCGGTACCCATGTTGCTGTTCATGGCCGAAGCGGCGCCCACACCGGGGTTGGGGCCGTTGTTTTGCAGCGTCATTTCGTCTACGAGGTGCTTGGCACCACCCAGCTTCTCAACGCACCACAGCACGTAGCGGATATCCACGTTGATGCAGCGCTTGAGCTCGGGGTCGTAGGCCAGGTCGCCGGTCATGGCTTCCCAGTTGCCATCGAAGGCCAGGCCAATCAGTTCGCCGCGGCCGTTGATGACGGGCGAGCCGGAGTTGCCACCGGTGATGTCGTTATCGGTAATGAAGCCCACGGGCAGGTTGCCGTCCTTGTCGGCATAGCGGCCGTAGTCTTTGGCCTTCAGCAGCGCCAGCTCCTTGGCGGGCACCACAAACTCAGGGTTGGTGGGGTCTTCCTTCTCCAGGATGCCCTGGGCCGTGGTTTTGTATTCGTAATGCACGGCGTCGCGGCCGTTGTAGGGGCGCACAGTGCCGTAGCTCAGGCGGATGGTCGAGTTAGCATCGGGCGAGTACACTTTCTGGCTGTTCTTCTCGCGCAGCGCGGCTACGTACAGACGGTTGGCGCGGCCCAAACCGGCCTGCGAGGCCTGCAGTTTAGGGGCAATGTTCTGCACGTAATTCGAGTACACCGACTGATAGGTTTTGTAGGCCGGGTCGGCTTCGAGCTTGGCCAGCGTGGGGTTGGCCAGGAAGGCGTTTACCTTGGCTTCCGAGGTCAGGAAGGAGTTGCTGAACACGTAATCGGCGTACTTGCTCATCGAGCCACCGTATTGCTTTTTCACCGTGGCAAACACATCGGGCTGCTGGGCAGCGGGCACGTCCTGCATGTACAGGTTCAGCAGGGCCGCAAACACCTTTTTGTCGGTGGGGGCGCTGTAGTCCTTGAAGTAGTCTTTCACCGGCTCGGCCAGGGCCTCGGTGGCCTTGCTGATGGCGCCTTTGTCGCCGCTTTTGAGGGCGTTGGCCAGCGGCATCATGCGGGCAGAAAGGGTTACGATTTCGGTGCCGAAAGCGCCTTCGTTCACGTACTGGCTGCTCAGGTTATACTGGCGCTGCACTTTGTAGGCTTCCTCAATAGTACCCAGCGCCTCGCCGTACTGCTGCTGGCGGGCGGGGTCCTGGGCAATCCACTGGGCCAGGGCCACTTCCTCGGCTTTCTTGGTATCCACGGTTTTCAGGCGCTTCATACCCTCATTCTGACCGATGAAATACTTCCAGTAGTTGGCGATGTTGGCGTACTTGCTGGCGTACTGCAGGCGCAGATCAGGATTCTTGTCCATGTCGGCCTTCCAGATTTTGAGGCGCGTGTCGCGGAGCTTGATGCGGGCCGGGTTGCTTTCGTCGAGCGTGAGCTGCAGGCCGGCGGCGGGCAAAAAGCGCTGGGTGCGGCCGGGGAAGCCGAACACCATGGCGAAGTCGCCTTCCTGGACACCTTGCATGGCTACGGGCAGGTGCTTTTTGGGCACGTAGGGGATGTTGCCATCCTGGGTGCCGGCGGTGGGCTTGTTGTTTTTGTCGGCATACACCCGGAACATCGAGAAGTCGCCGGTGTGGCGGGGCCACATCCAGTTGTCGGTGTCGCCGCCGAACTTACCCACGGCCTCGGGCGGAGCACCCACTAAGCGCACGTCGCCGAAGCGCTGGTAAATGAACAGGTAGTACTCGTTACCGCCGAACATGTCGCGCACGTAGGCTACGTACTGGCCGTTTTCTTTGGCGGCCTCGGCGGTTTCGCGCTGGCGCTTTTGGATGGTGGCCATGCGCTCGGCTTCGGGCGTGGCGGGCGTAATGCCTTCCAGCATCTTGGCCGTCACGTCTTCCATGCGCACCAGAATATCCACAAACAGGCCGGGGTTCTTCTTCTCGTCGGCCTTGGTGGCGGCGTAGAACCCGTTCTGCAGGATGTTGTCCTGGGGCGTGCTGTTGCTCTGGATGGCGTCGTAGCCGCAGTGGTGGTTGGTGAGTAGCAGGCCCTGGGAGCTCACGAACTCGCCGGTGCAGAAACCGCCGAGCTGCACCACGGCATCTTTCAGCGAAGCGTTGTTGACATCGTAGATTTCTTCGGCCGTCAGCTTGAGGCCCTTCTTCTGCATGTCGGCCTGGTTGAGGCGCTTTATGAACATGGGGAGCCACATGCCCTCATCGGCCCGGGCCGTGAAGGGTAACAGCAGCGTCAGCAGCAGGGCTTTGGCCCAATGGTTGGTGCGCATAAGTAAAGTGATGGGTGGGAAATACGTTTGGGCGAAGTTACTGTATATCCTTTTGAGGTTTTCTCGCAGAGGTTCGCGGAGGTATTCGCAGAGGTTAAAAAGCAGGACCTCCCTTTACCTCTGCTAAAAAACAACATCAGCCCGTACCTTTAACCAACCATGACCTACCTGTTCCGCCAACTGCTGCTGGGGTTGCTGTGGGTGTACCGCCACCTGATTTCGCCACTCAAGCCGCCCAGCTGCCGGTTCGTGCCCACCTGCTCGGCCTACGCCGTGGAGGCCATCGAAAAGCACGGCCCCTGGCGCGGCGGCCGGCTGGCCCTGCGCCGCATCGGCCGCTGCCACCCCTGGGGCAGCTTCGGCCACGACCCGGTTCCGTAGTCAACCTGAGTTGGGGAGGGCGCACGGCGGGCGGGGACAAGCCCCGCCCGCCGTGCGCCCTCCCCAACTCAGCTAACAGCTGAAAAAGTATATAGTGTGCTGGTGCGCAACGTGTCGCCGGGGCGCAGAATGGTACTGGGGAAATTGGGGTGGTTGGGGGAGTCGGGGAAGTGCTGGGTTTCGAGGCAGAAACCGGCGTGTTTCCCATATACCCGGCCGTTTTTGCCCGTCAGGCTGCCATCGAGGAAGTTGCCGGAGTAGAACTGCACACCAGGCTGGTCGGTGTGTACTTCCAGCGCGCGGCCCGAAACCGGCTCGTATACACGGGCCACCGGGCGCATTCCCTGGCCATTGAGCACCCAGTTGTGGTCGTAGCCGCCGGGCGGCGGACCGAGCACCCGGGCAATGCGCGCCCCGATGGTGTTGGCCTGCCGGAAATCCATGGGCGTGCCCGCCACCGGCCGCAGTTCCCCGGTCGGAATCAACTGGTCATCGACTGCCGTGTACTTATCAGCGTTCAGCAGCAGCTCGTGAGCCAGCACATCCGGGTTCTGGCCGGCGCTCAGGTTGAAGTAGCTGTGGTTGGTGAGGTTGACCGGCGTGGCCTGGTCGGTAGTGGCAGTGTAGTCGATGCGCAGCGCATTGTCGTGGGTAAGCGTGTAGACAACGGTTACGGCCAGGTTGCCGGGGTAGCCTTCTTCACCGTCCGGGCTGGTGTAGTGGAGCGCGAGTGTCTGGCCAGCGGCCGAGGTACCGGGCGTGGCCTGCCACACCACTTTATCGAAGCCGCGCTGGCCGCCGTGCAGGTGGTGCGGGCCGTCGTTCGTGGCCAGTGGGTACTCCTTCCCATCGAGCGTAAAGCGGCCCCGGGCAATACGGTTGCCGTAACGCCCAATCAGGGCTCCGAAGTAGGGCGACTCGTGGGGCGGGCGGCGCTGGTAGTCGCTCAGGGTGTCGAAACCCAGCACCACGTCGCCGGGGCGGCCGGCCCGGTCGGGTACCAGCAGGCGTGTGATTATGCCGCCGTAGTTGGTGATGGCCGCTTGCATGCCATGGGCATTCTGCAGCGTGAAGAGCCGCACGTCCGTCCCGTCGGCAGTTTCACCGAACTGAATGGATTTGGGAGCGGCGGGTTGGTTGGCAGGAGTCGAGGAAAAAGCCATCGGCGAAAAAACAGCCGGCCCTGGCCGGCGTACACAAAACGAAAGCGGCCGCACCGGCCGGTAGCGCTACAACGCAGCGGGCCGCCCGGCGTTGCGCCCCCAACGCCCGCCTCCCCAACAGATACCCTTGCGGCGGCAGACTCGTATAGCGTGGTTCGGTGTTGCCTTCGGGTAGCTCATTGCTCTCTTTTCCTTTCTTGAATTATACTCTGCATGCGCGCATTCCTTTTTGTCCCCGCTCTGGCCGCAACCCTGATTAGTGGCTGTTCCGAAGCCCAAACCAATCAATCCGAAGGTTCCTCCATGGCCTCCGAAACCACCGGCCAGTCGGAACAGGATGGTAAAAAGGGCAAAAAGGGTAAGGCCACCGATATTGCCAATCTCACGCAGGTAGGTAAGATGGACGAAGTACCCGAAAGCTCCGGCCTGGCCCTCACGGGCGAAAACGGCACCTTTTTTACTCACGGCGACGACGGCAACCAGCCTATTCTTTATAAGATTGATACCGAAGGCGAAGTACTGGCCCGGATCGAGGTGGCCGTGAAAAGCCAGGACTGGGAAAGCGTAACGCGCGACAACACGGGCAACGTGTACATTGGCGACGTGGGCAACAACAACAACGACCGCAAGAACCTGGTCATCTACCGCCTCAACCCGCTTAACCCGCAAATCGTCCAGGAAATCAAGCTCAAGTACCCCGACCAGACGGAGTTTGCGCCCAAGAAGAAGGACCGCAACTTCGACTGCGAAGCCACGCTCTGGCACGACGGGCAGGTGTACCTGTTTACCAAAGACCGGGGCCGGGGCGAAACCAGCAAGGTGTACACCGTGCCCGACCAGCCCGGCTCTTACACGGCCCAGCTACGCACCAAACTGGCCATTCCGGGCCAGGTAACCGATGCGGCCCTGAGCCCCGACGGCCGCCGCCTGGTGCTGCTGGCCCGCGAAGAGATGTTTGTGTTTGAAGGCGAAAACCTGGCGGCTATTCTGAAGGCTAAACCCACTCAGATTTCGCTTAAGGGCGCGGGCCAGACAGAAGGAGCTGTTTTTACGAGTAACCAGACGCTCTACATCAGCACCGAGCAGGGCCGATTCTACACCTACCAGTTCGAGTAGCGCCAGGGTAGCCTAGGCCACCCCGGCATCCGCTGGGCTGCTTTATTGGCCAGGGCGTATTCTTTTCAGTAAATTTGACTTAGATATCCCACCATCCGACGCGGTTTTTCCGCCCGCGTCACTACCTTATTTTCCAGCAGATGGCTGACAACTCCAACCCTTCCGGCCTGCTGGCCGGCGTGCTGTACGGCGACGAAGTACAGCAGCTTTTCGAACACGCCAAGGCCAACGGCTATGCCCTGCCCGCCGTGAACGTAACCGGTACCGACACGGTGAATGCCGTGCTCGAAACCGCCCGCGACCTGAATTCGCCCGTTATCATCCAGTTCTCGAACGGCGGCGCGCAGTTCTACGCCGGCAAGGGCCTGCCCAACGACAAGCAGCAAGCCAGCATTGCCGGGGCCATTTCGGGTGCCCACCACATTCATCTGCTGGCCGAAGCCTACGGCGTACCCGTGGTGCTGCACACCGACCACGCCGCCAAAAAGCTGCTCCCTTGGATTGATGGCCTGCTCGAAGCCGGCGAGAAGCACTATGCCCAGCACGGCCAGCCGCTGTACTCCTCGCACATGCTCGACCTCTCGGAGGAGCCCATTGAGGAGAACGTGGAGATTTGCAAGCAGTACCTGGAGCGTATGGCCAAAATCGGGATGACGCTCGAAATTGAACTGGGCGTAACCGGCGGCGAGGAAGACGGCGTGGATAACTCCGACGTCGATTCGAGCAAGCTCTACACCCAGCCTTCGGAGGTGGCCTATGCCTATGAGGAGCTCAGCAAAATCAGCCCCCGCTTTACTATTGCGGCGGCTTTCGGCAACGTGCACGGCGTATACAAGCCCGGCAACGTGAAGCTGGAGCCGAAAATCCTGCACAACTCGCAGGAGTTCGTGCGCGAGAAGTTCAGCCTCGATGCCAAGTTGCCCATCAACTTCGTGTTCCACGGCGGCTCGGGCTCGTCGCAGGAGGAAATCCGCGAGGCTATCAGCTACGGTGCCATCAAGATGAACATTGACACCGACATGCAGTGGGCTTTCTGGGACGGCATCCGCCAGTACTACCAGAAAAACGAAGCCTTCCTGCAGGGCCAGATCGGCAACCCCAACGGCGACGATTCGCCCAACAAGAAGTACTACGACCCCCGCGTATGGCTACGCAAGGGCGAAGAAAGCTTCGTTACCCGCCTCAAGTCGGCTTTCGACGACCTCAACGCCGCCAACCGAAACTAGTTAGCTGTTAGCTGTTAGCTGTTAGCTGTTAGCTGTTAGCTGTTAGCTGTTAGCTGTTAGCTGTTAGCTGAAAAAACGAAAAGGGCTCCGCACTCGGTTGAGTGCGGAGCCCTTTTTTGTGTTGAAAAATTGAAGCTTCAGAACGAAGGCTAACAGCTTATTTAGCCGCGGCTTCCTCGGCTTCATACTCGGCCAGGTCGCGCGGGGCGTAGCCGTAGGGGTTTTCGGGGTTTTTGCCGGCGCGCCACAGGAAATACAGGCCAATGAAGACGAGCGGGATGCTCAGCAGCTGGCCCATGTTGAACTGCATACCCTGCTCGAAGGCCACCTGATCTTCCTTGAAAAACTCGATGAAGAAGCGGAACGAGAACAGCAGTACCACAAACAGGCCGAACAGCTGCCCGCGGGGCGTGCGCTCCTTGGTGCGGTTCCACATGCCGTACAGCAGCACAAACAGGAATACGCAGAACAGCGACTCGTAAATCTGAGTGGGGTGGCGCGGCACGGCCACCAGCGAACCGGCGGCCACGGTGGGTCCGGCTAGCCGGGCGGTTACCTTCACGTCGTCGTTGGGCTGGCGGAAGCGCTCTACCACGTACGAATCGGCCGGGACGGGCTGGTCGGCGGTTGGCTTCTGCAGGTGCTCGTAGTCGCGCGGGAACACGAAAGCCCAGGGCGCGGTGGTGGGGTGGCCCACGATTTCGGAGTTCATCAGGTTACCCAGCCGGATGAGCGCGCCGCCCACGGCCACTACCAACACAATCCGGTCGAGGGTCCAGAGCACATCAAACTTGTTCTTGCGGCTGAACAGCCAAACAGCGAAAATAATGCCGATAGTAGCGCCGTGCGAGGCCAGCCCGCCTTCCCATATCTTGAAGATGCTCAGGATATTATCCTTGTACTGAGGCCAATCGTAGAAGAACACGTGGCCCAGCCGGGCACCCAGCACTGTGCCAATCAGCACGTAAATCGTAATCACATCCACCCAGCGCGGCGACACTTTCTCGGAGCGGTAGATGTGGCTCAGGATGAACGTACCCACCACGAAGCCCGACATAAACAACAGCCCGTACCAGCGCAGCGTCAGCGGCCCGATGTGGGCGATAATGGGGTCAGGATTCCAGAGAATGGCACTCAGCATAGGTTAAGATGATTACGGGAAGGAAATGAGAAGAAGTCAAAGGTAGTGAGTCAATAGGCTTACGGCTCCGTAAGCCTACTCTTTTGGGTAAGCACCGGGTACATCCGGCACCCTGCCAGCTGTTGTCATTTGCTTTCGAAGGGCAGTTCCAGCCACTTACTGCTATCCTGGTTGGTGTTGCTCATTGAATGCAGGGCCGGATCGTCGCCGCTCAGCAGCAGCAACAGGACCAGCATAACCGCATAAGCAGGCCAGTGCAACCAGGTGCGCGCCGGCGCATGTACGGCCGTCGTTTCCCGGATGAGCCGGGCCTGCACCCGGCTGTAAAAGTAGGGCCGGGGCTGTGCTCCGGGTTGCGCCCGCCACTGGCGCAGCAGGTTTTCCCATTCTTCATCGGCATTGGGCCGGGCGGCAGAATCAGACATGGCGTAGGGAAGGTTGAAAATGACGGCGCAGCGTTTTTCGGGCGCGGAACAACAACGATTCTACCGCTGGCACGGTGGTATTGAGCACGGCGGCTATTTCCTCGTAGCTCAGCTCCTGCTCGTGTCGCAGCATAAACGCTATCTGCTGCTGGCCGGGCAAGCGGGCAATGTGCGCCCGAAGAATCTCTACCTGCTGCTGCCCTTCCAGCTGGGCCTGCGGGTGCTCATTATCGGGCGGCTCGTACAGTATCCGGTTATCGAAGCCCAGCAGGCTTGTCAGGTAGACGAAGCGCTTTTTGGCGCGGGCCTGCCGCTGGTTTTTCAGGGCCCGTGAGGTAGCCAGCCGGTAAAGCCAGGTGGTCAGCGACGCTTCGCCCCGAAACCGGCCAATCGTTTGGTAAACCTCCACAAATACTTCCTGCGCCACGTCCTCCGCTTCTTCGGGCGACTGAAGCAGGAACAACAGCGTGCGGTAAATACGATTTTGATACCGTTCTACCAGGGTGCGAAATGCCGCCTCGCTGCCCTGTTGCAGTTGCGCGACCAGCTCGGCATCGGCAGAAGCGGTAGCGGGCCGCAAAACGGGCGACGACTGTTGAAGCGCAGGCAGCGGAAGAGTATACACTCGGGAAAGCAGAAGGGAGAAACAGCGCGCGACCAAGGCCGGTCATTACCGCTGGTATCCGGGTTACATAAGCTTAGGTCCGCTCAGCGTAGGAAACTTGCGGCGGCACCTGATTTAAAATTCAGAAATCTGACAGACAGACCAATAGTGTGAAAACAGCTGAGTGCATCTTGCCTGTTGGAGAAGACCACTACTTGACCAAATACTCCGGGCTCTCGGGTGTAGCCGCCGCTCAAAATCGGGAAGCGCAGCCAGGAGCGCGGGGCTATGTCGTCGCCGTCGGGGAGGAAAGCCGGAGCGAACTACTCACGTTTCCCCTGGTTGCGGCTCCAGAGGCAAAGGAAGCGCTTGACGTAGGTGTGAGTACGCGGGGTCGGGCTAGGTTCCCTGCACCAGCTGCACGCTACCATCAACGTACACCTTGGCCACGAAGGGCCGCGGGTGCCGTTGCACGAAACGGCGCAGCCGGGGCAAAGCGCGCAGCACGCACTCGGCCAGCCCGGCTCCGGTGAGGCCCTTGGCCACGAAAATAAACGTGCCGGCTCCACTGGCCTGCAGGGCCTTCAGTTCGAGCGGGTTGTAGTGCAGCCGACGCTCCTGGGTGAGCACGAAGCCGCCCCGGGTCGTTACGGCGGGCAGCCACTCGGCATCGGGCGTGGCGGGGTCGAACAGCTCGGCGTGGCGCAACACCGGGCCGGGCTGGCTTTGCAAAGCGGCGCGCACCAGAGCCGTATCGAGGGTGCGGTCGAGGAAGAAAACGGGTTCAGGCGCCGAGCTCATACCGAAGGGCTTCTTCTACGGCCGCAGCCGGGAGGTTGAAATTACGGGCAATGTCGAGCACCGCGTCGCCGGCCCGGTACTGGTCCACCACCACATCGACGGGCACATAGGTAGCGGTAAGCACCGGCCGGCCAAAGGCCACCCGCGGGTCGACGACAATGTGGGCCGGCGCGCCGTCGGGCACGAACCCGGGGGCGCTGGCATACACCGGAAACAGCCGCAGCGGAAAGCCGTCGGCGGCCCGCTCGATGCGGCGCAGGTAAGCTTCCACCAGCTCCCGGATGGTTATCTGCCCCCGCCGCGAGGCATTGATGAGCAGGTTATCATCCTCCAACGTGCGCACAAACAAATCTACGCCGTCAGTTTCTAGCTGATGCTGGGCCAGCGGATGCTCGGCCTGCAACTCCTCGCGCACAAACTGCACTGCATGCCGCACCCGCTGCAGCGAAATGCCATGCTGGTGCCGGATAGCAGCCAGCACATGTACTTCTACCAGATTCAGAAACGAGAGGCCATCGGGACTGGCGGGCTGTACCAGCGCGCCGTGCAGGTCGGTGGCGCGGGTCCAGGCCTGCACCGTGGAGGCTGCCAGGCCCGTAAGCTTAGCCACCTGCCGCGCCGAGTACAGCGGCAGCCGGTAGGCTTCGCGTTGCTGGTAGAGCTGCTCGAAAGTTGTTGGCGACACGGATTACGCGGAATGGGGTCACGAAAGTACCGGTTTTTAGCCGGAGGTACTTTTGCAGAACGCCAGGCGGAGCAGGATTGCGTAACTCAGGCACGTCATGCTGAGCGAAGGCGCAGCCGCAGTCGAAGCATCTCTACCGCTTCGTTAAACGGCTTAGTTGAAGCGGTAGAGATGCTTCGGCTATGGCTTGCGCCTTCGCTCAGCATGACGTGCTTTTCACCTCCCCTCTATAACGCCGCCAGCTCCTGGGTGTAGCCGCCGCTCAAAATCGGGAAGCGCAGCCAGGAGCGCGGGTCCACGTTGTAATCGTCGAGGTGGAAAGCCGGGGCGTACCGTTCGCGCTTCCATTGGTTGCGGCTCCAGAGGCTGAAGAAGCGCTTGACGTAGGTTTTGAGCTGCTCGGGGTCGGCGGCGGAGTCTTCGTGGATAAGCGTAGCCAGCACCTGGGCCGGGGCCAGCCGGTCGTAGAAAGCCAGCCGTTCGATGCGGTTGAGCAACTGGTAGGGCATCAGGTCGCGCTCATCGGTCTGGTTGTCGGCCAGCGGGCGCAGTTCGGCAGTGGGCTGCAGACCGTTCACCCGCCGCAGGCCGGGGTAGTTGAGTTCGGTTTCGGCCCAGCGCAGCCACTGCTTCACAAAGAACTTATCGACGCCGGCAATGGGCGAGATAGAGCCGGCCGTGTCGCCGTCCATGGTGCAGTAGCCCACGCTGGCCTCCGAGCGGTTGGAAGTCGTCATCAGCAGGCAGTTCTGAATATTGGCCACCATCCAGATAGCAGGGGCGCGCACCCGGGCCTGAATGTTCTGCAGGGCCAAATCATCAGTCTGCCAGGTCAGCTTCCGGCCCAGGGCGTGCTCAATCTTGCCCACGTAACCGCTCACTTCGTCGTCAATTTCCCAGTGGTAAAACACCGCCCCAACGTCCTCGGCCAGCTCCTGCGCCGAGTTAAACGTGTCGTCGGAGGAATTCACGGTACCCTGGTAGGCGCAGGTGAGCAGGCGGCCAGTCAGGCGGCGGTTCAACTCCCGTTGGTTTTCCGAAACGGGCTCAGTGCTGGCCGTAGGCAGGTTGCCAGCCGGCGCGGAAGCCGGCGAACCGTCGGCCGGCACCAGCTCTCGGCCAGTAGCCTCGGCCTGCTTTGCGCTGGATATTTCCGCTATATCAGCAGCCGTAAAGCAGCCGGCACGACGCATGAATTCGGCCGTACCCAGCTCGGCCGTACCCAGGCGCACCATCTCGGCCACCGCCACGGCGCACATGCTGGAGTCGGCCCCACCGCTCAAACTCAGCACGAACCCTTTGCTCCGGGCTTTGCGCAGGTAGTCGAACAGCGCCAGACTCAGCGCCTGGTTCAGCTCCAGAAACTCGTCGGGCACGGGCAGGGCCTGAATCTGCTCGGCCGGCGGCAGCTCGGTGGCAAAATCCACATCAACAAACTCCAGGTCCACTTCCTGGAAGCTCAGCAGCTGGTTGCGGTGGAGCAGGTGGCCATTGCGGGCCACCAGAATCTCGCCGTCATAAATCATGCGGCCGGCCTCGTTGCCCAGCAGGTTGGCGTAGAGGTAGGTGCAGTTGAACTTACGCGAGGCCTGCAGCACCAGCTGGTAGCGCAGATCCGTCTTGCTCATGGCGAAGTGCGAGGCCGAGGGGTTCACAATAAGGTCGACCTTGCCCTGGAGGCGGCAGGCGGGCCGCACGTCATCGGGCCGCCACGCATCCTCGCAGATTTCAAACCCGAACCGCACGCCTTGGTGCTCAAACGTGAGGTCGCCCAGCGGCCACTCCTGCCCTTCCCACTGCACCGTCGTGGTTTCGCCCGCCGGCCAGGGGTGGAAGAATCGGGGCTCGTAATGCACGCCGTCGTTCGCCAGAAACTGCTTGCCCGCAAACCCCAGGATTTCCCCGTCGCGCAGCACGGCGGCCGTGTTGTAGGTGCGGCCCTGCAAGCGCACCGGCAGGCCCACCACCACGCAGATACCCTGCGTCCAGGGCCGGATGCTTTGCAGGTGTTGCAGCGCCGCCTCGGGCAGCCAGTCGCTCAGAAACAAATCTTCGCAACCATACCCCGTAAGGCACATTTCCGGCAGGCACAGCAGCTCAACGTTGGCAGTTTTCGCCTGCTCAATAGCCGTCTGAATCGTGCGCAGGTTATGGGTCCAGTCGAACGGAATCTGGTTGAGGGCGGCGCCGGCTATTCGCATGGTTTCGGGGCTAAGGGTTGGTAGTGCAAAGCAACTCCTTTTTCCCGGCTTAGGTTACCCAGAACGGCACTGCGGACCTCTATTACATCCCCAGCACCGTCAGGGCCCGCTCGGCGGCCAGCTGCTCGGCCTGCTTTTTCGAGAGGCCCATGCCGGTGGCAATGGGCTCATCATCTACCACCACCACGGCCGAAAACTCCATTACGCCCCCCGGGCGAGCCTCGCCAGTTAGCTCGTAGCGCATGTTTTTACCGTTGCGCTGGGCCCACTCAATCAGCTTGCTCTTGAAGTTGGTGGTCGTTTCGGTCATGGCCTTCACATCGACGAAGGGCTTGAGCAAGCGGGCGAGCACAAACTTGCGGGCCGTTTTGTAGCCGTGGTCGAGGTACACGGCGCCCACCAGCGCTTCCAGGGCGTTGCCGTTTACCGAGCGCGAGCGGGCCGCCCGGCCCTGGGCAGCGTCGAGTTGCACGAGCTTATCAAGCCCAATTTTGAGGGCGATACTGTTGAGGCTTTCGCGGTTCACGATGCGACTGCGCATCTCCGTCAGGAAGCCTTCCTGCTCGTACGGAAACTTGCGAAACAGGAACTCGGCCACGGCCGTGCCCAGCACCGCGTCGCCCAGAAATTCCAGCCGCTCGTTGCTCTGGTGCCGCGCCTGCTCGCCCTGCTGCCGCACCACCGACGAGTGCGTAAAGGCCAGCCGGTACAGTTGCACGTTGCTCGGCGCAGTGCCCGTAATGGTAGTAATGGCCTGCCGAAAGGCCCGGTCGCGACCAATCAGCCGGCGAAAAAAGCCGAATATCGGCAAAGGCTGACCAGGCTTGGGCATTCTGTTTTGCTGTTAAAGCTGTTAAAAAAGCGTCATGCTGAGCGCAGCGGAGCGGAGTCGAAGCATCCTACCGTAGCGCTAATCCTATCGTTGGATTTACCATTGCAGTAGAGATGCTTCGACTGCGGCTACGCCTTCGCTCAGCATGACACGTCCTTTCTTACTATTACTGCTGATTACTTACTCGCTGATTTTCCGGAAAATAACCGACGTATTGTGGCCTCCGAAACCGAAGGTATTGCTCATGGCAATGTTCACTTCCCGCTTCTGGGCCTTGTTGAAGGTGAAGTTGAGCTTGGGGTCCAGCTCGGGGTCGTCGGTGAAGTGGTTGATGGTGGGCGGCACCATGTCGTGCTGCATGGCCAGGATGCAGGCTACGGCCTCAATGGCGCCGGCCGCCCCCAGCAGGTGGCCGGTCATGCTTTTGGTCGAGCTGATGTTGAGCCCGTAGGCGTGCTCACCAAACACTTTCTGGATGGCCTTCACCTCAGCGCCGTCGCCTAGCGGCGTGCTCGTGCCGTGGGTGTTAATGTAGTCTACGTCCTCGGGCTTGATGCCGGCGTCGCGCAGCGCGTTCTGCATCACCAGCACCACGCCGTTGCCCTCGGGGTCGGGGGCCGTGATGTGGTAGGCATCGGCCGACATGCCGCCGCCAATCAGCTCGGCGTAGATTTTGGCACCGCGGGCCTTGGCGTGCTCGTACTCTTCGAGCACGAGCGAGGCCGCGCCTTCGCCCAACACAAATCCGTCGCGCTCCTTGTCGTAAGGGCGCGAGGCCTGCTCGGGCGCGTCGTTGCGCTCACTCATGGCCTTGAGCGCATTGAAGCCCCCTACGCCCGATTCGGTAATGGCCGCCTCCGAGCCGCCCGTCACGATGACGTCGGCCATGTTGAGGCGGATGTAGTTGAAGGCCGAAATAATCGAGTCCGACGACGACGCACAGGCCGAGGTAGTCACGAAATTGGGGCCCCGGAATTTGTGGCGGATGGAAATGTTGCCCGACGAACTGTCGGCAATCATTTTCGGAATAAAGAAGGGGTTGAAGCGGGGCGTCCCGTCGCCGTTGGCGAAGGCGATGCACTCGGCCTGCAGCGACGTGAGGCCGCCGATGCCCGAACCCCAGATAACGCCCACCCGGTCTTTGTCGACATCGTCCTCGATGAGCCGGGCGTCGGCAATGGCCTCATTGGCCGCAATCAGGCCAAACTGAGTGAAGATATCCATTTTACGGCCCTCCTTGCGGTCGAAGTAATCGTCCGGATTGTAGTCCTTCACTTCGCAGGCAAAGCGGGTTTTGAACTTACCGGCATCAAAGCGCGTGATGGGTGCAGCGCCACTACGGCCGGCCACCAGGCCTTCCCAGTAAGCAGGGGCGGTTTTGCCGACGGGGGTAAGGGCACCCAGGCCGGTCACGACAACTCTCCGGAGAGACATAGGCGAGTTCGAGAAGCGAGAAAATGGAAAGGACAAAAAAAAGCAAACCGGCCGGCGGCAGGCCGGCCGGTTTTTAGTTGTTGGTGCTTAGTTGTCAGTTGGTAGTGGCTGGTTATCGGTAGTTACGCTGTAATTACGTCGTCCGCCTCCATCACTAACAACTGACAACTAAGCACTGACAACTATTTAGCGTGCTCTTCGAGGTAGCTGATAGCCTGACCCACGGTGCCGATGTTTTCGGCCTGGTCATCGGGGATGGACACGTTGAATTCTTTTTCGAACTCCATAATCAGCTCGACGGTATCGAGCGAATCGGCGCCCAAATCGTTGGTGAACGAAGCTTCGGGGGTTACTTCCGACGCCTCAACACCCAATTTATCGATGATGATGGCTTTTACTTTCTCTGCAATTTCAGACATTTCCGTGGGGGTTTAAAAGAAAACTCGGCACAAATAACACCATCTTCGCTAACATTGTCAAACTTCCGTCCCCTTATCTTGCGGGTGTAAGATTATGGCCCTGCCAGTTTTGTGGGCCCGGCAGGTCGCGTACTTTTGCCTTTTCGCCCCCGCCCCGCCGCTTATGAAAACCTTCACCCTCGACGTGGATTACGCCTGCGACTTCGACCTGTTCGGACTCGTTTCGTCGTCGCGCGAGCATACGCTGGCCTGGGTGCTCAACCGTACGCTGCACCTGCGCCTCATCAAGCAGCCCGACCTGATTCTGGACCTGCTCCAGAAGGGTCGCCTTGTTATCAGCAACTACCTGCACGCCACCGAACACCACACGCTGCGCCTGTTTCGCAACCGCAGCGCCGACGCCTCCGCCCTGAAAAAACCCTACCTCGCCCCCGATATCCGCCAGTACGACTACCTGCTGCAGATCAATGCCGGTGGCGCGGGCCTGCCCCCTACCCCCCAACTTATTACCCAGCTCACGGCCCTGCCCCAAGTGCAGCTCGTGAGCCAGTTCGACCCCAACGACCTGAAGTTTAAAGAGAACTTTCTTTTCTGAGACTACGACCAATCGGCCGCAGCCTCTTTTCTTTTCGCTTTTCAGTTTCTCCGCTACCTCATGGAAGTCACGCCGCATTTCAACAAGACCAAGATAATTGCCACGGTTGGCCCTGCCTCCAACACCTACGACAAGCTGGCCACACTCATGCGCGAAGGCGTCGATGTGTTCCGGCTCAACTTCTCGCACGGCTCCCACGAAGACCACCAGGCCGTTATTCACACCGTACGCCGCCTCAACAAGGATCTGCGCATGAACGTGGGCCTGCTCCAGGACTTGCAGGGACCCAAAATCCGCCTCGGCGAAGTGGAAGGCGGCGAGGTTGAAATCAAGGCCGGCGACAAAATCAAGCTGGTGTGCGGCGAAAAGGAAATCAGCACGGCCACCCGCCTGAGCACCATTTACCTGGGCCTGGCCCGCGATGTGAAGCCGGGCGACATGATTCTGATCGACGACGGCAAGATTGAGCTGCGCGTGCTGGCCACCGACCGTGAGCAGGAAGTGGACGTGGAGGTTATCTACGGCGGCCTCGTGAAGCCCCGCAAAGGCATCAACCTGCCCAACTCCGATGTGTCGGCTCCAAGCATGACGCCCAAGGATATCGAAGACCTGAAATTCGGCCTTGAGAATGATGTGGATTGGATTGCCCTCTCGTTTGCCCGCCGGGCCGAGGACATCCGGTTTATCAAGAACCTGATTGCCGAAAGCGGCAAGAACATCCGGGTAATAGCCAAAATCGAAACGCCCGAAGGTCTGCGCAACCTCGACGAAATTATTGCCCTGACCGATGCCGTAATGGTGGCCCGGGGCGATTTGGGCGTGGAAGTATCGATGGAGGAAGTGCCGATGGCCCAGAAGCTCATCGTGGCCAAGTGCAATAAACTGGGCGTGCCCGTGATTGTGGCCACCCAGATGATGGAGAGCATGATTACGGCTCCGCGCCCCACCCGCGCCGAAACCAGCGACGTAGCCAATGCCGTCGTCGACGGGGCCGATGCCGTGATGTTGTCGGCTGAAACCGCCGTGGGCGCTTACCCAGCCGAGGTTATCCGCTCGATGGTAGGCACCATCCGGAGCGTGGAAACCCAGCTGCCGAGCCTCTACAACCATTGGTTTCCCATCGACCCTGAGGCGCCCTCGTTCATGGTCGACAGCGTACTGTCGGCGGCCTGCCACTTAGCCAAAAACACTAACGCCAAGGCCATCACCGGCATGACGCACCGCGGCTACACAGCCTTCCAGATTGCCAAATACCGCCCAAAGGCCAACATCTTTATCTTCACCGACAACCGCCCCCTGCTCACGGCCCTGAGCCTCATCTGGGGCGTGCGCGGCTTCTACTACGACCGGCTGGTGAGCACCGACAGCACTATTTCCGACATCAAATTCGCCCTCACCGCCTCGGGCCACCTGCAAAAGGGCGACGTATTCATCAACACTGCCTCCATGCCCATCAACGGCAAAGGCAAGACCAATATGGTAAAAGTGAGCGTAGCTTAATTTTACCATGTTGGCTTAACGGCCGGTCATCCTGACGCAACAAGGACCTTATCACATTCGAACGAGTCGTTGTTACGACCGTTCTAGCGTGGTAAGGCCCTTTTTGCGTCAGGATGACCGGCCGTCAAGCTAACGGCTATTAGCTAACAGTCCGAATCTATCGCCCGTGCTCCAGCCGTAGCAGCAGCGGCAGGCTCCTCGGCTGCTCCAGGCGCACCAGATACAAGCCCGTGGGCAGCCCGGCCAGTTCGATAGGCCTGCGCCAGGTTCGCCCCGTTGGGCAGCGGGCCAGTTATGAGCCCGTAGCTTTTACTTACCTCGTACGTCTCCATACCCACCCGTAGCGTTACCACCAAATCGGGCTGACCTGCCAAGGTGCGAACCGTCCGGCTGATGGCGGTAACGGTAGGACTGGTGCTACAGGTCAACGTGGTGCCTTGCTTCAGGAACACGGGCAGGAGCACGTTTCGAGCGGGTTGGCCGGCTTCGGCGGCCCACTCCAGCCAGTAGGCTTTCGCCGCCACCTCGTAGCGGAGACGCGCCCCAAACTGATTATTACGCGACTTACGCCACCGCTCTTTCGGCTCCGTACTCTTTACGCACCGCATAAAACGGTTGAAGAAATACAGCGAATCGTTGCCCCGCACTCCGGCCGAGTCGAGGCGGAGTGTCAGCACGGTATCGGTGGCCGTCCCGTTGCGGCTGAGTGCGTAGGCATGCACGTCGCCGTTGGGCCGAAAGGGCCGCCAGTTCTGTCCGGCAGCAGAAAGAGCAGCCGGTAGCAGCAGGGCCAGTGGCAGTAAGTAGCGGTGCCGCATAGGAAGCAACAGGAACTTGCCACACCGGATAGGTAGACGCCCTAAGCTACGTTCAACCAGCAGCGTCGGTAAGTAATTCCCGCGCGTTGGCCGCAACGCAGCGAGGCCCGACGCTTGCGCATCGGGCCTCACCTTATAGAGAGCAGAAAGCCGGTTGGTGCTTAAGCAGCCAGCGACTTCACGAACTTGGCCAGCTTCGACTTGTTGTTGGCGGCTTTGTTCTTGTGGATAATGTTCTTCTTTGCCAGACGGTCCAGCATCGACGAAACCTTCTTGAACTGCTCTTGAGCAGTCGAAGCGTCGGTGTTGGCGCGCAGCTTCTTGATGGCCGTGCGGGTAGATTTAGCCTGGTAACGGTTCAGGACGCGCTTAGCTTCGTTGGAACGGATGCGCTTAAGGGCGGATTTATGGTTTGCCATGAGGGTTGATTATGGTCTTCTGCTCGAATTCTGTTCAATTGCGGAGTGCAAAGGTAAACCTTTGCACGGAATTAGCAATAGGCATTAGTGACTTTGCACGAACCTGCCTGTCATCCTGACGAAGGAGGGACCTTGTTACGCCTATATGCTTCGTTTTTTGGGATACGGTTCTTCCTTCGTCAGGATGACAGGCGGGTTGGTGCAACTCATATATCGTTTATTATGCATGCATACCATTATCTTATGTAACTTGTCTGTCCGAACTGCTTTGCCGCTCTTCCCTGCCCATTCCGCCCGGCTTTTCTGACCGCTTTCCGCCGCCATACCTGCCATGCCCCTCGTTGCCGAATCCAAGTACCATCCGCCGTTTTACCTCTTCAATGGTCACCTGCAAACCATTGTGCCCAGCCTGTGGCGCACGGTGCCCGGGGTGAACTACGAACGGGAGCGGGTAGAAACCGAGGATGGCGACTTTCTGGACCTCGACTGGTCGCGGCAGCCAGCGGGCGGACCGCTGAGCGACACGCTGGCCATCGTGTCGCATGGGCTGGAGGGCGACGCGGGGCGGCCCTACGTGCGGGGCATGGTGCGGGCCCTCAACCAGGCCGGCATGGACGCACTGGCCTGGAATTACCGCAGCTGTGGCGGCGAGATGAACCGCCTGCTCCGCTCCTACCACCTCGGCGACACCGATGACCTCGATTTTGTGGTGCGCTACGCCCTGGGCACGGCCCGCTACCGCCGGGTGCTGCTCACGGGGTTCTCGGCCGGCGGCAACGTCACGCTCAAATACCTGGGCGAAAACCCCGCCCGCGTGCCTGCCGAGGTGGCGCGAGCGGCCGTATTCTCGGTACCTACCGACCTGCGGGCCAGCTCCCACCACATTGCCCGTCTCGAAAACCGCATCTACCAGCGGCGCTTCATGAAGACGCTGCGTGAGAAGATGCGCCAGAAAGCCGCCCTGCTCCCCGGCCAGGTCGACCTCACGGATCTGGAGCTACTGCAAAATTTCCCGGAATTCGACGACCGGTTCACCGCGCCTATGCATGGCTTTGCCTCGGCCGAAGACTACTACGCCCACGCCAGCTCCGGCCGCTACCTCAGCGGCATCCGGGTGCCCACGCTGCTGGTTAACGCCCAGAACGACCCGTTTCTGCCGCCCTCCTGCTTCCCCCGCGACATAGCCGCCGCTAGCCCCCACGTCTTCCTCGAAACCCCCACCGACGGCGGCCACGTCGGTTTCGGCGAAGGTACCCCCGATGGTGAGTACTACTCTGAGCGCCGCGCCGTGGAGTTCCTGACAAGCGAGGTACCGGGGTAGCTGAATAGCTTTTTATAATATTGCTTCTCATGCCTTGCGTGACTTTTGCAGCATTACTGAGAAAGCAGGGATTACAAGGCCAGATAGGCTCCGATAACCGGGCCCTTATTGTACCTTATCAGAAAGAGGGTAGCTGTTTAAATCACCGTTTGACTAAACCGGATTCGTACTAGCTTCCGCCTTGCTGCTTATTTTCTGGAAGTATTATTGGAAGAGTACGGATTAGATTCACAAAAACAACTCCGAGAGGCAGGTAATAAAACGAGGATGCTAACCAGCCATATTTCATATAGCCAAAGTCAGCTTCAATCCATCCACCGCTTCCCAACCAAATCGGCAGCAAGCATAGTCCAAAAGCCACTAGCTTAGCCGTCCCACCTGATTTTGGTCGCGATAAATAAAAAACAGGGGTAAGCAGTAGCAGTACCAACACGACTATAAAGAGCAACCCAGCGAGAGTAAGCACAAAGGTTTCATTAAGAAGCAGGGTGAGCAGCGCTGCTGTACTGGTTGGTGCTGAGTCCATAAGTGTTGACGGTGAGTTAGTCGTACTCCAATACTAAAGCTCCTTTCATCAAACAGAGCGCGTTTACCTTCGGACCCTTTCGATAGACTCTTAACAGTGCTTGCCGTGAATGGAACTACTCGAAAACCAGGGGTATATTCGTTTTCTCCACGTAAGACGAATCAGGGTAAAAACTCATGCGAATCAGTTGGTAGCGATTGTCTACACTCAGGCTGATGTACTGTTTCTGTTTTAACGAAACAGCAATTACGCGAATGGTCTTAGTCGGGTGGTTCAAGCCGAAATGCACCTCGCTAATGCTTTTTAGCCAGTTACCTTCTTGGAAAACAGGGGAAGGCACAATGGTTTGAACCTTGCAATTCTCAACATAAAAAAGGATGCTGTCGTTGGCACTGCCTGAACCAAAGAAAAAAGTTACCCCCTCCACTTTTTTCTTGGGATTCTTATCGATGTGAAGGATAACCTTGGCTCTCTTATACGAATCTAAATTAGGTACTTGCGCACCCGATATATGTGCAAGGCACACAAGACCCAAGCTCACTGCGACAAGCAATCTACTTTCCCAAGTACTAAGTGACAAG
>NZ_JABKAU010000031.1 GCF_013377885.1 Hymenobacter lapidiphilus
AAGCTGCTTGGACTAGGCAGGAACGATGTAGGGGCGGGGCTTGCCCCCGCCCGCCGTTAGCACGACGCATTGAACGGCTGTCTGAGGCCCCACAAAGCCCGTTGCAACGGCGGGCGGGGAAAAGCCCCGCCCCTACACCGTTCTCCGCGACTTGGGCAACTACAGTATAACTTCAGAATTGGGCCGGAGCTTTGGCGGATGACACCCGCCAGTCAGGGGCCGCAGTGGCTCCCAGTAGCGCGGGTGGCTCCCGCTTCCTTAATGTGGCAGCGCACCGTTAGCGCCGTTGCTGTGCCTTATTTGCCCTACTGTGCCGGAAACTCCCGTCTGTTTGCTTACTTCTTTGCTCCGCGCCCGGCGGGCCGTTGTGTGGCTGCTGGCTTTGCCGCTGCTGCTTGCCGGCTGCGTGAGCACCCAATCAACCTACACCCGCGAGCAGGTAAGCCAGCGCCTGCGGGCCCGCAGCGGCTACGAGTTGAGCGCCGCCCGCACCGCCAGCGCCCCGGCCCCCGCGCTGCCCAACCTGCAGGACGGCCTGAGCGAGGATGAAACCGTGACCCTGGCCCTCACCCGCAACCCCGCCTTCCAGGCCGACCTGAGCACCCTCGCCCTGGCCCAGGCCGATTTGCAGGACGCCGGCCTGCTCGCCAACCCCGTCCTCTCCGGCGTGACGGCCTTCGGTACTTCGCCGGTTTCTCTGGCCCTCAGCTTCGCATCCGACCTGCTCTGGCAGCGCCCCGGCCGGGTGGGCGCCGCCCAGCTCGAAACCCAGCGCGTGGCCGAAAGCCTGGTGAGCCGCGGCCTGCTGGTGAGCCGCGACGCCCAGGTTTCCTACACCGATATAGTTCTGGCCGATGAGCGGCTGCGCATCGCCCGCGAAGGCATCACGATGCGGGCCGAAGTGGCGCGCATCGTGCGGGCCCGCTACCGGGTAGGTGAAGCCAGCGAACTGGAAACCGTGGCCCCCAGCGCCGACTCGCTCCGCGCCGTCGACGACTTCTACCGCGCCCGCCGCGACGCCCAGGTGGCCCGCCTGCGCCTGCTGGCCACCCTGGGCCTGGACTCGGTGAATGCCGATTCGCTACGCTTTACGGCCCCGCCCGCTGCGGCTACGGCCGTACCACCGCTGCGCACACTGCTTGATTCGGCCTACGCCGCCCGGCCCGATTTGTGGGCCGCCCGCATCGGGATTGAGGGCATCGGCAAGCGGCTGAAGTGGGAACGGAGCCGGGTATTTTCGTTTGTGCTTTCGCTGAATGCCCGCCTCAACGACCCCAAGCCGGTGAGCCTGGCCCCCGGCGCGGCCATCGGGCTGCCCATCTTCAACCGCAACCAGGGCCGCATCTCGCGGGTGAAAGCCGAGCTGGAACAGGCCTCGTGGCAATACCTGGCGTTGCGCCAAACCGTGAACCTCGACGTGCGCGAAGCCTACGCCCAGTTCGAGCAGGCTACCCAGAGCGTGGCGCTGTGGGAAAACAGCTACCTGCCCACCCTCACCGACGCCCTGCGCCGCTCCACCAACGCCTTCATCAACGGCGACTTCCCCTACGTGCAAGTGGCCGAAACCACCCGCCAACTCCTCGACGCCCAACAGCGCGCCGCCGACGCCCGCGCCGACCAGCGCCGCGCCGTGGCCCGGCTGCGCTACGCCGTGGGCGGCCGCTTCTAATTGAAGACTTAACAATCCAGCACAAAACAGCCCGTCATGCTGAGCGAAGGCGCAGCCGCAGTCGAAGCATCTCTACCGCTTCGGCTGGCACCCCTCTCTTTTGGAGAGGGGTCGGGGGTGAGGCGCTCACGGCCCCAACGAAGCGGTAGAGATGCTTCGGCAAGCTCAGCATGACAGTCTAATACTTCGCAACTATGTCCATTCCTAGTCTCATACCATTGTCTCGCCTCCTCCCGCTGGTCGGCATACTCAGTTTGGCCGCCTGCGGCAAAGACGAGAAGCCCAAGGCCATCGTCGCTTCCGAAGTGGCCAACCCGGTTAAGGAATCGGAGTTGACCACCGTGACCATCACCGCCGACGCGGAAAAGCGCCTGGGCATTAAAACCGTGGCCATCAAAACCGACAACGTGCAGGCCACGCGGGAAGTGGGCGGCGAGATTCAGGCCGTGCCGGGCCGGGCCGTGACCGTTGTGGCACCCGTGCAGGGCACCTTACGCGGCGGGGCCAGCATCACGGCCGGCCAGCGCGTGCGCGAGGGCCAGACGCTGTATAGCCTCGTGCCGCTGCCCGCCGAGCGCGACCTGCTCACCCTCAACCAGGGCACGGCCCAGGCCCGCACCCAGCTCCAGGTAGCCCAGGCCCGCCTGAGCCGCGCCGAGGAGCTGCTGGCTGACCGCGCCGGCAGCGTGCGGGCCCGCGACGACGCCCGCGCCGACGTGGCCCTGGCCCAACGCGGCTTGGCCGACGCCCGCGCCCGCCAAGCCTCGGCCAACGGCAACGCCGGCGTGGGGCAGGCCCTGCCCATCAAGGCTCCCCTCAGCGGTGTAGTGCAACGCGTCACCGTCACCGATGGCTCGGTGGTGACGCCCAACATGGTGCTGGTGGAGCTGGCCGCGCTCAACAAAGTGTGGGTGCGGGTGCCCCTGTTCGTGGGCGATTTGCGCCGCTTGGGCAAGGGCCAGACGGTAACCGTGCGCCCCCTCGATGGCGGGGCCCCGCGCCAGGGACGGCCAGTGGAAGCGCCCCTGCTCGGGGCCACCGCCGGCACGGGCACGGCCGATGTGTTCTACGAAATTGATAACGCCGACGAAGCTTTCCGCCCCGGCGAGCGGGTGGCCGTGGACGTGACGCTGGGCGGCAACAACCTGGCAACCGCCGGCGCCGCCACAACGGAAGCCCTCACCATTCCGGCCGCCGCGTTGCTCTACGACGCCACGGGCGGGCAGTGGGTGTACGTGCGCACCGCACCCCGGCAATACACCCGCCAGCGCGTGGAAGTGCAGCGGGCCGTGGGCGACCAAATCGTCATCTCGCGGGGCGTAAAAGCCGGCGCGGAAGTCGTGACTGACGGTGCGGCGGAGCTATTCGGCACCGAGTTCGGCGGCAGCCATTAAAGGAGAGTAGACACTCAAAAACCAGAAAAGAACGTCATGCTGAGCTTGTCTAAGCATCTCTACCGCTTCGTTGCAATCAACAGAATTTACCACTGCGGTAGAGATGCTTCGGCTGCGCCTCCGCTCAGCATGACGTGCTACTAGAAACTAGACTTTAAACACTATCGAATGAAGTGGATAATTGAATCAGCATTGCGGCTGCGGCTGGTGGTCGTCATCCTGTTTGGGGTGATGCTGGTAGCGGGCCTGCAGGTGGTGCGCAACACGCCCCTCGACGTATTTCCGGAGTTTGCGCCGCCTTACGTGGAGGTGCAGACCGAAGCGCCCGGCCTGAGCACGGCCGAGGTGGAAGCCCTTATCAGCGTGCCCCTGGAAAACGCGCTGAACGGCACACCCGACGTGAAGAAAATCCGTTCCAAATCGGTGCTGGGCCTCTCGTCGGTGGTGCTGTACTTTCCGCAGGGCATTGACATTAATAACGCCCGGCAGGCGGTGCAGGAGCGGCTGGCGCGGGTGGCGCCCACGCTGCCCGGCGTGGCCCGGCCGCCAGTGATGCTCTCGCCGCTGTCCTCCACGAGCCGGGTGCTGAAAATCGGCATCACCTCCGATAGCCTCACGCAGGTGGAAATGACCACGCTGGCCCGCTGGAGCATCCGGCCGCGCCTGATGGCCGTGCCCGGCGTGGCCAACGTGGCCATCTGGGGCCAGCGCGACCGGCAGCTGCAGGTGCTGGTGAATCCCGAGCAGCTGCGCACGCTGGGCCTCACGCTGGCCGAGGTGGAAAAGGCCGCGGCCGACGCCACCACGCTGGCCGGCGGCGGCTTCATCGACTCGCCCAACCAGCGCCTGGCCGTGTCGCAGAGCGCCGCCATCCAAAGTGCCGCCGATTTGGCGCAGATGCCCGTGACCTTCCGCAACGGCGTGAGCCTGAAGCTGGGCGAGGTGGCGCAGGTGGTGGAGGGCTTCCCCGCCCCCATCGGCGACGCCGTTATCAACGACGTGCCCGGCCTGCTGCTCATCGTGGAAAAGCAGCCGGGCGCCAACACCCTGGAGGTAACCCGCCAAGTAGAAGCGGCCCTGGAGGCCATGCGGCCGGGTTTGAAAGGGCTGGAAATCGACTCGACCATCTTCCGCCCCGCGACGTTTATTGAAATGTCGCTGAGCAACCTGAACAAGTCGCTGCTCATTGGCTGTGTGCTGGTGGTGCTGGTGCTGCTATTCTTTATGTATGAGTGGCGCACGGCCCTCATTAGTGCCCTGGCGCTGCCCACGTCGCTGATTGCGGCGGCGCTGGCGCTGCGCTACTCCGGCAAAACCATTGATACGATGGTGCTGGCCGGCCTCATTATCGCGCTGGGCGAAGTGGTGGACGACGCCATTATCGACGTGGAAAACATCATGCGGCGGCTGCGGCTGAACAAGGTCGCGGGCTCGCCCAAAACGGCGTTTGCGGTGGTGTACGAGGCTAGCATGGAGGTGCGCTCGGCCGTGATTTACGGCTCGGTTATCGTGGCGCTGGTGCTGCTACCCATCTTTTTGCTGCCGGGCTTGTCGGGGGCTTTTTTCCAGCCGCTGGCCTTTGCCTACGTGCTGGCCATTCTGGCCTCGCTGTTTGTGGCCCTTACCCTTACGCCCGCACTGGCTTTGATTCTGCTGCCTAAAGCGGCTGAAAAGGAATTCAAAGACGCGCCGGTAGTGGCCTGGCTGAAGCGGCACTACGCCCGCCTGCTGCCCAGCCTGCTGGCCCGCCCCAAGCGCGTGGCCTGGTCGCTGACCGGCATAGCGGTGGTTTCCATGCTCACGCTGCCATTTTTTGGCCAGGAATTCCTGCCCAACTTCAAGGAATACGACTTTCTGATGCACTGGGTGGAGAAGCCCGGCACATCCTTGCAGGCCATGTCGCGCATCACCATCCGGGCCAGCAAGGAGCTGCGCGCCATTCCGGGCGTGCGCAACTTCGGGGCGCACATTGGCCGGGCCGAGGTGGCCGACGAAGTGGTGGGCCCGAACTTCACGGAGCTTTGGATTTCTGTGGACCCCAAAGTGGATTACGAGGCCACAGTAGCCAAAATCCAGACCGTGGTGGACGGCTACCCCGGCCTCTACCGCGACCTGCTGACCTACCTGCGCGAGCGAATCAAGGAGGTGCTCACCGGCACCTCGGCCACTATCGTGGTGCGCATTTTCGGCCCCGACCTTGACCAGCTTTACACCAAAGCCAAGGAAGTGGGCAGTAAGCTGGAAGGCGTGGAGGGCGTGGTGGACCTGAAAGTGCAGCAGCAAACCCTGGTGCCCCAGATTCAGGTGAAGATTAAGCCCGAGGCAGCGGCGCGTTTCGGCCTGAGTCCGGGCACCGTGCTGCAGGCCATCAGCACGCTGGTGAAGGGCCGCAAGGTGGGCGAAATCTACCAGGAGCAGAAGATTTTCGACGTGGCCGTATGGGGCCAGCCGGCCGTACGCTCCGACTTTGGGGCCGTACGCGAGCTGCTCATCGGCCTGCCCGGCGGCGGGGCCGTGCCGCTCAAGGAAGTGGCCGACGTGCGCATTGTGCCCACGCCCAACGAAATCACCCGCGAAGCCTCCTCCCGCCGCATCGACGTGACGCTGAACGTGCGCGGCCGCGACCTGGGCTCGGTGGCCCGCGACGTGCAGGCGCAGGTCGACGGCGTGGCTTTTAGTGCCGGCTACCACCCCGAAATTCTGGGCGAGTACGCCGAGCGGCAGGCTTCGCAGAACCGCATGGCGCTGCTGGTGCTGCTCTCGCTGGTGGGTATCTTTCTGGTGCTCTACACCGATTTCGGCACCGTGCGGCTGGCCACGCTGGGCATCCTGAGCTTGTTTTTTGCCGTGTCGGGCTGTTTGCTGGCGGCGTTTCTCACGGGCGGGGTGCTGTCGCTGGGCTCCATCGTGGGCTTTATTACGGTGCTGGGCGTGGCGGCCCGCAACAGCATCATGCTGGTTAGCCACTACCAGCACCTGGAGCGCGAGGAGGGCATGCCCTTCAGCAAGGAACTCATCATTCGCGGCTCGCTGGAGCGGGTTTCACCCATCATTATGACGGCCCTGACCTCGGTGCTGGCGCTGCTGCCCATCATCCTGGCTGGCAACGAGCCGGGCTCGGAAATCGAGCACCCCATGTCGGTGGTGATTCTGGGCGGCGTGGTCACGTCCACGGTGCTCAACCTGCTGGGTATGCCGGCGTTGTACTGGGCTTTTGGGCGCAGGAAGGGTGCTGAGGCCGATTCGGTGAACCTATCGGAAAGCGTGGCCTAACGCCGGATATACTCGGGAGAAGAAAGGTGAAGCCGTTGAACGGGCCCGGTGCCGATGTTCAGCGGCTTTTGCTTTTAGAACAGCCGTAGCGTAAAGCTCCAGCTTCGCGTGTCGTTGCTGACTGTCGTAATACACGGTTTCGTTCAGCGGTACGCGAAGCTGGAGCCTCGCGCTACGGCCGTTCTGCAGCTTTAATTTTTTACTTCCCGTCAGGCAACCCTTGCGTGCTACCTTGCATCTGCCGCTCCAAACGAACTGCTTCTGACCTGAAATTTACGCCGCTGCCGCTGTCATCATGACGGAAACCGAACTCATTACCGCCTGCCGCCAAGGCAGTAGCCGGGCTCAGAAACAGCTCTACGAGCAGTTTTCGGGCCTGATGCTGTCGGTGTGCCTGCGTTACCTGCGCAGGCGCGAGGATGCCGAGGAGGCCCTGATTGTGGGGTTTACCAAGGTGTTCCGGGCTCTCGACCAGTACCGGCACGAGGGCTCGTTCGAGGGCTGGATTCGGCGCATCGTCGTCAACGAGGCCCTCGGGATGCTGCGCCGCAAGGAGCCGCTGCACATGGCTATCGACGATCTGACCTACGACGTGCCAGCCGTGGCCGCCACGGCCGAAAGCCAGCTCAGCGCCGACGACATGCTGGCGCTGCTGGCGGGGTTGCCGGCCGGCTACCGCACCGTTTTCAACCTGTATGCCCTGGAGGGCTACTCCCACCCCGAAATCGGCGAGCTGCTCGGTATTTCGGAAGGCACCAGCAAGTCGCAGCTCAGTAAGGCCCGGGGTATGCTTCAGCGCCGCCTCGCGGTGGCCAACATGCAGGCCCGCCCCGCCGCCCCTACTACCACCTCCTCACCGAAAGAACTGTATGCAACCGGAAGATATTGATAAGCTGTTTCGCGAGCGGCTGGCGGGCCACACTCCCACCCCGCCCGCCTTCGTATGGACCAAAATTGAGGCCGAAATTCAGCCCGCCAAGCGCCGCCGCCCCGCCATGTGGCTGGCGGCGGCTTCGGTGGCGTTGCTTATGTTGCTGGGCGCTGCCGGCTGGCTGCTCACTGGTGGCTCGGGCCCCGCAGCCCGGCCCGAGCTGGCTGCTACCACGCCCGCCCGCGTACAGGCCGCCAGCACAGATGCCGCTGCAGGCCCTGGCGCGAAAAATAATTCGGCTGACGAACAGGCACTTCTGGCTGCCGCTGAAATAAATAATGCGGCCCGGGCAACGGCTGAAGCCACGTCCCCATCTGGCCCCTCAGAAGCAACCGCCACCGTTATGGTCTCCGGGCCGGCCGCCTTAGTGGCCACTACGGTTCGCGCTGCGGCAAGCCGGCCCGGGGGTGTACAACCCGGCCTGGCCGCCGACCGCCGGCCCCCGACCAGTTCGGCGACGGTTGCTTCGGGACTGCCGGCAAACGAGCCGGCCCCGGCAACGGCCCTGGCCGCCACCGCGCCCAACCTGCCCGAACCTACGTTGGCCCCGGCGCTGAAACGGCCCGCCGCCCTATCCACTGCCACGGTAGCCCTCACCGTCCCGATTGAAGTGGAAGTCCGGCCCGCTTATGAAGCTCCGGAGCCACCGCAACCCGCCCGCCGCCGTGGCGTGCTGGCCGTGCTCCGGCAGGTGCGCAACGTGGTGAAAGGGGAACCGGTGAGCCTGACCGCCGCCGGCCTGCCCGAAACAGTAACCGTGCAGGCCCGCCTGGGCAGCCGCACCCTTACTAAAACCATTCAATTGTAGTGCTTAGAGCTTAGTCGGCAGTGCTTAGAGGACGTCGTCCCAAGCGTTCCGACAACCAATAACTAAGCACTACCGACTAAGCTCCAAGCTCTAAAATCAACTCTCTCATGAAACGCCTCTTCCTGCTTCCGCTCCTGACGATGTTGCTGGCCCTGGTTTCGACCACCGGTACGGCCCGCGCCCTGCCTGCTTTGAACGACGACACCATTGTGGTGCGCCTGCCCAACCAGGCCACGATGACACTGTACGTAAAAGACCGGGCCCAGCTGCGCGAGTTGCGCAACTACAAGCTCGATTCGTTGATGCTGCTGCTCGATACTTACATTGCCCAAGCCGAGAAGGCCAGCAAAAGCGCTACCTCCGAGCAGGTGACAATGGAGTTCTACCCCGCCAAAGACCAGCCTGGCAAGCGGGTGCCCGAACAGATCCGCATCACGATGCACAACGACCAAAACCCTGGCCAGCCTGCCAGAAAGGGCGAGCGGGTAGACGTGAGCGTGGGCCGGGTGTTCGGCGTGACGGTGGAGGAAAACAGCGCCGGCGGCGACGACCGGGTATCGGTACGGGTAGGCTCGTCGGCCAAATCCGACTCGATCCGGACGGCCGAGCGCAAGGCCAAGGCCGAGGAACGGGCCAACCGCGCCGTGAGCTCCAGCTTCACTATCGACCTGGGCCTGAATGCACTGACAGACAAGCAGCAGGATATGAGCGGCACCTCCCTGGACCTGCGTCCCTGGGGCTCGCGCTACATCAGCTTCAACTGGCTCTACGATATTAGAATAGGTGCCAAGGGCTCGCCGCTGTACCTGCGCACCGGCCCCGAGCTGGCTTTCAACAACTACATGCTCGATAACAACCGGCGTTTTGTAAACCAGAACGGCGCAACGACCCTGGAGCTGCCCACCGAAGCCGGGCGCAACTATGAGAAGAGCAAGCTGGCCGTTTCCACCATCAATCTGCCACTGATGGTAGCCCTTAGCTTCCGCGACGACAAGGGCCGCGACTCATTCCGCATGGGAGCCGGCGGTTTCGTGGGCTACCGCCTGGGCTCGCACACCAAGCTCAAGTACGAGGAAGACGGCAACACCAAAAAGGATAAGGACCGCGGCAGCTACAACCTCGAAGACTTCCAGTATGGTCTGCAGGGCACTATCGGCGTCCGCGGTATCGACTTGTTCGCCAAATATAACCTCAACAACCTCTTCCAGAACAACCGCGGCCCCCAGGCCCAGACGATCAGCTTCGGATTTACGCTGTTGAACTAACTGTTTACAACACAGATACGCTAACTAGAACAAGTAGCCCGGCGGCAGAGAAGCTGAAATGCTCTTTTGCCGCCGGGCTACTTGTTTCGCTGAACTGTCGTGTGGAAAACCCGCGGGCTTGACTCTGACTTTCCCATCAACTTGCGCGGGCGATGCGTTTTGAAAACACTTTATACCGATGCAAAATCATGAAATACAGCCTCGTTATTTTTCTCGTATTCCTCACCGCTGTCGGCGGCTACGCTCAGCGCCTAGTACCTTTTAAGAGCGACTCAACCTGGGGGTACAAGGATGAGGCGGACACCATACGGATTGCGCCTCAGTTTCAATACGCCGCACGATTCATTGGCGGTAGCGCGGTAGTGGCCAAAGGCGGGAAACTAGGTGCTATAGGCACAGATGGCCGCCTGCTTGTACCTTGTAAATATGAGTATTTACAGCCCTTGGACACCACGGAATACCTATTTGGTTTCAGAGCCAAATACTACGGCGAACACTTTATGGGAGTGTTATCTAACGCCAATAATATTAAAATACCTGCTGAGTATAACGGCATAAATAAACAGAACAATTCTTACATAGTGTCAATAAATAAAGATAGCATCATTGGCGAATCATCAATTGGTGATATTCGCTCAATGAAGAGTCTCTACGGACTGTTTAATATAAACGGAAAATTATTATTGCCCTGTAAATATAACTACATCCGGTGGCATAATGACAGTTTACTGGTGTTAACTAAGGGTGATAAAAATGCTCTTTTCGATAAGAACGGAGAACAGTTATCGGGTTTTGACTATATGGTATTCGGTAACTTTATTGAGGGAGTAGCAAAAGCCAGAATTGGCAATAAATATGGCTTCATCTACCCAAACGGTAAGCTGGTTGTTCCGGTTATCTTTGATTCCTGCGCAAACTTTGCTAACGGCTATGCCCTAGTTGGAAATAATAAAAAATGGGGAGCAATCAACAAGCAAGGCAGTATTGTAGTCAAGCTCCAGTATACCTATGAAATGGCAAATGCCAAAGTGAAAAAGCTACCAAAAGTCAGGCAGCTCAAGTAACTATATCAGGCTTTTGCACCTCAAATATGTTTATCAAGATGCAAAAGAGCACACCGTTCACGAAACTCCTGCACTAAGCATTCCGGTAAAAATTATCCAGCAGTATAGCGGCTGATACGGCCACGTTGAGGCTTTCGGCCTGGCCACGGCCGGGGATGTGCAGGCGCTGGGTGAGGCAGGCTTCAACGGGCGGTGTGAGGCCGTGGCTTTCGGAGCCCATGATGAGCACGCCGCTGGGTTGCAGCGTAAGGCGGTGGACGTTGTCGCCGTGCAGGTCGGCGCCATACACGGGCAGGCCGGCGGGCAGCGTGGCCAGCCAGGTGGGCAGGTCGCGCTGCCAGATGGGCACGCGGGCGAACGAGCCCATGGTGGCGACTACCGTTTTAGGAGCCCAGGGGTCGGCGCAGGTTTCGGAGCACACTACCCCGGCCAGCCCGTACCAGTCGGCCAGCCGGATGAGCGTGCCCACGTTGCCGGGGTCGCGCACGTCGTCGAGGGCCAGCAGCAGCTGGTTGGGGGCCGGCTGCAGGGGTGTTTCGGCGGGCAGGCGGGCCACTGCCAGGGCCGTGTTGTTGGTGCTCAGGGAGCTAAGGCGGGTCAGCTCGTCGGCCGAAACCAGGTCGAGCGGAACCCCGGCGGGTAGCTCGGCAGCAATTTTATCAGCAAATTCGGGCGTCGTTATCAGCCGTTCGATCAGAATCCCGGAACTTAGCAGCTCGCGCACGCTCTTGCCGCCTTCTACCAGGAAAGCATCGTGGCGGGTGCGGTACTTCTTCAGGTGCAGCGCGTGCACGTATTTCGCTACTGCTTTTGAAACCATTGGCACTTTCTGAGGCCCTGTTGGGGCGAAATTTAAAACGATTTGAACTGCCCCGGCTGCGGCGGCTGGCCCTAGCGGGCCTGCTGCTGGCTGGCGGCGGGCTGGTGGGCTGTTCGCCGCTGCGGCTGCTGGAGCCCGGCCAGCGGCTGCTGAGCGACGTCAACATCCGGGGGACCGATAAGGCCGACGCCGAACGGCTGGCGGCCCTGGTGCAGCAGCAGCCCAACAGCAGCTTTCCGCTGCCAAAGGTAACCATCTACCAGTTTGGCCGCTCGTTTTATAACCCCGAGCGCATTGCCGGGAAGCTGGCCGATACCCGGGCCGACTACGCCCGCCAGATTGCTGAAGCTGCCACCGACTCGGCCCAGGTGGGCAAGCTGCTGCGCCGGCGCGAGCAGAAGGAGCGCCGCTACCGGCTGGCCCTCGACAAGGGCAACGCCGTTATGCGCCTGGGCGAGCCGCCGGTAGTTTACGATTCGTCGCTCACGGCGGCCTCGGTGCAGCAGCTGGGCATCTACCTGAAGTCGAAAGGCTTTTTCCGCAGCTCCGTTACGGTTTCCGACACCGTGCCCTCGCGCCGGTTTACGCCGCTGCGGCTGCTGGCGCTGCAGCCGCCCTACTCCACCGACTCGCAGCGCGTAACGGTTACCTACACCATTAACGAAGGGCCCGTTTTTCATTATTCGCGGCTCGATGATGAGGTGGCCGACTCGGCCGTGGCCCAGCGGGTGCGCACGGCCCGGCCCCAGAGCCTGCTACGCGAGGGCGACCAGTACGACGAGGAGGTGATTGGGGCTGAGCGCGCCCGGCTGGAAACGCTGCTCAAAAACCAGGGCTACTACGATTTCCGGCAGCAGTACATCACCTTCGAGGCCGACACCAGCTTCCGGCCTACCACCGTGCGCCTGCGCACGCTCGTAGATGCCCCACCCCGCGGGCAGCATCGGCGCTACACGCTGCGCCACGTCGATTTCATCAGCGACGCGGGTCTCGTGCGCTTTGGCCAGAACCGCGATACGCTCGTGCGCGACTCGGTTAACTACCTGGCCTATCGCCACCGCATCAGTCCGCGGGCCCTCGACCGTAAGCTGGCGCTGCGGCCCAACGAGCCGTACAGCCTTACCAAAACCCAGCGTACCCAGCGTCAGCTTGGCAGCCTGGATATGTTCCGCTTCACGACCATTACCTACCGGCGAGTGCGAGGTGCGGAAGCTCCGGCCGACTCGACCCAAGGCCTGCTCGATGCCACCATTAGTGCAGCGCCGGCCAAGCGTTTTCAGGAAACCGTGGAGTTTGGCGGCACCTACGTGGCCCGGGAAGTGGGGCCATTCGGTAATGTGCGCCTGAAAATCCGTAATGTATTTGGCGGGGCCGAAATCCTGGAATTCGGGGTGCGGGCCGGCTTCGAAGGGCAGTACGACATAACAGGCACCCAAAGCAGCGACACTCAGGAAAAGCTGCGCTCCGAGCTGACGACCCAGCTGGGGGGCAACGTGAACCTGGTGCTGCCGCGGTTTCTGGTGCCCTGGCGGGTGGGGCCGCGGCTGGGCGAGTTCAACCCGCGCACCCGCATCAATGCCTCCTATACCTACGTCGACCGGCCCGACTACACGCGCACCAATGCCGAGGCAACCTTCGACTACATCTGGCAGCGCTCGGCCTTCCACCAATACGTGCTCACGCCCATCGACCTGAGCATTATCCGCACGGCCAGCATCAGCGACACGTTCCAGACGACTTTGCAGAACCTGCTTATCCGGCAGGGCTCCCCCCTGTTCCGCAGTTTCGATAACCTGCTCATTCCCAGCCTCAACGTTACCTCCCTCTACAACTCCAACGATTTCAACGAGACCCGCGACGCGCGCTACCTGCGCCTGTTTGCCGAGGTAGGCGGCCTCGGGCGGGGGTTGTTTCAGCAGCAGCCGCTGCTTACCGATACGCGCAACCTGCGCCAGAGCGACCTCAAAATCTACGATTTCACCAAGTTTACGGCCGACTACCGCCGCTACTACAAGCTCACCTCCGACTCGTATCTGGTGTACCGGCTGGCCGGTGGAGCGGTGGCAGCCCTGAGCAAGACTCAGCTGACGACTATTGACCGCGACGGCAGCCAGAATACCAGCACCTCGTTTCTGATACCCTACGACAAGTACCTGTTTGCGGGCGGCAGCTCCAGTGTGCGGGCCTGGAAGCCGCGCCGGTTGGGCGCGGGCTCGTTCACGCAATATAAGTTCGACCCTGATGACCCGACCCAACCGCTGATTGTGGATGGCCAGCGGGTGCGCGACTTCAACCTAGAGCAACCCGGCGAGTTGCTGCTCGAAGGCAATATTGAGTACCGCTTTCCGCTCTATAACTTCATAAAAGGCGCCGTATTTACCGATTTTGGCAACGTCTGGACCCTGCGCCCCGACCCGAGGCCGGGGGCGCAGTTCCGCTTCAACAAGTTCTATCAGCAGTTCGCAGTGGGCTCGGGCTTCGGTTTCCGCTTCGATCTGAGCTTCCTGATTATGCGCCTCGACATTGCCACCAAGGTGTACGACCCCAGTGCCCCCGGTAATAAGTGGGCTATCCGCAACTTCAGCTTCCGCGAAGACCAGACCGCCTTCAACCTGGGCATCGGGTATCCATTTTAATTTTCTGCCCCATCTGACATCCGCTTTGCAGAAAAGCCCCGCTTGGCGGGGCTTTTTCTATTTATATTATTTTTTTAATACTTATTAAATACAAAAATATTTATAATTCAGTCTGTTTTCCCAGCCCACTATTCCATACGCCAACGAGCAAAAAATAACTTACACCCGGCACTTATTAGTTTTTATCGACTGAATCAGTACATTTGGCGGTCATACTTTGCCTTTCGTCGAGTTTAGCTACACGGGTTTAGTACTATTTATAGCCCGCCTGCAGCCTGCTCGTTGCCCCGGCTTCGGCCTGTTGTTCCAGAACTGCCCATTTAGGCAGCATTCCGGAATATCCCCCTGCCTCCTTTCCATTTCTTGCTGATGAAACAACCATTACTCCGCTTGGCGGCTGGCTTACTGCTGTGCCTGCCTACCAGCCTGGTGCGGGCCGAGGGCTCGAAGCAGCTGACGCCCAACTCCAACCCAACAGTGGCCCTGACCAATGTGGCCAATACCCGGGCCGGCTACCTGACCCACGATTTCAACAATATCGTATCCGGCCAGTACCAGTCGCAGGGTTTTTTGAAGCCCGCCACCTGGAGCGGCGGTACCGGCCGCCCCTTCAGCACCGACTACCGGCTGCAGGTGCGCCTAAAGCCCGGCGAAACCCTGTTTTATGGGGTACACCGGATTGCGAGCGAGAATGGCAGTGGCAACCAGAACAACCTAATTCTGACCCTCAAATACGACGATAACGGAACCGAAGCGCAGGCTGCCACCAACACTTTGCCCTTTAGCACGGCCACCGGCAACACCCGCCGCTCGTTGCTAGCCCCCGGGGCAGGCGTGATTAACGACGCGGCCCAGGCCCAGGCGGGGCCGGCCGTGGCGGGCACAGCGTCGGCCACTACGGGCTACACACCCCTTACCTACACTAATAACACGACTGTGGCGCGGGATTTCTGGGTGGAGTTCACACAAACCGGCGAGGAATCCATGAGCCAGACCCAGAAAATCTCGCAGTATGACTTCTGGGATTTCACGGTACGCTCCAACGATGGCGCTTCGGGCCAGGAAATACCGGGCCGGCTGCACAGCAAGTTCTGGTCCTTTACCACGGCGGGCTTCAATAACCGCCTGTCGGCCACCTTTAGCTTGTATCCGCTGGTGCCCAGCGTGCGCCAGCCGGGCCGCTACTACGTGAAAGAGGTGGAGCTGGCTGGCATGAACCCCTATGCCTTCTATTTCGTGAGCAACGCTAACGGGACCAGCCGCACCGGCACTTTCGCCGACGCACGCAAAAGCCAGACCAGCGAGCAGACCTACCCCGAGTACGACAATTTCGTCAACGACCCCGACCCGCTCATTTGGCCTAGTGCTCCGCTGCCTGTATTCAGCCGCACGGTGCAGCCCTTTTGCAACCCCATTTCCGGCCGGGGGTCGGCTGCTTTCACTACTCTCAGCGAAGAAGCCGGATCTACGTCAGTACTCATCGACATCAACAACAACGGCGTACAGGATGGTAGCGACGTAATCATTGAGCAGACCGTTGCGGCCAATGTACCAGCCACCGTGTTCTGGAACGGCCTCAACAGCGCGGGCAATCCTGTGCCCGCCGGCACCACCCTGCGCCTGACTTTCGTCAGCAACGGGGCCCCAGTTAACTTTCCGCTCTTTGATGTGGAGGGCAATACCGACGGCCTGCGGGTGCAGAACGTGCGGCCTTCGCAGGGTGATAACCGCTTCTTCGACCGCCTGTACTGGGACGACCGTAACCTGCCTACGACTCGGTTCTCTGCTACCCCCAACACCATCGACGGCAGCAATTTTCGCGCCGATGGCGTTATCTCGACGCCGGGTGTACACCGCTGGACGGGCACGAATACAGGCCAGGGCGGCGACAACTACACAGTGAACACGTGGACTTACGGCTTTATTTCGGCCGCTGCCGAGCAGGTATACACCTTCGATTTCAACTGTGACTTCGACGGTGACGGCATTGCCGATAATATCGACATTGATGACGACAACGACGGGATTCTGGACGTAGTTGAAACGTTCGGCCTCAACCCCCAGACCCAGACGGCCAATGGGGTGGCCGTAACGAACGGCGGCGACGGCGTACTCATATATCTAGATGCCGCTTATCAGCACCCGGTACTAGGTGCTTTCCGCGACGTGAATGCCGATGGCATCAACGATATTTTCGATATCGACCGAGACGGGCTGCCCAACCACCTCGACCTGGATGCCGATGGCGACGGGCTACCCGATGCCTTTGAGGCCGGCGGCAACCGCAATCCTTCCGAAACTTTCGCCCAGAACGGGAAAACCAGCGCCTACAACCCGGCGCAAGCCCGGTTTATGGTCGCCGCCAACTCCACTACCGCTTCCAGCGTGGGCACCAACGGCCTGCCCGATGCCATCAAAGCTGTTATCACGTACAACTCCAACGGCAGCGTGGCTACAGAAAACGGCGTGAGCAAGTACACGCTCGGCGACAACGACGCCGACTCCCGGACTGCCAACTCCCAAACGGTCAGCAACTACAACTTCCTCGACCTCGACTCGGACAACGACGGCATCAGCGACGAAATTGAGGCGCAGACGACCAGCACCTACTACGCCCGTAAGGAGCAGGCAAATTTCACCGCCGATGCCAACCGCAATGGCCTCCGCGACGCTTACGAAGGGGCCGGAGCCATTACAACGGTGGTAAACACCGATAATGTAGGGGCGGCGGATATGTTCGACCGCGACTCGGACGGCGACAACGCGGGTAAAAGCGGCCGGCCAATTGCCGAGCAAACCGCCGATTGGACCGAGGGCTTCGATACGAACGGCAACGGCTTTGCCGGCGACGAGCTGGTGGCCAAGGCCAGGGCTTTTGCGCTGGCCAACCCCGCCAAAGCCAGCTACTATGTCCTGGGCAGCCCCAACGCAGTGCTCAACTCGGTTTTTCTGCAGGACCGTGATGGTAACGGCACCCCCAATTTCCTGCAAATCGGCGACGCTACCTACCACGACGACAACTTCAACGGCCTCGTCGACCTCTACGATCCGGCCTATGGCGGCGCGCCCTCCACGGTCCCGCTCGTGGGCGCGGCTGGCAGCGAAGCCATCTTCCGCACCACAACCAAAGCCGTTCCGCTGCCTGTTACGCTGATCGAGTTTGCGGCGCAGGCTGTGGGCCGCGACGCGCTGGTGAGTTGGACGACGGCCCAGGAGGTGAACAGCGCCAGCTTCGTGGTGGAGCGCTCGAGTGATGGCAGCAGTTTCGTGCCGGTGGCCACCCTGCCGGCCCGCGGCACCAGCACCCAGCACATCGACTACCGCATCACCGACAAGAATGCCGGTGCGCAAGCCGGTCTACGCTACTACCGCCTGCTTCAGGTTGACCTCGACGGTACGGTAGCCCGCTCGGACGTGAAAACGGTGCGCTTCGATAGCCAGGGCAGTACCACGGCAGTACGCCTGTTCCCCAATCCCACCAGTGCCCATGTCACCCTCGACCTGGAGGCGCTGCCTACCGGCCCTTACCGCGTAGAGGTACTGAGCGCGGAAGGCCGTAAAGTGGCCGAATGGTCGGCCAACGGCGGCCAGCAGCAGGTACTGCCGACCCAGCAACTGGCGAAAGGCGTGTATCTGCTCCGCATTGGTGGCCACAACACCACGCAGGTGCTGAAGCTGGTGAAAAACTAAGCTTAGCACTTGGCCATCAGTGCTTCGTGTTTAGAAAAAGGCCCGTCATCCTGTTGCAGGATGACGGGCCTTTTCGTTGGCTGATGATGCCAGAAGTTAGAAACTGATGCCGTTGGGCTTCATGAACCGGCCCCTCTCCGACCTAGTACCCCAGCAGCTCGGCCAGGGCAGTGGCTACTTTGTCGGGGTTGGGCAGCATCTGCTTTTCCAGCTCCACGTTGAGGGCAATGGCGGGTAGATTGGCGGCTCCGAGGGTGAACACGGGTGCGTCGAGCTGGCGGAAGCAGTGGCGCTGGATGCGGCCGGCCAGGCTCTCGGCAAAGGAGTTCATCAGCGGCTCCTCGGTAAGCACCAAGGCTTTGCCGTGGCGGCGCACGGCCGCCTGCACGGCGTCCCAGTCGAGGGGGTTGAGCGTGCGCAGGTCCAGGATTTCGACCTGGCCAGGGAACTGCCGGCTGGCCGTGCGGGCCCAGTGCACGCCCATGCCGTAGGTGATGACCACGCAAGTTTCACCGTTTTCGAGCTTCTGCGCGTCGGCGGCCTGGAAGATGTTGGCCTTGCCCAGGGGAATAACGTAGCCGGCGGCGGGCTCCACGGTTTTGGCTTCCTCGGTGCCGGGCACCTTGCTCCAATACAAGCCCTTGTGCTCCAGCAGCACCACGGGATTGGGGTCGAGGAAGGCGGCGCGGAGCAGGCCCTTCATGTCGGCGGCATTGCTGGGGTACACCACCTTAATGCCCCGGATGGTGAGCAGCGTGCTTTCGATGGAGCCCGAATGGTAGGGCCCGCCCCCGCCGTAGGCCCCAATGGGCACCCGAATCAGGCTTTGCACCGGAAACTGCCCGTTGCTCAGGTAGCACGACTTGCTGAGCTCTTCCACCAGCTGGTTGAGGCCGGGCCAGATGTAGTCGGCAAACTGGATTTCGACGATGGGTTTGGCCCCCACGGCGCTCATGCCGGCCGTGCTGCCAATAATGTAGGCCTCCTGAATAGGCGTGTTGAACACCCGGGCGTCGCCGTACTTTTTGGCCAGCAGGGCCGCCTCGCGGAATACGCCACCCAGCTCGCCGCCCACATCCTGGCCGTAGAACAGGGCCTCGGGAAACTCGCGCAGAATGTCATCCACGGCGTGCAGGGCGGCATCTACCATCAGGGCCTTTTCGGCGCCGACGGGGGCCCGCTCGCCGGTTTCCTCGGTTACGGCCGGCGGGGCAAACTCGTGGTCGGCAAAGGTGGCCGGGTCGGGGTTGGGGGCGGCCAGGGCGCGCTCGTAGTCGGCCTGTACGGTGGCGCGGGCTTCGTCGGCCAGCTGCTGCAGCTCGGTTTCGGCAAAGCTCAGGGCCAGCATTTGCTCGTGGAAGCGCGGCAGCGGGTCGTTCAGGGTGTGTTGGGCAAGGTCGTCGCCGCGGTACCACTCGCGGCGCACACCGCTGGTGTGGTGGCCCAGCAGCGGGCATTTGGCGTGCACCAGCACCGGGCCGCGGCGCTGCCGCACGTAGTCGGCCGCTTCCTGCATGGTGGTGTAGCTGGCCAGGAAATCGGCCCCGTCGGTCTGCAAACGGTGCAGGCCTTTAAAGCCGGCGGCAAACTCGTAGGCGGTCATCGTGCGCATCTCGCGGCCGGTAGCCGAAATGCCCCAGTCATTATCCTGCACCAGAAAAATGATGGGCAGCTGGTGCAGCACGGCCATCTGCAGGGCCTCGCTCACCTCGCCTTCGGTCATGGCCCCGTCGCCAATCGAGCAAATCACCAGGGGTTTATCACTATGCTCACCAGCCGGCACCGAGCTATACAAACCGGGCGCGGGCTGGCCGCTTTCGGAGGAGTCGCGGGGATCAGCCTGCAGCAGGCCCACGTTCTGGCTTTCCAGGTACTTGATGCCCTGAGCCACGCCGGTGGCCGGAATAGCCTGCATGCCGGTGGCCGAACTCTGGTGCGGAATAGTGGGGAAGCCAGCCCGGCGCAGCGAAGGGTGCGAGTAGTACGTGCGGCCACCCGAAAACGGGTCGTCGCGCTTGGCCATGAGCTGGAGCATGAGCTCGTAGGGCTGCAGGCCGATGCCGAGCAGCATCGAATCGTCGCGGTAGTAGGGCGCGGTGTAGTCGTGGGGGCCGAGGCAGGCGGCGGCGGCCAGCTGAATGGCCTCGTGGCCGCGGGCCGTGGCGTGCACGTATTTGGCCGTTACGGCCTTGTTTTCCTCGTAGAGGCGGGCCAGCTCGTCGCCGGTGCGCATGAGACGGTAGGCGCGGCGCAGCAGTTCGGGCGAGGCCTGGTGGGCAGTCAAATCGATTTCCGGGGCGGGAACGGTTTCGAAGGTCATGGGCGGGGGTTGGGTATTGGGGCAAAGTTACGAAAGGCGCGGTGGAGCAGGCGGCGGTGGAAGCCGGCCGATGGTGGTGCTGTGGGCTTCATCTGGTCTGCTTGTTCCGCCGGCCTGTTTACTTTCGTACCTGCGCCCTCCCCGCCACATCAGCTACTCCGTCCTCTGCCCGCCGCTCATGCTCCGCTTCTCCCCCGCCACTGCCGCCGACCTGCCGGCCCTCAACCGCCTCGTCAACCGCGCCTACCGGGGCGAAACCTCGGCGCAGGGCTGGACCACCGAAGCCGCCCTGCTCGCCGGCCAGCGCACCGACGAAGCCGACCTGCGCGACCAGCTCGAAAAACCCAACGCGCAGTTTCTGTTGGCCCGGCGCGCTACCGACGATGAGCTGGTGGGCAGCGTGTTTCTAGAGCAGCAGGGCGCCGAGCTGTACCTGGGCATGCTTTCCGTCGAGCCCACGCTGCAGGCCGGCGGCATCGGCCGGCAGCTGGTGCAGGCCGCCGAAAGCCACGCCCGCACCCTGGGCTGCACCGCCGTACGCATGACCGTTATTTCCGTCCGCCACGAGCTGCTGGCCTGGTACGAGCGCCTGGGCTACCGGCGCACCCCCGAAACCGTCGCCTTCCCTACTGATACCCGCTTCGGCGTGCCGCTACAAGCCGCGCCGCTGGTGCTGCAAGTGCTGCGGAAGAAGTTGGGGTAGGCTTGTCGGAGCGCAAGCGCAGGGTAGCGCGCGCCCCAAACAGCCAGGGCTATTGTTTCTGAAGCTCGATTTTCACTATGCCCCGGTTGAGCCCACGCCAAATCATGGCCTGCTCGCCGGCCAGCATTTCCAACGTGAAACTGTCGCTGGTAAGCCCAATATTTTGCAGGTACTCTCGGTCTGTATCGGGCGGGTAAGACCCTGGGGCCAAATTGAGCTGGAGCGCAAAAAAAGCCTGGGGCCCCTGGCCATTCACCACGCGGGTGGGCGAAGCCAGCGCCGTAAACCGAACCGGGTATTGCCTTCCCCGAAACAGCAAGTCGCCCTCGAAATCCGGGTACTGCGGGTTTGGCAGGCTGGAGGATGGGACTGCGGCGGGCCGGATGGTGAGCATCGCGAAATTCTGCAGTACGGTGTCGCGCCGGATACCTGCGCCCACCTGAAATATTCTGTTTTCGGACGATGCCTGTACCCGAAGCTGGCGCAGCTGCCAAGTACCCAGCAACTGCGGACTCAGCCGGATCATCAGCTCCCGGCTAACCTGGTCGTAATCAGGTTTAGGGTCTACACCATTCCTGTCGTTGCTGCATTGGCCGAACAGCAATCCGGCGGCTAGTAGTACAAGGCTTACGCCGAAATTTCTCATAGGAGTTGATAATTAAGCCACCCGAAAAGCAGCACCCGCAGTGGCCCTGCACCTTTTGCGGCTCAAATATCCACTAAAAACGCTATTGCCCTTACTCCCACCAGCGCGCCTGGGGCAGCGGGCGGCCGTCGAACGTAACGGGCTGGCCCAGTTTGGGTGTGGTAATGGGCTGGCCCAGGCGAGTGGCTTCCGCCGTAGCCCGCTTTACCGGCTCGTCCCAGGGGTGGTTGGCCTCGGTGAAAGCGCCCCAATGCACGGGCAGCATCACGGCGGCGCGTACGTCGCGGGCGGCCTGCACGCTCTGCTCGGGCAGCATATGAATGTCGGCCCAGTGCGGGTCGTACTGCCCGCATTCCAGCAGGCCCACATCGAAGGGGCCGTGACGGCGGCCAACGGCGGCGAAGTGCGGGCCGTAGCCCCCGTCGCCACTGTAAAAGGCGCGGCGGCTGGCCGATTTCACTACCCAGCTACTCCAGGAAGTAGCGTTCCGGTTAGTGAGCCCGCGGCCCGAAAAGTGCCGTGCCGGGGTGCTGATGATGGTCAGGCCCGCCACCTGCACCGAGTCGTTCCAGTCCAGCTCGCGGATGCGGGCCGTATCGACGCCCCAGGCCCGCAGGTGGGCGGCAATGCCCAGCGGCACCACAAACAGCCGGGTTTTGAGCCGCAGCTGCCGAATGGTTTCGTAGTCGAGGTGGTCGTAGTGGTCGTGGGAGATAAGCACAGCCGTGATGGGCGGTAGCTGCGCGGCGAAAATGGGCACCCGGGGGTTGTAGCGCTTGGGCGTAACCCAGCTCAGCGGCCCCATATCCTGGCCCAGCATGGGGTCGAGCAGGATGTTCTGCCCTCCTATTTCGAGCAAGCTGGCCGAGTGACCGAACCACGTTACGCGCAGCAGTTCAGGGGTTTTGCGCGCTATGCTCAGCGAATCGAGCAGCTGCATGGGCAGCGGGCCGGTCGGATTTTTGCCGGGCGTTTTCCTGAACACGAACTCCCACATCACCTCGGCCATGCTGCTGCCGGTCATCAGCTCCGTCGGAATCTGGTTCTGGAATTCGCCCTTTACATAGTGGCCGCTATGGCAGTAGCGCACCTTTTCGGCCTTGGTGGGCGTGCCGCCGAACTGCGGACTCAGGCCGGCAAAGGCGGCCCCGGCCAGCAGCAACAACCCCATAAAACCGACGACCAGCCAGCCAAGGTGTTTCGTTTTTTTACGCATACGGGGTCGCACCACAGATAGGTAAGCTGTTTAGAAAGTCGAAAGAACGTCCTGCTTCATCTGGCGTCCGCTTGCCGAAGATGGCGTTCTGATTACTTACAGGCACTTTCTAGTAGCTTCAGAAACGAAAAACAACGTCAGAGACAACTGACCGGCCGCGGGGGCCTCGCGCTGACCATACGCGTGTGCTCCTGGCTTTGCCTGGGCGGTTTTGCGAATGACGTACCGCTACAGAGCGCGCCACGCTTTACTGTAATTCTATCTTATCTATTTCCAGCCTGAAACGCTCTGCTTTCCCATTCCCTACCAAAAACCGGACTTCCTGAATTTCACTGGCGTTGAAGTTGGGCAGATCCAGTTTGTTGCCCCGGTAGGTAGGCTCCATTTGGTTGAGTGGAATCTCGACAACCTGCCATTCTCCGCTGGTTTGGAAGGTATGGATGTAAGACGCCTTTTCCTTCAGGCTGGCTTTTATTCTGAACTGGTATTCTTTTCCATCTCCTTTCAGGCGAATGCAGGCCTTGTTGTAGCCGCTTACATCTCGGGGGGCAAAATGGTATTGCATAGAAGCGAATCCGCCATTATTCTCCAGGGAAACAGTGCCGGTAAAAACCGCATTTCCCGCCTCGCTTCGCGAGAGCTGGCTGGAAGACCTCCCCCCCATTACCACATCATTCTCTATCTCCCACACCGACCAGTCTGCCGAGGAGCTGAAATCAAAAATAAGCAAGCTGCTCATGACTAATGCTGTTAAAAATGAACTGTTCATTACGGTAATCTTTACGAAGAACGAGTGTGCTTTTTATGAAACTGTTTAGGAAGTACCTGGAATCAATCAGACCGTCATGCTGAGCTTGCCGAAGCATCTCTGCCGCTTCGTTTAACGACTGCTACGAAGCGGTAGAGATGCTTCGGCTCCGCGGACACCAGATGAAGCATGACGGTCCTTTGACTTCCTAAACAGCTTCTATATTTCTGTAGACAAGTTCTTCGGCTTCAAATAGTTTCCTGTCGCCGGCCTTGTTGTACCTGCGCGGCCGAAACCCAGTAGCCGTCATTATGAACCTGTTTAGGAAGTGTCTGCTATTTAAATGAACGCCATGCTGAGCTTGTCGAAGCATCTCTACTGCTTCGTTGAACGCCCCACTACAAAGCAGTAGAGATGCTTCGACAAGCTCAGCATGACGTTCTAGTTGACTTCCTAAACAGCTTCTATATACGTTTCCTGGTACACCAACATCGTGTTCAGGCCTTCAAGGATGAGCCGTTCATTGTTGGCGTGGTTGAGCGGCTATACTTTGATGGAGAGGTACGGAAAGTATAGCCCCAGCGTCGACCGGCCACCGTTAATGTCGGCTTGTGCCCGCCGGCAAGAACCGATGCAAACAGCCGCTGGCAGCCCCTGCCCGAAACTCCCCCCTTCCTTCAGACACCACAACGCCGGCTCCGTCCTCATCGGCGAAGCACAACCTTACGCTGCATACTGCTGTTTAAAAGCTTCAGCATCCCTATCAGCGGCAGCCTGTATTCCATCTTCCAACAACAAACTCCATATGCTTCACATAGCTAACGACAAAACCAACACCGACACCTTTGAAATGGGCGGTAAATGCCCCTTCGGCGGCGACAGCATCGGCGGGGCAACAGGTACGCCACCTATGCTGTCCGACTGGTACCCCAACCGGCTGAAGGTGGAGCAGCTGCAGCAGAACGGCCCACAGGCCAATCCGCTCGGCGAGGATTTCAACTACGCCGAAGCGTTCAATACCATCGACCTGGAGGCACTGAAGCAGGAAATCAAGGGCTTCCTGACCACTTCGGTGGCCTGGTGGCCGTCGGACTACAATAACTACGGGCCGCAGATGGTGCGTATGGCCTGGCATTCGGCCGGTACCTACCGCATTGCCGACGGCCGCGGGGGCGCCGGCGAGGGGATGATGCGCTTTGCGCCCGTCGACAGCTGGTGGGACAATGGCAACACCGACAAGTCGCGCCGGCTTATCTGGCCTATCAAGCAGAAGTACGGCAGCGCCCTTTCCTGGGCCGACCTCATCGTGCTGACCGGCAACTGTGCGCTGGAAATCATGGGCTTCCCCACCTACGGTTTTGCTGGCGGCCGCCAGGATGCCTGGGAGGTGGACAACAGCACGTACTGGGGCCCCGAAGTGTGGGACGGCACGAAAGTGAACACGCCCGACAGCATGGTGACGCGCGACAAGCGCTGGCGTGGCCAAAACGGAGATGCCGACTACGACCTGGAAAACCCGCTGGCAGCTTCCTATCAATCCCTTATTTACGTGAATCCCGAAGGCCCCTACGGCAAGGGAGACCCGTTGGGCTCGGCCCGTGATATCCGGATTACGTTCAGCCGCATGGCCATGAACGACGAGGAAACCGTGGCCCTGATTGCCGGCGGCCACGCCTTCGGCAAGAGCCACGGCATGGTGCCGGCGGCCGAAATCGGGGCCCAGCCCGAAATTGCGCCCATGGAGCAGATGGGCTTTGGCTGGAACAATCCCCGGGGCAAGGGCCACTCCGAAGACACGATGACCAACGGCATTGAAGGCAGCTGGACGCCGAACCCCACCCAGTGGGACAACGACTACCTCATCAACCTGTTCAAATTTGACTGGGAGGTAACCAAGAGTCCGGCCGGCGCCCTGCAATGGACCCCGGTGGACAAGAACGCCCCCAAAACGCCCGACGCGCACATCCCCGGCCAGATGAACGCGCTGATGATGATGACCACCGACATTGCCCTGAAGGAAGACCCCGAATACCGCAAGGTCTGCGAGAAATTCCTCGGCGACTTCGACGCCTTCACCCAAGCATTTTCCAAGGCCTGGTACAAACTGACCCACCGCGACATGGGTCCGCGCGAGCGGTACCTCGGCCCCGAGAAGCGCAACGAAAACGACCTGCTCTGGCAGGACCCCATCCCGCTGGCCGACTACAAGCTGGTGGACGCTGCGGACATCACGGCGCTTAAGGAGTCGATTCTGAAGTCGGGCATTTCCGGGTCTGATTTGGTATACACCGCCTTTTCGGCGGCATCTACCCACCGCAGCAGCGACAAGCGCGGCGGTGCCAATGGCGGCCGGCTTGCGCTGGCCCCACAGAAAGACTGGGCTATCAACCAGCGTACGGTGCCAGTAGTGGCAGCTTTGCGCTCGGTGATGGAAGAGTTCAACGGTCAGCAAACGGGCGGCAAGCAAGTGTCGCTGGCCGACCTGCTAGTGCTGGGCGGTTGCGCCGCGCTCGAGAAAGCGGCGGCCGATGCAGGCCTCACCACAACGGTTCCCTTCACGCCGGGCCGCCGCGACACCACGCAGGAACTCACCGACATTGAGATGTTTACGTGGCTGAAGCCGGTGGCCGATGGCTTCCGCAACTACCTCGACCCCGAGTTTGAAGCCATTTCGCAGGACGTGGCCCCGGAAGTGATGTTCCTCGACAAAGCCCAGCTACTCTCGCTCACTACCCCGGAATGGGTGGCGCTGATGGGCGGCTTGAAGGCCATGAACGCCAACCACGACAACTCGGCGCACGGCATCTTCACCGACCGCGTGGGCGTGCTCACCAACGACTTCTTCACGGTGCTCACCAGCATGGACTTCGAGTGGAAGAAAACGGACGCCAAAGGCATGGCCTTCTCGCTCGATGACCGCGAAACCGGCAAGCAGCGCTTCACCGCCACCCGCGCCGACCTCGTGTTCGGCGCCAACAGCCAACTGCGGGCCGTAGCAGAAGTGTACGCCGGCAACGACGGCCACAAGCGCTTCGTGAAAGCCTTCGTAAAGGCGTGGGACAAGGTGATGATGCTCGACCGCTACGACGTAAAAGTGTTAGCTTAATAGCTCACATGCAGCTGCCTAAAAACCGTTCCGCACAACGGAGGCAAGGTTTTGGGAGCATGCTATCAAACAAGAAGAGCGCGCCAATCGGCGCGCTCTTCTTGTTTGATAGCATGCTCTTGATTAGTAGCTCAAAAGTAAGCGCAGCAATGAAGGCAGTCATGCTGAGCCTGTCGAAGCATCTCTACTGCAATAGTAAATGAATTACCGGCGCGGTAGAGATGCTTCGACAAGCTCAGCATGACGTTCTGAATACTTCTGCACGAGTACTTAACAATTGATAACGGGTTGATTTTGCGGCGCGGCTACACGGGCCACCACGGCATACAGCGGGTCGGAGCGGCCGGGAGCGGGGCTGCGGTCCAGCAGGGTGATGGGCTGCCAGCCACCCGCTTCTTCCAGGAAACGCTGCACCAGCGCCAGGTGCCCGCGGTCGTCGAGGGCGTGCTAGGCGGCAATGGCTTTGCTGGGAAAGCAGCGGTTGGAAAACGTGATGACCAGCGGCGCGCCGGGCCGCAACACGCGGGCCAATTCGCGCAGCACCGCCACCGGCTGCGTGAGGTAGTCGATAGATACGCAGATGGCCGCACCGTCGAATTCCTGGTTTTGAAAGGGCAAGGTGGGCTGCTCGTTCAGGTCCTGCACCAGGTGGGCGCTGAGGCGTGGGTTGGCGCGCAGCTCGGCCGCGTTCATGCCCAGGCCCACCACGCGGGGGTAGGCAATTTCGGCGGGCAGGTGGCTTATCCAACTGCTCATCAGGTCGAGCAGGGCACTGTTGGGCGGGAAATATTCGCGGTAGAGTTGCGTGACGGCGGCAATGGCGGCATCGTCGATGTGCGCGACAAAGCGCGGGTGATGGTAGAATTCCGCGTCGGGCGTTTCGTCCTGGCGGCGGAACAGGTCGGCGGAAAATGGCGAAGTGGGGTCCATGAGAAGGTCCTGCGGGATTGGGGGAGTTGGCAATGGGGCTGAGTGCAAAATGGCTAACCGGGCGCTTGGGCCAATTCAAAATACTGGCGTGCCGCACCCTCATTCCACGTCCTAACAACCAATGATAGCGACAATGGGTTGAGGTTTATCCGGCACCTGAAGTAGCACCCGGCCCGGCGGCCGGCGGTTTTATTTACCTTTGCCTTGATGCCCGATTTGCCCGCCTTCGACCTCGCCCCCTTCCCTGTTCCGCCCACCGGCCTGCCCCGCTTCCGCGACACCGTAGAAGCCTGGATGCGCCTGTTTCAGGACTGGCTCTGCCAGCAGCTCGAAGCCACCGACGGCACTGGGCGCTTCCAGGAAGATGCCTGGCAGCACCACAGCGGCGGCGGCGGCCGCTCGCGGGTGCTCACCGAAGGCACCCTCATCGAGAAAGGCGGCGTGAACTTCTCGGCTGTGGAGGGCCGCATGAGCGACGCAGCGGCCCGGCAGCTGCTCATGCCCTCACCCGACTACTTTGCCACCGGCGTGAGCGTAGTGCAGCACCCGCGCAGCCCGCTGGCCCCCATCTCGCATATGAACGTGCGCTACTTCGAGGCCGGCAACGGCGAGGCCTGGTTCGGCGGGGGGCTCGACCTGACGCCGATTTACGTGGATGTGGCGCAGGCCCGCTGGTTTCACGAGCAGATTGCCCTGGCCTGCCAGCAGCATCAACCTTGCTACTATGCCCGGTTTAAAAAGTGGGCCGATGAGTATTTTTACCTGCCCCACCGCCAGGAAACCCGCGGCGTGGGCGGCATCTTCTTCGACCGCCTCATCGTGGGTCAGGAGGCCGATGCCGAGAGTCTGTTTGCTTTTGTACGGGCCGTGGGCGAAGTGTATGGCCGCACCTACTGCGCGTTACTGCGCCGCAATGCCGGCCAGCCCCACACCGCAGCCCAGAAGCAGTGGCAGCTGGTGCGCCGCGGCCGCTACGCCGAGTTCAACCTGGCCATCGACCGGGGCACCCGCTTCGGCCTCGAAACCGGCGGCCGCACCGAAAGCATTCTGATGAGCCTGCCGCCCCAGGCCGAGTGGCACTACAACCTGCAGCCTGCCCCCGGCTCGGCCGAAGCCACCACCCAGCAATGGCTGCGCCCCGGCCTCGACTGGCTGAACGCCCAGGCCGAAACAGGTCCGACTACCGACCTTCCTGCCACTGAAACCGCCGGCCAGTGCTAGAGCAGCTGCAGGCCCTAGACCGCTGGCTGCTGGTGGCGGCCAACGCCAACCGCTCGCCCGCCCTGGATAAGTGGATGGTGTTTTTCACTGAGCGCTTTGTGTGGTTTCCGGCGTATTTCGTGCTGCTGGTGGTGCTTATCTACTTCTATGGCCGCCGTGCCCGGCTGCTGCTGCCGCTGCTGGGCGCCAGCATTGCCCTGGCCGACGTTGTTTCCAGCCGCCTGTTCAAGCCCTACTTCGCCCGCCTGCGCCCCTGCCACGACCCCGACCTGTCGGCCACGCTTAACCTGGTAAACGGCTGCGGCGGGCAGTTCGGCTTTCTGTCGTCGCACGCGGCCAATGCCTTCGCGCTGGCCGTATTCATGACCATAGTACTGCCTCGCCGCTTCCGGGTGGCCAAGTGGCTGCTGTTTGCCTGGGCTGTGGTAGTTAGCTACAGCCGCATGTACCTGGCCGCCCACTACCTCACCGATGTACTGGCCGGAGCCCTGCTGGGCTCGCTCACAGCCTGGGCCTGCGCCGTGGCCTACCGACGACTAGCGGCTCGCTGGTGGCCTCGCGAAACCGCTGCCGAGGCGGCTTGAAGTAGCCTGATTGGCTGAGAGTGGCGATTGTGCTTCGCCCTTAGCATTGTGAGGGGCATCCTGGGAAAGTGAGCGGGTGCTAGCAAACCGACCAAGTAGAACTGCTTTATTCGAACAGCCGCGGATAACTGAATATTTCGGCAGCTAGGCCCCAGCGTCCCCCCATCAGCACGGAAACCAATTTTCAACCTTAATCAATTTCCCCTGGTCGAAAATGAGCCACAGCTCTCCATCCGCTGTTTGCCCGTTATCAAGCAAGTAGGTAAAGCTCACCTGCTGGAAAGCCGCCGATTCAGCGGCGGGGCCAACGGTTTGCGCCGCTTTTGGAAATACCCGGGCCATATCCTGCAAGGTGGTGCGCTGGTTCAGCAGCAGCTTCCCCAACTTACCGTGAAAACGCCCGCTACGGACGTCCATGGTGGCTAACACGGCCTGCTTATCGGCTACCTCGTATTGCGTGCCATCATAGTACCACATGTCGCCGGGCAGCGTGGGGTTGCCGTCCAATGTGCTGCCGCACTCTACCACGCCCCGCGCCACGCTATCGGGCTGGCCCAACTGCCGAACAAGCTGCGCCACGGAGAGTTGCTCAGACGGCAGCCCTTCGACAACCAGCATTCCGGACCTTATTTGCTCCGTCTGAATGCCTGCCGGTACTGGGCGGGCAGCAGAATCGTTCGTTTCGACCAGGCTGACCGGGCTGGGCTCGCTTGGCTGAGGACCTTCCATAGACATATACACCTTGGGTGCCTCCATTGCGGCGGCCGGGGAGGTAGTATCTGACTGACAGGCGGTCAGGCCAGTTGCCATACCCAGGACCATCACGAGCAACTGCTTTTGCATAACGACGGTAGATAGAGGGTTTTGTTGAATTGAATAGAACATTGCGCCCTAAATATCAGCGTAAAACCACTACCAAACCAACATGCCACCACGCCGTTTTCTTTTCCTGCTGGGCAGCACCCGCCGCGCTGGCAACAGCGAGCTGCTGGCCCGCCGCGCCGCCAGATTTCTGCCGGCCGCGACGGAGCAGCAGTGGCTGTTTCTGCCTGATTACACGCTGCCCCCGTTCATTGACCGCCGCCACGACGAGAGCTACCCCGCTCCTACTGCCGGCCCCGAAAAAACGCTACTCAACGCTACGCTGGCCGCTACCGACCTCGTGCTGGTATCGCCGCTCTACTGGTACGCCCTCTCCACCCCCGCCAAGCATTACCTGGACTATTGGAGCGCCTGGCTGCGGGCACCGCAAATCGATTTTCGGCTGCAGATGCAGGGGAAAACCTGTTGGGCTGTGGTAGCCGGAAGTGGGCCCGCCCCCGAAGCCCGACCCCTGCAAGAGGCGCTGCAACTCACGGCCAGCTACATGCACATGCCCTGGGGCGGCTACCTCTACGGCAACGGCTCGCGCCCCGGCGACGTGTGCCAGGACGCAGTGGCTTGGCAGGCCGCGGAAGCACTGTTCGCTTCCCCACCAAATCAGAAGTGAAGCCCACCTTTTACTTTATCAGCCGATACAGCGCGTCGCCGATTGTTTCCAGGTCGCCGGTATCGGTGTTGCAGAGGATGATAAGGGCGGTACTGAAATCGGGACTCGTGAGCAGCACCGAGTTGAAGCCCTCAATGCTGCCGCGGCGCTCCAGCACAGGTTGGCCGAAGGTGCGGTTGTTGTAGAAGAAGCCAATAGTAGGCTGGCCCCGGGCGTAATCGACGTAGGCGGATTGCTGGGGCCTGATGAGCAATTGGGCGGTGGTTTGGGACCGGAGCAGACGGTTGGTACGCAGGGCTTCTACAAGTTTACCCAGGTCTTCCACCGTCGAGTACACGGCCCCCGCGCCGGCGTAATTCGACAGCTCCCGTGCGTCATTTTGCAGCGGCTTAGCCTGGCTATCCTCCCCGAAAGTGTAGTTATGGTAGCCAGAAGCCAGGTTGGCAACAACGCGCTGGTCGGTTAGCACGCCGGTATTACGCATGCCCAGCGGAGCCAAAACGGCCTCCCGCAGCAGCTCGGGGTACGGCCGCCCCCCGACTACTTCCAGCACCCGGGTCAGCAGCACGTAATCGACGTTGTTGTAGTTGAATCCGGGTTTTGGTCTGGCTTCGTTACGCCGCACGTGGGTCCGCACGAAATCTGCCGGACTCAGGCGGCTGGCGTAGGCGGTTGCCGGCTCGTTTTTCAGGCCCGAATAATGCGTCAAGAGGTCCAGCAGCGTTATGTCGTGGCAGTCCGATGGCAGATCGGGCAGGTAAGCGGCGGCTTTGTCGGTTAGCTTTAGCCGGCCCTGCTGCTGGAGTTGCAGCGTCAGCAGAGCCGTAAACGTTTTGGTCATCGACGCAATCGGAAACCGGGTGCTGTCGGTAATCGGTACGGCAAACGGCAGGTTGGCGTAGCCTTTATGGATGCGGGCTACCACCCGGCCGTTCTTCACTGCCAGCACCGTTCCGTTGAAACGGCCGGCCCGGTGTTCCGCCGTCAGCACCGAATCGAGCAGGCGGTTTTGGGCCCCGGCGGGCCGGGCCAGCAGCAACGGCAGCAGTAATAACAGGTAGCGCATAGAGCCGGGAAGATACAATGGTCGCGCCTACACTGCCGCAGACCTGAACCCCTGCGCTATGCTCTGACAGCGGTGCATAAGCCCCTACTTCCCCAGCAGTTTGGCCACGTACTTGCCCACGATGTCGAACTCCAGGTTTACCTGGTCGCCGGGGCGCAGGTCCTGGAACGTGGTGTGCTCGTAGGTGTAGGGAATGATGGCCACCGAAAAGCCGTCGTCGGTGCTGTTGAAGCAGGTGAGGCTGGTGCCGTTGATGCAGATGGAGCCTTTCTCGACCGTGACGCGGCCCGGGCCGGATTCGTGGCGGAAGCGGTAGAGCCAGGAGCCGTTCTGGTCTTCCACCGAATCACAAGTGGCCGTCAGGTCGACGTGGCCCTGCACGATGTGGCCGTCGAAGCGGCCGTTGGCGGCCAGGCAGCGCTCCAGGTTCATGCGGCGGCCGGGGGCCCAGGTACTCAGGTTGGTCTTTTGCAGCGTTTCGTCGATGGCCGTGACGACGTGGGTGCCGGCGGCGGCATCCACGGCAACCACCGTCAGGCACACACCATCGTGGGCCACGCTCTGGTCGATTTTCAACTCCTCAGCAAAGCCGGAAGCTACGGTGAAGTGAATATTGGTGCCCTCGCGCCGAACGGCCGAGATAGTACCCAGGGTTTCAATGATGCCGGTAAACATAAATCACAGATGGTGCAGATGAAGCCGCGGATAGCGCAGATTCGTGCTGGTTTGAGATGAAAAGGATTCGTTTTGATGAGAAATACGTCCGGAGAAAGACGGCCTGCTGTTCAGGTAGCGTGCCGGGTATTGACGAAGCGTTTGTAGGTGAGGCAATGCTCACCGAAGTTTAGGAGCAGCGCTATTTCAAGTTGATAGGCATGCAGGTAGTTCAACACCTGCGCGTGGTGCAGGCTGGTAATTTCGGTTAGCGCTTTAAGCTCGACCAATATCATTTTCTCCACCAGAAAATCAACCCGGCGGCTCCCAACATGTTCGCCGCGGTAAAGCAACGGCAGTTCCAACTCCTAATCAAAGGCTAAACCAATTTCCCGCAGCTCAATGGCCAGACAACGCTGGTACACTACCTCCGGAAACCCCAGGCCTAGTTGCGTATGCACCCGCATAGCTGCCCCAATAATCTTTCCGGTCAGTTCCTTATGCTTATAATCGTCCATATCAGAAGTGCATTGCCAATACAGAAGAACGAATCTGTGCTACCTGAACGAATCCAATTTATCCAGAATCCAGCACGAATCTGCGTTATCCGCGGCTTCATCTGCACCATCTGTGATTCTATTTACCGCGGCCCTCGATGATGATTTTGAGCGTGTAGAGCAGCACCCGGAAGTCCATCGCCAGGCTCATGTTTTCGATGTAGAGAATATCGAACTTGAGGCGCTCCACCATCTGGGCCACGGTTTCGGCGTAGCCGTACTTCACCTGGCCGAGGCTGGTGAGGCCGGGGCGCACGCGGTGCAGGTGACGGTAGTGGGGCGCAATCTGCACGATCTGGTCGATGAAGAAGCGGCGCTCTGGGCGGGGCCCCACAATGCTCATATCTCCCTTAACTACGTTCCAGAACTGGGGCAGCTCATCCAGCCGCACCTTGCGCATGAAGCGGCCCCACTTGGTGATGCGCGGGTCGTGGTCGGATGATAGGGCCGGGCCCTGCCGCTCGGCATCAACATACATCGAGCGGAACTTATAGATGCGAAACGGCACGGCATTTCGCCCGATGCGTTCCTGCGAGTAGAACACGGGCCCCGGCGAGGAAAGCCGCACCATCAGGGCCGTGAAGGCGTACACCGGCCAGGCCAGCAGCAGAAACAGCAACGAGCCCACCACGTCGATCAGGCGCTTAGCCACCTGTTGCCACAGCGGCAGCAGATCCTGCTTGATGTCGATGAGCGGGGTGCCGAAAACGTGGCTAACCTTCACCGAGCCCAGCAAAATCTGGTAGAGGTCGGGCAGGATGCTGATACGGGCGGGCGTGCCATTGAGCAGCGTCAGAATTTCCTCGATGATGCGGTGCTCGCCGGGTTCAATAGCAATTACAATCTGCTCCACGTTCAGCTCGCGCACCAGGTCGGGCAGCCGGCGGTACGAGCCCACATCGGGCAGCTCGTCGGCCAGCTCGGCGCAAACACTGGGCCCCAGCGGCGCGAAACCCACCAGCCGCAGCCCCAGGTGGCGACCGGTGCGGCCCAGGTCGCGGCCGGTGTCGCGAGCCAGAGCGCCCGAGCCCACCAGCAGCGTATTGAAGCTGATAACGCCGCCACGCACCAGCTGCTGCACGCTGTACACGGCCCACAGCCGCAGCACCGCCGTGATAACGAAATGCAGCAGGAAGTAGGCCGAAATGGTTTTGTAGTAGCTGCGGTAGTTCTGCACGCCCTGGTCGTCGAGCAACAGTACGAAGAAAATGAGCACTGCCCCCAGCACCGACACACGGACCAGCCGGATAAGCTCACTCAGCCGCGACTTGCGAAAAATATCGTTATACTCACCCAGCAGCGCGTACAGGCCCGTCCAGAAAGTAGCAATCAGCAGCGCGGCCCCCACCAGAAAAGCCGGATCGGGAACGGCATCGGCGGCGAAATGGTAGTCGGCGTCGGGGCTGATTTCGCGCAGCAGGTACTTGCGCACCAGAAAAAAGCACATCCAAGCCAGCAGCGCCGCCAGAAAGTCGGCGCTTATCAGCTTCATTTTTTGGAGAGTACGAATCAAGAGCGAAGCAGGTAAGCGGTTCAACCGGCAACAAAGCTGAGTATTCTGGCCCGGAAGGCCTAATTTTACGCTTCCGCCTGTCCCAGCCCCGCTGCCGGGCCGGTTTTTTCGGAGCGGCATAAAGGTAACCAATACCCGTTAGCCCGCTCCGGTGCCACCCGCGCCCGTCGCCTCTACCCCGCCACCTATGCACGCTGCCGCCGACACCTACCGCCACCGAGGCATGCGCCGCACGCTGGTGGAGGAGTTGCGCCGCAAGGGCATCCGCGACGAGCAGGTGCTGGCGGCCATCGGGGCGGTGCCGCGCCACCAGTTCTTCGCCGCCGGCTTCCAGTCGCACGCCTACCACGACAAAGCGTTTCCCATCGGCGAGGGCCAGACCATCTCGCAGCCCTACACCGTGGCCTACCAAACGGAGTTGCTGCGCATCGGCCCGCAGGATAAAGTGCTGGAAATCGGGACTGGCTCGGGCTACCAGTGCAGCGTGCTGCTGCAGCTCACGCCCCACGTGTTCAGCATCGAGTACAACGCCGTGCTGTTCGAGCGCACCGCCCGCCGCCTGGCCGGGCTGCCTCAGCCGCCCCAGCTATTCTGCGGCGACGGTTCGCTGGGCCTGCCCCAGCACGCACCGTTCGATAAGATACTGGTAACCGCCGGTTCGCCCACGCTACCCCGGCCGCTGCTGCAGCAGCTGCGCGTGGGCGGGGCGCTGGTTATTCCGGTGGGCGATGCTACCCGCCAGCGCATGGTGCGTGTGGTGCGCGAGAGTGAGGATGAATTCTCGCGCCAGGAGCTGGAAGAATTCCGCTTCGTGCCGCTGCTGGGCAAAGCCGGCTGGGGCTAGTGGTGAGTGAGTGAACGTTATTCAGAGCATCCTGCGCCTGGAGCAGGGACGAAGAACCTAGCGTGCCTGAGTACCCCTGCTTTCGAATCTGCTATTGAAGCTATTTGGGAAGTGCCGGGAATGAATTAGACCGTCATGCTGAGCGCAGCCGAAGCATCTCTACCGCTTCGTTGAACAGTCGTCGTGAAGCCTACGAGGCAATAGAGATGCTTCGGCAAGCTCAGCACGACGGTCCTTTCACTTCCTAAACCGGTTCATTACGACGTCAGCACGCGAGGTACTTCGTCCCTGCTCTAGGCGCAGCATGCGCTGAATGACGGTTACCCACTCCCCGAGTCACCGCTTACCTTTGCTCCTTCTTAAGTAGAACTCAACTCTTCCCGATGACCCGCAAACCCAAGCCCGTTAAAGACTCGTTCGTTAGCATGACCGAGCTGGTGCTCCCCAACGATACTAACACGCTCAACAACCTGATGGGCGGCCGCATGATGCACCTGATGGACGTAGCGGCGGCTATTTCGGCCCAGCGCCATTCCAACCGCATCGTCGTTACGGCCTCGGTTGATAACGTTTCCTTCCGCGAAGGCATCAAGCTGGGCAGCGTCATTACGCTCGAAGCGCAGGTCACGCGCGCCTTCAGCTCCAGCATGGAAGTACATATTGATGTGTGGTCGGAAGACATTCCAAGCGGCACCAAGGTAAAATCCAACGAGGCCTTCTTCACCTTCGTCGCCGTCGACCAGTCGGGCCGCCCGATTGACGTGCCCGATGCCGTGCCCGAAACGGCCACCGAACAAGCTCTCTTCGATGGGGCACTGCGCCGCCGCCAGCTGCGCCTGGTGCTGGGCGGCCGCATGGCCCCGCAGGAGGCCACCGAACTCAAAGCCCTCTTCGACCTCGTAGCCCAGGCCGCCGAAGACGATACGGCTAGCTGAATGGGTAGCTGGTAGCTGAAGTAACGTCATGCTGAGCTTGCCGAAGCATCTCTACCGCTTCGTTGGATGTTACAGAGAAGCGGTAGAGATGCTTCGGCAAGCTCCGCATGACGTTCTTATCGGTTTCACCGAGTTTCTGAACAGTTTCTCCGTTGCCGGAGTGTTTTACCCACAGCCCGCGAAATACTTTGGTTTCGCGGGCTGTGGTCTTTTTATCGCCGTTCGGGAATACGTAAATTGCCCCTACGCCCCCACTCTGCTCTTTCGCATGGACAACGCCGCCACGCTCGCCTTTTTCCAGAACTTCTACACGGAGGCTTCTCTCTATGTAGTGTCGGAGCCTACTGCCGCGCTACCGCCAGCAGCTGCACCGGCCGCCGCTCCGACCCCGTCGGTTTCGGCTACTGCGCCCCAACCGGCCGTGGCCAGGCCCGAACCGGCCCCGCTCCCGCCAATGCCGCCGGCCGTAGCGCCCGTAATTCCACCCACTCCGGTTGCGCCGGTTCCACCCACTCCGGTTGCGCCGGCTGTTGCGCCGGCTGTTGCGCCGGAGTCGGCAGCGGCGGGCCACGCGGCCGTAACGCTCACGTTGGCCCCGCTGCCGGCGGCCCCGGCGGCTCCGCCTTCGCAGCCGGGCCGGGTGCAGCCTACGCCCACCCAGTCACCGGTAGCGCATATCCCGTTTTCTACACTGGGCAGCAACTTCGGTGGCCTGGTTATTCTGGTGCGGCTGCCCGAGGCCCAGTTCCGCAAGCTCCCGCGCAACGTGTTTCTCAATAACCTGCTCAAGGCGCTGCGCCTGATTATGGAAGACGTGGTGCTGGTGAACGTGGAGCACGACTCGTACCCCGTAGCCCTATGCAGCCTCCGCCAGCACCTGGCGGCGCGGCAGTTTCTGGCGTTCGGCAAAAATCTGCTCGATGTGGCCGTGTACACCACCCAGCCCTACGAGCCGGTCCTGCTCTACGGCGACACGGCCTTCCTCGGAGCCAGCGAAATTGAGATGCTCGAGTACGACGCCGGCCGCAAAAAGAAGCTCTGGCAGTCGGTGCAGCGCATGTTTGGGGTGTGACACCAAAGCTGTTCAGGAAGTTGCTGAAACCAACCCGCCCGCGATGCTGAGCCAAGCCGCAGCATCTCTACCGTATAAGTAACCAAGGTTAGCGCTGCGGTAGAGATGCTTCGACTGCGCTCAGCATGACGGACTATTTGACTTCCTCCCAGCCTCGTTACAACAGCAACGGCCAGCCGCTTATGCGACTGGCCGTTGCTGTTGATTCATGCTTGCTTTTTCTACTTCAGCACCGAAGCCAGCTTGGCATCCAGCTCGGCGCCGCGCAGGTTTTTGCCCACGATGCGGCCCTGGGGGTCGAGCAGAATGGAGAACGGGATGGACTTGATGCCGTAGGTCTGGCCGGCGGCCGACTCCCAGCCTTTCAGGTCCGACACTTGCTTCCAGACCAAGCCGTCGGCCTGAATGGCTTTCAGCCACTTGGCCCGGTCCTGATCGAAGGAGACGCCGTAGATTTCGAAGCCCGGACCCGCGTTTTTGTACTTGTTGTAGGCCCGCACAATGTTGGGGTTTTCCTGGCGGCAGGGGCCGCACCAGCTGGCCCAGAAATCGATGAGCACGTACTTGCCGCGCAGGCTGGTGAGGGCCAGCGGCGGCCCCTGGGGAGTGGGCAGGCTGATTTCGGGGGCCGTAGCGCCCGAAGCGGTAGTACGCAGACCGTCGAGGCGGGTGGCCAGGGCCTTGGTGTAGCGCGAGTTGGGGGCCGAAGTTTTCAGCACGGTGGCTACCGAGTCGGCCAGGGCAAAGTTCTCGTCGGGGTTGAGCACGTTGGCCATCACGAAGCCCGACACAATGGAGCCTGGGTTCTGGCGCACCAGCTGCAGCATCTGCTGCTGGCCCCGGCGCTGCAGGCTTTCAGCCCGGGCCTGAATGGCCTGCATGGAGTCGGTGCGGCCGGCCTGGGCGGCGGCAGCGTAGCGTTGCTCCAGAAGCGGCATAACCTGCTGCAGCTGCTGCTGATTGGCTTCGGCCGCTTTGTTTATCTGGCGCAGCAGCTCCGAATCGGGCGAGCCCTGCACGGTGTAGGTAGTGGGTAGCTTCTGGGCGTCGCCGGCGAGCTGTATGCGCTGGCCGGGGCCAAGTACTATCAGCGCCTGGTTCTGGTCAGTGGTTTTCACCTGATACAGGCCAGCTTCGGTCATCGGCCCCTTGAAAGTAAACTCGCCTTTCTCGTTTACAGTAGCCGTATCGCGCGACACGAACTGAGTTTCGCCCAACTCGGCCAGGTATACTTTGGTCCCGGCCGGGGCATTCTGGAACTGGCCACTCAGCTCATAGCTGGCCGCATCGGCCGCGCCGGCGGTAGTGGGCGTAGCGTTCTTGTTGCAGGCATTGGTCATGCCCAACAGGGCACCAAAATAAAGCAGACTCTTCATGTTCATTGATTAAGCTAAAATGCAACCTCCCCGGATGGGGGACATCGTATGGAGCGTTGCGCCGGAAACAGGGCGCAAGTTGCCGATTTTACCCCGAACCGAAAGGGGACCAGGCAGGCGTGCAACTAACGACGGATACGACAGGTTCCCAAGTCCGGCTACGGCCGCTGCCCGGCTCCTGGCCCGGCCTGGTTAGTCAAGCGGAATAAATTCTGAGATTTTCTGGCCCAGGTTGCGGCCCCGCAGGTTGCGCGCTAGCTCGTGGCCCCGTGGATCGAGCAGTACGGCCACGGGCGGCGGCTGCACCTCGTAGGCCCGGGCAGTCTCGCCCGATAGGTCTAGCGCCTGCGCCCAGGGCAGCTCTTCGGCGGTCAGCGCCGTGCGCCACTCGGCCTGGTCGGAGGCCTGCCACACACTCACGATAACTAGGCCCCGGTGACTGAACTGGTCGTAGAGCTTGCGCAGGTTGGCGTTTTCGGCCGCGCACTCGGTGCAGCCAACAGCTCGAAAATCGAGCAGCACGTAACTACCGCGCAGGCTCATTAGTGTCAGCTGCTTACCAGCAGCAGTCGGCAGGTCGAAATCAGGCGAGGCCGGGCGGTTGTCGCGCCGGTTCTGGGTGGCCGCGCCGGGTGTGGCCGGAGCGCCCAGCCGCTGGCAGCTACCCAGCAGCAGCAGCGCGGAAGCAGCCAAAATACCCGTTATCCTGCGTAGTGCGAAAGACCTTATACTGCAAATCTGAGCCATTGCCACAAATTTTCTGGTGGAATAAGGTCCTTCGCGCTGCAGAGGGCGGCGTAGGGGCGGGGCTTGTCCCCGCCCGCTGTTGAACGGACTCGTTGAGACGGGCGAACGGCGGGCGGGGACAAGCCCCGCCCCTACGGCACTTCCATTTTATCCGTCCAAGTGCTGGCGCAGCAGCTGGTTGGCTAGTTTGGGGTCGGCTTTACCGCCGGTCAGCTTCATCAGCTCGCCCATAAACATGCCGGTCAGGCTCTTTTTACCGGCGCGGTACTCGGCCACTTTGGCCGGGTTGGCGGCCAGCACCTGGGCAATCATGGCCTCCAGCGCCCCGGCATCCGACTGCTGCATGAGCCCTTGGGCTTCGGCGGCGGCGGCGGCGGTTTGGGCGGGGTTTTCGAGCAGATATGGGAACAGCTGCTTGCTGGCTACCGACTGACCCACCTTGTTCTCATCGATAAGCCCGATGATGTCGGCCAGATGCTGCGTGGTGAGCGGGAACTGGGCCAGGGTGAGGGCGCGCTCGTTGAGGTAGGCCTTCACCGGGCCGGTTACCCAGTTGGCGGCGGCTTTGGCGTTGGGGCTCAGGCGGGTCAGCTCATCAAAATATAAGGCCAAATCCTTCTCGGCGGTCAGCACCGAGGCGTCGTAGTCCGATAGGCCCAACTCGCCGGTGAAGCGGGCGTAGAGTTGCTGGGGTAGCGCCGGCATCTGCTGCTGCATACGGTGCAGCCAGGCGTCGTCGATGATAACGGCCGGCAGGTCGGGCTCGGGGAAGTAGCGGTAGTCGTTGAGCGTTTCCTTGCTGCGCTGGCCGACGGTGGTGCCGGTGGGGGCATCGAAGCCGCGGGTCTGGCTGTCGATAACCTCGCCGGCTTCGAGCAGCAGAATCTGGCGCTCAATCTCGTACTCGATGGCCCGCTGCACGTTGCGGAAAGAGTTCATGTTCTTCACCTCCACTTTCACGCCGAACTCGGTGGCGCCGTGCAGCATCACGCTCACGTTGGCGTCGCAACGCAACGAGCCTTCTTCCATGTTGCCGTCGCAGATGCCGAGGTACTCTACCAGCTTCTTAATTTCGGCCAGGTAGGCGTAGGCTTCCTCCGAGTTGCGGATGTCGGGCTCGCTCACGATTTCGATGAGCGGCACGCCGGCCCGGTTCAGGTCTACGAGCGTTTCTGTTTCGCCGGCCAGGTGCATGCTCTTGCCCGCGTCCTCCTCCATGTGGATGCGCGTCACGCCGATTTGCTTGGTTGCGCCGTCGGCCAGGCGGATTTCCACGTGGCCGTCGGTGCAGATCGGGGTTTTGTCCTGGGTTATCTGGTAGCCCTTGGGCAGATCGGGGTAGAAGTAGTTTTTGCGCGCAAACAGGTTGTCGCGCCGGATGTGGCAGTTGGTGGCCAGGCCCATTTTCATGGCAAACTCGATGGCCGAGTGGTTGACCTTGGGCAGCGTGCCGGGGTGGCCGAGCGTAATCACGCTCAGGTTATGGTTGGGCAGAGCGCCGTACTCGTTTTCGTCCGAAGAGTACATCTTGCTGCGGGTCAGCAGCTGGGCGTGTACTTCGAGGCCGATGACGGGCTGGTATTTGGCTTTGAGGCTGTCGTCTATCACAGATGTACGCTGATTTTACGGCTGATTCAACTGATTACAGGCGTGAAGATACTTAGCCGCCGGTGGAGTTAACCTGATGCGCGGACTAGTTTTAGTAAGCACAATAGGTTTTTGCTCTATTGAATTTTGAATGTAGCTGGCACACTGAAACGCACCGCTACCGGTTCGCCCTCCCGCTGACCCGGCGTGAAAGGTTTCAATTGGCGAACTGCCCGCACGGCGGCACCCTGCAGAGACGAATATGTGCGGCGTAATCCAGCCGATGCCCCCGCCGGTAGCTCGTGCGCCCGCACATCCTCCAGCTTACCATCTGCCCCGATAGTAAAGTTTACGATGACTACCCCTTGCACTCCGGCCCGCAGTGCATCAGGGGGGTAAATAGTGTTTCGGCCAATCGCGCGCAGGAGCGCCTCCTGCCCGCCTGGATAAACCGGCATCTCCGAGAAGGGGAAATATGCTATCGGCTGCCCATCAGGTCCGAAACATTCGCCCGTAGTAGGTTGCCCAGGCGTTAGTTGCTCTCGCCGCCGTAATACCCCGGTATCATAGTAAGTTTGACGAATTCCCCGTAACTCACCCAGCACAAAGGCTTCCTGCAGGCGGGGTTTGCCGTTTTCGTAAAATTCCAGGTGAGCCCCGTGCCATACCCGAGAGTCCTGTTTAAGGAAAGCCTGGTACGAATAAAGCTTGCCGCTGGGGAGCAAATAAAGCCTTTCTACACCCCGCGTGCTGTCAATCAGCGTCGTCTCTACCCGATACTTGGCCCCTTCGGGTGAGGATAAGCGGCGAGAGTATTGGTCCTGATACTCTGTAGTGCGTGTAATGCGCGCACTATCGGGCAAAGGGGCCGCCGCCAGTGAGCCAGCAGCCACAAGAAGTAGTATCAACAGTAGTTTGTATTTCATAACAACGAATGTAGTAGGCCTCTACAAATATTACCCGGTTCAGATGTACCAAACTATGCTGGCCGCACGCTTAAACCGGACAACGAATGCTCAAGATATTTTAGAAAGTCAAAAGCCCGTCATGCTGAGCGGAGCCGAAGCATCTCTACTGCTTTGTAGCCTAATTCCAGAGTAGCGGTAGAGATGCTTCGGCTCCGCTCAGCATGACGGGCCTATTAATTTAACTAAGGATGCTATCCGGCCAGTGCCTTTTCCACCAGCTCCTTAGCCTTGCTAATAGCGGCGGACAGCCCGGCCGCGTTCTTGCCGCCGGCCGTGGCGAAGAACGGCTGGCCGCCGCCGCCGCCCTGGATTTCCTTGCCCAGCTCGCGCACCAAGGTGCTGGCATTGAGCTTACCGGCTGCCACCAACTCGTCGGCCAGCATCACGGCCAGCTGGGGCTTGCCGTCAATCTCGGCGCCGAGCACGGCTACGAGGTTGGGCACGGCCTGCCGGAGCTGGAAGGCCAGCGTTTTGAGGCCCTCGGCCGATGTGGCCTGCACTTGGGCGGCCAGGAAGTTCACCTCGCCGAGCGGCTGCACCTGCCCCGCCAACTGCTCACGCTGCTGGTTGATGCTCTGCTGGGCGAACTGCTCGATCTGCTTGCGCAGGGTGGCAATTTCCTCGGTCTGCTTCTCGATGCCGGGCAGCAGGTGCTGGGGGTTGCCCAGCGCCTCGCGCACCTGGCCCAGCAAGTCCAGCTGCTGGTTCACGAAGGCTTCGGCAGCCTCGGCCGTTACGGCCTCGATGCGGCGCACGCCCGCGCCCACCGCGCTTTCGCTCGTGATGCGGAAGTAGCCGATGTCGCCGGTGGTGCGCACGTGGCAGCCGCCGCAGAGCTCCACCGAAAAGTCGCGGTCGAAGGTGATAACGCGCACGAACTCGCCGTACTTCTCGCCGAACAGGGCCGTGGCGCCCAGGTTCTTGGCCTCATCAATCGGCACGTTGCGGCGCTCGTCCAGCGGAATCTGCTGGCGGATGCGGGCGTTCACCAGCGTTTCCACCTGCCGGAGCTGGTCGTCGGTTACTTTGGTAAAGTGCGAGAAGTCGAAGCGCAGCAGCTTTTCGTTCACCAGCGAGCCTTTCTGGGCCACGTGGGCGCCTACCACCTCGCGCAGGGCGGCCTGCAGCAGGTGGGTGGCGGTGTGATTGCGCTGGATCTGGGCGCGGCGGGCGGGCTCGTAGCGGGCCAGAAACTCGCCTTCCAGATCCTGGGGCAGCTCCAGCACGGTGTGTACAATCAGGTCGTTCTCCTTCTTGGTGTCCACCACCCGCACCTTGCTCAGCGGGCTTTCCAGGTAGCCCGTGTCGCCTACCTGCCCGCCCGACTCAGCGTAGAATGGCGTCTGGTCGAGCACTACCTGGTACTCGGTTTTGCCCTTGCGGGCGGTGCGGCGGTAGCGCAGGATGCGGGCCGGCGCCTCGGCCTGGTCGTAGCCCACGAAAGCGGGTACGTCTTCCGATTCGAGCACTACGGTCCAGTCGCTCTGCTCAGTTTCCTGGGCGTTGCGGGAGCGGTTTTTCTGGGCCGCCAGCGCCTGCTGGAAGCCGTCCTCGTCCACCGTAAGGCCCTTTTCGCGGGCAATCAGGGCCGTCAGGTCGAGCGGGAAGCCGAACGTATCCGACAGCTCGAAAGCCGTGGGCCCATCGATGCGGTTGCCCTGCTGGCGGAAGCCTTCTTCGAGCGAATCGAGGCGGCGCAGGCCGTTTTCAAGGGTTTTGAGGAAGCTAATTTCCTCCTCCTCGATTACCCGCTGCACAAACTGCTGCTGGGCTTTGAGCTCGGGGAAGATATTGCGCATCTGGTCGGCCAGCACGGGCACGATTTTGTACAAGAACGGCTGCTTCTGGTTGAGGCTCGAAAACGCGTAGCGCACGGCCCGCCGCAGGATGCGCCGGATAACGTAGCCGGCCTTCACGTTGCTCGGCAGCTGGCCGTCGGCGATGGTAAAGGCAATGGTACGGATGTGGTCGGCAATGACCCGGATGGCAATGTCGGTCTTCTCGTTCTCGGTGGCCGGCTGGTCGGTTACGGTGGCCGGGGAAGTGCCGTGGTAGGCCACGTTCACCTCCTTGGCGATGAACTGAATCAGGGGCTGAAAAACGTCGGTGTCGTAGTTGGACTTCACGCCCGACACGGCCATCATCAAGCGCTCGAATCCCATGCCCGTATCTACGTTCTGCTGAGGCAGTTTCAGCAGTGACTTATCGGCCCGTCGCTCAAATTCCATGAACACGTTGTTCCACACTTCCACCACTTGTGGGTGGTCGGCATTTACCAGCTCGGAGCCGGCTTTGGCGGCCCGCTCCTCGTCGGAGCGCAGGTCGATGTGAATTTCGGTGCAGGGTCCGCAAGGGCCGGTGTCGCCCATTTCCCAGAAGTTATCCTTCTTGTTACCGGGCAGAATCCGCTCGTCGGTGGTGTACTTGCGCCACAGCTCCTGGGTCTCGGTATCGGGGCCGAGGTTGTCGCCGGCGTCGCCCTCGAAGTAGGTTACGTAGAGGCGGTCGGGGTCGAGGCCGTACACATCCACGAGCAATTCCCAGGCCCAGGCAATGGCGTCGGTCTTGAAATAATCCCCGAACGACCAGTTGCCGAGCATCTCGAACATGGTGTGGTGGTAGGTGTCGTAGCCTACCTCTTCGAGGTCGTTGTGCTTGCCCGACACGCGCAGGCATTTCTGGGTGTCGGCGATGCGCTTGAACGGGGCGGGCTTGTTGCCGAGGAAGTAGTCCTTGAACGGGGCCATGCCCGAGTTGATGAACAGCAGCGTGGGGTCGTTTTTAACCACAATCGGGGCCGAAGGCACGATGTGGTGGCCCTTGGAGGCGAAGAAATCGAGGAACTGCTGGCGGACGTGCGAGGCGGTTGGGAGCATATGGCAGGGGCGCGCTGCGGGCGCCCAATCAAGAGGCAGTAAGCCGAAGGTGAAACCAGAAATTGGTGGCAACCGGGTTTTTGCCTACTTTTCGCAAACAAGGAATCCGGCGCTACCGGCAAAGGTAGCCCATCTTGCAGAAGTGAGAAACGCCGAGCGAACCGAACGACTGTAGCGCGAGGCTTCAGCTTCGCGGGCCGTTGCTGGCTGCTAAACGATTCCGTCCAAACGATACGCGAAGCAGGAGCTTCGCGCTACAGCCTGCCCCCGCATGACCTACCAAGACCGCGAAATAGAGAAGCAGTACTTTACCATCGGCGAAGTGGCCCAGCAGTTCAACGTGGCCCCCTCGCTGATTCGGTTCTGGGAAACGGAGTTCGACGAGCTACGCCCGCGCAAGAGCAAAAAGGGCAACCGCCTCTACACGCCCCAGGACATCGATATTTTCCGCACCATCTACCACCTAGTAAAAGAGCGCGGCTACACGATACCTGGCGCCCGCGACCTGCTCAAGCAGAAAGGCCCCCAACTCAAGGAGAAAATCGACGTGATTCAAAGCCTGGAAAAAGTCCGCAAGTTCATGATGACCATGAAAAAGGATTTGGACGCTATTGGGAAGCAGCCAAATAATTGATGATGGAGCCCTTTGATCAACCTGAAAAACGCCCCTCTGAATCGTGGTCATTAGCGGTTCTTACCTTCTTAGCAACACTAGCAACAGCCTTTATGGCATTGGTAGGTGGGTTTGTTCTTGGATGGATATTCGGTAATGGGATGACCAGAAATGATTGGGGGAGCCGAGGCGACTTTACGTTTCATGCAACGCTGCTACTCTGGCTGCTTGGCTGTGCGACACTTGCTATCTACTTGTTTAATAAGCATAAGTACTTTAGCATCACAGGCATACTCTTAGGTATGCTATTAGCAGTGTATATCTACTTTTGGTTTCCTGGGTATTGAGTAGACAAGTATGAGCGACATAGTAGCAGCAAGCATATATTTTTCAGGGTTTCATGTTACCTGATCATTCTGACCTCCTCCACGAAGTTGCCCTGACGCTGTTCCCGAATGTGGGGCCGCAGCTGACGCGGCAGCTGATGAGCTACGCCGGCTCGGCCCGCAACGCGCTGCACCTGCCGGCGGGTAAGCTGCTGAAGATTCCGGGCGTGGGGCCGAAAACAGTGGGGTTGCTCGTGGGCAAGCCCCGCACGGAGGCCCTCAATCAGGCCGAGGAGGCATTGCGACGGGCTGAGAAAGAGGGCGTACAGCTGCTGTTATACACCAGCAAGGCGTTTCCGGCGCGGCTCAAGCTGCTGCCCGATGCCCCGGCCCTGCTCTACTACCAGGGCACGGCCGACCTTAACCACCCCAAAACACTGGCTCTGGTGGGCACCCGCCAGGCCACCGACTACGGCCGCGAGCAAACCGAGCGGATAATTAAAGGTATTGCCGCCCACCGTCCGCTTATTGTGAGTGGCCTGGCCTACGGCATTGACATTGCCGCCCACCGCGCCGCGCTGCAGGAAGGGCTGGAAACGGTGGGCGTGATGGCCACCGGCCTCGACGTGCTATACCCGGCCGTACACCGCAAAACGGCCGAGAAAATGCTGACCCAGGGCGGCCTGCTCACCGAATTTGCCTTCGGCACCCCGCCCGACAAGTACAACTTTCCGCAGCGCAACCGCATCATTGCGGGCCTCGCAGATGGCACGGTAGTCGTGGAAGCGGCCAAAAAGGGCGGGGCATTGATAACGGCCGACCTGGCCCAGGGCTACGACCGGGACGTGCTGGCCGTACCCGGTCCGCTGGGCTCGGCCGCGTCGGAAGGCTGCCACGAGCTCATCAAGAGCAACAAAGCCGCACTCTACTCCGAGCCCCGCGACATCGAGCAACTGCTGAACTGGGACCTGGCCCTGCACCTGCACGGCCGCCCCAAAGCCCCTAAAACCTTCGACCCGCTCGATTTCACGGCCGACGAATTCGGCCTGCTGACCGTGCTGCAGGCTACTCCCAATCGCGAGGAGCACCTCGATACGCTGGCCTGGAAAGCGCAGCTGCCAGTACATCTGGTGGCCGGACTGCTGCTGAGCCTGGAGTTCGGGGGCGTGATAAAGGCCCTACCCGGTAAGCGGTTCGCACTGGTTTAAGCGGTTGGGACTTCGCTCAGAATGACGTTCTTCTTGACAGCCATCAACTAACCCATGCTGCTTTACAACGGCCAGCTACACCCCGAATCCGCGTTTGCGCTGCCGCTGCCCAACCGGGGGCTGCAGTTCAACGACGGGTTCTTCGAGACGCTGGTGTGGGCCGACGGGGCGGTGCGCTACAGTCCGCAGCACTTGGCGCGCATGCAACGGGCCGCTGCTGCCCTGGCCCTGCCGCTGCCCCCGGCCCTGGTCACCCTCGGGGCCCTGACGGCCACACTGGCCCGGCTGGTGGCGGCCCAGCTGCAGCCAACCCAACCGCAGCGGCTCCGGCTGCAGCTCTGGCGGCCGGGCGGCGGCCTGTATGCGCCTCCCGAACCAGCTGCGCCGGCCGAGTGGCTGGCCACGGCCCGGCCGTTTGAGGCCCGCACTGCGCCGGTGGTGCGAGCCGGCTTCGGCACCACGGTGCGCACCCAGCTTAGCCCGGTATCGTTCTGCAAAGGCCCCAATGCCCTGCTTTATGTGCTGGCCGCCCGCGAGCGGGAGCAGCGCGGGCTTGATGAGCTACTACTGCTCTCAGCGGCCGGGCACGTAGCGGAAGCCGGCGCGGCGGCCGTGGGCTGGGTGCGAAACGGAGCAGTATATGTGCCGGCAGAGGCCGCGGGCGGGGTGAGCAGCGTGCGGCTGGCGCATCTGCGCGATGCGGCGGTCCAGCTGGGCGTGGCCTGGCACGAAGGGCTCTATGAACCGGACGCGCTGCTGGCCGCCGAAGCCGTGTTTACGGCTAATGTGGCCGGTTTACGGCCCGTGTTGGCGGTGCAAGGCCAGTCTTTTGAATCGGCGAAGCACCCGCTGCTGCAACAGTTGTTGGCGGCCGACGCCGGATTGATGGGGTAAGCTGGATGAATGACGTTGTCGCTTAAAATAATGAACTCTTAGCGCTATTTCTGGCGATGCTGGAGCTGCATCCAGCTTTCCATGTGGCGTACCAAGTCGGCCTCGGTCACGTCGTTCTCGCGCAGAATTTGGCGGCGGTCGAAGGCGGGGTTTTCCAGCGAATACAGGGCAACCCAGGTCCGGTGCTTACGCGACAGGCCCGGCAATCCGTCGTCATCGGCGGGGTTTTGGTCGGGAACAAACGGAAAATTCAACATCGCCCAGTTACGAAACTGGTGGCCGTTTGGATTGCGGTACCCGCATAGGGCCCTGTAGCGCTGAGCTACACCGCTACCGGGGCCTTAATGGCGGGCCAGGGGTCGTAGTTTTCCAGCGTAAAATCTTCGTAGCTGAAATCGAAAATATCGGTTACGGCCGGGTTGAGGCGCATGGCAGGCAGCGGCCGCGGTTCGCGGGTGAGCTGCAGGGCGGCCTGCTCCAGGTGGTTGCTGTAGAGGTGGGTGTCGCCGCCGGTCCAGATGAATTCGCCGGGCTCCAGGCCCGTTACCTGGGCCATCATCAGCGTGAGCAGCGCGTAGGAGGCGATGTTGAACGGCACGCCCAGGAATACATCGGCTGAGCGCTGGTAGAGCTGGCAGCTCAGACGGCCATCGGCCACGTAGAACTGGAACAGGGCGTGGCAGGGCGTGAGGCGCATAAGAGGCAGTTCGGCCACGTTCCAGGCACTCACCACCATGCGGCGCGAGTCGGGCTGGGTGCGCAGCAGGTGTACCATCTGGGCAATCTGGTCGATGCTCTGGCCGTTGGGGGCCTGCCAGCTGCGCCACTGCTGCCCGTAAATGGGGCCCAGCTCGCCGTTTTCATCCGCCCACTCGCGCCAGATGCTCACGCCCACCTCTTCGAGCGACTTGTTGCTGGTGTCGCCGCGCAGAAACCACAGCAGCTCGTGGATGATGCTTTTGAGGTGGACCTTTTTGGTGGTCACCAGTGGGAAACCGGCCCGCAAGTCAAACCGCATCTGGTGGCCGAACACCGACAGCGTGCCGGTGCCAGTGCGGTCGGTTTTGCGGGTACCACTGTCGAGGATATGCTGAAGAAGCGCGTGGTATTGCTGCATGGCAAGGTAGCGGAAACGTGGACTGAACCAGCCTCCAAGCAGCTTGTAAAACTACCCCAGAAACGGCCGGAAGGCAAAACAGGAGCCCAAAAGTAGACAATCTGTCCAAGATGCTGCTACGAACCCGCCTGCTGCCGGCGCAGTACTTTCTCGCACTTTTTCCAGTAGTTGAAGAACCCGGGGAAGTAGCCGGCCACTTCCGGCACCAGCCAGGCGCGGGCGTCGTGGGTGCCGGGGTAGTGCCCCGACGAGGGGTGCTGGCGGGTGTAGATGGCGGGCACCCGCGCCAGTTGCGCCAACTCGGCGGCCTCGCCCACAAACACTTGCACGCCGGCAATATTGTCGAGGGCCAGCTGCTGGATAAAGGCCAGCACAGTTTCGCTCACCGGGAAGCGCCGGAAGTGCGAGGGTTCGAGTAGCAGCACGCGGTTGGCCGGCTCGTCGGCGCGCCATTGCGGGTCGAGGTGGTAGCTGTTGTAGAGCAGCAGCGGCAGCGCGGGGTCGATAACCGGGGCGGACGTAACGGGCAGCGGCGTGGTGAAATCGGGCGCGGTGGTAGCCCGGAGCGGAGCCGGCACGGGCAGGTCGGGCAGGGCGCTGTAGGCTACATCGAGGTAGGTGTGGCGCTGCTGGCTGCCGGTGTAGTGGTTGATATTTTCCTGGTTGCAGTAGTAGGGCTTGCTGGAAAAAGCGCCCGCCACCCACTGCCAGCTGCAGGTGTTGCTGGCCAGGTCGCCATCGAGCAGGTGGTAGTAGAGCCACGCGGCCGGGGCCGCCCAGTGCGCCCGCCCGATGTTGCAGGCCAGGCTGGCCACGTACATGCGCAGGTGGTTGTGCAGGTAGCCAGTCGCGTAAAGGCGGCCGATGTGCGCATCGACGGCCGCAATGCCGGTGCTGGCGGCGGGCAGGGCCACCGGCAACTCCCGGTGCGCCACGCCAGACTGGGGCTGGCGCAAATCCGTGAACAGGTCCTCCCCTTTCGCCTCCCACACCCGCTGGAAAAAGTCGCGCCAGCCCAGCTCGCTGGCCAGTTTCTGCATGTCGTCGAAGACGAAACCGCGGGCCAGCAGGGCCTCATATACCTGCCGGGTACTGATGACGCCCCGGCTCAGGTAAGGCGAAAGGTAAGTGATGGCCCCGTTGAGGAAATTGCGCGAGCGGCCATAACGAGCCGGGTCGATGGCCGCCACGCGGGCCATAATATCCTCGTAGCGGGTCGGGAAGCTAATTTCAGGGGCGGCGGCGGCTTCGGATTGGGCCTGGCCGGCGTGCAGCTTATGCAGGTGCGTACTCATAACGGATGGCGGGCGTGGCAGCCGCGTTAGCGCTTGCTGATTTTGTTGTGCGTGATGCTGCGCTGCTGGTCGCTTTTGAAGCCGGTTACATCGTCGGCGCGGAGGGCGCGGTGCTTGGTGGCCCGGCCGCTCATACGCGCCCGCCACATCCGGAACGAGGATGCCTTCATCTCGCGGCGCATGAGGGCAACAACATCTTTCTCGGCCAGGCCAAACTGCGCCTCAATGGCTTCAAAGGGCGTCCGGTCTTCCCAGCCCATTTCAATAATTCGGTCGATATCGGCGGCAGACAGGATCGGGAGAGTGGGCTTTTCGGACATAGCGGAGCGGCGGCGGTTGAGGTATCAGTGCTGAAAACCGCTGCGCTTTAGGAGATGTTTCGGGTGACGCCGTGCGATGAGTGTCAGAAGCCGCACCGGCCCTTACTGCTGCTTTTCCAGCACTTCGCGCCACTGGTCGCTTTCGGCGTACTCCTTCACCACCCGCCCGCGCTCGGCCAGAAACCGCCGTAAATACCGTTTCAGCACCAGCGCATCCACCAGCCAGCCCAGGAAACCCAGCGGCGAGGCAAATTCGAACACGTCGCGCATCAGCGTGGCGCCCGAATCCTGCGCCTCAAAATGATGCTTGTGCCGCATATACCGGAACGCGCCACGCTGCATTTCATCGCAAAAGTAGCGGGGCGCATCCAGCGCGGTTACCTGGCTCGTCAGCGTCTGCCACACGCCGAAGTGCCGGGCCCGAAACGTTACCGAGTCGCCGAGCTGCAGCACCCCGCTGCGGACACCGGCTACAATGGTTTCGCCGGTTTGGCGGGTGGAAATGGTGTGCAGGTCCACGCTCAGGGCCAGCCGAAAGCAGCGTTCGGGCGGGGCGTTGATGTGCGTCAGGACTTTAAGGATAGGCATCTTTACATAATCACAAATAGCAAGCTCATTTCTTCCTCCGTGGCTTCGGCAGCTGGCTCAAAGCGCAATTGTTGGAGTACCCTATGTGCTTCCTGAATCAGCGCATCTCTGCCCCCTTGACCATTAATTGTTGTGCTATCAAGGAGCTGGGTTTCTGTAACTTCTCCAGCGGCATTTATAAAAACCTTAATTCTTACGGTTCCCTCTGTCTGAGTTTTCAATGCTTTGACAGGAAACTTGATAGTTCGCTGGTAAAAATCGAAATAGCTTTTGTCCTCGGGCAGAGTCTGTTTATCGCGTAGTCGCTGCCCAATACCGCGCCTGATTAATGGTGCATTATTCCAATAGGCATTCTTGCGCTTAGCATTGAGTTGGCCTTGGGTTGCTACCGATTGTGGGGCTGCCACTGGCAAGGCTTCCCACCGGTTGTAGCTGCTCTGCGCCACGGCCGGTAGGCCCAGTAACAGCAGCAGCAAGCCTGGCAGCCGGCCGTACTTGGGGATGAAGGAGTGCGCCAGCCAGTTGAGTAGTTTCCAGTCCATCATTGTCGGGTAAGCCCAATGCCCCATGTGCTTTCCGCGCATGGGGCATTTTCGTTCTTATGGTTCCGAGAATCTTTACAACGACTTCACGGCCGGCTTGGCGGCCGGCGTAGCGGCGGCGGTGCTGGTTTTGGCGTCCTTTTTCATGCAGCACGAGGGCGTGCTGGCCATGGGGCAGGAGGCTTTGGTTTCGGTGGTGGCGGTGGCTTTCTTGGCCTTCTTGCCTTTGTCGCCTTCCGAGGCGGTGGCGGCCGAAGCGGTGAAAGCGAACAGGGCGAGGGCGAGCAGGGCGTTTTTCATGACGACGAATGTGATGGTGAAGGAAACAAATGCCCGAAAACGGCGGTTGGACTTCGGTTGCTCCTAAAGTACGCAATGCCTACCGGATTTCCTGCCGGGCTCTGCCTGGTTTTCCGGCGCTTTTAGCGGGCCGCCCGCACACTTCGTTCATCGACCCGCGAAGCCGGAGCGTATCTTTGCTGTCCTCCGCTTCGCGCTACCTGCTTTATGCCCCTTCGCCGCTACGCGCACCTGACTTTGTGGGCCCTTGGGCTGCTAACGGCCCTGGCCGTGTTTTTCGTGGCCCAGCTGCGGTTCAACTACAATTTCAACGACTTCTACCCCGCCGGCGACCCCGACCTCGACTACTACGAGGCGTACGCCGCCCGCTTCGGCAACGACAACGACTACGTGCTGCTGGGCCTTGAAGCCCCCACGGGCCAGACCGTATTCGACCCGCGCTTTCTGGTGCGGCTCGATTCGCTGACCCGGTTTCTGGACGGCCGCCGCCACGTGCTGCGGGTGTCGTCGCCGACCAACGCCAGCAACCCGGTGGTGGAGGGACCGGGCGTGTTCAACCTGCCCTACCTGCACCCCTACGAGCCCGAGCGCCGCGCCCTCGACTCGGCGCTGATATACCGGACGCCGGGCCTCGTGGGCAACCTGATTTCCCGGGATGCCCGTGCCGCTACGATTCTCTTCCAGACCTCGCCCAACCTGAGCAAGCCGCCCGGCGACTCGCTGCTGAGCGCCCTGCGGCGCGAGCTGGTTCGCCAGAACTTCGCCGAAGACCAGTACCACCTGGCCGGCAAGCAGGTGGCCCAGTCGGTGTTCGTAGACCGGCTGCAGAACGAGCTGGCGCTGTTTATGAGCCTGTCGGTGGTACTCGTGACGGGGCTGCTGTGGCTTACGTTCCGGACCTGGTGGGGCGTGGTGCTGCCGCTGGTGGTGGTGCTGGGGTCCATTCTGTGGGGGCTGGCCGTGATGTCGGCCTTCGGGGTGAGCATCGATTTGATGACGGCCCTGCTGCCGGTGATGCTGTTCGTGGTGGGCATGTCGGACACCATTCACCTCATTACCCGCTACGTAACGGAGCTGGGCTACGGAGCCGAAAAGCGGCCGGCGCTGCTGGTGGCCATGCGCGAGTCGGCCTTCGGCTCGGGGCTTTCGGCCCTCACCACCAGCATCGGCTTTTTCTCACTGATGACCAGCTCCATCAGGCCCATCTACAACTTCGGGCTGTTCACGGGCGTTGCCGTGCTGCTCACGTTTGTGCTGAGCTTCACGCTGCTGCCGGCTTTGCTGGTGCTGCTCAAAAAGCCCCAGCTGCGCGTACCACGCGAGCAGGGCCACAGTTGGGACGGCGTGCTGGGCCGCCTGTTCCGGCAGGTGCTGGCCCGGCGGCACTGGGTGGTGGGCATTAGCGCCGTAGTACTGATTCTGTCAATCGGCTCGGCTTCCACCATCCGCATCAACTCGGCGCTGCTCGACGACCTGTCCAAAAACGACCCGGTGAAGCTGGATTTTCGATTTTTCGAAGACAACTTCGCCGGCGTGCGGCCCTTCGAAATGGCCCTGGACCCCGGCCCCAACCGCACGGTGTTCGATTTGGAAGTGCTGCGCGAAACCGAGCAGATTGAGAACTACCTGCAGCAGAGCTACGGCCTCAATTTCGTGGCCTCGCCCGTCACCATCATCAAATCGGTACGCAAGGCCCTGAATGGCGGCCTGGTGGAAGAATACCGCCTGCCCGCCGATGAGGCCGAGCTGGCGCGGCTGCTGCGCAAGGTGAAGCTGCTGAGCCGCAAACCCGAGTTCCGGGCCCTGGCCCTGCCCGATGCCTCGCAGGGCCGCCTCACCGGCCGCATGGCCGATGTAGGGAGCATCAAGGTACACGCCCTCAACGGGGGCCTGCGCCAGTTTCTGCGCACGTCCATCGACTCGACGGTGGTGCAAACCCGACTCACCGGCTCGGCCAACCTTATCGATAAGAACAACGAAAACCTGAGCCGCGACATGATTATCGGCATGACGCTCGACATCGTGATGGTCACGCTTATCATCCTGGCCCTGTTCCGGAGCCTGCGCATGACGCTGGTGGTGCTCATTCCCAACCTGTTCCCGATTCTGCTGGTAGCCGGCGTAATGGGCCTGGCCGGGGTGAGCATGAAGGTGAGCACGAGCATCATCTTCACCATTGCCTTTGGTATTGCCGTCGATGATACCATCCACTTCATGAGCAAGCTCAAGCTCATGTTGCTCAAGGAAGACAACCTGTTCCGGGCGGTACGCAAAACCTACCTGATGGCCGGCAAAGCCGTCGTCGTCACCTCCCTGATTCTGGTCGGCGGCTTCTCGACGCTGATTTTCTCCTCCTTCGACGGCACCTTCTACGTGGGCCTGCTCATTGGCCTGACGCTGCTGTTCGGCGTCGTGGCCGAGCTCACGCTGCTGCCGATTCTGATTCTGTGGCTGTATAAGCACGAACCTAAAGCTATTATCGAGGAAGTAGTGGTGCCGTAGGGGATAATGGTTAGTGAAAAGAACGTCATTCAGAGCGCAGCGAAGAATCTCGCTCGCAGTTGATAAACGGCCCGGCAACAATTCGAGCGAGATTCTTCGCTGCGCTCTGAATGACGTTCATCCACCGGCCACCTACCCCGAACTTCCCGCCCGCTTCGCTGGTTGACACTTGTACCCCCGCTAGAAAGCTTATCTTTGCTCTAGCACTACCAAAACCGCAATTCATGGAAGTATCCGTCGACTCTCACCCCCTACTGCCGCGCATCGAGCAGGCCCTCGACGGCATCCGGCCCTACCTGGCCGCCGACGGTGGCAACGTGCGGGTAATCGAAATCACCGACGACATGGTGCTGCGCTTGGAACTGCTCGGCGCCTGTGGCACCTGCCCCATGTCGGCCATGACGCTGAAAGCCGGCGTGGAGGAATCGGTAAAGAAAGCCGTACCCGAAATCAGGTCCGTAGAAGCCATTAACCTAACGCCCATGAGCGAGCAGCCCGCCGGCCAGGTGCGTTCTTAAGCCACTAGCTGACAGCCACTAGCTGTTAGGTTTTCTGTCGAGCGAATCCCTACTACTTCAGCCGCGCCCCGTTCCTGCCGTTTCATCGGTGGCGGCGGGGCGCGGTGGGTTTATTCGGACTTGCATGAAAAGGGCCGTATGCTTGTAGCGCGAAGCTTCTGCTTCGCGTATCGTTGAACGACTCCACGCGACGCGGCATTCAGCAACGATACGCGAAGCAGAAGCTTCGCGCTACAAGCATACGGCCCTCATTTACAGCACATATTCTGCGACGATACAAAGTATGGTGAACCCATTCGCAATAGGGTCGACTATCAGGCGGCCCTGATCCGCATAGAAAGCATCTTCAGCGCCACACCTGGCACGGCGGAGTTCAATAAATTGGATGTGCTTACTACAGCGGTGCAGGCCTACGATGCTATTCACCATCCCATTCCGGAGCCCGAACCCATTGATTAATTTAGTACCCAGGCTATGGCCATGCGACTACTCCTGATTTGCCTCCTGACGATAATACCCCTGCTGGGTTGCGGCCAGTCGCCATCGGCTCCTGAAAAAGCCTACGAAGCGGCCTTCAACCATATCAAGCGGGACCGTAAACTTCGCCGGATGGGGTATAGACTTAAAGACGTAGCTGTATTCGATAGTATCGTTCATAAGAATTTGACGTGGTTCAGTCAAGACCTCGGAGTATTATGGGGTTATACAGGCTATC
>NZ_JABKAU010000032.1 GCF_013377885.1 Hymenobacter lapidiphilus
GCTGCCCACTCGTGTGGATGTACAGTTGACGAATGACGCGCTGGCCTTACGCTGCAAGGATGCCGCCAGCCAGCGGGCCGATACTCCTTATCGGGCGGCAGAGGAGCACTATAGCTGGCAAACCACAGGCCCCGCATTTGGCACAACGCTGCCCCCTGGTTTACGCACAAAAAAAGCCGCATCCCCCGGATGCGGCCTTTCTAAGATCGGGGCGCGGAGAAAAATTCCCACCCAACTCCGGCCCGACTCTGACCCTGGCTTAGTGCAGGAACAACAGTTCGCGGTACTTTACCAGGGGCCAGTCCTCATCGTCCACCATCAGCTCCAGCTTGTCTGCCGAGCGGCGAATGGTGTCGAAATGCACTTTCACCGTGTCGCAATAGGCCAGTGCCTGCTCGCGGGTATCAGTTAGTTTATTGGCCGCTTTGCGGGCGTTAATCATCTCTGCCACCTGGGTTTTGATGATGGATACGTGGCGCGAGATGGACTTAATAGTATCCAGCGTGCCATTGGTATACTCGTCGTCAAGGCCCAGTTCGCGCAGGCCGCGCACGTTGTTTACCAGCTTGGTCTGGTAGGCCAGCGCCGTGGGCACAATGTGGTTGATGGCCAAATCACCCATCACCCGGCCCTCAATCTGGATTTTCTTTACGTAGTCTTCCAGTACAATTTCGTGGCGGGCGTGTAGCTCGACGGGCGAGTAGATGCGGTGGCGCTCAAACAGGGCCGCCGACTCGGGCGTAACGATGGCGTCGAGGGCCTGGGGCGTGGTGGGCAGGTTGCTCAGGCCGCGGGCCGCGGCTTCCACCTTCCACTCTTCGGAGTAGCCGTTGCCCTCGAAGCGAATAGCCTTGGAGCTGATGACATACTCGCGCAGCACCTCCACAATGGCTACTTCCTTCTTGCGGCCATCAGCAATCAGCTGGTCAACTGAACGCTTGAAGTCGATGAGCTGGTCGGCCACGATGGTATTGAGCGTGGTGATGGCCGACGAGCTGTTGGCCGACGAGCCCACGGCCCGGAACTCGAATTTGTTGCCGGTGAAGGCGAAGGGCGAGGTACGGTTCCGGTCGGTGTTGTCGAGCAGAATGGCCGGAATCTTATCAATGCCGAGTTTGAGGTAGATGTTGTCGCCTTTATCGAGCGGCACCTGGGCTGTACGCTCCAACTCGTTCATCACCGAGTCCAGCATCGAACCCACGAATACCGACATGATGGCCGGCGGGGCCTCGTTGGCCCCCAGACGGTGGTCGTTGCTGGCCGAGGCGATGCTGGCGCGCAGCAGATCGGCGTGGCGGTGTACGGCTTTAATGGTGGTGATGAAGAACGTGAGGAACTGCAGGTTTTCCTTGGGCCGGCGGCCGGGGGCGAGCAGGTTCACGCCGGTATCGGTGCTCAGGGCCCAGTTGTTGTGCTTGCCCGAGCCGTTTACGCCGGCAAACGGCTTTTCGTGCAGCAGCACCTTAAAGTCGTGCTTGTCGGCCACGCGGGCCATCACATCCATCAGCAGCTGGTTGTGGTCAACGGCCAGGTTGGCATCCTCGAAAGTGGGGGCGCACTCGAACTGGTGAGGGGCTACCTCGTTGTGGCGGGTGCGCAGTGGAATGCCGAGCTTGTTTGCTTCCTCTTCATAATCAAGCATGTAGGCATGCACCCGGGCCGGAATCGAGCCGAAGTAGTGGTCGTCGAGCTGCTGGCCTTTGGCCGAAGAGTGCCCGAACAGCGTGCGGCCGGTCATAATCAGGTCGGGCCGGGCGGCGTACAGGGCCTTATCTACCAGAAAATACTCCTGCTCGATGCCCAGCGTGGTGCTCACGCGGGCCACGTCCTTGTCGAAGTAGTGGCACACGTCGAGGGCCGCCTTCTCGAGCACCTCCAGCGACTTAAGCAGCGGGGCTTTATAGTCGAGGGCCTCGCCGGTGTAGGCCACAAAAATGGTCGGGATGCACAGGGTTTTGGCCCCACCGGTTTCGATCAGGAAAGCGGGCGAAGTAGGGTCCCAGGCGGTGTAGCCGCGGGCTTCGAAGGTATTACGGATGCCGCCGTTGGGGAAGCTGGAGGCGTCAGGCTCCTGCTGCACCAGGGCCGAGCCCTTGAAGTTTTCGACGGGCCGGCCGTCGGAGTTGAGGTCGAAGAACGAGTCGTGCTTCTCGGCCGTAGCACCCGTCAGGGGCTGGAACCAGTGGGTGTAGTGGGTAGCGCCCTTGGCCATGGCCCAGGTTTTCATGGCCGAAGCCACGGCGTCGGCTACGTTGCGCTCCACGGGCAAGCCCTGCTTCACGGCAGCCTGCAGCTTCTTGAAATACTCGCCGGGCATGGTGGCCCGCATGGCATCAAGGTTGAAAACGTTTTTGCCAAAGCTATCGGAGCGTCGCTCACCAGTGTTTGCGACGGTCAGCGGCTGGCGCTTGGTAACTTGCTCAAGAGCTTTGAAGCGGAGAATTGCCATAGAGGAAATGAAGTACGCGGAAGAAATTGAAGCGTGTAGCACTTATCAATAGGGACAAATATACGACCTAAGTATAAAAGATGACACCAACCGCCTTATTTTGCACCCCTATCTTCGATATAAATCACCTTTTTTTTCAGATAAGCCCATATAATTATACCCCCTATCCTGTTTCACACACACATTTTACAGAGCCGTACCCCTTTTGAAGGATACTATTGGCAGGACTTACGCAAAACCGGGTTTTGGGCTTGTATCGCATATGTAGGGAATGAGTTGCGGAGGTCGATGTAGGGGCGGGGCTTGTCCCCGCCCGCCGTTCAACAGTACGGTGCGAACGGCGGGCGGGGGCAAGCCCCGCCCCTACATCGACCTCCGCAACCTGGGTTTGAAAAGCCCGGCCGCCAACTCCGGGCATCCGGGCCGGGGGGTTACCTTTGCAGGCGTGAAAAGCCGCTTTGCGTTTCAGCCGCGCTACTTCCTGTTCTGGCTGCTGTATTTCGGGCTGGTCAGGGGCCTGTTTCTGGTTTACTACCTGTCGCGCACGCTGGTGCTGCCGGCCGGCACGGTGCCACGCATCTTCGGCCACGCCCTGCGGCTCGATGCCTCAGCGACGGCCTACCTGTGCCTGGCTACCTTCCTGTTGTTCGTAGTCGGCAGTCTGGCCGGGCCGCGGTTCGGGCTGGCGCGCGGCCTGCGCGTACTTACTATGGTGCTGGTGGCGCTGGTGTCCCTGCTTACGGTGGCCGACCTGGCCCTGTACGGCCCCTGGGGCTTCCGGCTCGATGCTACGCCGCTGCAGTACCTGCGCACGCCGGGCGAGGCGGCGGCTTCGGCCAGCGCCGGCCAGTTGGGGCTGCTGCTGGGGCTGTGGCTGGCGCTGCTGGGCGTGGGCTGGGGCCTATATAGAGGCGTGGTAGGCCGGCTGCCGGACCTGCCGGCGGGCTTCGGACGGGGCCGGGCGGCGCTGGCGGCGCTGCTGTACCTGGTGCTGCTGGTGGTGCCGTTGCGCGGGGGCCTGCAGCAGATTCCCATCAACCAGGGCGACGTGTATTTTTCGCAGGCGCCCTTTGCCAACCACGCAGCCATCAACGTGCCCTGGAATGTGCTCAACTCGCTGCGGCTGCAAACCAGCACCCGCAACCCCTACCAATTCCTGCCCGATACCGCCGCCGCTCGCCTCACCGCCAGCCTCTACCAAACGGGCGGCCCCGATACGGTCCGGCTGCTGCGCCCCGGCCTGCAAAAGCCCAACGTGCTGTTTATCATTTTGGAGAGCTTCACGGGCAAGCTGGTGGGCCATTTGGGCGGCGAGCCGGGCATCACGCCCACCCTCGACAGCCTGAGCCGCACCGGCGTGGCCTTCCGCAACATCTTTGCGGCCGGCGACCGGAGCCAGAAGGGCCTTGTAGCGCTGCTCTCGGGCTACCCCAACCAGCCGGCCACCAGCATCATCAAGTACCCGCGCAAAACCGAGCAGCTGCCTCACCTGGCCCGGGTAATGCGCCAGCAGGGCTACAGCACGGCCTACTACCACGGCGGCGAGCTGGCCTTCGCCAACATGAAAAGCTACCTCGTCACGGCCGGCTACCAGCGCTTCACCGAGCGGGCCGATTTCGCGCGCCAGGACCAGAACGCCAAGTGGGGCGCCCACGACCATGTGCTGTTCAACCGGCTGCAGCAGGAGCTGCCCGCCCAACCGGCACCGTTCTTCGTCACGGCCTTTACCCTGAGCAGCCACGAACCGTTCGACGTGCCCATGCGCGCCCGCTTCCGAGGTTCCAGCGAGGCCAGCCGCTTCCGCAACTCCATGTATTACACCGACCACGTGCTGGGTCAGTTTCTGCAAACGGCCCGTCAGCAGCCCTGGTGGAACAATACGCTGGTGGTGCTGGTAGCCGACCACGGCCACCCCCAGCCCGGCAACTCGCCCAACCACGACCCGGCCAAGTTCCGGATTCCGCTGCTACTCACCGGCGGCGCGCTGGCACCCGCCGCCCAGGGCCGGCGGGTGCCCACCTACGGCTCGCAAACCGACGTTGCTGCCACGTTGCTGCACCAGCTGAACCTGCCCGCCACCAACTTCCCCTGGAGCCGCGACCTGCTGGCCCCCGCCCCGCCCGCCTGGCCCGGCGGCGCGGCCTTCTACTCCTTCACCGACGGCTTCGGCGTAGCGACGCCCGCCGGAGTGGTCACTTACGACAACGTAGCCCGCCGCATCATCGAGCGGGATTCGACGGTTTCCCAGCGGCAGTTGCGCTTCGGGCAGGCGTATGAGCAGGTGTCTTTCGGGGATTTTCTGGGGAAGTGAGGAAGTGGCTGGGGCGTAGATATATAGGCCCAGTCTACTCCGTACATTGGGTTAAGTAGGTGATGGCGCCTACCCACAGCCGGTTGGGAGCCGTAGGAGCTGGCAGGCCGGGCAGCCTGTTGGGGGCGGCGCGTACGGCCGAATCCGAATGGGTGGTACGCGGCACGAACGAGTGCGGCTGCTGGGCCCGCAGCCCGTGGGCTTTGAGCACGCGGCAAATCTGGGTTTGCACTTCGGTGCGCAGCAGGTAGGTGCCGTAGCGCTGGCCCACTGGCATACCAACACCTCAATAACGACTACTTGCCAGGCCGACCAGACGGGAGGGGCGTTGCCAAGCGTAACAGGCGACCGGGGCCACGTGCAGCACCTGGCAGAGCTGGTGTACGGGCACTTGAGCGGCCTGCTGGGCAATGTGGTGGTAAGTGCTCACGGGGGCGGATGGCCAAGGAGAACCAAGGCTTTTTCTACAGTATCGAGCTCCTGCGCCAGTCGTGTGCTAGCTGCGCGAAGGGCGCGCACTTGCGGGTCGCGTGCCACTCTACACTGGCCTCTTCGGTCACGAGCTGGGGCGGTGGCCAACGGTAGAGCAGCTTGGGGCTACTGCCCATTTGCCGGGCTGGGCCTAGGTGCTGCGTCTCCCGATGGCCAGACGCAGAGCCTACGCCCTAAACGCTTCGCCGTGTTTACTCCGTTTGTCGGGCGACGTTCCGCTGGGTTTTGCTGCCATGAAAGAAGAAATATACATCCTTCTCTTGTCTGTTTTGCCGAGGCCAGCTCAAAACTACATGTAAGTCATATTATCCAATGCATATAATTATAACTTTTACTGTGTTTTACTTTCCAAATAAACTATAATACGTTATAAAATATAATTTTTCATATAAATGCTATTGATCAATTTTTAGAGTGCATTTTGTCATTTTTATATAATAATTATTAATTTTTCTTTGTAAAGAGAGTAGCATCAAATCACCAACAAGGCTACTCTGAATACTTCCTGGCTTCAACTGGAACGACTATGGAACGCTATGCTCACTACTCTGACTCCAGCCGGATAATTCTTCCCTTGCTCGATGGCATCATTATTTTTGGTGCCTTTCGCGCTTCTACCATCTTGGTTTCAGATGCTTGGTTATTTGATAGTTACGCCTCATTCTTCGTCGTTTTCGCGCTCCTGTGGTCTATGCTTTCGCATCACTACGCGAACATCTTCCGGCTGGACCGCCAGATTTCCTACGGCGAAAAGCTGGTTTACCTGTTGCGGACCTTCCTGATGCATGGCGGGTTGCTGTTTGGCGTTGCATTACTGCTGCACGTCAGCTGGATGCCCCAGCGGCAGTTGCTCGTGGTTTATGGGCTGGCGGTTGCGGGTGTGGTGCTAGGGCGGTTTTTGCTCGCGTTTTGCTACCGCCTTTACCAGCGCTATTTTGCCGAGCCCCACAGCCGATTCATTATTGTGGGAGCCAGCACTAGTGGGCAGCAGCTCTACTACTTCCTGCGGGCTCACGACCCCGACGGCAGTCAGTTCAAGGGTTTCTTTGCCGATGAGAACGTGCCAGCCGCCCTGAGCCACCTCGTGCGGGGCACGGTGGCCGAGGTGAAAGACTACTGCCGGCGCACCCCGGTTGATGAAATTTACTTTGCGCTGCCTTTCACCCAGCAGGCCCTGATTGCCGACCTGACGAGCTTTGCGGCCGATAACTTCCTCTCGCTGCGCATTGTGCCCGATTACCACGGCACGCTGGGCCAGGACGTGAACATGTACCTCTGCGACCACCTGCCCGTGCTGATGGTGCGGCGGGCACCCTTGGCCATGTGGGCCAACCTGGTGCTGAAGCGGGCCTTCGATATCGGCTTCTCGCTGCTGGTTATTGTGCTGCTGTTTCCGCTGGTGCTGCCGGTGCTGGCCCTGGCCATTAAGCTCGACTCGAAGGGGCCGGTGTTTTTCCGGCAGATGCGGCCGGGCAAGCGCAACCGCTTGTTTCCGTGCTACAAGCTGCGCACCATGTCGGCTGGCCACCAGCAGGCCGAGCTGCAGGCTACCAAGGCCGACCCGCGGGTGACGCACCTGGGCCGGTACCTGCGCAAATACAACCTCGACGAGCTGCCGCAATTTTTCAACGTGCTGCTGGGCCATATGTCGGTTGTAGGCCCGCGTCCCAACATGATTTCGCAGCTGGAAGAATACTCCAAGCACATTCACACCTACGCCATGCGCCACGCCGTGATGCCGGGCATTACGGGCTACGCCCAGGTGAACGGTTTTCGGGGGGAAACCCGCGCCCCCAACGCCATGGAAAAGCGGGTGGAGTACGACCTGAAATACCTTGAGAACTGGTCGTTTAGCCTGGATATGCAGATAATAGGCTTAACGCTCCGCAACATGATAAAAGGCGAAAAAAACGCCTACTAGTCATTCGCCTCCCGACGACTACCTCCTTAAAACTGCGGTAGGCCTGTTGCAGCCAGCGCCGCTTGGCAGGGTGGTTTTCGAGCAGACCGAAGCTGCTGAATCCGTTGAATCGTTCTTAATTTCTTACCCAGCCATGCCCAGAATCCTTGCCAAATATGCGGTGCTGAAAACGCAGGTTTCGGCGGGTACGCCCGCCGATTTCCTGGCGGCCATTCTGCGGCTGGGTGCCGCCCGCGGCTCGGGCTACGTGTGCTGCGCCAACGTGCACATGCTGGTGGAGGCCCATCACCAGCCCGATTTTCGGCGCCTGCTCAACCAGGCCCGGGTAGTAACCCCCGACGGCAGCCCCGTAGCCGCCAGCCTGCGCTGGCTGCACGGGCAGCCGCAGGCCCGCGTGGCGGGCATGGATCTGCTACCGGCGCTGCTGACTGCCGCCGCCGCCGCCGGCCAGTCGGTTTACTTTTATGGAACCACCGAGGAAGTGCTGGCCGCGCTGGTGGCCCGGGCCCGGCGCGAGCTGCCCACCCTGCAAATAGCTGGCTGGCACGCTCCGCCCTTCCGGCCCCTCACCCCGGCCGAGGACGCCGCCGACGTGGCCGCCATCAACGTGGCTCAACCCAACCTGCTGTTTGTGGCCTTGGGCTGCCCGCGCCAGGAGCGCTGGATGGCGGCCCACGACGGCCGCGTGCAGGCCTGCATGCTGGGCGTGGGGCAGGCATTTCGGGTGTATGCGGGGTTTGAGCCGCGTCTTCCGCCCTGGGCCCGGCCGCTGTGGCTGGAGTGGGCCTTCCGGCTGTGGCAGGAGCCGCGGCGGCTGGCCGGGCGCTACCTGCGCACCAACCCACTGTTTGTGTACCTGTTGGCCCGCGAACTGCTCCTGCTTTATATCGGCCGGGCAGTTGCCCCTGGGCAATCGGCCGGCCCCAGCCGGCCCCGGCTGGCCCGCCGGCGCAATGGGGCGCGGCGCGACGGGTCCTCTGTTCTTCACTCCAAAACTATTGTGCGATGAAAGCGGTGATTCTGGCCGGGGGCTACGGCACCCGCATCAGCGAGGAAAGCGGGCTGCGGCCCAAGCCGATGGTTGAAATCGGCGGAAAGCCCATTTTGTGGCACATCATGAAGATTTATGCCCACCACGGCATCACCGATTTCGTGATTTGCTGCGGCTATAAGGGCTACCTCATCAAGCAATACTTCGCCGATTACTTCCTGCACAACGCCGACGTCACGTTCCGGCTGGACCGCAACGAGGTGAAAGTCCACTTCACCAACGCCGAACCCTGGACGGTGACGCTGGTTGACACCGGCCAGGAAACCATGACCGGCGGACGCCTGCGCCGGGTGCGCGGCCACCTGGACGACGAAACGTTTTGCCTCACTTACGGCGACGGGGTCGGCGACATCGACATTCAGGCCAGCATAGGCTACCACCGGCAGCAGCACACCCTGGCCACGCTCACGGCGGTGCGGCAGCCGGGTCGTTTCGGGGTTTTCAACCTGCCCGATGATGACAGCAAAGTGAGCAGCTTCACCGAAAAGCCCGAAGGCGGCGTCACCTCGTGGGTAAATGGGGGTTTTTTCGTGCTTGAACCCGCCGTAATCGACTACATCGACGGCGACAACACCACCTGGGAGCGAGCCCCGCTGGAACGCCTGGCGGCCGAAGGGCAGCTGGCGGCCTACCGCCACCCGGGCTTCTGGCAGCCCATGGACACCCTGCGGGACCGTAACATGCTCGAACAGCTATGGCAAAGCGGCAAGGCCCCCTGGAATGTGTGGAGCCAGAACCCGGCGCCCGCATCGCGCCCGCTTAAACCGCAGCCCGCCGTCGTTCCGGTGCTGCCCGCGCCCTGGCCCATTGCGGTAGCGTCCGACAACGGGCACAACGGCCGGACCCGCTGGTCTGCGCACCTGCCGCCGGGCACGCTCATGCCCATCGACTAGCCATTTGCCTGATACTACTTGGCCTCTCACCTGCTCTCCTACTTCCATGGCTTCTCCTCGCATTCTGATAACCGGCAACATGGGCTATGTAGGCCCCGGCGTGGTACGCACGCTCCGCCAGGCCTTCCCCGGGGCCGAGCTGATTGGCTACGACCTGGGCCTGTTTGCGCATTGCCTCACTGGCTCCGGCCGCCTGCCCGAATCCTACCTCAACCGGCAGGAATTTGGCGATGTGCGCACCTTTCCCAGCGCCTTGCTGAAGGGCGTAGACACCGTGGTGCATCTGGCCGCCATTTCCAACGACCCGATGGGCACCGCCTACGAAGCCGCAACGCTGGCCGTAAACCACGCGGCCAGCGTGCAGCTGGCCCGGCAGGCCAAATGGTGCGGCGTGCAGCGCTTCGTGTTTGCCAGCTCGTGCAGCCTGTATGGGCTGGGCGGCGAAGTGGCGAAGAACGAAGATTCGGCGCTCAATCCGCTGTCGGCTTACGCCCGCTCGAAAGCTGCCACCGAGCGCGATTTGCAGACGCTGGCCGACGACTCTTTCCAGGTGAGCTGCCTGCGCTTTGCCACTGCCTGCGGCTGGAGCGAACGGCTGCGGCTGGACCTGGTGCTTAACGACTTTGTGGCCAGCGCCACGGCCACAGGCGCCATTAGTATCCTAAGCGACGGCACGCCCTGGCGGCCCCTGATTCATGTGCACGACATGGCCCGGGCCATTCTGTGGGCGCTGGGGCGCAGCACAAACCAGGGCGGCAACTTTTTGTGCCTGAATGTGGGCTCCGATGGCTGGAATTACCGCGTGAGCGAGCTGGCCGAAGCCGTGGCGCGGGCCATCCCCGGCACCCGCGTGCAGCTCAACCCCGATGCTCCGGCTGACCTGCGCTCCTACCGCGTCGATTTCAGCCTGTTCCGCCACCTGGCCCCCCACCACCAGCCCCGCCATACTCTCGCAGAAACCATCGCCGAGCTGCGCAGCCACCTGCGGGAAATCGATTTTCACGACGCCTCGTTTCGCACCTCCCGGCTCATGCGCCTGCACGTGCTCAAAACGCTGCAGGACGAGGGCGAGCTGGATGAGGAGCTGATTCTCCGGCACGTACCGGGCGGAGCCCCAATTGGGCTGCCCGAACCCGCACCAGCCCGCCGGCTTCCCGAAGCAGTCTGAACCACCGGTCTTTTCGCTTGCTTACCCTGCGGCCATGGAATTTGTAGAAACTGAGTTACCGGGCGTCCTCATTCTGGAAGTGGAGCGCCACTGCGACGAGCGGGGTTTTTTTGCCCGCTACTGGTGCGTCGACGAGCAAGCCCACCACGGCCTCGCCTTTGTGCCGGTGCAGGGCAGCGTGTCGTTCAACCCGACCAAGGGTACCCTGCGCGGACTGCACTACCAGGCCGCTCCGTACGAGGAAACCAAGCTGGTGCGGTGCACCCGCGGGGCTATTTTCGATGTGCTGGTAGACCTGCGGCCGGACTCGCCCACGTATGGGCAGTGGCTGGGCCTGGAGCTCACGGCCGACAACCTGCGCCAGCTGCTGGTACCCGGCGGCATTGCCCACGGCTTTCTCACGCTGCAGCCCGACACGGAGGTGAGCTACCTGATGGACGCCCGCTACGTGCCCGACGCGGCGCGGGGCCTGCGCTGGAACGACCCGGCCATCGGCATCCACTGGCCCGCCCCGCCAGTCCTGCTCTCCGACAAAGACCGCACCTACCCGGACTGGACCCTACCCACCGCCGCCACCGCCCCGATGGCAACCAACTCAGCCCTTATTCAGGCCCTTTAACACTTCTGCCATGACCTCCACCCTGCTCCATCCGGCTGATTCTGTTGAACTGGAGGCCCACCCGGCGCCGGCTGCCAGTCTGGCCCCGGCGGACCATTGCCGGTTCTGCGCGGCCCCGCTCCGGGTTACGTTCGTCGATTTGGGCACCTCGCCGCTGTGCCAGGACCATGTGCGGCCCGCCGATTTCAACCGCGCAGAATCATTTTACCCTTTGCACGCCTACGTTTGCGGGCAGTGCTACCTGGTGCAGGTGGGCACCTTCGTGGAACCGGCCAATGTATTCCGGTCCGACTACGCCTACTTTTCGTCGTACTCGCCCTCCTGGCTGCGACACGCCCAGCAGTACTGCGACCTGATAACCGAGCGGCTGGCCCTGGACGCCGCCAGCCTAGTAGTGGAAGTGGCCAGCAACGACGGCTACCTGCTGCAATACCTGGTGGCCAAAGACATTCCGGTGCTGGGCGTGGAGCCGGCCGGCAATGTGGCCGACGCGGCTTTGCTAAAAGGCGTGCCCTCGTTGCGCAAGTTTTTTGGCAGCGCCACGGCCCTGGAAATAGGCCAAAGCCACGGCCTGGCCGACCTGGTGGTGGCCAACAACGTGCTGGCCCACGTGCCCGACCTGAACGATTTCGTGCAGGGCCTGCGGCTGGTCCTCAAGCCGGAGGGCGTTATCACCCTCGAGTTTCCGCACCTGCTCAAGCTCATCGAGGGCAACCAGTTCGATACCATTTACCACGAGCACTTCAGCTACTTCTCCTTCTGGACGGTGGAGCAGATTTTTGCCCACCACGACCTCATCCTTTTCGACGTGCAGGAGTTGCCCACCCACGGGGGTTCACTGCGGATTTATGCCCGGCACCGCGCGGCGCAATCGGCCCGACTGGCCGTAACAACGGCCGTGCCGGAGCTGCGCAACCGCGAGCTGACGGCCGGCGTGTGCGAGCTGGATTTCTACGCTGCATTTGCCGGGCAGGTGCGCGAAACCAAGCGCAAGCTGCTCGAATTCCTGATTGCGGCTAAGCGCGCCGGCAAAACCGTGGCTGGCTATGGGGCTCCCGGCAAGGGCAACACCCTGCTCAACTACTGCGGCATCCGCACCGATTTCATCGACTACACCGTCGACCTGAACCCCCACAAGCAGGGCAATTTCCTGCCCGGCACCCGCATTCCGATTCTCGAACCGCAGCACATTGCGGAAACCCGGCCCGATTTCCTGCTGATTCTGCCCTGGAACCTGCGCGCGGAAATCATGGAGCAGATGGCCTACATCCGCGACTGGGGCGGGCAGTTTGTGGTGCCCATCCCGGAGGTGCAGGTTTACGAGTGAGTCGGGTTGTTTTAACGAGCCTTTCATACCGCAGCAGCGGGGCATTAGCTACTCTTTATAAGGAACCTGTTTAGGAAGTGTCTGCTATTTAAATGAACGTCATGCTGAGCTTGTCGAAGCATCTCTACTGCCTCGTTGAACGCCCCAATACAAAGCAGTAGAGATGCTTCGACAAGCTCAGCATGACGTTCTAGTTGACTTCCTAAACAGCTTCAAGACAAGGCTTTGGGCCGGTTTCTCTAAGTGCATCGGCCTTATTCCTCATCACTTCTAATCCAGCAATCCGATGAAAGTGGTCCTATTCTGTGGCGGGCAGGGAATGCGCCTGCGCGAGTACTCCGAAGCCATTCCGAAGCCGATGGTGCCGCTGGGCTACCGCCCCATCCTGTGGCACATTATGCGCTACTACGCGCACTACGGCCATGAAGACTTTATCCTGTGCCTGGGCTACAAGGCCGACACGGTGAAGCAGTACTTCATGAACTACAACGAGTGCCTGTCCAACGACTTCGTGTTTTCGCAGGGGGGCCTGCAGGTGAAGCTGCTCAATTCTGATATCTATAAGTGGAACATTACGTTCGTCGATACCGGGCTGCACAGCAACATCGGGGAGCGGCTGGCGGCCGTACAGCCATTTCTGGCGGGCGAGTCGATGTTTCTGGCCAACTATGCCGACGGCCTCTCCGACCTCGACCTGCCGGCCATGCTCACCGATTTTGAGGCCTCGTCGGCGGTGGGCAGCTTCGTAGCCTACCAGCCTCCCCACAGCTTTCACGTGGTGGCGCTGGCCGACGACAACCAGGTGGAATACATCAGCCCCATTGCCCATTCGGGCCTGTGGATCAATGCGGGCTACTTCGCATTTCGGGCCGAGATATTCGACCATCTCCGGCCGGGCGAGGAACTGGTGGAAGCGCCGTTTCAGCGGCTCATTGAAGCCAACCGACTGCGGGCGTACCGGCACACGGGTTTCTGGGCGGCCATGGACACGTTCAAGGACAAGCAGCAGCTCGACGAACTCTATAACAATGGTGATGCTCCCTGGGAAGTTTGGCGCAAGCCGCAGGCCCGGGTAAGAGGGGAGCCCGCGCCATGCTAGCCCTGGTACCGGCGGCCGGCCTGCGCCTGCTCTGCCTGGGCGCCCACGCCGACGACATCGAAATTGGAGCGGGGGGCACGCTGCTGCGCTGGCTGCGGGCGGGCCGGGTGGCGGCGCTGCACTGGGTGGTGTGGGCCGCCACCGACGAGCGGGCCCGGGAGGCGCAGGCCAGTGCGGCCCTGTTTCTGGCCACCGCGCCCGACACCGAGGCCACCGTAACGGTGCACCGCTTCACCGACGGCTCGCTGGCCGCTGACCGCGCCCCCATCAAGCAACACTTCGAGCAGCTCAAGGACTTCAACCCCAACCTGATTCTCACGCACTACCAGCACGATTTGCACCAGGACCACCGCCTGGTGTCGGAGCTGACCTGGAACACGTTTCGCAGCCACCTGATTCTGGAATACGAAATCCCGAAGTACGACGGAGATCTGGGCAACCCGGCCGCCTTCGTGGAGCTGACTGCCGAGGTGCTGGCCGAAAAGCTACGCCTGCTCCGGCTCGCCTTCCCAACTCAAACCAGTAAGCACTGGTACGACGACGAAACCTTCCGGGCTCTACCCCGCCTCCGCGGCATCCAGAGCGCCACCCGCTACGCCGAAGCCTTTTACTTGCGCAAGCTGCTGCTGGGCTGAAGTGAAATGGTGAATAAAGTGAACGGTCATGCTGAGCGCATTCTACCGCTGACTAATTAATGGTACTGCAACGAAGCGGTAGAGATGCTTCGGCTGCGCGGACCCCAGATGAAGCATGACCGTTCTTTTTCCATCCAACAAACCAACCATGCTTACCACTTCCGCCCTTTCTGCTGATGCTGCCACTGCCCTGACCGGCGAGGAACTGCACGCGCTGATGGCGCGGCTCTACCCAATCTGCCGCAGCATTACCGGCGACGGGGTGCGCCAGACGCTGGATGTGGTGCGCGAATACCTGCCCGGGCTGGTGGTGCACGAGGTGCCCAGCGGCACGCCGGCCCTCGACTGGACGGTGCCCTTCGAGTGGAACATTCGGGATGCCTGGGTGAAGAACGCGGCCGGAGTGCGGGTTATCGATTTTCGGGCGCACAACCTGCACGTGCTGCAGTACAGCCAGCCCAAGCACGGCTGGGTAGCGCGCCAGGAGCTGGAGGAACACCTATTTTCGCTGCCCGAACAGCCCGACCTGATTCCGTACCGCACCAGCTACTACCAGCCCAACTGGGGCTTCTGCCTCAGCCACCACCAGCGCGCCCAACTCCAGGACGAGTACTACGAAGTAGGCATCGACAGCACGCTCGACCCGGCCGGCTCGCTGACTTACGGGGAGCTACTGCTGCCGGGCAGTAGCGAGGAGGAAGTGCTGCTGTCGTGCCACTGCTGCCATCCGTCGTTGGCCAACGATAACCTCTCGGGCATGGTAGTGGCGGTGGGGCTGGCGCGGTGGCTGGCGCAGGTGCCACGCCGCTACACCTACCGGTTCGTGTTCGCGCCGGGCACCATCGGCTCCATTGTGTGGCTGAGTCGCAACCCGGCGGCCGTGGCCCGCATCCGGCATGGGCTGGTGCTGAGCCTGCTGGGCGGCGAGGGGGGATTCACCTATAAGAAGTCGCGCCGCGCCACGGCCGAAATCGACCGAACTGTGGCCCTGATGCTGCGCGATATGGCGGTGCCCCACCAGGTGGTCGACTTTATTCCGTACGGCTACGACGAGCGGCAATACTGCTCGCCGGGCTTCAACCTGCCCGTGGGCTGCCTTTCGCGCACGCCCTACGCCCAATTTCCCGAGTACCATACCTCGGCTGACAACCTGGCTTTTGTGCAGCCCGATGTGCTGGCCGAGTCGCTGCTGCTAACCCAGGAAGTGCTGGCCGCGCTCGATGCCAACTGCCGCTACCAGAACCGGCACCCATACGGGGAGCCGGAGTTGGGCCGGCGGGGCCTGTACAGCCCCGTTGGGGGAGCTTCCGCGCACCCCGACGAGCAACTCGCGCTGCTCTGGGTACTCAATCTTTCGGACGGGCAGCACAGCCTGCTCGACATTGCCGAGCGCGCCCGCCTGCCGTTTGCTCAGGTGCAGCGGGCCGCCGACCGGCTACTCGCCCACGATTTACTCATCCTTCTTCCCGACTGACATGCTAGACTTGGAAACCGAGGGCCCCGCACTGGCCCCACCCCTAGCCTGGCGCACGGCCGCCCCGCTCACGCCCGCCAGCTTTGCCGGTTCGCGGGCGCTACAGGGCCGCATGCACGCCGCCATTCCGGGCGGTAGCCACACCTATGCCAAGGGCGACGACCAGTTTCCCGCCGACATGGCACCCTACCTAGTGCGCGGCTGCGGCTGTTTAGTGTGGGACGTGGATGGCAACATCTTCATTGAATACGGCATGGGGCTGCGCTCCGTAACGCTGGGCCACGCCTACCCGCCGATCCTGAAAGCGGCCCGGCGCGCCATGAGTTCAGGCACCAACCTGGGCCGGCCCACCGTGCTGGAGCTGGAAACGGCCGAAGAATTTCTGGCCTTTACGCAGGCGGGCGACATGGTGAAATTCGCCAAAAACGGCTCGGACGTAACCACGGCGGCCCTCAAGCTGGCCCGCGCCTACACCGGCCGCGACCTGGTGGCTATTTGCGCCGACCACCCGTTTTTCTCCTCCGACGACTGGTTTATGGGTACCACCGGCATTCCGGCCGGCGTACCGGCGGCTGTGCAGGCACTCACGCTACACTTTCGCTACAACGATCTGGCGAGCGTCGAGGAGCTGTTTACCCGGCACCCGCGGCAGCTGGCGGCCCTGGTGCTGGAGGTGGAGCGTGACGTACCGCCGGCCCCCGGCTTTCTGGCCGGGCTGCGCAAACTCTGCGACGCGGCCGGCACAGTGCTCATCTTCGACGAAATTATTACCGGGTTTCGCTGGCACCACGGCGGCGCGCAGGCACTGTACGGCGTGCGGCCCGACCTAAGCACCTTCGCCAAGGCACTGGGCAATGGGTTTGCCATTGCGGCCCTCACCGGCCGCCGCGAGCTGATGGAGCTCGGCGGCCTGCACCACTACCACCACGACCGGGTTTTCCTGCTTTCAACTACCTACGGGGCCGAATCGCACGCGCTGGCCGTGGCCCGGGAGGTGATGCGGACCTACACCAACAAACCAGTGGTGGCCCACCTGCACCACCAGGGCGAGCGGCTGCGCGACGGGCTGCAGGCCGCTGCCCGCGACCAGGGTGTAGCCGAACACTTCCGGGTACTGGGGGCGCCGTGCTGCCTGTCGTATGGCACGTACGATGCGGCGGGGCTGCCCTCGCAGGCATTTCGCACGCTGTTTCTGCAGGAAACCCTGCGCCGGGGACTGCTGGCACCCTCCTTCGTGATAAGCTACGCCCACACCACGGCCATGGTAGACGACACCGTGCGCCGGGTGCAAGAGGCGCTGGGCGTGTACCGCCAGGCGCTGGACGAAGGCATTGGCCGCTACCTGCAGAGCCGGCCCGTGAAACCCGTGTACCGCGCCCGCAACTAAGCCGTCAGGCCGGCACGGCGGTACTCCTGATTCCGGCTAGGAACTCCCTCACAACCACTTTTTAGCCTTTCTTCATCATGCATCGGTACCTGGAACAAGCCTTGCGCGTCAGCCGACGGTTGCTGGACAACTATGCCGACATTCATGAGCCGGAGGAGAAGATAATGGCCGATTCGCAGGCGTTCTGGAACGGGCTGTCGAACCACGGGCACGACGGCGGTCCGGCCCACTGGCGGGGGCAGAGCATCTTTACCGACGACGAGCGGTGGATGAGTCTGGGGCGCAACAGCCTGCGTATTTTCTCGCAGCTGGCCGGCGACGACTGGCTCCAGTGCAAACCGCGCCGCATTGTGGACTGGGGCTGCGGCGGCGGTAGCTGCGCGGTGCATTTCGCACCCGGCGCCGCCCGCTACTACGGCGTCGACATCACGCCGGCGAGCCTGCAGGAATGCGAGCGGCAGACCCAGGCCCTGGGCCTGCACAACTTCGTGCCGGTGCTATTTGCGGTGTCCGACCCCGAGCAGGTGGCCGCGCTCATTCCGGAAACCTGCGATTTAGTGCTCTCAACCTACGTGTTCGAGCTACTGCCTTCCAAGGATTATGGGCGGCGCATTCTGCGCGTTATCGAGAACCTGCTCGAGGCCGATGGCCTGGCTTTCATTCAAATCAAATACGGCACCAATAAGCTCAACAGCCGGGCTTACCGCTGGGGCTACGCCAAGAACATGGGCAACATGACCACCTACCTGATCGACGAGTTCTGGGAGCTGGCCAAGGAGTGCGGCCTGCAGCCGCACCTGGTGTATCTGGAGCCCGTGGAGCCGCTCATCAACGACCACAACTTCGCCTACTTTCTGCTGCGCAAACACGCTTAAAACGGGCGAGATTACCACAAACAACCGGGCGACACCACTATGCGCGAGAGACCAACGGGGCGCTTGTACATAGTGGAGTGGGCTGGAAAGACGATGAAGCAGGTGACGATGTGAACTGACGCTTGGCCTGTTACTATCCTCAGCCGGCCAGCAGCTCCGTTTCGGACGGTATTTGCCCGCTGGCCGCCGTGGGGAACCGGGCCGCCGCAGGCAACCCCTGGCCTGCCCGCTGCTGAATGTGCAACCGGCTGGCCCAGATGCTGGCCCGGTGCTGCCACACGTAGCGGTAGGCGCGCAGGGAGGGCCGCTCCAGCAGCAGGCAGTAGAGCAGCACCCCCAGCTGCCGGGGCAGCGCGCGCAACCACAAGCCTGCCAACTGATTCGTCGGGGGGTTTTTGAGCAGCAGCAGCCACTGGTTCTTCACCGCATCGGCTTTAATAGCCGCGCCTAGTTGCAGCCGGCTGCGCAGATCGGCGGGCAGAAATACGCGGGGGTGCAGGGCGCGGCACCGGGGCTCGAACACCGTCCGCCAGCCGTAGAGCTGCCCGCGCCAGGCAATGTCCCAGTCCTCCTTATGCGCAAAGAACCGCTCGTCGAAAAAGCTGCCTTCCACGCGCAAGTCGTTGATGAATGCGCGGCGGTACAGCGGCAGGGCCCCATCGGCCCCATCCACGTCTTCGGTAATGAGTTGCAGCTCGGGCAGCAGCCGGCCGTGGTGGCGCAGGGTGAAACGGCCGCCCGACTGCCGCACCAGCCCGGCGCTATCGATGCGCGGGTGGGCCGCGCGGCTTTGCAGCAGCAGCCCGCACACGGTGCCAATGGCCGCATCAGCGGCCAGTGCCTCTGCCGCACGGCTCAGGTAATCGGGAGCCATTTCCACGTCGGGGTTCACCAGCAGCACGGCCTCGCTTGTGCTGTGGTCGAGCGCGTAGTTGTGGCCGCCGCAAAAGCCGGTGTTGCGCGCTAGGCGGTGCAGCTGCACCCGGCCATCGGTGGCGGCTACGGCTGCTACGCGGGCGCAGGTATCGTCGGCCGAGTTGTTATCGACCACCCAGATGGTAAAGTCGGGGTAAGTTTGGGCCAGGCAGGCCGCCAGGCAGGCCTCAATCACGGCCGCACTGTTCCAGGTGACGATGGAGAGCAGGATGGGACCCATGAGCAGTAGCAATAACGGGTTAACAAACGCCCTGCCGGGCCGGAACCGGCAGCAGGCCACTGACAGCCGTTCGCAGCTCAACCGGGTCAATCCAGAGGTCGAGTTGGCGGGCGGCGCTGTGGTGGGCACTGGCCGGAGTGCTGGGCCGGCCCGTAAGCCAGTGGTAGACCAGGCCAGCGCGGTAGGCAGTGTCCACCGACTCAGGCTCGACGAATGTGCTGGGGTGGAATTCGAGCAGCGGCGTGCCGGGCGCGGCAAACATGAGGTTGGCCATGCCCGCGCCCACCGTGCCAATGAGGGCCTCGGCATGGCTGAACAGGTTGACTTTATCCGCGAAGCACAGGTCGCTGAGCACGTACGTCTGGAAGTCGAATTCGCGCAGCACCGCCTCCACGGCAGGCTCATTGAGCAGGCGGCGCATAGTGGCGTCGCGCCGGCTGATGAACACACGGGGCGCAAAACGGGGCGCGGCGGGGGGCACCGCCAGGTAGGCAGCGCGCAAAAACTGGCTAACCCAGTACGGTGAGTGGCGGCCATTGCCCCGCACTGGCGTAGTTACCAGCAGCCGCTCGGCCCGCAAGTGGCGGTGCGTGGCTACATCGATGAGCTGCTCGGGCCGGATGCCAAGGGCCAGCAGCGACTCGCGCACGAAGCTGCAGTACTTGTCGTAGACCAGAAAGTAGTCGACTTCGGCCAGCAGCCCGGCTTCGCATACCAGGTGCAGGCGCGGCAGCGAGTCGATAAGCCAGTGGTAGTAGTTGCCCATGGCTGCCCCGCCACCCGCCAGCAAACTCAGCACCGTGCCGGCTACCGGCACTGGCTCCTGGAAGTAGCGCTGCGAAAAAATGTTGTTCTGGGCCGGGCCCAGCATGGCCCAGCCCTGCCGGGTGTGCTGAAACGACACGTCGCCGACGAGCTGGTTGTCGGCCGAAATGATGGCCACGCTGTCCCAGTTGTCGGCGTAGAGGCGGCCGTGCGGCAGGGCCAGCACAAAGGCCTCCGGCATGTACTCCTCGGCTCGGGGCTTGCTGTGGGCCTCGCTTTCGTACACCGGAACGGCTTCGGCAAAGCCCTCGGGCAGCACCAGGTGCGAGGTGTGGGCGGGCACCACCGACCAGTAGTTCGCACCCGATGCGGGCCGGGCGGCCAGCTCGCGGCTGCTGGCGTGCACGCCGGTGGGGCGGTACTGCTCCTGGTAGGGCAGCAGTTCGCGGAGCACGCGGCCAGCGCGGCGCTGCACCCGGTTCAGTAGATCTGATATAGATAGTTCGGGAAGCATAGTGGCGAGGGTTAGCTAAGAGTAGCGAGGGTTAGCGGGGCCAAGGCAGGTAGCGCCGGCGCGGCCCCCGATAACTGTTGGGGACCAGGTGCGGTGGGGCGCTCAGGGCCCCTGAACGAGCGGTTCCGGCTGCATCAGCGCGTCGAGGCGGCGGCGCAAAGCCGCTTCGGGTACCATCAGGTCCTCGCGCTGGGCCGCGTAGCGGTGCTTCTGCTGGCGCGGGGTGGGGCACACGAGGTACTGGTGGCGCAGGCCCAGGCGGGTGCTCAGCTCCAGATAATCGGGCACCACAAACGTCTGGGGCAGCAGTTCCAGCACCTGGGTACCGGGGGCGCAGAACACGAGGTTGCTCAGGCCGGCGCTCACCGCCGATACCACCACGCGGGCCTGGGCAAACAGGGCCACTCGCTCGTCCTGGGAATAGGGCGTGAGCACGTGGGTTTGGAAGCCGTATTCAGCTAGCATAGGCTCCAGGGCGGCCTCATTGAGCACGCGGCGGTTGGGCGCATCGTTGCGGCTCAGGTAAACGAAGGGGCTAAAGCAACGGTCGACGAGGGGCGGGGGCAGAAAAATCGACTGCAGGAAGTGGCCCGCCCACTCGGGCGTGTGCGTGAGCCGGCCCCGCACCGGGCTGGTGGCCACGAGCTGCTGGGCCTGGTAATGCGGGTAGGTGGCAATGTCGAGAATGCGCTCCGGGCCAATGCCGAGGGCCGCCAGGGTTTCGCACACAAACCCCTTGCGCTTATCATAAACCAGAAAAAAATCGACGCTGTCCAGCAAGCCCGCTTCGCGCACCAGGTGCAGGCGGGGCAGCGAGTCAATCAGCCAGTGGTAGTAATTGCCCATGGCCGCCCCGCCGCCCGCCAGCAGGCTGCACACGGTGCCCGCAATCTGGCGGGGCGGCACGAAGTAGCGCTGCCGGAAAATGTTGTTCTGCTCGGGCGCGACCAGGTCCCAGAGCGCGCCGTCGTACTGGAAAGAAACGTCGCCTACCAGGCAATTGTCGGCCGCTATAACAGCCACGCTGTTATAATTATCGGCGTAGATGCGGCCCCGCGGTAGCATCACGACAAATGCTTCGGGTACGGCTTCCTCGCGGTGGGGCTTCACGTGCAGTCCCCGGTGGCGGGAAGCGCGGGCGTAAAAATCGTCGGGAACGTGCGAGTAGGAGCGGTGGGCCGGTACGAGGCCGAAATACGCCACGCTGGCCGTTGGCTGGCAGGCCAGCTGCTGGCTGCTGGCATGGACGCCACTGGGGCGGAAGTGCTCGTGGTGGGGCAGCAGTTCGCGCAGCTCACGGCCGGCGCGGCGCCGTACTCGGTTCAGTAAATCTGACATGAAGGTAACCCGTAGCCAGGCAGTTAGATGAGTAGCCGCCAGCTTTTAGGTTCAAGCTGCGAGCTTACGTGTTGGCTGATAGCGGTTGGTGGTAATCCCGGGCGCGGTTGCGGTGGCACGAGCAATTACCCGCGGATGGGGAAGAGCGTATTTCTGGGTGGCTTACTTCTGGTCAGCTACCAGGGCCAGTTCGCAGCGGGCGAGAAAATCGTGCTGATAAACGTACTCGATGCCCTGGCGCAGGTCGGTGGTGAATTCCCAGCCCAGGCCACGCATTTTGCTTACATCCAGCAGCTTGCGCATGGTGCCGTCGGGTTTGGTCGGGTCGAAGCGGATGGTGCCTTCGTAGCCAGTGATATCCTGCATCAGCAGGGCCAGGTCGCGGATGGAAATTTCCTGCCCGGTGCCGATGTTGACGGGCGCCGTGCCAGTGTAGTTTTCCATCAGGTGCAGGCAGGCGTCGGCCAGATCATCCACGTACAGAAACTCCCGGTACGGCGTGCCGGTGCCCCAGATTTCCACTTCGGGCAAGTGCTGCTCGCGGGCTTCATGAAACTTGCGCAGCATGGCCGGCAGCACGTGAGCGTTCTGCAAGTGGTAATTGTCGCCGGGGCCGTACAGGTTCGTGGGCATGGCCCCAATGAACTGGCTGCCGTATTGCTCATGAAACGCCTCGCAGAGCTTCAGGCCCGCAATTTTGGCCAGGGCGTAGGGCGCGTTGGTGGGCTCCAGGGGGCCCGTAAGCAGGTATTCTTCCTTGAGGGGCTGCGGCGCATGTTTAGGATAGATGCAGGAGGAACCCAGAAACAGCAGCTTTTTTACCCCATGCCGGTGGCTCTGCCCGATAACGCTGGTGCTTATCAGCAGGTTATCGTAGATGAACTCGGCCCGGTAGGTGTTATTGGCCATGATACCGCCCACCTTGGCAGCGGCCAGAAACACGTAGTCGGGCTTTTCATCGGCAAAGAAGTCGGCCACGTCGGCCTGGACGCGTAGGTCCAGCTGCCGGGATGTGCGCGTGACCAGGTTCTGGTAACCCGCTTGTTGGAGCCGGCGCATCAGTGCCGAGCCCACCATGCCGCGGTGCCCGGCAACGTAAATTTTAGCGTCCTGTTCCATCGCTTCGGGGGTAAGTAGAGTTGATTCGTTCTGGCGGGCCGCCTCACCCCCCCGCCCCCCTCTCCGAAAAAGGAGAGGGGCAGCCAGCCGATTTTTGGTCTGCGGTGGGGCTTTTCGTGGGCTGTTTAGCTGGCGCTTACTCGTAGGCGTTGGCCGTGGCGTGGCCGCCGGCTTGCAGGTAGGCATCGCGCTGAAAGAGCTGCAGGTCGGCCCGCACCATTTCCTGCACCAGCGCGGCCAGGTCGTAGCTCGGCTCCCAACCCAGCTGGTGCCGGGCCTTGGTGGGGTCGCCGATGAGCAGCTCGACCTCGGTGGGCCGGAAGTATTGCTCGGCAATCTGCACTACCACGGTGCCGGGCAGCAGCTGGTACTCGGGGTTGTGGCAGGCTTTCACCCAGGCTTGTTCTTTCACACCTTCGCCACTGAAAGCCAGCTCGATGCCCAGCTCGGCAAAGGCCAGGCGCACGAACTCGCGTACCGTGGTAGTTACGCCCGTGGCAATTACGTAGTCCTCGGGCGTGTCCTGTTGCAGCATCAGCCACATGGCCTGCACGTAGTCTTTGGCATGGCCCCAGTCGCGCTTGGCGTTGAGGTTGCCCAGGTACAGCCGCGGCTGCAGGCCCAGCGCAATGCGGGCCGCAGCACGCGTGATTTTGCGCGTCACAAACGTCTCGCCGCGCAGGGGGCTTTCGTGGTTGAAGAGGATGCCGTTGCAGGCAAACATGCCGTAGGCCTCGCGGTAGTTCACCGTAATCCAGTAGGCATACAGCTTGGCCACGGCGTAGGGCGAGCGAGGATAGAAGGGCGTGGTTTCGGACTGCGGCACCTGCTGCACCAGCCCGTAGAGCTCGGAGGTACTGGCCTGGTAAATCCGGGTTTTAGCGCTCAGGCCCAGAATGCGCACCGCCTCCAGCAGGCGCAGAATGCCCACACCGTCCACGTCGGCCGTGTACTCGGGCATTTCAAACGACACCTTGACGTGCGACATGGCCCCGAGGCTGTAAATCTCATCGGGCTGCACCTGCTGAATAATACGGATCAGGTTGGTGGAGTCCGAAAGGTCGCCGTAATGCAGAAAAAAGCGCGACTCGCCTTCGTGCGGGTCCTGGTAGAGGTGGTCGACCCGGTCGGTATTGATGAGCGACGAGCGGCGCTTGATGCCATGCACCTCATAGCCTTTGCTGAGCAGCAGCTCGGCCAGATAAGCCCCGTCCTGTCCGGTAATGCCGGTGATTAGTGCACGTTTCATACGATAAGGAACAGCGTATTTACCCGCCAGAATACGGGCCTGCACCTACTTAGCCGCAGTATTACAAAGCTCAACGCCGGGCCCGTCCCAGAAAATGAGAAGCATCAGTTTCCGGATTACGGCTGCTCATTTTAGCGCACGGAGCGGCGTACGTCCTTTATAGCTTTCCGCCGGCCGCGCCTGTTCGGCTCCCGCCCATCAGCTCCGCTATCGATGCGTTTTACCTCCCCCTCCTTTCCGGTTTTTTTGACCGTTGCAGCGTCGGCCGCTGGCACAGCGGATGGCCTGTCTGCGCCAGCGCACCCGGCAGTTGGCCCGCCGGCAACCAATCTTTCTAAATGACTATCGATACTATGAAAAATGATGATAGTCATTTTATCCGCGGGCTTCCCTGCGGAGTTTTACATCACTACTCTCCCCCTATTTAAAGTTAACAGGGGCCGTTTTTAGCTGATTTTTTCTTCCTCGGGGCACTTTACGCCCGGTCGTACCTCTCACCTAATTTCCCCAGCCTCATGCCCTCTCTGAGATACAGTTGCCGGGGCCTGCTTGGGGCCGCACTATTACTCAGCGGCTGCATCGAGCAGCGCCAGCTGCCCTACCTGCAGAGCACGCAGTATTCGGCCAGCAGGCCGGTGGCAGTGACCAACGTCCACCCCGTGTACCAGGTGCAGCCCAACGACGTGCTGTCAATCCGGGTGCAGAGCGTGCAGGCTGAGTTCAACGACGTGTTCAATACCGCCGACACGCGCGCCATGCTCAATAGCGACCCAGGCACGATGTTTCTGAGTGGGTATTCGGTAACCGAAGAAGGCGAAATCACACTGCCTACGGTGGGCAGGCTCAAGGTCGGCGGCCTTTCGGTAGAGAAGGTGGAGGAGCTGGTACAGCAGCGCCTGGGAACCTTCGTGCGCGGTGCCAATGTGGTTGTTAAGCTCCTGAGCTTCAAGGTAACAGTATTGGGCGAAGTTCGCTCGCCCGGCCGCTACTACGTGTACAATGGCCAGGCCACAGTGCTCGAAGGCCTGGGCATGGCCGGCGACCTCACCGAGTTTGGCAACCGCCAGCACGTGAAGCTGGTGCGCCAGACCCCCACCGGCTCGGAAGTAGTGCTGCTCGACCTCACCGACCCGGCCCTGCTCCGCTCGCCCTACTACTACCTGCTGCCCAACGACGCGCTCTATATCGAGCCGCTGAAAGCCCGCACCAGTCGCGCCAATGCCAACAACCTGGGCATAATATTCAGCGGCCTTTCGACCGTGGTGCTACTGCTCAGTTTCCTGCGCCGCTGACGGTAGCCGCCGCTGCGCTTCTTCTGGTCCTTATCTGTCTCTGGTATGAAAACGATTCCCACTCCTTCTTCCGCAGCCGACGAAATTGACCTGAATCTGCTGTTTTTCAAGCTGCGCAAGCGCTGGCCGCTCTTCGTGCTGGCTTTGCTGCTGGCCGGGGCCGGGGCTTATTTCTACCTCCAGATTACGGCCCCGGTGTATGCTTTCCGGGCCACCATGCTCCTGGGCGACCAGGCCACCGGCTCGAAGCGGGCCCAGGACCTGCTGCAAATGCTGGAAGTACCCGACAAGGGCCTTAAAATGGAGGACGAGCTGGGCCTGATAACCTCTACCGGCACCGTGCAGCAGGCCGTGGCCAGCTTACCCTACGCCGTGCAATACAGCCACGAACCTACCTCGTGGCTGAACCGCATGGGCTCAGTGGTGGTGCGCGAGCAGGCGGCCGATGCCATGCCCTTTGCCATAGCTCCCGATCTGGCCACCCCCCAGCTTACCGGGGTGCGCATTTACGTGACGCCCGCCGGCCCCGGCCGCTACCGCCTGCGCGCCGATGCCGAGCTGAGCCAGCTGGTAGACCTGCCCAGCGGCAATGTGGTAAGCGAAGTGCCCGCCGTGCACCTCGACAAAATCGTGCGGGCCGGCGATACCCTGCGGCATCCCTTGTTGCATCTAGTCATCCGGCCCCGGCTGGGTGGGGTGTTCGGGCAGGCAAGCGGGCGCTACTCGTTTTTGCTGCGCGACCTGCCCACGGCGGCCAGCGACTACGCGGGCGACCTCGTCGTACGGCCCATCGACCACGATTCGCGCATTGTGGAGCTAAAGCTCAAAAGCAGCGTGCCGGCCCAGGCCGCCATGTTTTTAGACACGCTGATGGCCGTGTACGTGGCGGCCAACCTGCGCGAACAGAACAACACCGGCCGCAAAACCCTGGCCTTCATGGATGAGGAAATTGCCAAGCTGGCCGGCGTGCGGCGGCAGGCGGCCCAGACGCTATCGACGTTTCGCGCCAGCCAGGGCGTGGTGGATGTAGGCGTGCAGTCGAGCGCGGGCATTCAGCGGCTCAGCGAGCTGCAGACGGCCCGCGCCCGCGCCGCCACCAGCCAGCGCTACTGCCTCGATATGCTGGCTTACCTGCGCGCCAACAGCAACGCCACCCAGATTGCCTCGCCCAGCAACGCAGGCATTGAAGATGGCGTGCTCAGCAGCCTGATTTTACAACTGGGCGAACTGAACGGCCGCCGGGCCGCGCTGGGCGTGAACGGCAGCGACACCAACCCCCTACTGGTGGTGGTCGATGAGCGCATCAGCTCCACCAAACAGGCCCTGATTCAGACGCTGACCAACATGAGCCGCACGGCCGGTATCGGCGTGCGCGACCTGGATGCGCAACTGGCCCAGGTGCGCGGCCAGATAAACCAGATGCCCGAAAATGAGCGCAAATTCGGCTTTCTTAAAAGCGAAAGCGACTTCAACGAGAAGAGCTACGGCTTTCTGGTAGACCGGCGCAGTGAGGCGGCCCTGGCCCTGGCCACCAACACCAGCGACAAGCACATTGTAGACCGGGCGCAGGCCACCAGCATCGGCCCCGATTCGCCCAACCCCAAACTGGTGGTGCTTATTGCGCTGCTGGCGGGCCTGCTGCTGCCGGCGGGCCTGGTGGTGGTGCTCGATAAGGCCAACCGCACCATTCAGGGGCAGGAAGACTTGGCGCAGCTGACCGATATTCCGATGCTGGGCATTGTAACCCACGGCGACCGGGCCGACACCCGGAACCTGCTGCACGAAACCAAGGGGCCGCTAGCCGAATCATTCCGCTCCATTCGCGTGAACCTGCAGTACCTGGCCGCCACCCCCGACAAGAAAGTGCTGGGCATCACCTCCTCGGTGCCCGGCGAGGGAAAATCGTTCTGCGCCGTTAACCTGGCTACCGAGCTGGCCAACAGCGGCCGCCGGGTGGTGCTGGTTGAAACCGACCTGCGCCGGCCCACGCTGGCGGGCTACTTTAAGCTGCCCCGCGGCGGCAAGCACGGCCTGGCCAGCTACCTGAGTGGCCAGAGCACCCTTGAGGAAGCCTGCCGCCCCAGCGAAGTACCCGGCCTCGACCTGCTGCTGTGCGGGGCCCTGCCTGCCCGGCCTACCCAGCTGCTTGAAAACACCCGCATGACCGATTTGCTACACCAGCTGCGGGCCGACTACGACTACGTGGTGCTCGATACGCCCCCGGTGGTTTTTGTGGCCGAATACTTCGTGCTGGTGCGCCACCTCGACGCCACCGTGTATGTGGTGCGCCATAATTACACCGACCGCAGCCTGGTAAGCCGCATCAACGAACTATATGAGGACGGCAAAATCCGCGAAGTGTACATCATTATAAATGATGTACACTTTACAACCAGCTACGAGTACCGCCACCAGAAAAACGCCTACAGCTATTATAAGTGAGGTGCTACGTGGTGCAATGGTGAGTTTGACGTTCGGTCAGCGCCATCTGCGCAAGCGGCACTATCTGCGCCAGCAAAACCCCGGCAACGGCAACTTCACCATCGTACCACGCAGCACTCCAGCTTATGTCCAGCGCCGGAAACCTGACCACCAAAACCCTGCACAGCATGAGCTGGAGCACGGCGGCTACCGTGGTCACGGCCGTGCTGCAAATCGGCTATACCGCCGTAATGGCCCGGCTGCTAACGCCGGCCACCTTCGGGCTGGTGGCGCTGGCGGGTGTGGTGCTGCGGTTCGGCTCCTACTTCTCGCAAATTGGCCTGGAGCAGGCGCTGGTGCAGAAAGCCGAGATGAGCGAGGAGGACGTGCGCGCCGCTTTCACCTCGGCCGCGCTGCTGGGGGCGCTGTGTACGCTGGCTTTGGCGCTGGGCGCGCCCCTGGCCACGCAGGTTTTCCACGAGCCGGCAGTAGTACCGCTGGTGCGGGTGATGAGCTTCGGCCTGCTCGTGAGCGGGCTATCGGCCACGGCCCTTACCATTCTACGGCGGCGCATGGATTTCCGCACCCTGGCCATTATCGAAACCGTTTCTTACACAGTGGCCTACGCAGGCCTGGGCATAGTGCTGGCCTGGCGCGGCTATGGGGTTTGGAGCCTGGTGGGGGCCAGCCTGGGGCAGGGCGTGCTGGTGGGCATGCTGGCCTACGGGGCCACGCGCCACAGTCTGCGCCTGTATTTCAACTGGGCGCACTACAAGCCGCTGCTGGCCTACGGCACCCGCATCACGTTCACGAGCTTTCTAGAGTTCATCACCAGCTCGCTCGATACGCTGCTGATTGGGCGGTTTCTGGGGGCCGCGCTGCTGGGCATTTACAACCGGGCGGCCATGCTCATCACCCTGCCGCTGTACCTGCTCACGCGCAGCGTGTCGCAGGTGGTGTTTCCGGCCTTCAGCCAGATTCAGGCCGACGTGGCCAAGCTCCGCAACGCCTACCTGGGCAGCGTAACGCTGGTGGCAGCCGTGGTGCTGCCGCTGGGCGCGGGCGTGGCCGTAGCCGCTCCGGTGCTGGTGCGGGCGCTGCTGGGGCCGGGCTGGGAAGCGGCGGTGCCGGTGCTGCGTATTCTGAGCGTGGCCGTGCCGTTGAGTCTCATCACCATGTTTGCCGGCATTGTGTGCGATGCCCGCGCCGCACTGCGGGGCAAAATCAACGTTAATCTACTGACCCTGGCTAGCCTGGGTGGCTTTTTCTGGCTGCTACACGGCTATGGCCTGATGGGTTTCGCGGCCGCCCTGGTGCTGAACGAAGTGGTGCGCACGGTGCTGTTTATGCGCCTCATGCACCACGAGCTGGACCTGAATTACCAGCGCCTGGGCGCCGCCTACGGGCCGGGGCTGCTGCACGGTGCCGCGGTAGGGCTGGTACTCTGGGGCCTGAACCTGGGTTTGGAAAACTGGGCCTGGCCCGCGCCGGCGGCGCTGGCGCTGCTCATGCTGGGCGGGGCTATAGTGCTGGGCGTACTGATGCTGGCCTGGCCGCGGCCGCTGCTGCGCCGTGAGCTGCACGGCCTGCTCAGCCGCCTGACGGCTGGCCAGTCATCCTCCGGGAAGGTAGCGCTGGTGCTGGCCCGCTACGTGCGCTTTCTCGACCGCACCGCACTGCTACCCGCCTCATACGTGCCGGATCTGGAGCCGGCTTCTTCCCTCCGGCCATGAATATTCTGCTGGTTTCCTTTCTGAAGCCCGACGCACCGTCGGGCGTGCGGGTGCACTACCTGCAGCTGGCCGGGCAGTTGCGCCGGCAGGGCCATTGCGTGGATGTGGTAACTCCCGGTACGCTCACGGGCGGACGGCGACATCTGATTGCGGCCATCCGACACCTGCTGCTGCGCCTGGGTCCCGGCCCCCGAGCACTGGCGGGCAATGTGGCCTACTTCCTGCACATTCTGTGGGGCATCGACCGTAGCTGCTCCTACGACGTGGTGAATGCCCAGGACCTGGGCAGCGGTGCGGCGGCGCGCCGGGCGCTGGGGCCGGGCGTGCCCGTAGTAGTAACCGGCCACTTCAACGACCACCCGGCCATCGACCACCTGCGCCAGCAACCCGCCGTGGGGGCGGCGGCACGGGCCGTAAGCCGGTGGTTCAACTGGCTACTGGCCCGCACCCGCTACTTCATCGGCGTGTCGGAGTTCGGCCTGCAGCTTATTCGGCCAGCCTTGCCGGCCGGCGCCGTGAGCCGCGTGGTGCACAACGGCCTGGATTTGGAAGCATTGCGTGCTGAATCCAATCCTTCGGACCTGCGCACCCGCTTTCCCAACCGCCGCATTATCCTCAACATTGGCCAGTTGGAAGGCCGGAAAAACCAGCTGCTGCTGGTAGAAGCCGCCCGTCAGTTGCGGAAGGTGTTCCCCGATTTTGTGGTGGGGCTGGTGGGCAAGGGCAAGGATGAGGAACTGCTGCGCCAACGCATTGCCGAGTACCAGCTCCAGGACCACGTGGTGCTACTGGGCTACCACAACGAAGTGCTGCCCCTGTTGCGCAACGCCGATTTGTACGTGCACGTTGCCACCCACGAAACCTTTGGGTTGGTGCTGCTGGAGGCTGCCGCCGCCGGGGTGCCGGCCCTGGCCCTGGCAGTGGGCGGTGTGCCCGAGGTGCTGCACGCTACCCCCGAGGCGTTGCTGCCCGCCACCACCGACGCGGCCGGGCTGGCCCACCAGCTACACCAGTGGCTTAGCGCGCCGGCCCGTCTCCGCCACCTGGCCGAACGGCAGGCGGCCAGCGCCACTGCCCACTTCGGAGTAGCCCGCCTGCTGGACGAAACACTGGATTTCTACCGGTACGCCATCTGGCATCGGCGCTACCACCTGCGGGAAAGGGCCCTGGCAACAGGATCCGCGCCCCGGCCCGGGCCCCTGTCTGCCGCCGTGGGTAGCTATTGAGCTACTCGTTCATCTGCTGCTTTTAGCTTGTCACGCATGAAACTTAGCCTACGTTTTCTGTACCTGCTGCCGCTACTGGCCATGCTGTTCACCAACCGCGCCCTCAATGCCTTTTTCTTTGGCAAGGAGGCCGATGGTGCGGCCGACCGGCTGCTGGAGTATGCGCTAACTGCCCTCTCGCTGCTGGCCGTGGCGGCCTACTACCGCTACCTGGAAACGTACATGCGCGTGTGGCTCTGGGTGGTGCTGGGCTGCCTCGTGGCCCTGGCCCTGGAGTCGTATGCCAGGTGGCATTCGTGGATGGTGTACCCGCACGTGTTTGGCAAGCTCACGATGCTGCTACCGCTGTTTGGGCTATACGCTTTTTACCGGCGCTACCCACCGCCGTCGTTCCGGCAGCTGGTGCTGGTGGTGCTGCCCGCCCTGCTGCTGAGCCTGGCCTTTATCTACCCCGAAGCGCTGTCGCTCAGCTCTTTCCTGACCACGGAAAGGGGTTTCAGCGTGGCTTCGGCCTACTTGCTGCTGCCCATTGCGCTGCTGTGCCTGAACTGGTACCTGGCCTCGAACAACCTACTGAGCGCCCTGAGCTTTTTGCTATGCGTGGTGCTGGTGGTGTTTTTGCAACACCGCACAGTGTGGGTGTGCATGGCGGTGGCCCTGTTTATCAATATATCCCTGGTGGCGCTGCGCGTGCCCCCCGCCCGGGCCTGGGCTAGCCGCTTGGCGGTACTGAGCCTGCTGGGCCTGAGCCTGGGGCTGGTGAGCGGGCTGGCCGTAGTGCTCGAAAACCCCGACGTGGTGAAGAAGCTGGCCACCAGCATCGCCGATATTCAGAACCCTACCACTCAGGGCACGGGCACCTTCCGCCTGGAGCAGTACCGCTCCTACCTGCCCCTGCTTAAAGAGCGGCCGCTGGCCGGCTGGCGGCTCGAAGGCTTCGAAGTACCCATCCAGTTCTACAGCCCCGACTCGGGCGAGCCGGTGTGGCCCGACTTCACCGGCCACCACTTCCACAGCTTCTACCTCGACCGCATATTTTACTCCGGCGGGCTGGGCGTACTGCTGGTGCTGCTGGTGCCGGTGGTGGTACTGGGCCGGCGCATGTTTCAGCGGGGCCCGCTGAGCGGCGAAACAGCCGCCCTGCTGGCTTACACCGTTACTTTCCTGCTGTTCGGCCTTTCCTATGATTGGCCCACCTACCTCTACGGCCTGCTGGGCATGCTGCTGGCCATTACCAGCCGGCCGCCAACGGAGCCCGGGCCCGCAGCCCCAATTCGGGTGCGCCGGCCGCGGCGCGTGGCAGCCTCCCTTCCCGCTTACGCCTCTGCCTCATGAAAATCCTCTGGCTCGCCGCGTACCCTTCGCCGCGCATCACCCGCGAACACCCCGTGCCGTGGGTCGTTACCCTGGCCCACCTCCTCAGCCAGCACCCGGCAGTGGAGCTGACCATTCTGAGCTGGAATTCGGAGCTGGAAAACCCCGTCGAGGAGTTCGACCACGCCGGCATTCACTTCATCTACCTGCGCGTTCCGGCGTTTCGCTTCGATATCCTGTCGCTTTATCAGACGCGTATCCGGCGCACGGCCGCCTACCTGCGCCAGCACGTCCAGCACTACGACCTACTTCATCTGCACGGCTCGGAGCTGCAGTTTCCGGCCGCCACGGCGGGGCTGCCAGTGCCGGTGCTGCTCTCGGTGCAAGGGCTGATTTCAGAGTGCGTGAAAGTACTGCCGGGCACCTTTTCCTGGCGGCGGCTTCTCTGGAACCTGTCCAGCTACTACGAGCGCAAATACCTGCCAACGGTGCCCAACTTCTCGTGCCGCACGCACTGGGACGCTGCTCATATTGCCCGACTGAGCCCCGGCAGCCGCATTTTTCACAACTGGGAAGCCATTCGGGAGGAGTTTTTTACGGCCGCGCTGCTTCCACGCCCCACCCCTACCGGACGGCCCATGCTACTGTTTATGGGCGGCTCGCAGGTAATGAAAGGCTACCAGGAAACCCTGGCCGCCTTCGACCTTATCCGCGAAACCACCGACATGCGCCTGGTGGTGGCCGGCCCCGTGTATGCCAACGAAATGGCCGATGCCCGCCGCCGCTTCCCCCTGCAACACGCCCAGCCCGCCGACATCGAGTACCGGGGCTTCCAGACGGCGGCCCAGCTGGCCCGGCTTTGCCGCGAAGCCGAGTGCCTGCTGCATCCGTCGTATATCGACAACAGCCCCAACAGCGTGTGCGAGGCCCAGGTAGCCGGCCTGCCCGTGGTGGCCACCAACGTGGGCGGCGTTGGCTCCCTGATTGAAGATGGCCGCACGGGGCTGTTCGCCAGCCTGAACCCGCGCAGCCTCGCCGACCAGGTGCTACGTCTGCACCACCACCCCACCCTACGTGCCCAGCTGGCCCGCCAGGCCCAGGCAGTAGCCCACCAGCGCCACAACCCCGCCACCGTACTGCGCCGCACCGTGGAAATCTACGAAACCATCATCCGCCCAGACCGTCCCAACCGCCCACCGACACCAGTGCCCGAACCCGTAGTAGCCGCCACGCCGCGGCCGTTTGCTACGGTTTGAGGCCTGCGCAAATGGCCGTACCATCATCTTCTACCCCAACCTGCTTCACCTTTTTCGCATGCCAGCGCTGCTAACTATTCCTGAGCCAGCCGAGGGGCCTGATTTTCAGACGCCCGTCCTGTTTCTGATTTTCAACCGGCCCGATGCCACCGCTCAGGTGCTGGCGCAGCTGCGGGCGGCGGGCGTGCGCCGGCTATATGTAGCAGCCGACGGGCCTCGCCCCGGTCACCCCACCGATGCCGCCCTCTGCGCCGAAGCCCGGGCCCTGGTGCTGCAGGCCGGCCGCGAGAGTGGCTGCGAAGTGCACACGCTGTTTCGGGAAGCAAATCTGGGCTGCAGCACGGCAGTGGCGGAGGGAATCAGCTGGTTTTTTGAGCACGAGCCGGAGGGTATTATTGTGGAAGACGACTGCCTGCCCACACCCGGCTTTTTCCTGTTTTGCGCCGAGCTGCTGGCCCGCTACCGCCACGATACCCGCGTGGTGCACATCAGCGGCAACAGCTTCGGGACCGACGCGGGCGCACGGCAGCAGCCCCACCAACCCGCGTATTATTTCTCGCAGCAGATCCACAGCTGGGGCTGGGCCACCTGGCGGCGCGCCTGGCAGCTCTACGACCTGCACCTGCGCGACCTGCCCCGGCTGGCCCGCAGCGGCCGGCTGCGCGGCAGCTTCAGCAGCCGCCTGGAGGAGTGGTATTTCCTGCGCAAATGCTGGGGCCTTTACAACGGTCCGAGGCCTTTTACCACCTGGGACTACCAGTGGCACTTTGCGCGGGCTGCCCACTCCGGCCTTGCCATTATGCCCGCCGTGAACCTGGTAACCAACATCGGTTTCGGCCACGAGGGCGCCACCCACACCCAGGATGCCGCCGACCCGCACGCGGCCCTGCCCACCGGCACGCTCTGCTGGCCTTTGCGCCACCCCGGCCACGTGCTCAGCGACCGGCTCCGCGACCGGCAGCAGTTCCGCGCCTTTCTGGCCGGACGGCTGCACGCCAAGCTGCGGGCGCTGCTGGGCCGCGAGCAGTCGGTGCCCGTCCGGCAGGTTCCGCTCAGCCCGCCACTTGTCATTTCCCCCACCATTCAGCTCACTTCCTCATGAGAATCCTGCTCTCGGCCTACGCCTGCGACCCTACTCATGGGGGCGAAGGCGGCAACGGCTTCCATTGGGCCTGGGAGCTGGCAGCGCGCGGCCACGACGTGCATTGCTTTACTACGGTATGGGGTCGCGAGAACATCGAAGCGTACCTGGCTGGCAGCCGCGAACCCGTGCCGCCGGGCCTGCACTTCGAGTTCGTGGCCGTGCCCGACTGGGTAGAGTACCTGTACCGCTGGCAGTTTGGCGTGTACCTGCATTACATGGTGTGGCAGTACCAGGCCTGGCGCGCCGCCCGCCCCCACGATGCCCGGCAGCCGTACGATCTGGTCCATCACGTGACGTTCGGCAGCCTGCAGTTTGCCTCGTGGCTGTGGCGGCTGGGTCGGCCCCTTATTTTTGGTCCGGTAGGCGGCGGGCAGGTGGCGCCCAGGCAGCTGCGCCGCTACCTGCCCGACTGGTTTAAAACCGAAACCCTGCGCAACGCTATCAGCTGGCTGCTGGTTACCTTCGACCCCAGCGTGCGCAACACCCTGCGCCGGGCGGCCCTGGTGCTGGTGGCCAACCACGAAACGCTGGTACTGGCCCGCCGCCTGGGCGCGCGCCGCGTAGAGCTGGCCATGAGCACGGCCCTGCCGGTGGCCTATTTCCCGGATGCCTATCCGCCCCGCGAGCCGCTGGCGGGTAGGCCGCTACGCATTTTGTGGCTGGCCCGGCTGTTTCCGCGCAAGGGCCTGCATCTGGTGCTCGAAGCGCTGGGCCGGGTGAATCCCGACGTAACGTTTCACCTGGACATTTACGGCGACGGGCCGGTGGCCGAGCTGCTGCCCGACTGGATTGCCGCTGCTGGCCTGCAAAGCCGCGTAACCTGGCACGGCAACGCCCCCTACCCCACGGTGCGGGCCGCCTACCTGGCGCACGACCTGTTTATGCTGTGCAGCCTGCGCGACAGCTACGCCGCCCAATACCTGGAGGCCATGGCCCTGGGCCTGCCCATTCTCACGCTCGACCACCACGGGGCCACCGATTTCATTCCCGACCAGGCTGGCATAAAGGTGCCTGTAGCGTCGCCCGAAGCCACTGCCGCCGCACTGGCCCGCGCCGTGGAGCACCTCTACCACCACCCCGCCAAGCTGGATCAGATGGGCCGAGCGGGGTACGCCTATGCCCGCCAATACAGCTGGCCCGCGCTGGTCGATTACCTTCTGGCACACGCGGCGCAGGTATTACCTAAAAAGCAACCCGTTGGCTTAGTGCCAGACATTCCGCTGGCGCAATTAGCTCACCTCGACACCTAGGCCATGCTGTACATCGTCATTCCCGTGTTCAACCGCCTGGCGTTTACGCGGGCCTGTCTGGAGTCATTGCGGCGTCAAACCTGCCAGGCTTTTCGGGTTATCGTTGTGGATGATGGCTCGACGGATGGCACCAGCGCGCGTCTGGCCACAGGATTCCCCGAAGTGGAAGTGCTCCGTAGCACAGGCGGGCTGTTCTGGACCGCCGCCGTGAACCTGGGCATCCGCCGGGCGCTGATCCTCGATGCGCACCCCATCATGACGCTGAACAACGACACGGTAGCCCCGCCTGATTTCATTGCCAACATGCTGCTTTGGGCCCGGCGGCAGCCCCGCGCCCTGCTGGGCCCGCTGGAGCTGGACGCAGCCACCGACCAGCCCGTTTTCGGCGGCGAACTGTTCAGCTTTTTAACCCACAAAACCCGGCGGCTGCTGGACATCCTGGCCCCCGAAGACCGTACCGGCCTGCACCCGGTTACCTACCTGCCCGGCCGGGGCCTGCTGGTACCCGCCGAGGTGTTCCGGACATTGGGCCTGTTTGATGAGGGCCGCCTGCCGCACTACCTCGCCGATTACGACTTCACCAGCCAGGCGCGCCGTGCCGGCTTCCCGGTGTACGTCAACTACGCCACCCACCTACTCACCTACCCCGATGCAAGCGGCCAGGCCAAAACCCGCCGCCGCCGAAGCCTGCGCGGGTACACCCAACACCTTTTTGGCATTCAGGGAGGTGGCAACCTGCTTAATTTCAGTCGTTTTGCCATCAAGAATGCGCCGATTCTTTACCTGCCTTTCTTCCTGCTCAACGGCTACGCCCGGCGGCTGCTGGGCTATTTCCTGCATTGAGCAGCCAACTGGGCTAGTGTGCCACTGCCTGGATCAGAATAGTGCGCTGGTTATGTCTCTCCTTCACCTTGAGTATCTGTCCGAGCATAAACCTTCGCGCCACCACCTGTTTTTTCAACCTGACTTATAGCATGTTGACATAAAAATCTTCCGCCTTTTCAGCAACCCATGCCGTGGTCATCCTCGTCAAAAGCTTCGGTCAGCTGGGCAACCGGCTTTTTCTCTTTGCCCACTTGATTGCCAACGCGGCCGAGCACGGCTACGCCCTGGCTAATCCCTGCTTTGGGCGATATGCCCGCTATTTTGTGGCCCCAACATCGGCCGATTTCGAGGGACTACCAGTGCGCATACCCGTGTTGCGCCGGGCTTGGCAGGAACGGCTGCTGGGAGGGCTGCTGCGTTTAGTTCAGCCACCGCGCGTATTTCAGGCCCTGGCTGCCGCTATTCGGCCGCTACCCGCATCAGCACAGCCCCTCGATTTGCTGTACCTCGACGACAATACGGGTACTTTCGACATGCACGAAGCCCGATTTGTGGCGGCGGCCCGCCAGCGGGTGGTGCTGCTGCACGGCTGGTGCTTCCGCGACCGGCCCAGCTTCCTGAAGCACGCCGCCCTTATCCGTCGCCTGTTTGAGCCGGTACCGGTGCATTCTCAGGCCGTAGCCGCTCGCATTGCCACCTGCCGGCGCACCGCCGAGGTGCTGGTGGGCGTGCACATCCGGCGCGGCGACTATGCCACCTTCGCCGATGGGCAGTACTACTACGATAACCCGCAATATGCCCACCTCATGCGTCAGCTACTGTCGCAATGGAGTAGCAGCACCCGGGTCGAGTTCCTGCTGTGCTCCGACGAAACCCTGGATTTGAGCGCGTTTGAGGGCCTGCGGGTGCACTGTGCCAGCGGCCACTTCGTGGAAGACCTGTACGCGCTGGCCGCCTGCGACTACGTGCTGGGGCCGCCCAGCTCCTTTTCCATGTGGTCCTCCTTCTATGGCCAAACGCCACTATGCCACATCCACACGCCCAACCAAGCCATAAATCTGGCAGATTTTGCCGTGTTTCTCGATCAGTAAGTGCGCTGACTTACGGCCAATAATGCCAGTTCTCACTGTGGATTCAACACCCTGAAGTAGCCGTGAGTTGCCGGGCTACCGCGCAGCGTAAGCTACTCTGGTCTGAGCGCATCACCCATTCTCATTTATCGCCGCCCACCTTGGTTTAGCGCCGGGGTGGGATTTCGGGTTTAGGGAGGCTTTGTTCAGGACCTCTGGTCAGCTCTAAGCCCTGCGCTTGCACCAGCCCTTTGTGCTCTACTTCAAGATTTTAAAGGTAAAAAATAACGGCTTTTTCTTTTTTTTTGATTGAAGGCCTCACTGTTAAAAAAGCGCAAAATCAGCGTGCAAAGGAATATTTACATTACCGCAACCACTATCTATAAGTAAAACTATATATATCAATTATAGCAAGTTATTGAACAAAATATAGATAGCCGCTGTATATTTGTCCGAAACGCAGAAAGTGAAGTTGGTGAATGCCCCGCAAAAAGAACTTGGTTCTTTATAAGCATTGCGGTTGTTGAAGGAGGTTTGTAGTTGGAGGAGAAGTTGGTTTTACTCGCGGTTCAGCAGCTTTACTCGTTCCCGAGTGCTGAGTGAAATAAAGATGAGAGTGTGATTGCTCTGCTGGCAGACAGCTTATTGGCGCATTACTAACCTACCGGATTGAAAAACCCGTTGGGCTGATGCTGCCGCTAAATCTGCTGGTAGTGGCAATAGAAAAGCCGTCTCCGATGTGGGAGACGCATGTGTGGGTCTGATTCGTGAGGTTGGGAAAAACGTGGAGCTAAGTCCGAAGAGAACCATCTTACGAAATAGGACTATTGCTTTCTTTTTAGCCACAATAGGCTGAAAAATAAAAAAGTTTCCACTTAAAATACCTAAAAGTTTGAAAGTAGCATCCTGGAAAAACCACATTGGCACATCAATGCGTGCTTCTCTTATCGGGCTGGCGCTGCTGCCTGCACTGGCACAGGCCCAGAACGTACCGAATGTTACCTACCAAGGTCCCATCACCATTACCCAGGGCGGTACCTACACTGGCAACTACCGCAGTACCGATTCGGGTACGCCGGCCGTTACCATTGCCACCTCTGCCCCGGTTACGCTGCAAGGCTGCGTGATAGTTGGCCCCGGCGACCTAATTCAGGCCAACGGAGTACCCGGCGACATCACCGTGCTCAACTCCCAAGCCTTCGGCACCACCCCCACCCAGGACAACCGCTACCGGGGCCGCTTTATAGCCGCTACCAATGCCAAGAACATCCGGGCTGAAAACAACTACCTGGAGCACACCACGGGCTTCACCATCTACCGCTTCAGCGGCGACGGCTCGCCCAGCCAGACGGTGCGCATCATACGCAACAAGGTGCTCGATATCGACGGGCGCACCCGCAACGGCGGCGTGCAGCTGGCCAACTTCATCGGCCTGAACACGGTGCGGGCGGTGGGCAACATCGAAATTGCCTGGAACCAGGTCATCAACGAGCCCAACCTCTCGTCGGTCGAAGACAACATCAACTTTTACAACTCCGGCGGCACGGTCCAGAGCCCGGCCCGTGTGCACGACAATTACGTGCAGGGTGCCTACCCCTTCCCGGCCACCAGCGGTACCTACTCGGGCACCGGCATGACTACCGACGGCGACGGCACTACCGTGAGCACGGTGCCCGCCTACCTGAATGCCTTCAACAACCAGTTCATTTCGACCTGTAACGCGGGCATGAATATCGCCGCAGGACACGACATCAACTATTACGACAACCGCATTGTAACCAGCGGTTTTCTGCCCGACGGAACGGCCCTGCGCGCCGTGTATGCCGGTACGGCCGTGTTCAATGGCCACCAAGTACCCAGCAGCGTCTTCTACAACAATAGCATTCGCAACAACACCATCGGCTACCGGAACCCGGCGTACAGAATTCCATTCCCGGAGCGGCACGACCTTTCCAACGGCGCCTGCGCCACCTGCACCGGCACCACGCACTTGCCCAACCCCATCACCCTGAGCACGGAGCAGAACGAGTTTGTGCTCTGGCAGCAGAAGCTGCAGCAGAACAACATCACGATTGGTGCATCCGGCACGGCTTCACCGCCAACCCCGCCGGCCAATACGGCACCAGTGGTTAGCCTGAGCGCGCCGGGCTCGGCCACAGTGGGCACGGCCCTGGCCCTGACGGCCACGGCCTCCGACGCCGACGGCAGTGTGAGCAAAGTCGAGTTCTTCAACGGCGCCACCAAACTGGGCGAAGACCTGACCGCACCCTATGCCCTGAGCTTCACGCCTGCCACGGCCGGCACACTGAGCCTGACGGCCCGTGCCACCGACAACGCCGGCGCCGCTACGACCTCGGCCACCGTGGCCCTGAACGTGACCGCACCAGTTGCCACCTTCTATCGGGCGCTGAACCTGGGCGGCTCGGCCCTGACTATTGACGGCAACAGCTGGGAGGCCGCCGCCGGCGCCTCGGGCTTCTCCACCAACGCCTCGGGCTGGTCCAGCCGCGGCTCGGCCCTGAACCCGGCCACCGACGCCAATCGGGCCGACATGCTCACCTCCGCCCTCTTCGGCACCGGCCCCACCCTGGCCCTGAACGTGCCTAACGGCAGCTACGGCGTCTACCTCTATATCTGGGAGAATGACAGCCCCGTGACGGTGAACGTGCTGGTAGAAGGCAAAACCGTGCGCTCGGGCTACAGCACCGGCAACGCCGGCCACTGGGAGCGCCTGGGCCCGTTCGCCACCAACGTCACCGATGGCACGCTCAACGTGGCCACCACCGGCGGAAACGTTAACCTCGCCGGACTCGAAATATACCAGGGTTCCGGCACGGCTTCACCGCCAACCCCGCCGGCCAATACGGCACCAGTGGTTAGCCTGAGCGCGCCGGGCTCGGCCACAGTGGGCACGGCCCTGGCCCTGACGGCCACGGCCTCCGACGCCGACGGCAGTGTGAGCAAAGTCGAGTTCTTCAACGGCGCCACCAAACTGGGCGAAGACCTGACCGCACCCTATGCCCTGAGCTTCACGCCTGCCACGGCCGGCACACTGAGCCTGACGGCCCGTGCCACCGACAACGCCGGCGCCGCTACGACCTCGGCCACCGTGGCCCTGAACGTGACCGCACCAGTTGCCACCTTCTATCGGGCGCTGAACCTGGGCGGCTCGGCCCTGACTATTGACGGCAACAGCTGGGAGGCCGCCGCCGGCGCCTCGGGCTTCTCCACCAACGCCTCGGGCTGGTCCAGCCGCGGCTCGGCCCTGAACCCGGCCACCGACGCCAATCGGGCCGACATGCTCACCTCCGCCCTCTTCGGCACCGGCCCCACCCTGGCCCTGAACGTGCCTAACGGCAGCTACGGCGTCTACCTCTATATCTGGGAGAATGACAGCCCCGTGACGGTGAACGTGCTGGTAGAAGGCAAAACCGTGCGCTCGGGCTACAGCACCGGCAACGCCGGCCACTGGGAGCGCCTGGGCCCGTTCGCCACCAACGTCACCGATGGCACGCTCAACGTGGCCACCACCGGCGGAAACGTTAACCTCGCCGGACTCGAAATATACCAGGGCTCCGGCGCGGCGGGTACCGGAACCGTCTTGGCTGCCTCCGCCTCTTCCAGCATCTCGCTGGGTGCGTTGCGCCTGTATCCTAACCCCACGGTTGCCAGCATGCAACTGCAGTTGCCGGTAACCACAGCCGAGGAAGTGGAAGTGGGTATCTATACCATCCAGGGCGTTTCACTCAGCCGCCAGCGGATAGTAATTGAGCCCAACACCCCAAGCCAGCCCATCCCGACCAACAACCTGGTAGCGGGCACCTACATTCTGCGCGTGCTTAGTGGCTCTCAACGGGGTAAATCCCTGCAATTTGTAAAGCAGTAGCCCCGCCCAGGTTAGAGTAGCTGAACACTACCACCGAGCCTGCATAAGTAAAAAGCCTGGCCCATTATGGGTCAGGCTTTTTACTTATGCAGGCTCGGCTTGTCTGGTTTCCTGGGCAATGCCGGCCGGTTATCCCTATCAGTTCGGAGCTTACGGTAGATGTTGCGCCGGTGAGTCTTCAGAGTTAACTCACTAATAAATAACGACTCGGCAATGTTGGCATTCGATTCGCCCACCAGCATTCGGTCCATGATTTCCTGTTCGCGCACGCTGAGGACATCGATGGCGGCCGGGCTTTTGTGGGAGTATAACCAGCGGATAAAGTCGGGATGGTTGAGGCTAAAGTGCACCTCAAAGGTTGTTTTATGGCCGGTGATATCCGTAAACAGGCTCCCCATCGCCAATGGCTTTCCGGCAGCATCCTGGGCCAGAATAAAATCCTGCCGCAACACTCGCAGAAATGCCCCTGAGCAGGTACGCAGCCGGTAGTCGGTACTGCAACAGATAGTCAGTGGTAACGCGCCCGCTGGTGGCGAATCGATATCCGAGAGCTGGATATACTGCCTGAAATCCGTCGCCAACTCCGATGCCCGCCGCACAAACGGCCGGTCATCGGGGTGGATAGCGTTGTCGAGCAAATTGAATTCAATCAGGTTGGGGGCGTAGCCCAACACCTTCTCGGCGTGCTGACTCACGTAAAAGCAGCGCTGCTGCCACAGCTCGAAAGCCACCAGAAACTGGTTGGCCAGCAGGTTCTGGCCCAACCTATCGGCTTCCCGATATATGGTTTCATCAAAAGCCTGCAGGGTAAGGGAGGCATGCATAGGGCGGATAAAAACTGCTTTCCAGATAAGTCAGGTGAGGGTGTCGTCGGAATCGTATGGTTCCGCAACGGTTGTGGCGGTAGTCCCATTGCGAAAACCGGGCAGCGGGAAACCCGCCACAGCTTGCTCAACAACCTGGTTCAGGCCTTCGAAAACTGCGCAGATTTCGATTTTCTCTCTTCATAGGCAGCTCGCTAGCATTGACCAAACGCATTTCTGGAAGTATGCAGCGTCATTTATGAGCGCTCGGATGCGCAGTAGCTTTATGGCAAGGCCGCGCAGATCTTTTTGGGAAGGCTTCTTGACAGTTTCTTCAATATGCAATTATAAATATATAATACGAATATAATATAATTAAGCGGGTTTTCACAGCGCTATGTTCCTTTCGCTGATGCTTTACCCGTAGTCCTTGCTGATGCGCTTTCTACCCGTCTGCTTTCGTACCTGCCACCACCTATATGCCTACATCCATCGTTGTGCTTAGTCAAAGCGAGTCTGCTTCGAAAGCAGCCGTATCCTACGCTACGCTCCTCGCCAGGGCAATGGCCGTGCCCGTCTGTCTGCTTCAGATGGCGGCGGGTCCCGTGCTGGCCGGCGAATCAACTCCTGGTATGGCTGATGACATAGCTAGGCCAGCAGCCACGCTAGAGGAAACGATTGTACCGACCCTGGCCAACAAAGACGCGCTGCTGGTTGTGATGACCGTGCCGGCTACGTCAAGTCCCTCCGCCGGCCTGGCGGATCCGGCAGTCTGGTCGCTGCTGCCAGCCATCAGCCCGCCGCTGCTGCTCGTGCCAAGCGGCCTGACCAGCCAGGAGCCCCCCTCGCATATTGCGCTGGTAACCGATGGTGACCCTTTTACCCTCATGCATGGGCAGCGCGCCATGCATGCGCTACTACTCACCCTGCCTGTTCTTATCACGGTGCTGCACACGCCAACTGCGCGCTCCACCTCTTCGCCAGCCGATGCGTTACAAACCCTGCTCACATGTGGTTTGGCAGCCCGCTACCTCACTACTGCCGCAGCCCTCGTAGTACCAGGTGGCAATGCGGCAGATAAGATTTTAAGCGGGGTTCCGGACCGAGTACGGGAGCTACGGGCCGACTTGCTCGTCCTGATTATCCGGCGGGGTGCCCTGCGGGAAGCCGGTTTTGGGAGGAGCATGATGGCCGCATTGCTTCAGCAAAGTCCGGTTCCGATACTGCTGTTGCTCGCCGCGGAGCAGGCGGGCTGACAGCCTGATTTTGGTCAGGTGTAGCAGGCCAATGCCGCTGCTACCCGTTGGCCGCTAATCATACTGCGTGGCGATATTCACCAGCCTCATCGTGTCCAGAATAGTAATGGCGCTTCCGTGCGTACTGAGCATGCCTTCGGCCTTGAATTCAGAAAGCATTCGGGTGGAGGTTTCTTTGGTGGTGCCCATCAGCGCGCCCAGATCTTCGCGGGTGATGGAGAAAGAGAGGGAGTCGGGTTGGTCCTTACTCCGGTACGTGCGCAGCAGCAGCAACAGGGCTTCGGCCAGCCGCTCGCGTACCGGTTTGTAGGCCAGGTGCAACATGCGCTCCTCGGTTTCGCCCAGCGTTTTGGAAAGCAGCTGAATCAGGCCGTTGGAAAAAACGCTGTTGTTGCTCATCTCCTGAAAGAAATCTTCTTTTCGCACCAGGCACACTGTGCAGGTATCAAGCGCTACGGCCGAAGCTGAGTGCAGGGTGCCGGTTACCAGGCCGCGGTAGCCCAGCATGTCGCCGCCCTTGGCCAGCCGCACGATTTGCTCCTTGCCGTCGCCCCCGGTTTTAGAAATTTTTATTATCCCGTCGTGCACGCAATACAATCCCAGTGCCCTGCTTCCTTCACGGAAGATGACTTGCCCGGCCACGTATTGCTGCGCAGTTTTATGCAGCCCTATTTCTTCCTGCTCATCCTTACCGCAGCAGTGCAGCAGAGAGAGATGATAACTGGGGCAGGAGTGACATTGAGGTGTAGAGAAACGGTTCATAGCGAGGGGAAAGGAGCGAGTGATTCTTGTGTATTGCCGCCGATTAGGACGAGTAACTAGCAGCCCGAAAGCCGATAGCGCGCTTGGAGTAGTTGGATATACTGCAAGTGTAGTGGAGCAGTTTGAGCCTGTATCTTGACATCAGCTGATGCCCGTACAAATTCAAAAATTGTCTTCTAAATATATTTTTTATTAATATAACACTAATAAGCAATACAAGCAATACCCCGATAGCAGTATATTTGTAATATATTTTGTTTTTATATCATCAATCATTTACTGGCTGCTTATTCATATATATGCGCTTATCGTGTTGAAGCGTATAAGCAAGCAGTACCGTTAGTCCCGACATATTGCCCACTGAAGAGCCGTTTGAGGCCCGCAAAAGAGTAATAGCAGCTGATAAACAGCGTATTACACTCAGGTCACTCTCCTAAATCCTCGCGCTTCTGCATAACTCCTCGTCCCTATAGTTCAATGCAGCTGCCACCAGAACTCCGTCAGATTTCGCATTCCTCCTACCCTGCCACTTGCTCTCCAGGCGCACTGCTGGAAACAACGCATTGCTAAACACAAAATAGTGGGCGTTAGCAGTAGCAATCGTGTGGACACGATTGCTACTGCTAACGCCCACTATTTTGTGCAGGGACTGATGTATAAATCCCCCGATTCTGGGAGGAGTTAGTGGCTATACACGGAAGTGTAGGTAGTCACGGAGCCATTGGTAGCGGCATCGGTGTAGGACAAGCTCAGTTTGTCAGCTGTTAGCTCCGTTACGGCGAGGTTGCGTACACGCTCGGACAGCGTCAGCTTAATGGAGTCGCCCGCAGGATTCAGCAGCCAGCGCCCCACAGCAGGGGTCGAATGGGCTCCGCCTTTATGCACCGTATACGTGCCATCGGCCTGAAAATCGGCCAGCTGGTCCAGCATGCTGGGGCTAACGTGCGAAAAAAGGTCGGCTTCGGTCACTTTGTCGGCCGTGCTGGTGCTTACCAGAAGCCCCGTTTGGTGCCAGTTGCTACTAGCCAGCTGGAGCGGGCGGCTCACAGCAACACTTTCAACGGCCATCGGGCTTACCTCTTCGAGGTCTTTGTTGCACGAAAACAGGCTGCACGCAATAGCAGCCAGGCTCAAAAACATGGGTACTCTCTTCATTAAACAGGGTTTAGGAATTCAACTTCACGCGATGTTGCGTAGTATTTCTTCAGCACAAATCTTTCTCACAACCACTTCAACACTCTCCTCTAAGCACAACCCACCTTCTGTTGTAGCCCCCCAAACAAACACTTTCTCTTATGAGTTCAACCGCACTATTTTAGCGAATAGAATACTACGCGCATAGCCTCAGCGGGCGGTGGGTCGGGTCTTTGGTGAGGGTAGCTGGGTCCTTCTGCCACTGAGCATACAACAAACTCATGTTGTGTACACTTCCTCATCAGGTAGGCCAATCAAAAATAGGAGTTTCTAGACTTGTGTTCCAGGTGGCCCGCCTCACTGCCGCAAGCTCGCCGCTTCCGCCGTATCTTTGCGGCCTTGCTTATGGACATGGAAACCAAGAAAGTTGCCTTTTACACGCTGGGCTGCAAGCTCAACTTCTCCGAAACGTCCGCCATTGGGCGGCAGTTTGAGGAAGCGGGCTTCGTGAAAACCGCCTTCGAGGACGCGGCCGACATTTACGTTATCAATACCTGCTCCGTCACCGACCACGCCGACCGCAAGTGCCGGAAGGTGGTGAAGGAGGCGCTCAAGCACAACCCCGAGGCCTTTGTAGCCATTGTGGGCTGCTACGCCCAGCTCAAGCCCCAGGAAATTTCCGAAATCCCCGGCGTGCACGCCGTGCTCGGAGCCGCCGAGAAATTCCAGCTCGTGGAAACGCTGGCCGGCTTCATCCGGCCAGCCGCCGGCGAGCCGGGCCGGGTGTTCGCCTCCCCCATTTCGGAGGCCACCGAGTTCCACGCGGCCCACTCCTACGGCGACCGGACCCGCACCTTTTTAAAGGTGCAGGACGGCTGCGACTACTCCTGCTCGTTCTGCACGATTCCGCTGGCCCGCGGAGCCAGCCGCTCGGGCTCGGTGCAGAGCGTGGTGGAGCGCGTGGAGAAACTGGCCGAAACCGGCGTGAAGGAAATCGTGCTCACCGGCGTCAACCTCGGCGACTTCGGCGTGCAGGGCCCTGAGCACGAGCGGCCGGAGAATTTCTACGACCTCGTGCGGGCCCTGGATGAGGTGGAGGGCATTGCCCGGTTCCGCATCAGCTCCTGCGAGCCCAACCTGCTCTCCGACGAGATTATCCGTTTCGTGGCCCAATCGAAGCGGTTTATGCCGCATTTTCACATTCCGCTGCAGTCGGGCTCGAACAAGATATTGGGCCAGATGCGCCGCCGCTACCGCCGCGAGCTGTACCAGGAGCGGGTGGCGCTTATTAAGGAGGTGATGCCCCACGCCTGCATCGGCGTCGATGTTATCGTGGGTTTCCCCGGCGAAACGGAGGCCGATTTCCTGGAGACCTACCAGTTCCTCAACGAGCTCGACGTGAGCTACCTGCACGTGTTTCCGTATTCGGAGCGGGCCAACACGCTGGCGCCTACCCTGCCCGGCCGCGTGCAGGACCGCCACCGCCACGAGCGCACCACCCAGCTGCGCAGCCTCTCCGAGAAGAAAAAGCGCTATTTCTACGAGCAGCACACGGGCCTCGAAACCCAGGTGCTGTTTGAAGACGACGTAACCAACGGCCAGATGGAAGGCTTCACGCCCAACTACATCCGCGTAGTAGCCAAGTACGACCCGCTGCTGGTGGGCGAGCTGAAGCCCTTGCGCCTGACCGCCGTGAACCCGCAGAACCTGATGGAAGCCGAAGAAATGGGCATCGAGGTGTTGCAGCACTAAAACAAGCTCTTATTGCGAGTAGCGCAGCGCAGTTTGCCCCTGGAAACCCTGCTAACGAACAAGCCCCTGACGTCCTCACGTTAGGGGCTTGTTCGTTAGCAGGGTTTTAGACTGGGAAGCTGTTTAGGAAGTCGTGAGGACGGTCATGCTGGGCCTACCGAAGCATCTCTACCGCTTCATAGCAGTCGTTAAACGAAGCGGTAGAGATGCTTCGGCAAGCTCAACGTGACCGTCCTTATGAGCACTGAACACCACCTAAACAGCTTCTATTGTGAAGGACGAAGTACTCCGCGCTGTTCGAAAGGGCAGTTCTACTATGCCAATTGACGCTGCATCAGGTCCATCATCTGCTGCATCATGCGCTGCTGGTCCTGCAGGTGCTGGTTGCGCATCTCGGCCATAGCCAACTGGTGGGCCATTTGCTGGGTGTACAGGGCCGTTTGCCAGCTGGTATCTGGCGCGGCCGGGGCAGCGGCAGCCGGCGCGGAATGAGGCACGGGAACAGGAGTGGCCGGCGCCTCAACAGGGGCCGGGGCGACCGGGGCGGGAGCAGCCACCGGCGCCACTAAAGGCGCTGCTTCTGCTGGTACTGGCGCAGCAGTTGGTGCACCAGTTTGTGTAGTGGCGGCGGGCTCCGGGCGCGGCTGGCGGGCAACGCTTTCCCGAGGCGCTGGGGCAGAAGACGCAGCCTCAACTTCAGCAGTGGCCGCCTCATTTTCGTCGGTCAGCATGGGCTCACGGCCTTCCAACAGCCAATCTTTTGACACATTTGGATACACCTCAAACACCTTACACAGCAAATCGAAACCGGGCTTATTACGCTCGTCCACGAGGTGCTGAATGACGGTAGCCGTCTTTTCCAGCGACATAGCGAAGGCATTTTTTGATAAGCCCAAATGATTTATCAGTTGAGTAAACCGTTGCCCTACCGTTGTTTGCGTTGCCATGCCCAGAGTATATTTGTTGAATACCGTGGCAATATACCACCAAATGAATAAGCCGGCTGCCTTCCGAAGAAAACAGCCGGCTCACACGTATTTGACGATGCCTCGCTCCTACTCGAAACGCAGGCTCTCAATGGGGTCGAGGGCAGCGGCTTTGCTGGCCGGGTAGTAGCCCGAGGCCAGGCCCACCGTTACGCAGATAGCCAGCCCCACGCTCATCCAGAGCCAGGGAATGATGAAGCCCCCGCTGCCCACCAGCAGCGCCACGGCATTGCCGATGCCCACACCCAGCAGGATACCCAGCGAGCCACCCAGCACGCAAATCACGATGGCCTCGATGAGGAATTGCTGGCGGATGAGCAGGGCCGTGGCGCCCATGGCCTTGCGCACTCCTATTTCGCGGGTGCGCTCGGTTACCGACACCATCATAATATTCATCAGGGCAATGCTGGCGCCGAGCAACGTAATAAAGCCCACCAGAAAGCCGCCGATACGCAGGTTGCCCGATAGTGCGTCGAGCTTGCCGGCCAGCGAGTCGGAGCGCTCCACCTCGAAGCTGTCGGGCTGGCCCAGCTCGTCGTGGCGCACGGCGCGCATGATGCCGGTGGCCTCGCCTGTCAGGTAGTTGAGCTGGCTGGCATCGGTGGTAGCCGTTTTCACGTCGTAGGTGAGGGCGCGCTGGCGGGGCAGCTGGTTGCCCGTTTCCAGCGGCACGAGCATGAGCCGGTCGGCTCCGCCCCCACCCATGCTGCTGCCGCTTTTCTCCAGCTCGCCTACCACCTGAAACCGCCGCCCCAGCATGTACACATACTTGCCCACCGGGCTTTGCGCAGGAAACAGCTTGTCCTTGATTTCAGAACCCACAATCACCACATTGGCTCCGTTGTCGAGTTCGGTGGGCGAGAAGCCGCGGCCGGCTTTAAGGCCGTAGCTCTGGATGAGCAGGTAGTTTTCGTCGCCGGCTACCACCTGCATGTTGGGGTTGGTTTTCTCGCCGTTGGCCTTCACCTCGGTAGCTCCGGCCACGAAGGCCGAAATGCCCACCTTGGCTTCGTCGCCGAGCTGCTGCTTGTACTGGCGGGCCTGCAGGTAGTCGATGGCCGGGTAGGTTTTGGCCTGCACCCCGCCCCGCCGGCCCCGGTTGTTGTAGCCTTTCGCCTTGATTTCGAACGAGTTGGCTCCCAGGCTGGCGAAAGTGGAATTGAGCGAAGCCTTGATGGCATCGATGGCCGTGAGGATGCCCACCAGCGACATAATGCCGATGCTTACGATGAGGGCCGTGAGAATGGTACGCAGCAGATTGCTGCCAATGGAACGAAACGCCTCTTTGATGTTTTCCAGCAAATGCATGGGTTTCAGCTGTTAGCTTATAGCGGTTGGCTGTTAGCTTTCGTTCTGACTGCCAGATTCCTGCTAGTGGCGCAATAAGCGTTTAGTTTTCAATGAATGTTACCTGGGCTTCGGAACCTGTATTTCCGGGTGCCGCCGGCCTTCGTTAACTCCGGGGCCGCCTGTGCAAGGTAGCGCGTTTGGCCCACAACTCCGCCCCGATTTGCTACCTTTCGCCGGGCCGTGTTTTTAGCCTTTTATCTATGAAAAATCTTCGTCTGCTGAGTTTGTTGCTCGTGCTGGCTGCCGGGCTGCTGGGGCCGCTGGCGGTTCAAGCCAACCATATTCTCATCCCGATGGACAAAAGCCAGAAGGAACACCTGAAGGCCTACGGTGCGGCTTACTGGCTGCTGGGCAAGCAGGTGGAGGTAGACTGGCTGCTGAATTACCGCGGTGGGGCCTTTGCCTGCGATGTGGTGCCGGGGGCCGAAAACGAGCTGGCCATCCGGGGCGTGAGCTACCAGGTGATTTCCGGGGCGCAGTACACCAACATCCTCTCCGAAATAGCCGACCCCAACGCCAACATGGATGTGATGAAGCTGGAGAAGGTGCCCAAAATTGCGGTGTACACGCCCAAGGGCAAGATGCCCTGGGACGACGCCGTAACGATGGTGCTCACCTACGCCGAAATACCCTTCACCCCCATCTACGACGACGAGGTGCTGCGCGGCGACCTGCCCAAGTACGACTGGCTGCACCTGCACCACGAGGACTTCACGGGCCAGTACGGCAAGTTCTACGCCTCGTACCGCAGCCGCCCCTGGTACCAGCAGCAGCAGCGCGACGCCGAAGCAGCGGCCAAACGCAACGGCTTCGCCAAAGTAAGCCAGATGAAAGGGGCCGTAACCGTGAAGATGCAGGAGTTTATTGCCGGCGGCGGCTTTATGTTCGCCATGTGCTCGGCCACCGACTCGTACGACATTGCCCTGGCCGGCCTGGGCCTGGATATGGTAGAGAGCATGTACGACGGCGACCCGGCCGACCAGCAGGCGCAGAGCAAGCTCAACTTCAACCGCACGCTGGCCTTCCAGAATTTCCAGCTGCGCCCCAACCCCTTCGAGTACGAGTACTCCAACATCGACATGGACCCGCGCGAGCGGGGCGTGTACGAAGACAACGACTATTTCCAGCTGTTCAACTTCTCGGCCAAGTACGACCCGGTGCCTACCATGCTCAGCCAGAACCACGAACGCACCATCAAGGGCTTTATGGGCCAGACCACAGCCTTCCGCAAAAGCCTGGTGAAGCCCGATGTGGTGGTAATGGGCGAGAACAAGGCGTCGGGCGAGGTGCGCTATATGCACGGCACGCTGGGCAAAGGCACCTGGACCTTCTATGGCGGCCACGACCCCGAAGACTATCAGCATCTGGTAGAGGAAGAGCCCACCGACCTGAGCCTTCATCCCAATTCGCCCGGTTACCGACTCATTCTCAACAACATCCTGTTTCCGGCCGCCAAGAAGAAGAAGCAGAAAACCTGATGTTCACCAGCAAGAGGTGAGAAACGGTACGAGAACACCCGGCTAAAGCAAAGGGGCACGGACTGCAGTCCGTGCCCCTTTGCTTTAGCCGGGTGTTGAAACCTTAACAAGGTGCTGATTTCCCGGAATCTGGCAGCAGTAGCCTCCTTACTTCTCCAGCCGCATAAACTGCTGCACGAGAGCGGGCAGGTCGTCGGTTTTTTCGGGGTCCAAAGGCAGCGTGAGGTCGACCAGCACGGGCTGGCCTTTAGCTATGCCGAACACGATGTACTGGTAGGCCATGCCGCCCGTTTCGGTGGCGTACGCCAGGCGCGTGCCCTGGGCCGGCGGGCCGTCGAGCAGCGTGCAGGTAAAGGGTGTTACCTCCACGTTTTTCTGCTTTTTCTTCGCCACCCGCACATGCTCGGGCGGGTAGGTACGCATCACGCTGTAATCGAGGTACACCCACGCCAGCTGGTAGGCCGGGCCGGTTACTTCGGAGCTTGAAACGGCGGTATAGCCGTTTTCCAGGGGCAGGTTAACGCCGCAAAAGTTAAGCTGAGAGCCGGCCGCAGCTTGTGCGCGGCCGGTGAAGGGTAACGCCAGTAGCAACGCAAAGAATAGCAGATTCTTCATAAGGAATTGGGCAGAGCAGCAAACTAGCTAAATGGTTGGGGCCTAAGCTACGAAGACCCCGAACGGAAGGCAAGTTTTTTACTCCAACCATGTTTTTGGCTCGGCTAATCGACGATCAGCAGCTGGTTATCAGCCATTGACAGAAGCTAACGACTGACAACCCGCAACCCACTCAATGCATCCGGTCGTCGCGAACGGGCAGGCTGGTTACAATGTCGCCTTCGATGCGCAGCAGCTCCTGGAAGCGCACGTCCACCTCCTGCGGGTCGGCGTATTCCTTGGCCAGCTCCACGTAGCTCACAAAGTGGCCGGCTTCGGAGGCCATCAGCTCGTAGTAAAACTGGCTCAGGCCGGGGTCGGGAATGTGTTTCCAGAGCAGTTTGAACCGCTCGCAGCTGCGGGCCTCAATGAGCGCACTCACCAGCAGCTGGTCCATGAGCTGCCGCTCGCGGGGGCCACCCTTGCGCACATGAGCCAATAGCGCCACCACGTACTCGTCGCGGCGCGGGCGGCCCAGCGCGAAGCCGCGCTGGCGCAGCTCCTGCATCACCCGGCCAAAGTGCTCCCACTCCTCGGCCACCAGCGCCGTCAGCTCCTCTACCAGCCTGGTCTTCTCGGGGTATTTGAGGATGAGCGAAATGCCGGTGCTGGCCGCTTTCTGCTCGCAGTACGCGTGGTCAACCAGAATATCTTCGAGGTTTTTGCTGGCAATGTCCACCCACCGCGGGTCGGTGTTGAGCTTCAGCTTGAGGATGGTTTTCTCTTTCATGGGTGCTGGTGGAACGAAGGAGAGCCTTCGTCAGGATAGTAAGGCCTTGTTCAGCCCTAATTGAAGAACTGCCAGCGCAGGCCGAACTGGAAGCGGCGGGGCAGGGCGGAATAGTAGGGCGCGGCGAAATAGCCGTTTGGGGGCAGAAACTGATTGATGTAGGCCATTTTCAGGAACACGCCCACCGTTTTAATGTCGGCATTCAGGAACACATCGGCCACCGGCACGCTGCGGATGGTGAAGTGGTCCTGCACGAAAAACTGCTGGGTGCTGGGGCTGTAGTCGTAGGCCTTCCAGCGCGACTGGTAGTAGCCCTGCACGCCCACCTGCCCGAACAGCGCTTTTTTGAACAGATAGCCCTGGTAGTACACCCGCGCCTCGCCCACCACGGCCGGAATCCGCAGCGCCGGGTTGTCGGAGCTGGCCCCGGCCGTAAAGGTCGCCTGCGTCTCGAAGAACAAGTGCCCCACGCTACCCCGGTAGTGCCCCATGAGAGAGCCAATTTGAAAATGACTGGAATCGACTGTCTGCCGGGGGCCATCCATATGTACCTGGTCCGTCTGGGAAATCGGGTCGACGGAGTAGTAGATGTAGTTGCTGACATTGGCTCCCGTGCCCACGGCTTCCACGAAGTGCCGGCCCAGTTGCCGGGCAGCCCGCACCCGCAGCTGCTGTACATTCACGTTTTTAAAGTTGGTGTTCCAGGCAAAGTGATTGCCCGAGAACTGCTGCTCCGTGAGCGTGGGGGCCACACTGGTCAGCAGCACCTCCCCACTCAAAAAGCCCAGTCGGGCCCGGCCGCTAAGCCAATATTCCGTCTGCGCCGCGTCTTTCAGATCGGGCTTGATTTCACCGGCCGTTTCGATGGCGAACTGCCGGTACTGGAACGCCGCCGTGCCGCCCGCAAACAGCTGGCTGGGGCCATCGACTGTAGGTAGCGCCTCGCGCACCACCGGCGGTGCCTCGTAGGCCGAGCGTGTTTCGAGCGAATACATACGGTAGCGGCCGTACAGGCGGTAGTTTACCTGCTGGCTCTGCCCCATCACGCCTACCGTATTCTCGAACTGGCGAAACTCAGCCCGGTCGTCGGTGGCGGCCGAACTGAGCCGGTTTATCGGGTAGAACGGGTTGCGCACGCCGCCAGGGGCCGGCTGCTCGTCGGTGTACCGGTTGAGCTGCCGGCTGAAGTTGAAGAGGTGGTACGCCGTGAGGCCCCGGCCCAGCAGCTGATAGCTGTGCAGCAGCCGCACCCGGTCGCGGGAGTCGCGGTTTTTGGCGTTGGTCAGGTTCACTACCTCCCGCTGGAATCCAAAAAGCAGTTTCAGGTCAGGATACACCCTTCCATTGGTCAGCGTATCCAGCTGGTTAGCCAGCGTATCCAGTTGGTAGGGCTGGGGCCGGATGCCGCCCTGCTCGGCCAGCGTGTGGCGGGCCGTACTGAAGTGGCCCATAGCGTGGTAGCGGTTGTTGAGCGACTGGTAGCGGGCAAAGAACACGAAGTTGTTGTGCTCGACCTGACCGGTTTTGGTGTTGCTGACCGCAATGGCCTTGTTGGCCCCAAAACGCTCGTAGTTGAAGCCCACATTGAAGCGCTTTTTGAGGCTGCGGGCGTAGCCCAGCTCGAATACCTGCTCGTAGGGGTTGCCCTGGAAAAAGCGAAAAAACGTGTAGGGCGACTTCGTATCGTAGTAGTTTACATCTTCGGGACCGCGGGCATACTGGTCGAAAACGGTACGGCCCAGACGGGCGCCCAGCTGGCGGTTGGCCTCCCAGAGTAGCGGCCGCGAGGCCGCCCCAAAGTAGCCCAGCGTCTGCTGAAACGTGGTATCGTGGGTCCAGTAGCGCTGCTGGGGCAGGCGCGTAAGCGTCGAGTCCACCATCCGGCCCACGGTATCGCCTTGCAGCAGGTCGCGCTCCTTCAAAATGAAGGTGGTGCGGGCGCCATAGCGGTTGCGGGTCGAGTCGTCGAGAATTTGGGCGTGGCCGGCCCAGGGGCGCAGCAGGCCCAGCCCCAGCAGGCCGGCCAGCAGCAGCAGGCGCAGCGAGAAGTTACGGATGAAAAGCAACGGAAAATCAGCCAACGGCGGGAAGCGGAAAGTACGGGGCAAGCAGGGCGACCAGCCGGGCCTCCCCGTCGGCCAGGAACCGGACGGTAATCGGAATGTAAAATACGGGCAAATCGGCCACACTTGCCGCCAGCGCGGGCTCCTGCAGGCGGGCCGCATCCTTCTGGGTGGTCAGAACGCACTGGCCCGGCTGGCATTGCGCAGCCAGGGCCGCAATTTCGGCGGGCGTAAAAGCGTGGTGGTCGGCGAAGCGGGCGTGGTGGGCTACGCGGTATCCGGCCGCTGCGAGGTGCGCCAGCAGCGGGCCGGGCTGGGCAATACCAGTCAGCAAGACCACCTCAGCCCCACTCATCGGCGCGGTCATCCGGCCGGCCGCCGTACCCGGCACGGGCACTGGCGCGCCATAATCGTAGGCAGAAAACAGCACTGGCACCTCGGGCCGGGCATAGCGGCGCACCTGCTGGGTGATGCCGGCCTGAGCAATTACGGTCAGGTCGGGGGCGCACTTGGTGATGATAACCGCATCGGCGCGGGCGGCCCCGACCCGGCTCTCGCGCAAGCGGCCGGCCGGCAGCACTTCATCCCTATAAAACGGCCGCTGCTGCTCAGTCAGCAGGATATTTACGGCCGGCCGTACCCGGCGGTGCTGGTAGGCATCGTCGAGCACCACGGCCGTCAGGGCGGGCACTTCGGCCAGCAGCCGCCGGATGCCAGCTACCCGGTCTTCGCTCACCACTACCGGCACCACCCCGCCAAACTGCCCAAACTGCTGCCAGGGCTCGTCGCCAACCGTAGCGGCCGAATCGGCAGCCGTGGCGAGCCGGTAGCCACGGGTACGACGGCCGTAACCCCGGCTGAGCAGCGCCGGCCGCTGCCCGCGGGCCTGCAGCCAGGCCACCAACCAGGCCACGTGGGGCGTTTTGCCGGTGCCTCCTACCCGCAGGTTGCCCACACTGAGCACCGGTACCTCGGGAAAGGCCGTGCTGGGTTTCCAGCCCCGGTCGTAGAGCCAGTTGCGCATCGCCAGCACGGCCGCATAGAGCCAGCTGAAGGGAAGCAGCAGGATTTTTAGGAGGGAAGTCAAAAGGAAGAAGTAGTAGCCGGCGCGGAGAGGCAGCCCTAGACAATGCAAAGGGTGTAACCAGGACACCGGCCGTCGCAAAAGTAGTGGGTTGGGGCGGGTTGCAGCAGTTTTATACTAGAAACCCACCTTTGATTTGCCGGGGCCGTAGTTCTATTGC
>NZ_JABKAU010000033.1 GCF_013377885.1 Hymenobacter lapidiphilus
CTCCGTCTCTACTCCTCTTGTTGTTTCTTCATATATCTTTCCTCCTATGTAGAAGGGCTCTATCTCCGCTTTAATAGCATTGGGATTTCTAGAGCATACTGTTATCGATGTGCCCTTTCTTCTAAAGTGTTTGTTTATTAATTTCTTTATATGCGGCTCTGCTTCCATTGAATTTCCTAGTATCACTAGATGGTCGTAATCGGATAAGCACTTTTTTAGAAAATCATAGTATTCAGAAAGAGTGTTATCGTTGCGGACGATTTCCTCCTTCATGTTAGGATTATTAAATACCATAACTGGCTCATTATTCTCAATATTAGCTCTGGTTTTATATGTCTTTCCAAATGCCTTGGTGAATCTATATGAACCATGTAGATGCGCCAGTACAAGAGAATTGCCATATACGTATTCAGGGACCATATCTAACAGACCAGGATAAGGAGCTGAAGTTGCAAAGCCATCAGTAAACATAAATCCCTTTGGAATCTTAGTGGTCAAGGTGTCTAAAACTCCGTCATAATTTGTTGTGAACATAGTAAATTTAGAGAAATTTTTTCCTTTAATCATATCTTCCAATTGGTTGGAGAATGTTGGAAAATAATTTCTCATATTTCCATATGCTGCACTATCTTGATGGTCCTGAAACTCTTTTGCAATTTCTCTTATCTTATTTAATAGAAAACCATCAAATACCGAATTGAGTTTAACGATGTCACTTTTAGGAAGTATTTTTTCGAATCCGTCCATGCTTGAGAATAGATTTATGACTGTATAAATGAGTCTAATCAATTCTTCGTGAGATATTTTTATTCCCTTCTCATCAAATTGCCGGTAAAAATCTGCAAACGCATCATCAAACTTTTTCCATAAACCAGTAATGGCTCTGATACTATCAGCCGTTTCTCTTTTTGTTACTACTTCATCAGGAGTCAAGCCATGATTCGGAAATTTTCTAATAATATCCTCAATCATGTAATTGAATCCATTTCCAACTAAAAAAAGTACATTCATCGATTATTCAATATTGATTGTAAAGAAATAAGGGCGGCTCATTACAAGCCGCCCTTAAAATTAATATCTACGAACCGCAGGCCTCGCAGCCTTCCGGGTCGTCGAGCGAGCAGGCCATATCGGAGGCGTTCTGGGCCACGGCGTTGAGCGGCTCCAGGGTTTCGGCGGCCTGCTTCTGCACCGTGAACTTGATGGCGTCGGCGGCGGCTTTGGTGCGCAGGTAGTACATGCCCGTTTTCAGGCCCTTCTTCCAAGAATGAAAATGCATGCTCGTGAGCTTGCCGAAGTTCACGTTCAGCACGTGCAGGTTCAGGCTCTGGCTCTGGCAGATGTACGCGCCCCGGTCGGCCGACATGTCGATGATGCGGCGCTGGGAAATCTCCCACACTGTTTTGTACAGGTCCTTGATGTTCTGCGGGATGCTCGGAATGTCCTGCACCGAGCCGTTGGCGGCAATGATGGCCGTCTTCATCTGCTCGTTCCAGAGGCCGAGCTTGATGAGGTCCTTGAGCAGGTGCTTGTTGACCACCATGAACTCGCCGCTGAGCACCCGGCGCACGTAAATGTTGCTCGTGTAGGGCTCAAACGACTCGTTGTTGCCCAGAATCTGGGCGGTGCTGGCCGTGGGCATGGGGGCCACCAGCAGCGAGTTGCGCGCGCCGTGCTCCATTACCTGCGCCCGCAGCGTGTCCCAGTCCCAGCGGCCCGAGTCGGGCGTTACGCCCCAGAGGTCGAACTGGAACTTGCCCTCGCTCAGGGGCGAGCCGGGGAAGGTTTCGTAGTGGCCGTCGCGCTGGGCCAGGTCCTTGGAGGCCGTCATGGCCGCGAAGTACAGCGTCTCGAAGATGTCCTTGTTCAGGCCACTGGCTTCGTCGCTCTCGAAGGGCATGCGCAGGGCAATGAACGTATCGGCCAGCCCCTGCACGCCCAGCCCGATGGGGCGGTGGCGGCGGTTGCTGCGCTCGGCCTCGATAACGGGGTAGTAGTTGATATCGATAACCTTGTTCAGGTTCAGCGTGGCGTGGTAGGTAACGTCGTAGAGCTTCTGGTGGTCGAAGAACAGGTTGCCGGCCTCGTCGGGGCGCACGTAGCGGGGCAGGGCCAGCGAGGCGAGGTTGCAGACCGCAATTTCGTTCTCGTCGGTGTACTCCATAATCTCGGTGCAGAGGTTGGAGCTCTTGATGGTACCGAGGTTTTTTTGGTTGCTCTTGCCGTTGGCGGCGTCCTTGAACAGCATGTAGGGCGTACCGGTCTCGGTCTGACTTTCCAGAATGGCGAACCACAGTTCCTGGGCCTTAATGGTTTTGCGGCCCTTGCCTTCGCGCTCATACTTGAGGTAGAGCTTCTCGAACTCGGCGCCGTGGCTGGTGTCGAGGCCCGGGCACTCGTGGGGGCACATGAGCGTCCAGTCGCCGTTGGCTTCCACGCGCTTCATGAACAAATCGGGCGTCCAGAGGGCAAAAAACAGGTCGCGGGCGCGCATCTCCTCCTTGCCGTGGTTCTTTTTCAGGTCGAGGAAGTCGAAGATGTCGGCGTGCCAGGGCTCCAGGTAAATGGCGAAAGCGCCCTTGCGCTTGCCGCCGCCCTGGTCCACGTAGCGGGCCGTGTCGTTGAACACCTTCAGCATGGGCACGAGGCCGTTGGAGGTGCCGTTGGTGCCCTTGATGTAGGTGCCGGTGGCGCGCACGTTGTGCACGGCCAGCCCGATGCCGCCGGCGCTCTGCGAAATCAGGGCGCAGTTCTTCAGCGTGTCGTAAATGCCGTCGATGGAGTCGTCCTTCATCGTGAGCAGGAAGCAGGAGCTAAGCTGGGGCTTGGGCGTGCCGGCGTTGAAGAGCGTGGGCGTGGCGTGGGTAAACCACCGCTCGCTCATCAGCTCGTAGGTCTCAATGGCGGCGGCAATGTCTTCTTTATGAATACCCACGGCCACGCGCATCAGCATGTGCTGGGGCCGCTCCACCACCTTGCCATCGAGCCGCAGCAAGTAAGAGCGCTCCAGCGTTTTAAAGCCGAAGTAGTCGTAGTTGTAGTCGCGGTCATAAATGATGGCCGAATCGAGCGTCGCCGCGTTGGCATGCACGATGTCCCACACGTCCTGGGCTACCAGCGAGGCATTGTCGCCCGTTTTGGGGTCCTCGTAGGTGTGCAGCCGCTTCATGGTGCTGCTGAACGACTTGCTGGTCACCTTGTGCAGGTTGCTCACGGCAATGCGGGCGGCCAGAATGGCGTAGTCGGGGTGCTTGGTGGTGAGCGAGGCGGCGGTTTCGGCGGCCAGGTTGTCGAGCTCCACGGTGGTTACGCCGTCGTAGATGCCGTCAATCACCTTTTTGGCCACCTCAATCGGCGACACGAAGTTCATGTTTAGGCCGTAGCAGAGCTTTTCGATGCGGGCCGTAACCTTGTCGAACTTCACGGATTCGCGGCGGCCGTCGCGCTTGAGTACCAACATAAGCGTACTGGTTGAGGTGATAATAGAGTAGAAGTAGGCGCCGGCCAATTGCAGTTGGCAGTTAGCCGAAGCGCGGAGTCTGGTTTAGTCAAGCCCGGCGAAGCATTCGGACGCAGGCATTGATACCGGAAGATATTCCTATCTGTCGGCTAGGACAAACCTTCTTTTCAGAAGTTTTCCACATACCCCTAAAGCGGTGCAGTTCAGCCGGTTTTTGACGTTCAGCTTTTACTATATATTTTAGTCAGGCGCGTAATTCTGTAGTTGGCAGATTGACAGATAAGCAGTATGGTGAAATGGTCAAACCAAATCCAGCCCACGCGAAAGCCCGCATCCTCCGGCGCTTGGAGCGCGGAAAATGCGGGCTTTCGCGTGGGCCAACAAGTAGTCAGGACTTCACAAAGCCCAACCGGCGCCCCATAAGGAAAGAGGCCGCCCTATCGGCCTCGCCACACGGCACCGGCTAGCACCAGCAGTACCCCGGCCACCAACGCGCCCACGGTTACGCCAGGCCCGAAGGCTTTACAGGAGCAGGACTGGAAAACGGGCCGGCCATTGATGCGCAGCCGGCGGCGGCAGAAGGCGCAGGGCGACAGGCTGGGGTCAACTCGGCCCGGCAGGGGCCACTGGTTGCGGGGTTCGAGGGAGTTGCGCATGCGGCTTGATACGGGGTTGAAGGCAATGGTAACCCAGCGAAAAGCCCTACGCTCCGGTTCGAAAGGTAGGGCTTGCTCAGGGTTAAAAGCGGCCCTTGCCACGCGAAGCTTTATTTTTTCGGTACGCTATAATCGAGTCCGAAGCGCTTGGCGTAGCTGGCCAGCGGCTCCATGCCGATGGCCGCCCGCCGCTCATCTACGTGGGCCTCATCTTCAATGGGATGAAAGACCATTTTGTTGGTCTTGTTATCCTGGGTAAGCTGGCTGCCATACATCTGGGGTTTGCCCTGCCACATCAGCAGTCGGTCCTGCATCAGGGCCAACGCCGATTTGGCCAGGTCGCCCCGCGCCGCCGCCTGCTGGGCCATCGGGAAGTATTTCTGCATGGTAGGCAGGTTGGAGTGCTGCACTACCAGAAACACCGTTTGAGTGCCCATACCGCCCACTTGGGCCTTCGTAGGCCAGCCCCGCGAATCGATTAGCGCCGTTATTTTCCGCAGATTAAGCGAATCGGTAAGTTGCATCTGCTTCCACAGTGCCCGCATTTCGGGCGAATCAGTCCCATACTGCTTCGCAATGGCTTCATACCCCTGGCGGCTGCCCTGGTCGGAGGCATAGATGGCATCGAGCTCCTTTTTTAGCGGTTGGTCGTAGCTGGCTTCTATTCTGGCCACGGCGGCTTCCAGCTTGCTCAGCATGGGCTGCCAGCGTTTGTCGGCGTGCAGGCTCATCAGGTCGCCATCCTGCTTGGCATGGGCCACGTTTTCCCAGCCCGCCCCCGTGGCGCGGTCGAGGTACTGGAAGGCTTTGGTAGCGTTGCCGGCCTGGGCCCAGCTGCAGGCCGCGTTGTAGAAATCGGTGGCGCTGGACTGGGCCGGACGCTGGGCAAATGCCTGGTCGTAAAGCTTCCCCGATTCTGCGTAACTCTTAGCCGAATACGCGTCTCCGGCACGGGTCTTCAACGCGCTGAAACTGCTTTGCGCCAATATGGCTCCCGTACTCAGCAGGAGCGTAATAGCCAACATAATCACCTTTTTCATCTTGCTTTTCTGTAAGTCGAAACCAGATTGAAACCACCTGAACACACGTGGAGCCCTAAAGCAATACTACTGAATTTCCTCAACGCCACAACGGCCCCCAACCGTGTGGTTGAGAGCCGTTGCAATTGAGAGCGGTTGTCGGCAGCTTAAAAATCCTCGTCGAGCGAGAAGGCGTTTTCGGTCCGCTCGCTCATCACGCCGGCCTTCTGGTACTCGGCCACGCGCTTCTCGAAGAAGTTGGTTTTGCCCTGCAGCGAAATCATTTCCATGAAATCGAAGGGGTTGGTGGCGTTGTAGATGCGGCTGTAGCCCAACGATTCGAGCAGGCGGTCGGCCACGAACTCGATGTACTGGTTCATGCTCTTGGCGTTCATGCCAATCAGGTTTACGGGCAGCGCGTCGGTCACGAACTCCTGCTCAATCTGCACCGCGTCGCGGATGATTTCCTGCACGCGGGCCTCGGGCAGCTTGTTCTGCAGGTGGTCCTTGTAGAGCAGGCAGGCGAAGTCGCAGTGCAGGCCCTCGTCGCGCGAAATCAGCTCGTTGCTGAACGTGAGGCCGGGCATCAGGCCCCGCTTTTTCAGCCAGAAAATGGAGCAGAACGAGCCCGAGAAGAAGATGCCCTCCACGGCGGCAAAGGCAATCAGGCGCTCGGTAAAGTTCTCCGAGTTGATCCACTTGATGGCCCAGTCGCCCTTTTTCTTCACGCAGGGTACCGTTTCGAGGGCGTTGAACAGGTAGTCCTTCTGCTTAGGGTCTTTGATGTAGGTATCAATCAGCAGCGAGTAGGTTTCGCTGTGGATGTTTTCCATCATCACCTGGAAGCCGTAGAAGCAGCGGGCCTCGGCCATCTGCACCTCCTGCATGAAGTTGATGGCCAGGTTCTCGTTCACGATGCCGTCGGAGGCCGCGAAGAAGGCCAGCACGTGCGAGATGAAGTGCCGCTCGCCATCATTGAGGTTGTCCCAGTCTTTCTGGTCCTGGCTCAGATCAATTTCCTCGGCCGTCCAGAAGGAGGCCTCCGCCTTCTTGTAGAACTGCCACACGTCGTCGTGCTGAATCGGGAAAAGAACGAAACGGTTGGGGTTTTCGGTGAGTAGGGGTTCCATGCAGACGGGGTGAAAGGCGGAAAATAGCAGTGCGGGGAAGGCCGCACTTGGCTAACTCGGACTCGGAAGCAATGTTTGGCGGCTTTTCAGCGCGGCTCAAAACCAAAGATAGCCCACCACTTTGGGAAAGGCGACCCCGCGCTAATATTTTCTGCCTGCCCCGTTGCTGGCCGGTTGCGGCCTTGCTCCGAACCGGAGCTGCTGGAGCAATGAAGAGGTAAAAAGGCCCAAACCAGGGTTTTTGATAGGCAGAGAGGGATAAAAACGAAAATAGTTATCCACATTTACCCTGTGGACAATGATAGTTATCCACAGAGTGTTATTCGCGTACCCGTCAGCGCGTTCCTTGGATAAGTGCGTTTAGCGGCTGTTTGGATAGGCGCTCTGCTATTTAGTCAGTTAGAGTTTGGATATATGAAACGTTACGGGTACTTTTGCCTTCCAATTTTCAGAAACACCTAGACGCCGATGTACGCAATTGTCAACATAGCCGGTAAGCAGACCAAGGTCGAAGCCAATAAATTTGTATACGCCCACCGTTTGGCTGGCAACGTTGGCGACGAGGTGCAGCTGGGCAAAGCCCTGCTGACCGATGATAACGGAACCCTCACCATCGGCTCGCCGCTGCTGGACGTGACCGTAACCGGCACCATCCTCGCCCACGTAAAGGGCGATAAGGTGCTCGTATTCAAGAAGAAGCGCCGTAAGGGCTACAAGAAGCTGAACGGCCACCGTCAGCAGTTCACCAAAGTAATGATCAACAGCATCGGCTAGTTGAACAAGCTGTTAGCTGATAGCCCTTAGCTGTTAGCTTTCCGTTTGTTCCGAACCGGGCTTTCCACCATAACATTAGCTAATAGCTAACCGCTATCAGCTAACAGCTTAAAATAAAATGGCACATAAGAAAGGCGTAGGTAGCTCCAACAACGGCCGCGAATCGGAATCCAAGCGCTTGGGCGTTAAGATCTTCGGTGGTCAGTCTATCATTTCCGGCAACATCATCGTGCGTCAGCGCGGCACCAAGCACCACCCCGGCCAGAACGTGGGCATGGGCAAGGACCACACCCTGTTCGCTATGATCGACGGCACGGTGCAATTCCGCAAGGGCCGCAAAGACCGTTCGTTCGTGTCGGTAGTAGCCGGCGACGTAGTTGCTTCGGAGGTTCACACCTCGGCTCCCGCTTCGGCCGAAGCGCACGACAACGCATAGTTTTTGACCCGTTGGCTGATGGCTTTTAGCTGTTAGCTTTCGTTCAACAAGCAAAGCCCCTGCCGGCTCTTCTCCTCTCAAGGAGGAGGGCCGGCAGGGGCTACTAGCGTTATAGGTTGAGTATTGGCAGGTCAAGAACGATGTAGGGGCGGGGCTTGTCCCCGCCCTCCGTTGAACGATTATCGTTGAAGTTGAGCCCACGTCGGGCAGGGACAAGCCCTGCCCCTACGGCTATCAGCTAACCAACGGTTCGCAAAAACACAAACACATCATCCTCCCCCAGCCGGAACTGCTCGTGCAGACCGCACAAGCCCAGCTTGGGCGCGGGCACGCCGCCGCCCAGCCGCTTGGGAGCCCGAATAACGCGGGCTTCATCCCAGAGCCCGTCTTTGAGCAGCGAGTTGAGCACCGTGGTGCCTCCCTCCACCAGCACCGATTGCACCTGCCGCTGGTGAAGCTGGCGCAGCATCTGCGGAAACAGGTCTTCTGCTTCCGAAAGCACCACGTACTCGACGTGGGGGCGGCTGGCCCGCTCGCGGTAGGTGAACACCAGCGTGGGCTGCCCGCCGTCGAAGAGGTGGTGGGTAGGCGGGAGGCTCAGGTTTTTGTCGATAACCAGGCGGAGCGGGTTCTGGCCGGGCCACTCGCGCACATTCAGGCGGGGGTTGTCGTGCAGGGCCGTGCGGGTGCCCACCAAAATGGCCTGCTCCTCGGCCCGCCACTGGTGCACCGCCACCCGGCTCTGTTCGCCGCTAATGGCCACCGACTGGTAGTAGGGACCGGCCAGGTAGCCGTCGGCAGTTTCGGCCCACTTGAGCACCACATAGGGCCGTTGCTGCTCCTGGGCCGTGAAGAAGCGCCGATTCAGCCAGCGGCCTTCCGCTTCCAGCACGCCAGTTTCTACCTTGATGCCGGCCTCGCGTAGCTTGGCAATGCCCCGGCCGGCCACCAGCGGGTTGGGGTCGGCGTTGCAGATAACAACTTCAGCTACCCGCTTCTCGATGAGTAAGTCGGCGCAGGGTGGGGTTTTGCCGTGGTGGGCGCAGGGCTCCAGCGTAACGTACACCCGGCTGCGGGGCAGCAGCTCCGGTTCCGTAACGCTGTTTATGGCGTTTACCTCGGCGTGGGGGCCACCATACTGCCGGTGCCAGCCCTCCCCGATGATGCGGCCATCGTGGGTGACAACGCAGCCCACCAACGGGTTGGGCCGGGCAAAGCCGATGCCGAGCCGGGCCAAGTCGAGGGCGCGGCGCATCATCAGCAGATCGAAATCGGGGGTGGGCGCGAACATAGGCAGGTGGGGCAGGAGAAAGGGGGTGGGCGGGTGAAGATACGCGGCCGGTCTAAATGGGGCCGGCGGTCGGGGCAGAGGCCGTACTTTTGTCCTATGCCTACGCTCCGCCAGCTCACCGTCGACCTCCGCACCGCCCTGCAGGCAATTTACGAACCCCTGGAAGCCGAGGCTGTGGCGGCCCAGCTCCTCGAACACCTGCTCGGCCTCACACCCCTGCAGCGCCGCATGCATGCCGATGAGCCACTCGGGGAAGATGCCCGACTGGACACGCTGCCCGCTATGCAGGCGCGGCTGCTGCGCCACGAGCCGCTGCAATACGTGCTGGGCACGGCGCACTTTGCCGGCCTGGAGCTAAACGTAACGCCCGCCACCCTCATTCCGCGCCCCGAAACCGAGGAGTTAGTAGAGTTGATAGCCCGCGAGCAGCGCGGCCGCGCTGGGCTACGGGTGCTGGACGTGGGCACCGGCTCGGGTTGCATCCCGCTGGCCCTAGCTGCCCGCTTACCCGGCGCCCGGTTCACGGCCGTCGATGTATCGGCCGAAGCCCTGGAGGTGGCCCGGCGCAATGCGGTGCGGTGCGGTGTGGCAGTGGACTTTCAGCAAGTAGATATTCTGGCCGCCGTGCCTCGGTTGGATGCGCCGCTGGATGTCTTGGTGAGCAACCCGCCCTACGTGCTGGAAAACGAGCGGCCCCTGATGCGGCCCAACGTGCTGACCTACGAGCCCGCCACCGCCCTGTTCGTGCCCGACCACGACCCGCTGTTATTCTACCGCCGCATTGCCGAGTTGGGTCGGGAGCTGCTGGCGGCGGGTGGGGTGCTGTACTTTGAAATCAATGAGCAGTTTGCCACCGAGACAGTGGAGCTGTTGCGCGGGCTGGGCTACGCAGCTGTGGAGAGCTACGAGGATATTTTTGGCCGGCCCCGCCTGGTGCGGGCCACCTGGACGGGGACGGTTGCCAGCTAGAAAGTTGAGCAGCTGTGGCCTGAAGCGGCGCTTTGGACACCTGCTTCCAGTGCCTGACCCGCTGAGCTGCAAACTGCTTAGGTTTTTAAGGTAGAAAACTTCCCCGCTCAAAACCTTACCTTTGCCGGCTCAATTATTGCCGGCTCCGCCTGCCCGTATGACCGAAACGCTACCCGCCTATTACGCCCACCCAACCGCCGTCATCGACGAGGGGTGCCGGATTGGGGCGGGATGCCGTATCTGGCACTTTTGCCACATAAGCGCCGGGGCAGTGCTGGGCGAAGGTTGCAACCTGGGCCAGAACGTTTTCGTAGCCGATGGCGTGAGCTTGGGTCATAACGTAAAGGTGCAGAACAACGTGAGCCTCTACGCCGGCGTAGAGTGCGCCGACGACGTGTTTATAGGTCCTTCCGTGGTGTTTACCAACGTGCGCAACCCCCGTGCTGCGGTGCCCCGCCGGGGTGATGACCACTACCTGCCCACGCGCCTCGGGCAGGGCGTGAGCATCGGAGCCAACAGCACCGTGGTGTGTGGCGTTACGCTGGGCGAGTACTCCTTTGTAGGTGCTGGCTCGGTGGTAACCCGCGACGTACTGCCCTATGCCTTGGTGTACGGCAACCCGGCCCGGCCCCAAGGCTGGATGAGCGCCCACGGCCATCGGCTGGCCTTTGATGCCGCCGGCCGGGCCACCTGCCCCGAAAGCCGCCAACAATACCAGCTTGCCAACGGCCACGTTTCGCTCCTCAGCAGCTAGCGTCCGTTTACTGAAAAACAGACAGTCCGTCATTCCAGACCCAACGACCTCAAGACCCTATAGCGTGTACGACCAACTAGTTAATAAGCAGGCCAAGCTGGCCGTTATCGGCCTCGGATACGTGGGCCTGCCCATTGCCCTCGAGTTTGCCCGCAAAATTGAGGTTATCGGCTTCGATATCAATGCCAAGCGGGTGGAGATGATGCGCAACCACGTAGACCCGAGCGGCGAGCTGGTAGCCGCCGACTTCGACGGCTGCGACATTAAGTTCACCGACTCGCTCGACGTACTGCGCGAGGCCACGTTCTTCATCGTGGCCGTGCCCACGCCCATCGACGAGCACGCCCAGCCCGACCTGCGGCCACTGCTCGGCGCCTCGGCTTCGGTAGGCAAGGTGCTCAAGAAGGGCGACTACGTAGTGTTCGAAAGCACCGTGTACCCCGGTTGCACCGAGGACGACTGCATTCCGGTGATGGAAAAACACTCGGGCCTGAGCTTCGCCAACGGCGACTTTAAGGTGGGCTACTCGCCCGAGCGCATCAATCCCGGCGACAAAGAGCACACGCTGAGCAGCATCGTGAAGGTGGTGGCTGGCTGCGACGCCGAGTCGCTGGAGGACATTGCCAAAACCTATGAGCTGGTGGTGAAGGCCGGCGTACATCGGGCCAGCAGCATCAAGGTAGCCGAGGCCGCCAAAATCATCGAAAACACCCAGCGCGACGTGAATATTGCGCTGATGAACGAGCTGTCGATGATTTTCGACCGCATGAACATCAACACCTACGAAGTGCTGGAAGCCGCCGGTACCAAGTGGAACTTCCTCAAGTTTTCGCCCGGCCTGGTGGGCGGCCACTGCATCGGCGTCGACCCTTACTACCTCACCTATAAAGCCAAGGAGCTGGGCTACGATGCCAAGGTGATTCTGAGCGGCCGGACCACCAACGACAACATGGGCGCCTACATCGCCCGGAAAACGGTGCAGATGATCATCAAAAAGGGCAAGGACGTAGCCAAAAGCCGGGTGCTGGTGATGGGTGCGACCTTCAAGGAAAACGTGGAAGACATCCGCAACTCCAAAGTGGCCGACGTGATTCAGGAGCTGAAGAACTTCTCGGTGAACGTGGACATCGTGGACCCTCACGCCGATTCCGAGGAGCTGTTCCACGAGTACGGCTTCCGCCTGACGCCCGCCGCCGACGTACGCTCCGACTACGACGCCGTAGTAGTGGCCGTGAGCCACCAGCCTTACACCGAGCACGACGAAGCCTACTTCCAGTCCATCACGTCGGACGACGCCGTGTTAGTCGACATCAAGGGCCTGTTCCGTGGCAAGGTGCAGGAAATGCAATACTGGAGCCTGTAAATTGGTTGATTTGTTGAATGAACACAACGTCATGCTGAGCTTGTCAAAGCATCTCTACTGCAGTGCTAATCAAAGAAGTTAGCCAGCGGTAGAGATGCTTCGACAGGCTCAGCATGACAAATGCCAACAGAAATGAATCGAACGAAAATACTGGTAACGGGCGGGGCGGGCTACATTGGCTCGCACGCGGTGGTTGAACTCTACGAGGCCGGTTTTCAGCCAGTCATCATCGACAACTTCGCTAATTCTCAGGAGTCGGCGCTGTGGGGCGTGGAGGAGATTCTGGGGGTGAAAGTGCCATTGCACCGCATCGACTGCAACGACGCCGAGGCGCTACGGGCTGTGTTTGCCGAGGAAGGAAGCCTGCGCGGCGTCATTCACTTCGCGGCTTACAAGGCCGTGGGCGAGTCGCTGGAAAAGCCGCTGGAGTACTACCAGAACAACGTCGGCTCGTTGCTGACGCTGCTGACGGTGATGCGCGAGTTCGGAGTGGAGGCGCTGGTGTTTTCGTCGTCGTGCACCGTGTACGGTATTCCCGACGCGTTGCCGGTAACCGAGCAGACGCCTACCAAAATAGCCAGTTCGCCCTACGGTGCCACCAAGCAGATGTGCGAGGATATCGTGCGTGACGTGGCCGCGGCACCGGGCAACAAGCTGCGTACCATTCTGCTACGCTACTTCAACCCGATTGGCGCGCATGCCTCAGCCAAAATCGGGGAGCTGCCGTTGGGCGTACCCCAGAACCTGATTCCGTACGTGACGCAGACGGCCGCCGGCATTCGCGAGCAGCTGACCATCAACGGCGACACCTACGACACGCCCGACGGCACCAACATCCGCGACTATGTGCATGTGGTGGACCTGGCCAAGGCGCACGTAGTAGCCGTGCAGCGCCTGCTGGCCGGCACCGGCGACATGGTGGAAACCTTCAACGTGGGCACCGGCCGCGGCAACTCGGTGCTGGAAGTGGTGCAGGCGTTCGAGCGCGCCACCGGCGTTAAGCTCAACTACCGCATCGGCCCGCCCCGTCCCGGCGACGTGCCCGCCATCTACGCCGACGTCACTAAGTCGGTGCAGGAATTGGGTTTCCAAACGTCTTCCTCGCTGGAAGAAGCGCTGGCCAGCGCCTGGAAGTGGCAGTTGTCTTTAGCTGATAGCCAATAGCTGTTAGCTGACAGCTCTACGTTCAAACAGACTATTCAACAGAAAGCGAACAGCGAACAGCTGTCAGCTAAAAGCTCAAGAAAATGAAAATCATCATCACCGGCGGGGCCGGCTTCATTGGGTCGCACGTGGTGCGCCTGTTCGTAAACAAGTATCCGGAGTATCAGATTCTGAACCTGGACGCGCTGACGTATGCCGGCAACCTGGAGAACCTGCGCGACATCGAAACTGCACCCAACTACCGCCTGGTGAAGGGCGATATTACGGATCAGGCCTTCGTGGACGAGCTATTTGCCCGCGAGGAGCCCGACGCCGTGATTCACCTGGCTGCTGAGAGCCACGTAGACCGGAGCATTACCGACCCGCTGGCCTTCGTGAAGACCAACGTGCTGGGTACGGTGCACCTGCTGAACGCCGCCAAAAACCTGTGGAAGCCGCTGGGCTACGAGGGCAAGGTGTTCTACCACGTGAGCACCGACGAGGTGTACGGCTCGCTGGACTTCGGCCCCGACATGTTCACGGAGGAAACCAGCTACGACCCCCGCTCGCCCTATTCGGCCAGCAAGGCCTCGTCCGACCACTTCGTGCGGGCTTGGCACCACACCTACCACATGCCCATCAAGCTGAGCAACTGCTCGAACAACTACGGTCCCAATCACTTCCCCGAGAAGCTCATTCCGCTGGCTATTCACCGCATCCAAAACGGCGAGGCAATTCCGGTGTATGGCAAGGGCGAAAACGTGCGCGATTGGCTGTTCGTGAAGGACCACGCCACCGCTATTGATGCCGTGTTCCACAAGGGTACGGTGGGCGAAACCTACAACATCGGCGGCGTGAACGAGTGGGCTAACCTAGAGCTGATTCACCTGCTCTGCGACACACTCGACGAGAAAACCGGTAAGCCACAGGGGACCTCGCGCCAACTCATCAAGTTCGTAACCGACCGTGCCGGCCACGACCTGCGCTATGCCATCGACAGCAGCAAAATCATGAACGAGCTGGGCTGGAAACCGTCCGTTACGTTCGAGCAGGGCTTGGGCCTGACCGTGGACTGGTACCTCGAAAACCAGCAGTGGCTCGACAACGTGACCAGTGGTTCTTACCAGGATTACTACCAGAAGCAGTACAACCGCTAGGTCAGGGTAAAAGGAACGTCATGCTTTATCTGATGTACGCTTGTCGAAGCATCTTTACCGCTGACGTTTGATTACTATTCAAGCGAAGCGGTAAAGATGCTTCGACAAGCTCAGCATGATGTGCTGATTACTCCAAACAGAATGTACGATACTCCTTTTCACGACCGGCCGCTAGATAACCTGGCTTTCCTCGTTACCGGTGGGGCCGGCTTTATCGGCTCGAACCTGGTAGAATATCTGTTGAAATACGGCGCCAAAGAGGTGCGCGTACTCGACAACTTCTCCAACGGCTTCCGCAAGAACGTGGCCCTGTTTGCCGAAAGTCCCGCCCTGCGCGTTGTGGAAGGCGACATTCGCGACCGGCAGACCTGCATTGACGCCTGCAAGGGCATCGATGTGGTGTTGCACCAGGCCGCGCTGGGTTCCGTACCGCGCTCCATCAACGACCCGATTACGAGCAACGACGTGAACGTGGGCGGCTTCGTGAACATGCTGGTAGGCGCCAAGGAGGCGGGCGTGAAGCGCTTCGTGTACGCAGCCTCCAGCTCCACATACGGCGACCACCAGGCGCTGCCCAAGGTGGAGGACCGCATCGGCAAGCCGCTGTCGCCCTACGCCGTGACCAAGTATGCCAACGAACTCTACGCCGACGTGTTCGGCAAGACCTACGGCATGGAAATCATCGGCCTGCGCTACTTCAACATCTTCGGCCCGCGCCAGGACCCGAACGGCGCCTATGCGGCCGTTATTCCGCTCTTCATTGATGCCGTGCTGGAGGGCCGTCCGCCCCGCATGAACGGCGACGGGGGCCAGACCCGCGACTTCACGTTTGTGGAGAACTGCGTGCAGGCCAACATCAAAGCCGCGCTGGTCGACAGCAAGGAAGCGGTAAACCAGGTCTACAACGTAGCTGTGGCCGACCGCACGTCCCTCAACGACCTGTTCAACATCCTCAAGCAGGAAGCCGGCTCCGACATCGTGCCCGAGTACGGCCCCGACCGCGCCGGCGACATCCGCGACTCGCTGGCTGACATCTCGAAGGCCAAAAACCTACTCGGCTACGAGCCGAAGGTGCGGATCCAGGAAGGTTTGCAGAAGACGCTGGACTGGTTCAAGACCCACCCGGATTTTATTGCTGAGCGGAACTAGTAAAACGTCATGCTGAGCTTGCCGAAGCATCTCTACCGCTTTGTGGGAATTGCTTTACGAAGCGGTAGAGATGCTTCGCCATATGCTCAGCAAGACGTTTCTTCATTCAAAACTCTAACACTTCAGATATGAAAGGTATTATCCTCGCCGGCGGTTCCGGCACCCGACTGCATCCGCTCACGCTGGCCGTATCCAAGCAGATGATGCCGGTGTACGACAAGCCGATGGTGTACTATCCGCTGTCTATTCTGATGATGGCGGGCATCCGCGAAATCCTCATTATCACCACGCCCCACGACCAGGAGCAGTTCAAGAAGCTGCTCGGCGACGGTTCCAAGCTGGGCTGCCGCTTCGAGTACGTGGTGCAGGAAGTGCCCAACGGGCTGGCTCAGGCCTTCGTACTGGGTGCCGATTTCATCGGCTCTGATAAGGTAGCGTTGGTACTCGGCGACAACATCTTCCACGGCGAAGGCATGGAGGAGCTGCTCAAGAGCAACAACGACCCCCAGGGCGGTGTGGTATACGCCTACCACGTGCACGACCCCGAGCGCTACGGCGTAGTCGAGTTCGATGCCAACAACAAAGCCCTCAGCATCGAGGAGAAGCCGGAAAAGCCCAAGAGCAACTACGCCGTACCGGGCCTATACTTCTACGACAACGACGTGGTGCAGATTGCCCGCGACCTGAAGCCCAGCCCCCGCGGCGAGTACGAAATCACCGACGTCAACCAGGAGTATCTGCGTCGGGGCAAGCTGAAAGTGGGCATCCTGGGCCGCGGCACGGCTTGGCTCGATACAGGTACCTTCGAGAGCCTGATGCAGGCTGGCGAGTTCGTGCGCGTACTCGAGCAGCGCCAGGGCCTGAAGGTGGGCTCGATTGAAGAAGTGGCCTACCGCCAGGGTTTCATCGATGCCGACCAGTTGCGCACCATTGCCGAACCGTTGCGCAAAAGCGGCTACGGCGACTACCTCATGCGCCTGCCCGAGCAGCTGCTGATGTAGTTTTTTTGAGAGGTGAGAAGTAAGAAATGAGAGGTTGGACTTTCGTGCTGGTGGCCCTGCTTTGTTGGGTGCCGGCACGAAAGTCCAACCTCTCATTTCTTACTTCTCACCTCTCAAAAATAAACTCCGGACCATGGTTTTCGCAGCGCGCTGCCGAATCCTAATCCGATGAAGAAGCTCCTGTTTTTCGCGCCGCTGCTAGTGGCTGTTGCGCTGCTGAGTAGATATAAGAACGTTCTGGACTTTCTCGAATTCAATGTGGGGGACTCGCAGACGTAGCGTTGGCTGAGCAAGTTGAGAACAGGGGGCCTACACGAAATCCGGGCTAATTCGCAGCCCGTATATTTACGGGTAATATTCAACTTCCATGAAAAAAATACTGTTTCTGTTACCCTTGCTGGGTTTCCTGATTTTTTCAGGCTGTAAGAAGATTAATGAGCTGCTGACTTTCGAAATTTCGGATTCGCAGAACATTAAAATTCCGGCTAGTGGCCTGGTTACGCCTCCTTTCGTTTCGCCGATTGCTGTGCCGGTGCGCTCCGAGGAAAACTTCAAAAACAACAACACCCGCGCCGATCTGGTAAAGGATGTCAGCCTCACGAAGCTCACGCTCACTATCACCGATCCGGCTGCCGAAAACTTCAACTTCCTGCGCAGCATCAAAATTTCCATCGGCACCGACCAGAACGATAAAGTGCCTTTGGCTTCGCTGGATGATGTGCCTATGGGGGTGTCAAGTATCGAGCTGAAGTCCAGCAACACCAAGCTCGACAAGTACCTGAAAGCTCAGAGCTATACGCTCTACACCGAGGTAACGCTGCGCGGCAACGTGGCCCGCGAACTCACCCTGCGTTCCGACTCCAAGTTCAAGGTAACCGCCGATCCGCTGTAGCACAGCGGTAAGAAACGCCGGTCCACCGGCTCCATACAACAGCCTCCCCCGCTTGCAGCTACTGCAAAGCGGGGGAGGCTGTTGTATGGAGCCGGTGGACTGTTGCTACCGGGTTAGCGGTTGCGGCCGTACTGCTCGTGGCTGCTCACCCAGTCGGAACTACTGATGGCTGAGCCCAGGCTCAGCTCGCCGGCCAGCACCACGCCGGCCACAATTTCGGCGAACTTATTGACGGTGCCGCGACCCACGCAGCCCAGCATCCGCAAGTACTCGTTTTGGGTGGCCAGGCTGGTGCCGCCGCCGTGGGTGGCCACAATCAGGCTCGGAATGGTGATGCTGATGTAGAGGTCTTCCTCGGGCGTGATTTCGGAGTAGAAAATGCCCGCTGACGACTCGCTCACGTTGGCCACATCCTGGCCGGTGGCAATGAACATGGCCGTGATGCCGTTGGCCGAGTGCGCCCCGTTGTTGTTGGCCCCCGACATGAACGCGCCCACGTTGCTCACCTGCCCGTGGTAGGCCAGTTGCTCGGGCGTGACGCGCATGCGCTGCTGCAGCAGGTTGCGCGGAATGATGGCCTCAGCCACCACGCGCTTGCCGCGGGTGCGCATCACGTTTATCTGGGAAGCCTTTTTGTCGGTGGCGAAGTTTGATTCGAGGTAGAAATGGCGGACGGGTGCCCCCTTGTAGTTCTCCAGAATCCAGGAGCAGGCCGCGAAGGTGGCGCGGCCCACCATGTTCTGGCCCGCCGCGTCGCCGGTGCTGTAATTGAAGCGCAGGTAGGCGAACTTGTTGCTCAGGTAGGTATCAATATACTGCAGCTTGGCGATGCTGGAGGTACTTTCGGCCTGGGGTCGGATGCGGCCGATTTCCTCCTCCACCCAGCGCCCGAAGTCGCGGGCCCCGCGGGCATCATCGAACACGAACACCGGGGCCCGCTGCATGGCGTCGCCGATAACCGTGCACTTCACGCCGCCGCTGAGGTTGAGCACCTGAATGCCGCGGTTGTAACTGGCCACCAGCGTGCCCTCGGTCGTGGCCAGCGGAATCAGGAAGTCGCCCTGGGCGTGCTCGCCGTTTACGTGCAGGGGGCCGGCCAGGCCCACCGGAATCTGGGCAATGCCCGTGAAATGCTCGCAGTTGCCCTGCAGCGCGTGAGCATCGAAGGAGTACTGCTTGAGGTGCTCGAACTTCTGGCCTGAGAACTCCTCGGCAAATTCCTGGCGCTTGCGGATGGCCTCGTCGGAGTAATCGTCGTGGGCGTCGCGCGGGATGCGGGGGCGGTTGTCGGGTGTGAGGGTGATGCTGTCCTCCACTTCCACGTTCAGGTCGCCAAATGGGTCGGAGGCGAACTGCACTTGGATGGTGTGCAGGCCCTCGGCCAGCTGGCTGGTGGCCAGGTAAAACGTGGCCGACTGGCCCACCGGCAGCGTAAAGCCCGCGCTGTCGGCGTTGAACACCACGGCCGGTCGGATGTCGCCCTCGCCCAGGTCAATGGCAATTTCACTGATGCCCAGCCGCACATCGTCTATCTGTACATGGTCGATGCGGGTGATGCGCACCGTGTCGAGGCGGTTTTTGATGCTGAAGGCGACGCCCTCGGGCGTGTTGCGCAGGCTGCCGCGGGTGTAGAGCAGCTTCAGCAGCATGGGGCTGGGCGTGAAAACCATAAGGGCGGGCGTTAAGGAGTTGGGATTTGCAAAGGGTAAAGTAGGAATGTTTTCGGATAGAAGCTGGGAGGTGTGAGGGCATAGTGAAGCCAAGCCTCACTTCCCCTGGATTTTGGTGCTATCATTATCTGGCCCGATGAATGATAGCGGCATTGTAAAGAATGTCGAAACCGGCCGGCCATTTCGCCTACCCGGAGTGAAATAACCCCTCAGCAACTTTACCAGTCGTAGCGCCTCTGCGTCGGCTAGCGGATGCAGGCTTTGAACAATGGCTGGATTGCGTATTTCACCACGTTTATCTACCTCAAATTGTACCAATACTCTACCGCTAATGGAGCGCGGTAGGCTATCAGGCCAACGGATATTTTGGTGTAAATAATCAGCGAATGGAAGCTCGTTGTTATGCGCTTGCGCCGTAGCTCGAAAATTAACCAGAAGTAACAGGCTCAAGAGAAGTGTTTTATGCATCTTACTCCATGCTAAAGGTGATGGGGACGTTGTACTCAACCGCTACGGGCCGGCCGCTTTGGCTGCCAGGAGTCCACGATTTCAGCATACTGACAACGCGCAGAGCCTCCGCGTCGGCATCTGGGTGGAAGCCTTTCACAACTCGGACATTCTGCTGATTGCCCGCTTCATCAACAGTAAATCGCACGAAGACCCGTCCGCTTTCTGTCAGACCTGCCGGATAACGTAGGTTTTCGCCGATAAACTGCATCATCTTTTGCGGGCCACCTTGGAAAACCGGAAGGCGCTCTGCCACGTCTCCGTAAGGGCGGCTAACCCAGTCAGTTCGCGGCAGTGGGGACGTAGTCGGCAGCTTCTGCCGCACCTGCGCCACGGCCTCCTGCGCGCCCAAACCCAGCCCACACACCAGTACCAACGCCACCAGAAACCGCCGCAGCTTTGGGCGTAGGGCGGGCCGGGGCGGCAATGGGGCTGGTTGATTGGGGGCCAGTTGGGCGGGGTGAAACTGGCCACACACCCGGCCGTCGGGCGAGGCTTGGAAGGCGGCCTCTAGGTCAGCTGCCGAGCTTTGGGTGAAATCGAGCACCGTCCGGTTGCAACGGGCGCAGTGCTGGCCCTGGGCGGCGGGCGTCATCTGGGTCCAGCTTTCGGAGCAGGCACGTAGGCGAACATGGAGTACGGGAAGTGGAAGCATGGCACGGCATCAGCGAACAACCAATATACAACGCTACTCGAACTCTCAACCGTGCTTTTTCAGCTGGTTATTTGATACTTACCGGCTCGGTGTCGCTCCAGAACTCGCGGCCCTCGGTGTCGATGTAGCCGAAGGAGCCCGAGGGCGTCTGCACGCGGGCTACACCGCCGAAAAAGGGCGCGGCCTGCAGGTAGCGCGGCTCGACGAGGCGGCGGCCTTCGGGGCCGAGGTAGCCCCAGCGGCCGTTCTGGCGCACGGCGGGCAGCAAGGGGCTGCCGCCCCGGCGCACCGAGTCGTATTGCAGGGGCTGCACCAGCTTGCCCCGATTATCCAGCACGCCCCATTTCGGGCCCTGGCGCACCAGCAGCAGGCCGTTGTAGTTGTCTTTTATTTCGTCGTAGATGGCTGGTATGCGCGCCGTGCCAACGGTGAAGCGGAAGCCTACCTTCCCATCGGGGCCGCGCACCAGGTCGCCCTGTTCGAGGGGGTCTTCATCGGCTGGCTCGGCCACTTCGGCGGGGGGCAGCCGACGGCCGGCGGGGTTGATGGCAAAGGTTTCGGCGTTGAGCGTGACGGTGGCCTGGTTGTTCTGGAAATTGCCGGCCTGCTCGTACTGCACCGGCGTTACGGGGTTGCCGCTGCCATCAATGTAACCGTAGCGGTTGCCCACTCGCACCCAGGCCAGCTCGTCGGCGAAGGGGCCCGCCTCATCGTAGCGGGCGGGCAGCACCAGCCGGCCCCGGCGGTCGGCGTAGCCCCACTGCCTACCCTGCCGGAAGGGTACCAGCCGGGCTTCGGCCGCCTGCGCCCAGGCTGCCAGCGGCAGCGCCGATGCCAGCAGCATCGATACCAGTAGCAAAAGCAGCACTCGTCTCATGGGTAGGGGAGTAGGGCAGACCGAAGCCTAGCTTAACGAAGGTAGGCACTTTGGCCAAAACCAAAGCCAGCCCAACCGGTTGATTCACGCGCTCTTCGCCCGTCGCTTACCAGCCTGTCGGCTTGCGCCGAGCCGGTGTTCGGAGGGTGGCGCTACAACTAAGCAGCCAGCCGGCGTATCTTTGCACCCGCTTAACCGGGCGGCTATCCACTTCTTTTTACTTTATGCCTTTATCTGTTCCTTATCCACGCTTTACGCTGGCCGATCGGCTGACGCAGGAGCAGCTGGCCTTTTTTCAGGAACACGGCTTTCTGCATTTCCGCGGCTTTATCGGAACCGATACCGTGGCCGAGTTGCTGCGGGCTTCCGAGCAGGTGCAGCAGCGCTGGCTGGCCGACGAAGTGAAGAAGGTAAACGGTGTGCCCATCAAGTACGGGAAAGATGTAGATGGAGCACCCATCGTGCAGCGCTTTGCCTTTGCTTCGCACCACAGCCCCACACTGCATGAGTTTTTACAGGATCCGCGCTTTACGGCCCTGTTTCCGTTGCTGGAAACGAGCAGTGGAGGCCGGGTGGGCGAAGATGAGAAGGATGGCCTTGTCATCAACCACTACGTGAACGTAACGGGCTCGGAGTTCTCGCAGATGGGCTGGCACACCGACTCACTGCGCGACGTGTTTTACGGCAAGAAAATAGGACCGATGCTGAACGTGGGCGTGCACCTCGATGGTACACCAGCTACCAACGGCGGCCTGCGGGTGCTGGCCGGCACCCACCGCCAAAGCCTGCGCGACATTCTGTTCCGGAAGAAATACTACAAAGACGTAGGCCCCGACCCCGACGAAATCGTCATCGAAACCGAGCCCGGCGACCTGACCGTGCACGACGGCCGCATGTGGCACCGCGTGGCCCGCTCGCCGCTGGTAGGCGAGGCCTCGCGCCGCCGCGTGATGTACGTGCCCATTCTGGCCGGTAAGTACGAGCCCAAGCACGACAATAGCCCCACACCCTTCTACCTGCGCTTTCTGCACCTAGTGAAGTAGGGCGGCGAAATGGTAAAAAACGTCATTCTGAGCATAGCGAAGAATCTCGCTTGCCAAAGTGATTCTCGGCGTTGAGTTGCCGTTGCAATAGTAGCACACGAGATTCTTCGCTATGCTCAGAATGACGTCCTTCCATCTTATTTCCACCTTACCTTGAAAACTGCCCTTGTAACCGGTGGCTCGCGCGGCATTGGTCGGGCGTTGGCCCTGGAGCTGGCCCGCCACGGCTACGATCTGCTGCTCACGGCCCGCTCGGCCGACGACCTGGAGCAGGTCGCCACCGAAGTCCGGCTGCTCGGCCGTGAGGCCCGCACGCTGCCGCTCGATTTGGCCTCGCCCGATGCGGCGGCGGCGCTGGCCACCTGGGCCCAGGCCCAGCCCGGCGAACTGGCGGTACTTATAAACAACGCGGGATACGGCCTGTGGGGGCGTTTCGAAGAGCTGCCGCTGGAGCGCCAGCTGAACATGCTGCAGCTCAATATGCAGCTGCCAGTGACGCTCACGCACCTGTTGTTGCCCGCGCTGCACCGCGCCAAAAAGGCTTATGTGCTCAATGTAGCCAGTACCGCTGCCTACCAGGCCGTACCCACCCTCGCGCTTTATGCGGCCAGCAAAGCGTTTCTGCTCAGCTTCAGCCGCGGCCTTCGCTTCGAGTTGCGCGAAACAGGCGTATCTGTCTGCTGCCTCAGCCCCGGCTCCACCAGCACCAGCTTTGCCGACCGCGCCGGCATGAATGCCGAGTTGCAGGCCACCGCCAACAAAGTAGCGATGACGCCCGAGCAGGTGGCCCAGGCCGGCATCCGGGCCCTGCTGGCCGGCGAGGCCGAAATCATTCCCGGCGCCCTCAACAAAGTATCGGCGGCCCTTACGAGTGTCGTGCCCAAAAGCCTCACCGAGCGCATCGCCGCCGGCATCTACGAGAAGTATTTGTGAGAGGTATTGGGCTAGAGAAATGTCATTCAGCGCGGAGCGAAGAATGACATTTCTCTAGCCCCTAACTACCCACCGACTGCCCCTCCACGCCAGCCACACAAACAGCGGGGCAGCCAGCACATCGTAGGTGTAGTGAGCGTGCTGGATGAGTACCAGGATGCCTACCGCCACGGTGCCGGCCAGCAGCAGCCAGCGGCGCCAGCCAACGGGCACTGCCAGCGCCAGTAGCAGCAGCGTAGCGGTGTGACCCGAGAAGAACAGGTCCTTGGTGATGGGGGTGGGGGCGGCGTAGAGGAACATGTCCACCAGCGGATCCTGCAGCAGCACCAGGCCCGGCGGCGGCTCCAGCGGCAGCAGCCAGAGCGTGGCGCAACGCAGAAGGTGCAGCAGTAAGTAGGCCCACAATGCCCGTAGCAGCCGCCCCGGCCGTGGCAGCAGCGTGGTTACTCCCAGCGCAATGCCCAGATAGATAACCGCAAATGTGGCCTCCGAAACATCGTGGGCGGGCAGCCAGTCCAGCAGCGGGTCGGGCAGGTGGTAGCCGGGGCGCGCCTGCACCCAGGCAAAGAAACCCGGCAGCTGGCTGGCCAGCGCCAGCAGCAGCGCCAGCACCAGCAGCAGCCGTACCCGGAAGGCCGGCTGGTGCCAGGCCACGGGCCAGGTGAGCGGTGCAACTGGTGGGTTCGTCGTCCTGTTACGGGCTGCTGGTGCGCTGGGGAAATCGGGGGGGAGCATCGCCGGCAAAAGTAGCGCAAAGCAGCCAGCGTGGGGTTGGCGCGTCTGGTAGTTACGGGGGGCGCGCCGGGCGGTGTATATTGGCCGGAGCCCCCGGTATCCGGCTGCTGCCACTTGCCCTTCTTATTCTGCTGCCCATGAAGAACTGCTACTCCCTGGCCGCCGCGCTGGCCCTCACGCTCTCGGCCGTCGGCGCGGCCAACGCCCAAAAAAGTAAGCCCGCTGCTTCCGCCTTAACTGCCCGCGTGGCCCAGCTGGCCGAACAGGGAAAACCCCAGGTAATTGCCTGGCGGCGCGACCTGCACGAACACCCCGAGCTGGGCAACCAGGAAACCCGCACCGCCGCCCTCGTGGCCGCCCACCTGCGTAGCCTGGGCCTGGAAGTGCAAACGGGTGTGGCCCGCACCGGTGTAGTAGGCATTCTGAAAGGCGGCCGGCCCGGCCCGGTAGTGGCCCTGCGGGCCGATATGGATGGGCTGCCTGTAACCGAGTCATCCGGCTTGCCCTTCGCCTCCAAAGTGCGCACCGACTACAACGGCCAGCAGGTGGGCGTGATGCACGCCTGCGGCCACGACACCCATGTAGCCATGCTGCTTGGGGCGGCCGATGTACTCGTGAAGATGAAGAAAGACCTGCCTGGTACCGTGAAATTCATTTTCCAGCCCGCCGAGGAAGGCTCGCTGCCGGGCATTGAGGGCGGCGCGCGGCTCATGGTGAAGGAAGGCGTGCTCGAAAACCCCAAGGTCGATGCCATCTTCGGTCTCCACATTCAGGCCCAGACCGAGGTGGGCCGCCTGAGCTATCGGCCGGGCGGCGAAATGGCGTCGTCCGACGTGTTCACTATCAAAGTGAAGGGCAAATCGGCTCACGGTGCCTACCCCTGGCTGGCTGTCGACCCAGTGGTGACGGCCGCCCAGATTATTCTGGGTCTGCAAACCATCGTCAGCCGGCAAGCTGAGTTGACGGAAGATGCCGTGGTGCTAACCGTGGGCATGGTGCACGGCGGGGTGCGCAACAACATCATCCCCGAGCAGGTGGAACTGACCGGCACCATCCGCTGCCTCAATAAGGATATGCAGCAGAAGGTGTGGGCAGCCGTGCGCCGCACGGCCACTGGCATTGCCGAAAGCGCCGGCGCCACCGCCGAAGTCGACATCACCAATTACGCTCCCATTACCTACAACGACCCCGCCCTGACCAGCCGCATGGTGCCCAGCCTGGAGCGCGCCGCTGGCCCGGCCAACGTAACCGTGCAAAAAGCCGTAACCGGGGCCGAAGACTTTGCTTTCTACCAGGAAAAAGTGCCCGGCCTGTTCGTGTTCGTGGGCGGCATGCCCGTGGGTAAAGACCCCGCCACCACCGCCCCACACCATACAGCCGGCTTTTTTGTAGATGAAAGCGGCCTTACGCTCGGCGTACGCACCCTCGCCACCCTGGCCCTCGACTATTTGAGCGGAAAGTAAGTTTTGAGCCATTAGCTGACAGCTTTGGGGCCGATACACCGATAAGGCGGGTCCACAAAGTATCAAGCAGAGCGGTATGAAGCCAGCCGCTCCCGCTGAACGAATCAGCGTAATCTGTATAATCTGCAACATCTGTGATGAATATTGCCCTTGTAACCTGCGAAAGCCTGGCCCAGTACGGTGCCCCCAACGTTGACGACGAAGACGCCCTGCTCACCCGCTACCTGCGCGAGCAGGGCCACGATGTGGAGCCGCGTATCTGGAGCAACCCGGTGGTGGAGTGGGGCCGCTACGATGTGGTGCTGCTGAAGTCGCCCTGGGATTATTTCGACCGCGTGGAGGAGTTTCTGCACTGGCTCGACACCCTGGAGCGGGACCAGGTACGCCTGCTCAACCCCGTGAGCGTGGTGCGCTGGAACACCAACAAGCGCTATCTGCTGGAGATGGAGCAGGCCGGCGTGCGCATTGTGCCCACCCGGCTACTGCCCCGGGGCGAAGCCGTAGATGCCGCCGCGCTGCTCGAAGAAATGGGCCAGGAGCAGATTGTGGTAAAGCCGGCCGTGAGCGGTGGGGCCAAAAACACCTTCATCATCAGCCGCCACGAAACCGCTGTGCGCCAGCCCCAGCTAACCGAACTGGTGGCGCAGGAGGATTTTCTGGCCCAGCCGTTTTTGTCGCGCATTCAGGAGGAAGGCGAGTGGTCGTTGCTCTACTACGGCGGCGAATTCAGCCACGCGGTACTCAAAACGCCCAAGGCCGGCGACTTCCGGGTGCAGCACTACCTGGGCGGTGCCATTGCCCCCCGCGAGGCCCCGGCCCATCTGCGCCAGGCCGCCGACCGCATCGTGCAGCAGTTCGCGCCCGGCTGCCTTTACGCCCGCGTCGATGGCCTCGACCAGGACGGTGAGCTGCTACTCATGGAGCTGGAGCTCATCGAACCCTTCCTCTACCTCGCCTCCGCCCCCCAGGCCCTGCCCCGTTACGAGCAGGCGTTGCGGCGGATGGGTGAGTAACTCGGGGCAAGAAGTCAAGAAGAGAAGGGTCATGCTGAGCGAAGGCGCTAGCCGAAGTCGAAGCATCTCTACCGCAACAGTAATTCCTGGCGTCAGGATTAGCATTGCAGTAGAGATGCTTCGACTTCGGCTAGCGCCTTCGCTCAGCATGACCCTTTTTAATTTCCAGCCTATCCTTCTACGAAAACCCGTTCACCGTGAAACCGCCGTCCACGGCCAGAGTCTGGCCGGTGATGTAGGCGGCGGCGGGCAGGCACAGAAAGGCTACGGCGGCCGATACTTCTTCGGGCTCGCCCACCCGGCCCATGGGCGTGCGGGCCAGCACACTGGCGCGGAAATCCTCGTTTTTGAGCACCGTTTCGGCCAGCGGCGTGCGGATATACCACGGAGCCACGCAGTTGACGCGGATGTTGTGGCTGGCCCACTCCACGGCCAGGTTGCGCGTGAGCTGCACCAGGGCGGCCTTGGTCATGCCGTAAATGGCCCCGGTGCGTACGTGCGTGAGGCCCGCCACCGACGAGATGTTGACGATGCTGCCGCCCCCGGCCGCCACTAGCTGCGGGTGCAGGCCGCGGCTTAGCTCCCAGGCCGAATCGAGGTTGGTGGCCAGCAGCTGCCGGTACTCGTCGTCGGTGTAGTCGAGGGTGGGCTTGCGGATGTTGGTGCCCACGTTGTTGACGAGGACGTTTATTTGGGGCCAGCGTTCAGCCAGTTGGCCCAGCAGACCGGCGCGGCCAGCGGGCGTGCTCACGTCGGCGGGTAGGGCGTGGGCGGGCAGGCCCTGCTGCTGCCACTCGGCTACTTGCTGCTCCAGATCGGCGGCGGTGCGGGCCACGGCTACCACCGTAGCGCCCAGCGCCAGCAGTTCGGCTGCTACCGCAGCCCCAATGCCTTTCGAGGCACCCGTTACTACGGCCGTCTGGCCGGCGAGGCTCCAGCGGGAAGGGAAAAAAACAGAAGAGTTGCTCATATAGATGTCTTGAAATACTTAAAATTCAGGCTTGTGTATTGGTCTGCTTCAGAAATGGTATTAACCAGAGATGGTGGCAATTTTTTACATGTATATGACTGTCAATATATTAAAAAGCAAAACGAATTCATTGGCTGATATCGATAATTTCAACATGATACTGTTTTGATAATAAATATTTCAACGAACAGTGTATTGTGTTAATAAAATCATAATTTGGTTGCCTGATTGAGGGATTTCTCGCATCGGGAATCTTTCTTTGATTCAAACCCCCATTTCCACAACCAACCCCAGTTTATGCACCACAAATACTCTGTTGCAGCACTTTTGCTGCTGGGTGGCCTTAGCTCTTCGGCCGCCTTTGCTCAGGACTACTCGCGGGTACAAAGTAAGAGCCTGCGCGACAACGGCACGCCCTACCTGATCGAGTTTAAAGCGGCGGGAAATGCCTTTAAGCTCAGCGACGCTCCAACTGTACTCCGCCAGCAACTGGCCCTAAGCAGCTCCGATGAACTGCTGGCAGTTGAAACCAAGGCCGACGAACTGGGCTTCGTGCATGAAAAGTACCAGCAGTACTACAAGGGAATTAAGGTAGAACATGCCCTGTATACGGTGCATGCCCGCCAGGGGAACCTGGAGAGCATCAGCGGCCAGATAGAAAAGGTGGAAAACCTGAACGTAACGCCTTCGCTCGATGCTGCCACTGGCTTGCAGCGGGCCATGGCCTTTGTGGGAGCCAAGGAGTACATGTGGCAGGATGCCCGCGAGGAAGCCGGCCTGAAGCAGCAGGAAGCCAACCCCAATGCTACGTACAAGCCCCAGGGCGAACTGGTAGTGATGCACGATGCCGTTGCCGGTCAGCCGGCACTGGCCTGGAAGTTTAACGTATATGCCAAGGCTCCCCTCAGCCGGGCTTACGTTTACGTAGATGCCCACTCGGGCCGCGTTATTTCTCAGGATGCCATCATCAAGCACGCGGCGGCTACCGGCACATTTGCCACGGCCTACAACGGCACCCGCAGCATTGCCACCGCCACCACTACCGGCGGCTTCTACCTGCGCGAAGCCACCCGCGGCCTGGGCATCGAAACCTACAACTGCAAAAAAGGCAACAGCTACGCCGCTGCTACCGATTTCGTGGACACCGACAACAACTGGACGTCCGCTGAGTATAACAACGCCAACTTCGACAACATTGCCGGCGATGCGCACTTCGGCGCGCAGGCTACCTACGACTACTGGAAGGTGGTACACAACCGCAATTCGTACGACAACGCCGGTGCCAAAATCAAGAGCTATGTGCATTTTGACGACATTCCGGGCGGCGCCGGTTACGAAAATGCCTACTGGAACGGCTCGGTGATGACCTACGGTGACGGGGCCACCACCTTCAAGCCCCTGACTTCGCTCGACGTGTGCGCCCACGAAATCGGCCACGCCATCTGCGAGAAAACAGCCAACCTGACCTACGCCAACGAGTCGGGCGCCATGAACGAAGGCTTTTCCGACATCTGGGGCGCCTGCGTAGAAGCCAAGGCCGTAACTGACTTCGGCCTGACCGGCATGAGTACCTGGAGCATTGGCGAGCAGATTATGAAGAGCGGCGGCGCCCTTCGCTCGATGAGCAACCCCAACCTGTACGGCCAGCCCGACACCTATAAGGGCACTAACTGGAAGCCCACTTCTACTTCGCCCTCCAACGCCAACGACCAGGGCGGTGTGCACACCAACTCGGGCGTGCTCAACTTCTGGTTCTACCTGCTCAGCCAGGGCGGCACGGGTACCAACGACATCGGCAGCGCTTACTCGGTAACCGGCCTGGGTATTTCCAATGCCGCTAAAATTGCCTACCGCACCGAAAGCGTGTACCTGACGGCTTCTTCGACCTACGCCCAGGCCCGCACGGCCTCCATTTCGGCGGCTACCGATTTGTTCGGTGCTGGTTCGGCCCAGGTGGTAGCGGTTACCAACGCCTGGTACGCCGTGGGCGTGGGCGCCGCTTCGGGCGGTACCACCCCGCCGCCCGTTGTGGCCTACTGCGCCAGCAAGGGCACCAGCGTGGCCTACGAGTGGATTGATTACGTGAAGCTGGGCACCATTACCCGTACTTCGGGTGCCGATGCCGGCTACTACAACGGTACGGCCACTAGCACCACTATTGCCGCTGGCTCGTCGCAGACCATCAGCTTCTCGGCTGGTTTCGCCTCGACGGCCTACACTGAAAACTGGCGCATCTACATCGACTACAACCAGGACGGCGACTTCTCTGACGCCGGCGAAACGGTCGTGTCGGGCTCTTCGGCCAGCAGTGGCACGCTCTCCGGTACCTTTACAGTACCATCTTCGGCCCGCAGTGGAGCCACGCGCATGCGGGTGATCCTGAGTGACAATGCTGCCACCACGAGCTGCAATAACTACAGCTACGGCGAAACGGAGGACTACACCGTCAACATCACCGGCGGAACTGGCCTGACGGCCGGCGGTGGCGCTAGTGTTGCCGCCCAGAGCGCTTCGCTCGGCAGCACCAGCCTCGAAAAAGCGGTTACGCTGTACCCAAACCCGGCAGCCAGCGTGCTCAACATTGTGCTGGCCAGCAAGTCTCCGGCCGTGTCGGCGGTGGTTACCGACCTGCGCGGTGCCCGCGTAGCCAACGTTTCCTTCGCGAACGGACAGCTGAATGTGGCCAACCTGGCCAGCGGCATCTACCTGCTCACCGTTTCCGATGGTCAGAAAACCTTCCACGAGCGTTTCGTGAAGCAGTAAGTTTGGTTGAGTTTTCTGACTGCGAGCTATTAGCTTTCGGTCAGAAAACTCAACAAATAAAAGAAGGCCCCGCACCTAGTTGAGTGCGGGGCCTTCTTCGTTTTTCAGCTAACAGCTAACAGCTAACAGCTAACAGCTAACAGCTAACGAGCCCACGGTGCGTATTCCAGCTTTAGCTCCAGCTGGCCGTAATTGTCGTTGAGCGGCGAAGCCGAGCGGCCCGCGTCGAAGCCTGGGCTGGGAACCGTGCTGATATCGTCTAGCTGGTCGGTGGTGGTGAGCGAATACGAGCCTTCGATGGTCGCGTTCAGCCGCGAGGTAAGGCGAACAGTGACGCCCACTCCTATCGGCAGCACCAGCGCCAGGGCAGGGTAGTCGAAGCGTTCGGGCTCAAGGTAGGCCGGCGTGAAATTGCCACTGGGTCGTTGTGTACCGCGGTACGCCTTCGGGCTGTATAGGGCCAGGCCAACGCCTGTTTTAAAGTAGGGCTTGATGATGGACGACTGGCCGGCGGGCAAGGAGTAGGCACCTGGGTCGCGCAACGGTTCCCAGCGCACGAAGGCCGTGCCTACCGCATTATTGCCCCTGAACGCCAGGCCACGGCTTGGTAAGTAGTCTTTGGCACCGATTTGCAGGTACGATACCTCGCTGCCCACCTGCCAGTGCGGATGAAACTGGTAGAGCAGGCCCGCGCTCAGGCTGGGTCCCAGAAACTGGTCGCCCAGGCTGCTGGTCAGGTCGCCGTTGTAGTAGCCCACGCCACCACCCAGCGTAAAGCGCACCGGTCCTTTGTAGTACAGGCGGCCCTGCTTATCGTAGTGGCGGGGGCGGCGCTCGGGGCCGGCCGCCGACTGGGCCAGCGCCGAATGCGTAGCGGCCGTGGTGAGCAGCAGGGCCGCAGCAGGCAGAAAGGAGCGAAGGGTCACGAAGTTAGAAAGCAAAATGAGGGGCCCGCCGCGCCAGAAGCATGGCAGCCCGATGAAGCTCTAACGGAAACCAGCGACAAATGATTGTCTGGCCAGCTTTGCGCAGCAGGTTACACGCTTTCGAAACGGCCTTGCAGCGGGGTGCTTACTTGTACGTGCCTTTGGGGTCGGGTAAGTGGGTCAGCAGGTCGGCAATCAGACCGAAGTCGACGGAGGCAATGCTGGTGGCCTGGCCTTTATGCACGGCTTCCCAGGCCTGGGCGTACTGCTCCTGGTAGTAATAGGCGCGGGCCAGCTGCTGCCAGGCGTTGGCGTTGGCGGGGTCTTGGGTGGTGGCCTTCTGTAGCAGCTCGGTGCCGGTTTTCAGGTCCTTTTTCTTCTTGCTCTGCTCGTAGCGGATCAGGTAGCTGGTGCCCAGGTCGGAGAGAAACGACGAGTTGGTGGGAGCCAACGTCAGGCTCTTTTCCAGCAGCTCAATCGCCTGTTCGGGCGTGGGGTTGCTGCTGGCTAGTACGCCCAGGCCGTGGTAGGCATTGGCGTTGCTAGGGTCGAGCACCCAGGCCAGGTTAAAGCGGTAGGCGGCCGTATCGCGCTGGTTTTCCACCAGGTACTCGTAGCCTTTGCGGCTGAAAAACTGGCTGGCTTCGGCCCGCGAGGGGAAGCTGCCGGCCAGCCCTGCCACAGTAGCCGGCCCCAGCGCCTGCTCGGCCTGCACCGCCGAAAGGCCGCCAAAGAGCGGCTGGCTGCGGCTGCCCAGCACTGCTTCGCGGGTGTCGGCGGTAGCCGTTTTTGCCGCCTTGCCGGCCCGCTGGGCCAGGGTTGGTTGCAGTCCGGCGCCCAGTAACAGCGCAGTCAGCAGGAAAACAGGAATCGGGAGTTTCATGGAGTAGTAGAGTAGCGGTACAAAGGCGGGCAGCCCAACTAACCGGGCTGCGGGCTGCCAAATATACGCCCGCTGCCCCAACCGTGCCTACTGCGGGTTCGCCTCTGCCAACCTCTTTCCCACCCGGCCGTTGTGGCCATAGCGGCGGCAATCCGGCCGGCTGGCCCTGTCGTACCTGCGCCATTGCGTGGCCCGTTGGGTGGCGTTGATCCTGCTCCTTTTTTTCTACTGAATGCGCTTTCTGTTTCTTCGCCTGCTGCCTGCTCTGCTAATTACGATGCTGCTGCTGGCCGCCGCCACCGAGTACAGCGTGGCCCGCCCCAGCCGCCGCACCGCCGATGTGGCCTACATACCGGCCACCGACTCGGCCTACAGCGCCAAACGCCACCTCCTCGATGTGTATGCGCCCAAAAAGCCCGGCGCCCGGCCCTATCCGGTAGTGGTATTCATTCATGGCGGCAACTGGACCAGCGGCAGCAAAGACCTGTACTCGTTTGTAGGCCGCCGGCTGGCCAAGCAGGGAGTGGTGGCCGTGGTCATCAACTACCGCCTGTCGCCGGACGTACGCGTACCCCAGATGGCCGACGATTGTGCCCGGGCCGTGGTATGGGTGCGCCGCCACATTGCCGACTACGGCGGCGACCCGGCCCGGCTGTTTACGATGGGCCACTCGGCCGGGGGCGGCCTGGCGGCGCTACTGGCCACCGACGACGCCCGGTTCCAGCGCTGGGGCGAAACCACCAACCCGGTACGCGGCGTGGTGCTCGACGATGCCGCCGGCCTCGATATGTATGACTACCTGAAAAAGAAAGCTTATCCCGGCGACAACCAGTATATCGTATCCTTTGGCCCCAACCCGGCCAGTTGGCGCGAGGTGTCGGCCCGCCACCACCTCACGCCCCAAACGCCTCCCTTTCTCATCTTCGTGGGTGGCGAAACCTACCCCTCCATCAGCAGTAGCAGTGCCGAGTTTCGCAAGGCGCTGGTGGGCCTGGGCCACACGCCTTACTACCAGGTGCAGCCCGGCAAAAAGCATATTCCGATGGTGCTGCAGCTATACTGGCAACACAATATCATCTATCAGAAGCTGCTGCCGTTTGTGGGGGCGAAGGAGTAAGAAGGATGAGGTAGGCAGAACGTCATTCAAAATAGCCCAAGCTGCAGCGGTGGGCTCTCCAGCTCCAGCAGCCACTTTTTCCGGGCCAGGCCGCCGGCATAGCCCGTTAGCTGGCCGCCGGCCCCGATGATGCGGTGGCAGGGCCAGATGATGGCCAACGGATTCTGGCCGTTGGCTGCGCCCACGGCCCGCACTGCGCCGGGGTTGCCCAGCTGCCGGGCCAGATCGAGGTAGGAGGCCGTGCGCCCGTAGGCCACAGCCGGCAGTGCCGCCCACACTTGCCGCTGGAATTCGGTGCCGGCTGCCACGGCCGTGCGCACGGTAAACTCGCGCAGCTCGCCCCCAAAGTAAGCGCGTAGCTGCTCGTGGGCCAGCTGCAGGCAGCCGGGAACTCCTCCGGCCGGAGTAGGTGTGCCCAGGCTGTCAGTAGCCAGAAAACTTACCTCGCTCAGGCCCGCCTCCGTACCCCGCAATTCCAGCAGGCCTAGTGGCGTAGCCAGCAGCGCCCGGGCCGGGGAGTTGGTGTCGGGCAGGCCAGCGGGTAGTTCAGGCATCAGGTCTTGAATTAGATAAAAACACGGTTTAAGGGCAGTTTGCAGCTTGTTTGTTGCAGTATGCCGGGGCTCGGAAAGCAAGTGGCGCTGTAACTGCCTGAGAAAAACCCGTATATTAGTAGGGGCGAAGCAGGAAAATATAAATCTACGCGTAGATTTTTGACTGTTGCTTATTTGCGCTCCATTTACTCTGTCCCAACTTCCAAAGCCACCTCCATCGTGCGACGTTTATTTCTCTGCTCTGCGCTCGGTTTGGGCCTGCTCGGCCAGTTGCTGGTAGTTGCGGCACCGCCCGCGTACATGGCTGCCCTCACGCCCACCGAAACGCCGCCCGCTCAGGGCTGGGGCACAGGGCTTACGGCCTCTTACTTCAGCAATGGCTCGCTGGCGGGCCAGCCCGTACTCAAGCGCCAGGATGAGGTAGTGGATTTCCGCTGGGGCCTGAATTCGCCCGCGCCCGGCCTGCCCGCCGATAATTTTTCGGTGCGCTGGGAAGGTCTGATTGCCGCGCCGGGTACCGGCCGCTACCGCTTTGTAGCCGTAACCACCGACGAGGTGCGCCTGTGGGTGAACGGCCGGATGGTAATCGATACCTGGGACGGGAAGAAAGCCAGCAGCAAGCTCGATAACAGCGTTTCGCTGGCCGCCGGCGAAAAGGCCACCATCAAACTCGAATACAACAACGCAGCCGGCATGGCTGGTATTCAGCTGCATTGGGTGGCTCCCGGTCAGGGCCAGCAGCTGATTCCGACTGGCAACCTCTATCCGCTGGGTTCGCCCACTACGCCCGACCCGGCTGGTGCGCCGCCCGTGGCCAAAGCTGCCGTAGCACCCGCACCCCGGCCCGAGCCGGCCCCGGTGGCCGCTCCTAAGCCGGCCCCAGTCGTTGCCGCCGCCCCCAAGCCGGCGCCAGCGCCCAAGCCTGCACCTGCTCCGGCAGCTGCTAAGCCCGCCAAGCCCGCTCCGGCGGTAGCCGCCGCCCCGGCCAAGAAACCGGTAGCTGAGGACGAGGTAACTCCCGTTGGCGACCTGTCGGGACTTTATGTTATTACGGTTCGCTCGACGGGGAAGCCGCTGGAGGTAACCCAGGACCGTCCGGTATCTCTGGCCGAGCAGCTGGCAACGGCCGGCGCGGCGCGCCCCGCCGATCCGCAGTGGCGCCTCGAACCCACCGGTAGCGGCCTGTACCGCCTGGTGGTGCCCGGCAGCAACAAAGTGCTGGAGGTGCTGGGTAGCTCCACCTCCAACGGTGCCCCGGCCAGCCTCTGGACTTACTACAGCGGCTACAACCAGCAATGGAAAATTGAGCCCACTGACGACGGCTACTTCAAGCTGATTTCGAAAAACGGCCGCAACAAAGCCCTCACCGACAAGGACTCCGTCGATGGTGGCATTCAGCAGTGGCGCTACACGGGCAAGCTCACGCAGCAGTGGAAGCTGACGCCGGCCAAAGCCTCCGAAGAGCCTATACTGGCCGGAGCCAGCACCGCCCGCAAAGTGGGTTCCAACAGCATGAGCGTGTACCCTAACCCCTCCAACGGCGTGATGCAGATGGCCTACAGCCTCAGCGAAGCCAAGCCGCTGGGCTGGGTGCTCTACAACCAGAACGGCGTGGCCGTGCGCGTATCCGACTACCGCAAGCAGCCGGCCGGCTCGCACCATCAAACCCTCAACTTCAGCAGCCTCCCCGCCGGCGACTACTACCTGAGCCTAACCGTAGGCGCCAGCAATACCCGCCAGGTGGTGTCCATCCGCCGCCCCGGTGCCGATGCCCCGGAGGTAGGTAACGATGCAGCCGAGCGTCCCTAAGCAGCAACAGGTAAAAAGCCCCGTTCCGGTAACCGGAACGGGGCTTTTCGCTTTATAAGAACTGCTGAAAGTGGCAAGCCGGGCAGCTTATCCGGCGAATTCGGGCAGCTCGGCCCACAGGCGGGCAAACTCTGCGGCGTAGGCAGCAACAAGCGCCTGCTCGGGGCTGATAAGCAGGTTCTCGAGATTAAGCTCGGCCGCCGAGCGGGTCCAGTTATAGCTGCCAGTGAGCACCATCTTGTTGTCGGAGAGGGCAAATTTGTGGTGCATGTGGTTGCGACTCTCATCTACGTGCACTGCCAGGCCAGCGGTATGCAGGGCCCGCACATCGGAGCCCCGGTCAAATAGCTTTTCGTTATCCGTAAGTAGGCGTACGCGCACACCCCGCTTATGGGCGGCCACCAACTCGTCGCTCAAGCGGTTATCGGCCACGGTAAACACGCACACGTCCAGCGTCTGCCGGGCCTGCCGGATAAAATCCTGAATGGCGGCCACGCAGTCGTCGTGGGGGCTGAAGTACACCCGCACTGCCTCCGAGGAGGTGGCTGCTGGCAAAGCGGTTTGCCTGGTCGTAGCTGCCGCCAGCGGTTCTTCTGCATGGGCCGGCAGCAGGGCGCTGGCCGTTTCCAGCCACTCTATTACTGCCTTGTCTTTGAAGGTGTTGAAGTGGTTTTTGGCCAGCCCGAACAACTGCCGGCGTAACGCTTCGAGGTTGCCATGCTGCTGCTGGAAATCTGCCAGCCGCTCGCGGAGCTCGTCCGCCTCAACAGCCGACAGGTTGACATCGGCAAATGCCTGACGGAACTGGTTCAGCAGCTCGGACACGGGCGGGGTAGTAGCGTTGGCCATGCCGGAAGGTACGGTAAACTGCCGGGCCGCGGGTGTCAGGCCTGGCTCATGGCCATCAGCTCTGCCCGGGCCAGTTGCCGGTGCCGGGCCACCAGGGCCTGGGCGTCGGCCAGAGCGTGGGCTGAGGGCTCGTGCAGCAGGCGGGTGAGGCCGGGCGTTTCCGCAGCTAAGTCGATGTCATAGAGGCCCGCGTGGTGCCAGGGCGTCAGGTGGTCCCAGTCGGGCCTATCGATGATGGGGTAGAGGCACACGCCCAGCAGCGGTACTCCGGCGTGCAGGGCCTGCACGGCTTCGTGGGCCACCATGCGCAGCCAGTGCGGGCGGTCTTGGCCGGGGTGGCTGGTTTCGGTGAGCACCACCGGCCGGCCGTAGCGCTGGTAAGCCTCGGCGAGCAGCGAGCTAAGGGGCCGGAAGCGCGGGTCGTGGTGCTCGTTGGCCCAGGGCAGCGTCTGGTAAGGCTCCAGCTGCCATTGGTTGTCATAATAAAAGTTGAAGCCCAGCAGGTCGAGGTACTCGGGGCGGCCGCCCAACTCGGGGCAGAGGCGGCCGGCCAGCATGTCCACGCTCTCGAACTGGCTGCGGTGCACCTCGCGGGCCTGGCGCACTTCGGCCGGACCGGCTCCGGGCCGGGGCACAACATTTACCAGCGGCTCGGTGGTGAGAATGCGCACCGTGGGGTCGGTTTCACGCAGAGCCGCTACGCCTTCAATGTAGGCGCGCATCAGGCCCCGCTTCACTTCCCAGCCCTGCCCCACGCAATAAGGCGCAGTGCCGCGCACGTCGCCGCCCAGCCAGCTCATAAAGCTCACCTCGTTTATGGGCGTGATGATGAGCACGTCGTCGGGCCGCTGCTGGCGGTAAAAGTTCACAAAAGCACGGCACAGCGAGGCAAACCGGCGGGCGAACAGCGGGTGCAGCGGCGTCAGGTCGTCGGGGTAGCCGAAGTGGCACAGGTCCCAGACCTGCTGAATGCCGTGGCGGCGGCCCGCGTCGAGCAGCACTTGCACCGTGGTCCAGTCGTACTCGTAAGGGCGGCGCTCCACCTGGCTCCAGCGGATGCCCTCGCGCACGGTGCCCAGCCGGTGCTGCCGGACAAGCTCGTAATCGGCATCGAGCAATTGCAAGTGGCCGGTCAGGTTCAGAAAATCGACGCGGTTGCCGAAGGCGTTAAGCTGGTCGGTGCACTCGAAACCAGCCATCCAGAACGAGGTAAAGGGCGAATCGAGAGGAGCTGTAAAGGGCATTGCTGGCGCGTTGGTGAAAGAAAAGCCGGCAGTAAAGCACCTAACTAGTGGGCTTGCTACCGCCGGCTGCATTTCTCTGGCAAAGAAAGAGGCTGATTCCGGCGCGTCCGGGCCTGCTGCAACGAGCGGAAGCCAGCGGCCGGCAGCGCCGGTTGGGGCTACTCTTTGACGATGGACTTGGCTTCGATGAAGATGCGCTGAAACTCCGGGTACTTCGCCCGGATGGTATTTTGCATCTGGTCGATGGCGGTTTCTACTTCTTCGGCCGAAAGCTGGTCTTTAAACTCCACATCAAGGGCCAGAATCACATCGGCTGGGCCCAGGTACATGGTCAGGGGCGGGCGCAGGTTTTCAACGCCCGGCTGCTGTCGGCCAATGGCCTGCAAGTCCGTCAGTACGGCCTCGCTTACGCCCTCACCAATCAGCAGGCCCTTGGCTTCCTTGAGCATGAACACGGCCATGCCTACCAGCAGGGCCCCAATGGCCATCGAAGCGGCCCCGTCGAGGTAAGGATTATTGAGCAGGTGGCCGAAATAGATGCCGGCCAGCGCGATAAGCAGACCCACCAAGGCCGCCATATCTTCCAGCAAAATGGCGAATACTGCCGGATCTTTACTGTGGCGCAGGGCCTTCCAAAAGCCAAAATCGCCTTGGGTTTTGCGGAACTCGCGGTAGGCCAGCGCACAGGCAACGCCCTCGAACACAATGGCCAGCGCCAGCACCCAGTAGTTCCAGGTGGGGTCGGAGAGTGGAGCCGGATTCCGAATGTACTGGTAGCCTTTATAAAGCGACATGCCGCCGCCCACCGCGAAAATGAGCACGGCCACAATCACCGTCCAGAAATAGATTTCCTTGCTGTAACCGAAGGGATGGCGCGCATCGGCGGGCCGGCCGCTGCGGTGCATGCCGTAGAGAATGAGCATGCCATTGCCGCTGTCGACGAGCGAGTGAATGCCCTCCGACATCATGGCAGCGCTGCCCGTGAAGAAGGCGGCCACGAACTTGGAAACAGCAATGGCCATATTGGCGCCAATGGCCCCGTAAACCACCATTTTAGAAGAAGAATTGCCAGCCATATAGTGCAATGAAGTATGGCGGTGGTACGTGAATGGGCCATCTGAAGTTGGAAATGCCCGATGGACCCGAACAAATGGAGCTATTGTAACTTTAGCCACTTCGAAACCGGGCGGCGACGGCGCATCCACGCACTGCTGCGGTTATGCGTCTGCTCCCTTCTATGCTCCAGCCCAACGCCCCTGCCGCTGTCACTGCTTCCGCTCCGCTGAGCCGCCGCCTCGGGCTGGTGCAGGCCACGGCCCTCAACATGATTGACATGGTGGGCATCGGGCCCTTCGTGACGCTGCCGCTCGTGATGGGCTTCATGGGCCCCAACTTCCTGCTGGCCTGGATGGTGGGCGCGGCCCTGAGCCTGGCCGACGGCTTTATCTGGAGCGAGCTGGGGGCGGCTCACCCCGAGGCCGGCGGCTCCTACCGCTTCCTTAAACTGGCCTACGGCGAGCATAAGTGGGGCCGGCTGATGTCGTTTCTCTACGTGTGGCAGACGCTGGTGCAGGCGCCGCTGGTGGTGGCTTCGGGTGCCATCGGTTTCGCCCAGTACTTTGCCTACCTCGTACCGCTGCCCGAGTGGTGGCAGCCCAAGCTGGTAGCCGGCGCGGTTGTGCTGCTGCTCATCGGTTTGCTCTACCGCCGCATCGAAGATGTGGGCCGCCTGGGCGTGGCGCTCTGGGTGGGTGTTTTGGCGTTGCTGGGCTGGCTGATTTTCGGCGGCCTCACCCACGCCCACATTCCTGTTAACTGGCTGCCCGAGGGCGGCGTGGGGGCGCTGCCGGGCGTGTTGCTATCGGTAGCCATGGGCCAGGCCACGGTCAAAACCATCTACTCGTACCTGGGCTACTACAATGTGTGCCACTTGGGCGGTGAGGTGAAAGAGCCCCAGAAACTCATTCCGCGCAGCATCTTCCTCAGCATTCTGGGCATCATGACGCTGTATCTGCTCATGAACTGGAGCGTGGCCTCGGTTATCCCGTGGCAGGAGGCGCGGCATTCCGAGTTCATTGTGAGCCTGTTCATCGAGAAGCTTTACGGAGCCACAGCCGCCAAAATGGCCACGGCGCTGGTGCTGTGGGTGGCGTTTGCCTCGCTGTTTGCGGTGCTGCTGGGCTATTCGCGCATCCCCTACGCCGCCGCCGCCGACGGCGAGTTTCTGCCCCTTTTCGCCCGCACCCACCCCACCAAGCATTTCCCGCACGTGTCGTTGCTGCTGCTCGGGGGCGTGGGCTTCGTGTTCAGTTTGCTGTTCCGGCTGGGTGAGGTCATCAGCGCCATCCTGGCCATGCGGATTCTGGTGCAGTTCGTGGGGCAGGCCGTGGGGCTGGTGCTGCTCCGGCGCCGCAACGGTACGGCCCACCTGCCCTTCAAAATGCCCCTCTACCCGCTGCCCGTGGTGCTGGCCGTGGTGGTTTGGCTGTGGGTGCTCGTGAGTACGGGCTGGCTATTCGTGGTATCGGGTCTGGGCGTTACGGCGGCCGGCGTTGTGGCCTTTTTGCTCTGGAGCCGCAAGCTGCGGCGCTGGCCGTTTGCAGAGGTGCGGGAGCAGGCTTTGGACTAACGCTGTTTCAAGCGGGTGCTGCCGGAGCACGCTACTTCAGCCACTTCTCGTAGCACAGAAACCGCAGCCCCGGCCGGAATGCCAGCCCGATTTCGCCCGCAAAGCGGTAGCCCAGCTTCGGGAAAAGCTGGCGGGTGGCCTGGTTTTCAGAGTTGGTGTCGAGGCGCAGCACGCGCAGGCCCTGCTGTCGGGCCAGGACGTCGGCCTGGGCGAGCAGGGCGGCCGCTACGCCGCGGCCCCGGGCAGCCGGGGCCACGGCCAGCCGGTGCGTTACGAGGGCCGGCTCAGCAAAGTCCCAGTCGGCCTGGGCATACTCGGCATCCTGGTGGTTGTGGGTGAGGGCCGCAAAGCCCGCCAGCTGTCCGGCCAGCTCCGCCACCCACAAATGCCCTGCCTCCATATCGGTCCGGAATACTGCCTCGTTAGGGTAATCTGCCGACCATTGCTGGTTGCCAGCGGCTTGCATCAGGGGCACTACCTGGGCCAATAAGGTCAGCAGTGCCGGTAGGTCGGCCGGAGTAGCGAGGCGGAGTAGCATAGGGTGAGGGAGGAATTCAAGGATGATAAGGAAGAAAAGTCAAAAAAGAACGTCATGCTGAGCTTGTCGAGGCATCTCTACCGCTTCGTTGCTAATAGCATTGAGCGTTGCGGTAGAGATGCCTCGACAAGCTCAGCATAACGTTCTACTATACTTTGCAGCTCTTCCTACCCCCGCCGCAGCACCTCGGCGGCTTCCTTCGCGAAATAGGTCAGAATGGCATCGGCGCCGGCCCGCTTGATGCTGAGCAGCACTTCCATCATGGTCTTCTCGCCGTCGAGCCAGCCCTGCTGAGCCGCGGCTTTCACCATGGCGTATTCGCCCGATACATTGTAGGCCGTGACGGGCAGGTTGGTGTGGTTTTTCACGTCCATAATCACGTCGAGGTAGCTCAGCGCGGGCTTTACCATCACCATATCGGCGCCTTCGGCTTCGTCGAGGGCCAGCTCGCGCAGGGCTTCGCGGCGATTGGCCGGGTTCATCTGGTAGCTTTTCTTGTCGCCTTTTTTAGGAGCCGAGTCCAGCGCGTCGCGGAACGGGCCGTAGAAGGCCGAGGCGTACTTGGCCGTGTAGCTCATGATGCTCACGTGCCCAAAGGCATTGCTGTCGAGCACCTCCCGAATCCAGGCCACGCGGCCGTCCATCATGTCGGAGGGGCCGATGATGTCGGCGCCGGCGCGGGCCTGGGCCAGGGCCATCTGGCCGAGTACTTCCAGGGTGGCATCGTTAAGAATCTCGCCCGATTCGGCGTCCACCACGCCGTCGTGGCCGTCGGAGGAGTAGGGGTCCATGGCCACGTCGGTCATCAGCACCACGTCGGGGAACTGCCGTTTGATGTCGGCCACCGTCTTCAGGTACAGCCCCTCAGGGTTGGCCGACTCGCGGGCCAGCCGGTCCTTCAGCCCGTCGTTGATGCTCGGAAAAGGCGCGAAGGAATTGATACCCAGCTCCACGCACTGCCCGATTTCGTCGATGATGCGGTCAGCTGAAAACCGGAACATTCCGGGCATCGACTTCACCTCCACGTGTTGGTTCTGGCCTTCAACGAGAAAGAGCGGGAAAATGAAGTCGTGGGCCGTAAGGCGGGTTTCCTGCACCATGTCGCGGATAACCTGCGACTTGCGGTTGCGGCGGGGGCGGTGGGTGGGGAGCTGGGGCATAAGGCAGTTTAGCGTGATTAAGACGGAATAGAACCGCCGCCGCAAAGGTAAGGTTGCAGGCAGCGGGTATTCAGAATAACTCGCCATTGATGAGGAAGCTTCCACAAAAGGCCGCAGTTCCGCCCAGAACTGCACCTAACAGGAAGATTCCAAAACCGGCCCAGCCACCTACCGCTATGCCGACCACGATGCCCCCCCAGAAATAAAGCGGTTCCGATAACCTGCAGGATGTTGCCCCAGGCTCCGCCGGTGCGCTCCGGGGCCTGGGGCCGCGGCGGCGCAACGGGCGGGGCCACCGCTTTGCTGTGTTGGTTCTTTACCGGGACGGGCAAAGGCCAATGCGCCGGCTTGTCTTGGCTAGGTGGGCTGGCGCTAACGGGTGCTTGAGTTGCCGGAGAAGGTGCTGGTAGTGGCAGGGGTAGGAAAGACTTGGTAGCAGAAGCTGCTCCAGAGTCAGCGGCTGGTGAAGCCGGGCGAGGTGAAGGGGCAACTACCGATTCTGGCGGCAACGGTACAGCCACCCGCGCCCCCTGGCATCCGCTGGCAAGTAGCGCGGCTATCAGCCACCACATGGCAATCCGCATCAGGCTACATGTTGAAGAACTCCTGGAACACCTCCAGCCAGGCCTGCCGCCCGCCCAGGCCCAGCACTACGAAGTAGTAACCCAGCAGCACCAGCACCGCCCCCACACCCAGCCCTAGCCAGCCGCCGAGCAGGATGCCGCCCACTACGCCCGCCACCACTAGCGCCGCGCCCAGCACCCAGTGCAGCGTGTCGCGGTGGGCGGCGTGGGTGGCTGTTCCGGGCCGGCGCGCCCGCACCGAAGTCAGCGCCTTGAGGCGAGCGGTGGTTTGCTTTAACTGCCGCGCTGCCGGCCGGCCGGGCGCTTCTGCAGGCGCAACTGTGGCGTTGGCTATTGGCGCCGCAAGCGAGCGGGCGGCTAGTTGCCCGGCTCCCAGTGGGGCCGCCGGCGAAGTAGCAGCCGAAGAAACAGAAGCGACCGGCACCGCTACCGAAACAGGCTCTGCCGCTGCCGGCCGAAACGAAAATATAGCCTGCTCGCTACGGCAGCTTGCGGCCAGCAGCAGCCCGGCCACCCACCAGCGCCCACGAAGGAGTTTGTGCATGGCCGCAAGATAAAAACAAACCGCGGCGGCCCCCGCTTTCGGAAGCCGCCGCCGCGGTTCGATACTTCAGTCGCGCCAGCCGGGGCCTGCTACCGGCCAAACAGGGCCGCCTCGCCGGCTGGCAGCAATGCCCGGGTGGCCTGCGGCCCCTGCGAATCGTGCAGCAATACCACTGTTCCCGCCGAATCGGCCGGGGCGTACTCGGGCAAGGAGCCGAATACGTTGGCCGGCTGAGCCGCCAGGGCCAAACGGCTGGTTTGGCAGCTGGCCAGTGAAGTAGCAGCAACGATACCAGCAAGCAGTAACAGACGGAAAGTACGCATAGCAGTAGTTTTTCTGGGAGAGTAGTAGAACAAAAGTACCGGCCCCACAGGCTGCTTGCTGGCTTCTTCGCTCAACCTTCGGTTGTGCACCGCCAGTTTCCCAAAATTGTCGGTGGCAAGTCTACCCACCCGACGAACGGGCTGCTTATCACGACGAACGGCCCACCTGCTGGCGGGCCGCTCATTGTGGCGCTACATCCGGGCTGTTGCGTGCCAGCCCGGCTTAGTTGCTGTTGCTATTAGAAAGCCAGGATTACCTCCTCAATCACGTCGCAGGCCTCGTGGAGCTGCTCCTCGTTGATGACCAGCGGCGGGGCGAAGCGGATGATGTCGCCGTGGGTGGGCTTGGCCAGCACGCCGCGCTCCATCAGGCTCACGCACACGTCCCAGGCGGTGCGGCCGTCGGCGGCGGGCGTAATCACCACGGCGTTCAGCAGGCCCTTGCCGCGTACCAGCTGCACCACTTCGGGGCGCTTGGCCTGCACCTGGCGCATCCGCTCGCGGAAAACCTCACCCATGGCGCGGGCATTTTCGGTCAGCTTCTCCTCGATAAGCACGTCGAGCGCCGCCCGCATAACTACGCAGGCCAGCGGGTTGCCCCCAAAAGTAGAGCCATGCTGGCCCGGCTGAATGGTGAGCATTATTTCGTTGCGCGCCAGCACCGCCGACACCGGCAGCACGCCCCCGCTCAGGGCCTTGCCCAGAATCAGGATGTCGGCGTGTACGCCCTCGTAGCAGATGGCCAGCAGTTCGCCGGTGCGGCCCAGGCCGGTCTGGATTTCATCAGCAATAAACAGCACGTTGTGCTGGCGGCACAGCGCGGCAGCCTTAAACAGGTAGCCTTCCGATGGCACCATCACGCCGGCCTCTCCCTGAATGGGCTCAACCATGAACGCGCACACCTGCGGGTCTTTCAGGGCCTCAGCCAGCGCCTCCAGGTCGTCGTAAGGCACCACCTGGTAGCCGGGCACGTAAGGGCCGAAGCCGGTAGTCGAGTCGGGGTCGGTGCTGAAGGAGATGATGCCGGTGGTGCGGCCGTGAAAGTTGCTTTCGGCCACCAGAATACGGGCCTGATTGGGCGCAATGCCCTTCTCCTGGTAACCCCATTTGCGAGCCAGCTTGAGGGCCGTCTCCACGGCCTCGGCCCCCGAGTTCATCAGTAGGGCCTTGTCGTAGTTGAACAGCTCACAAACCTGCTTTTCGGCCGCCCCCAGTTGGTCGTTGAAAAAGGCGCGGCTCGTGAGCGTGAGCCGCTGGGCCTGCTCGGTGAGGGCCCCGATGATGCGCGGGTGGCAGTGGCCCTGGTTCACGGCCGAGTAAGCCGACAAAAAATCGAAGTAGTGCTTGCCCTCTACATCCCACAGGTGCACGCCTTCGCCCCGGCTCAGCACCACGGGCAGCGGGTGATAGTTATGGGCCCCGTACTGGTCTTCCAGCGCCATAATTTCCTGGCTGCGGGTATGCGTGGTAGCGGTTTGGGCGGCGGCGGGGTGGGTGGTAGCGGACATAAGCAGAACGGTATTAAAGGGTGGTATGCCCAAAGTTACGGAAAAGCCGGCCGGGCTGCCAGCTCAGTTTTGCAGCGAATCGATGAGCTTGCCCACGAAATTGCCTTCCTCGCGGCCGTCGGCCGTGGTAATGGTCCAGTCGAGCACCGCCGATTCGGGCAAGGAGATGGACTGGCCCGGCTGGTATTGCTGCACCAGGTTCAGCTCGTTGCTGATGAGGCCCCGTGCCGTGGCCCCCGTCCATTCCTGCACCCGAATGAACACCTGCTCGTACTTGCCATCGGCATCGAAAATGCGGGTGGTAAGGTAGAATGCCTGGCCCGCAGGTAAGCCGGCCAAAAACCGCTTCTTGGCCGCAGGTAGCGTCCTGCGGGCCTGCTTCACGGCCGGGGCAATCAATTTGTCGAACTCTCGCAACGATTGATCCGCGTCGGTGCCGGCCACCGTCCGGGGCTTATCGGTAGGAGCCGCGGCTGTGGCGGCTTGGCCGAAAACCGTGAGGGGTAGGGCCAGTGGCAGTAAAATCAGCAGTAGGGCGCTCGGGCGGAAGGTAGGCATAAAACGAAACCGGGGAATGGCCGGGCGACGCTACCCGGCTGCGGGCAAGATAAGGTCACCGGACTTACCTTTGATACATGCAAATCATTCATCATCCGGATGCTCCCGCGGCCGTAGGGCCCTACGCCCAGGCCATCGAAGCCAATGGCTTCGTGTTCTGCTCGGGCCAAACGCCCATCGTGCCCGTCTCGGGCCGGGTAGAAGCGCTGACCATCGAAGACCAGACCCGGCAGGTGCTGGCCAACCTGGCCACCGTGCTGTCGGCCCGCAGCCTGACCCTGGCCGACATCGTGAAAACAACCGTTTTCCTGAAGAATTTCGCCGACTTTCCGCGCATGAACGCCGTGTACGCCGACGTGTTTGGGGAGCACCGCCCGGCCCGTAGCACCGTCGAAGTGTCGCGGCTGCCGCTCGATGCGCTGGTCGAGATTGAGTGCGTGGCCGTGCTGCCTGCCGCCGCCGCCCAATGAGCGCCGCCCGCCTGGCCGCGTTCCTGAGCAAACCCCTGCAGCCCGGCGACTTTTACCTCACGCCGGAAGGCTATATGGTGTTCACCGAGCAGTACCACCGCCGCCGGGGCTTTTGCTGCGGCAACGGCTGCCGGCACTGCCCGTGGCAGGGGGCAAAAGGCGAAAAGCCGGGTTTAAATAAGAAATCCGGCGGCTAATCCGCTATTTTTCAGGGCGCGGGTTTTGTTCCTGCCAGATTATTCCGATCTTTGCGGCCCTGTTTTTCCGAATTGAAACCACTAAGTTCCTGATATCATGGCCCGAGTTTGTGATCTGACCGGCAAGCGTACCCGCGTAGGCAACAACGTTTCGCACGCCAACAACAAAACCAAGCGCAAGTTCTACCCGAACCTGCAGAAGAAGCGTTTCTACATCCCCGAGCAGGATGCCTGGGTTACTTTGAAAGTCGCTACCAGCACCATCCGCACCATCAACAAGAACGGCATCATGGCCGTCCTGAAGAAGGCGAAGGAGCAGGGCTTCATCACGTACTAGCTTTCCCGTTTCTCTTCTAGAGAAATAAGCTGACTGGTTAGCACAAAGCTTCCGCGGCAGGTCCCGATTGAATCTCAATCAGGACCTGCCGCGGAAGCTTTGTGTCGTTGCGGGCCGATGGTAATGCCTTGCTGCGCCTTTTACTGCTTCCGGGCCGATCGGGTAGGCTCCGTGCGACTTGTCCAACCAACCTGAAGCCGTAACTTCCGGCCCCGCTGCCGCACTTCGCGCCGGTAACCTGTCTGATTCGGCCCCTATGCCCGCTTTTTGCTTTCCTTCCAGTTTGAGGCCGCTGTGTGTAGCGGTCGGCCTGCTGCTGTCTGTGGCTCCGGTCTTTGCCCAGCCGACAGCTGTTGCCACCGCTGCCCTCCCGGCCCGGCCCGCTGATGCGCTGAGCCCCGCTTTCCATAAGCAGCGGCGTGAGTTGTTGCGGCAGGCGCTGCCGCCGGGTGCCGTAGCCGTGCTGTTTGCCGCGCCCGTGCGCAACCGGGCCAACGATGTCGACTACATCTACCACCAAAACCCCGATTTCTACTACCTCACTGGCTACCAGGAGCCCGACGCCGTGCTGGTCCTCTTCAAAGAGCCCCAAACGCTGAACGGGCAGCCGGGCATAACCGAGGCCCTATTTGTGCAGCCCCGCGACGCCCGGCGCGAGCAGTGGAACGGCCGCCGCCTGGGTACCGAAGGCGCCCGGCAGCAACTGGGGTTGCAGTTCGCGGCCGATAACCAGGAGTTTGCCAAAGCCGGCATCCGCTGGGCCGATTTCAGCCAGGTGCTGCTGCTGGACCTGCCCGCCGATGTGCGCGACGACCCTTCCGATCCGGCCGACCTCTACGACCTGCTGGCCACGTTCCGCCGGCAGGCCGCCGTGCCCGCCGGTTTCGACCCCCGGCAGCAGGCCCTGCACCAGACCATGCAGCAGCAAGGTGTTGGCAGTGCCGACCGTACCCGGCAGATGCTTGAAAACCTGACCCGGCAGCGGCCTTCGGTAGCGCAGGATGCCTACGTGCAGCGCTACCTGAAGGCCACCACCGACGCCGAGCGGCAGCAGGCGCTGGCCACCCGGCCCGTGTTGCGCTTCAACACGGCCACCTTAAGTAGCGCCCTCAACGAACTGCGGGCCGTGAAAACGGCTGATGAAATTGCCCTGCTCCGACGCGCCGTACGCATCAGCGCCGCCGGCCAGCGCGAGGTGATGAAGGCCACCCACACTGGTCTGGGCGAGCGGGAGCTGCAGGGCATTCATGAGTTCGTGTACCGCAAGTACGACGCCGAGTTCGAGGGCTACCCCAGCATTGTGGGAGCAGGTGCCAACGGCTGCATTCTACACTATACAACCAACGATAAGCCCCTGGTAGGCAATGAGCTGGTGCTGATGGACTGCGGGGCCGAATACCGCGGCTACTCGGCCGACGTGACGCGCACCATCCCGCCTAACGGTAAGTTCAGCCCCGCCCAGCGCCAGATTTACGAGCTGGTGCTGGCGGCGCAGGAAGCGGGGTTTGCCGCCTGCCGGCCCGGCGCTATCTTCCAGGCCCCCGACCAGGCCGCCCGCAAAGTGGTTGCTGAGGGCTTGCTGAAGCTCGGCATCATCAAGCAGGCCGAAGAGGCGCGGCGCTACTTCCCGCACGGCACCAGCCACTACCTGGGCCTCGATGTGCACGACCGGGGCAGCTACGGTCCGCTGGCGGCCGGCAACGTCATCACCGTCGAGCCCGGCATCTATATTCCTGCGGGCAGTCCCTGCGACCAGAAGTGGTGGAATATTGGCGTGCGCATCGAAGACGACTTGCTCATTACGCCCACCGGCTACGAAAACCTGTCGCATGAAGCCCCGCGCACCGTGGCCGATATTGAGGCCCTGATGGCCCAACCAAGTGCACTGGACGGGTTTAAGCTGCCGCAACTGTAAGCACCGCGCCGCTGCTACTCGCCGCGCAGACGGGCGGCGTAGGCTTCGGGCAGCAGGCGCAGCTTGCGCGTGTTGTAATCGAAGCAGAGCATGCCGGTTTTGGCCCGCGCAATTTCGCGGCCGCTGGTGGTGGCCACGGCGTACAGCAGGTCGAAGCCATACTTGTTGAGGTCGTCGGCAGCCATTTGGATGCGCAGCACGTCGCCGTGGAAACCTTCGCCCTTGTACTCGATGGCCACATCGGCCATAATGTGGCCCAGGCCGGTGGCGGCATCGAACTCGGGGTGGCCGAGGTGGGCCAGAAACTGCACCCGGGCCTCATGGAGCAGACTCAGCAGGGCGTCGTTGCCGAGATGGGCCCCGTAGTTGAGGTCGGTGATGCGGATGGGCAGCTCGACGGTGAACAGAAAGTTTTCGGGCAGATTGATCTTGACGCGGGGCATGAGCTTTAGAGGTTGGTTGTTTACGTAATTGGCTTGGGATAAAGGAACGTCATTCTGAGCGAAGGCGCAGCCGTAGTCGAAGAATCTCGCGTGCCAAAGTAACCCAACCTATAGGAGGTGGCACTGCGGTAGAGATTCTTCGACAACGGCTGCGCCTTCGCTCAGAATGACGTTCCTTTATCCTCGCAGAATCAACCAACCACCAATGCTCAATACCAGGCACCCCGACGTGCAACTCCGCCCCACTGCCGACGGCTCGGGCACGCTCTACGTGCCGGCCCTCGATGAGCATTACCACAGCACCCACGGAGCCGTGCAGGAAGCCCGGCATGTGTACCTGGCCGCCGGCCTGGAGCCCGCGCTGACCGCCGTTACCGGCCCGGTGCGAGTGCTGGAAGTGGGCTTCGGCACCGGCCTGAACGCGCTGCTGACACTGGAGCGCAGCCTCACGGCCGTAGTGCACATCAGCTACGATACCGTGGAGAAGCACCCGCTGCCCTGGGAGCTGGTGCGCGGGCTGGCCACGGCCCCCGAGCTGCAGGCGCCGCCGCTACCCGCGTTCCGGCAGCTGCTGCACGAGGCCGCCTGGGAACAGCCGGTGGCCCTCACGCCCGGCTTCACGCTACGCAAGCTGGCCGGCGAGTTGCAGTCTCTGGTGTTGGGCTTCGAGGCTTATCAGGTCATTTACTTCGATGCCTTCGCCCCCGAAAAGCAGCCCGATATGTGGACCGACGCCGTATTTGAGCACCTTTACGCAGCCACCGCGCCGGGCGGCTGCCTGGTGAGCTACTGCGCCAAGGGCAGCTTCAAGCGCAGCCTGCGGGCTGCGGGCTGGCAGACGGAGGGCATCCCCGGCCCGCCCGGCAAGCGTGAGATGACGCGGGCGTGGAAGCCAAAGATTTTTGTGGGCCTATCTTCGTTTATATGAGTCGAAAGTTACTTGAAGGGGACGGGCCGGAGTGGGTGCGGCGGGGCGTGATTACGGAAGGCCAGCGTGAGGCGCTGCTGGCCCTGTACCCGACCGAAGCCAACGCCATTGGGCTGCTGCCGCTGCTGGGCTCCCTGCTGGTGCTGCTGAGCGCCCTGAGCGTGGTGGCGGCCAACTGGCAGAGTTTGCCCGAGCTGCTGCGGCTGGGGCTGCTGCTGGCCACGCTGGTGGCCGCCTACACGGGCGGCGAGTACTTCCGGCGGCGCGGTAACACCAGCCTCGGCATGGGCCTGGTGGCGCTGGGGCTCGTAGTGTTCGGGGCCAGCATCGTGCTCACCAGCCAGCTCTACCAACTCATCGGCTACGACCTGACCGGGCTGCTGGCCTGGGCTGTGGCCGGTATGAGCCTCACGTGGCTTTACCGCAGTCGGCTGCTGTTTCTGGTCACCGTCATCATCAGCGGCATTGTGCAGGGCTACAACACCGGGCAGCTCGGCGCCTTTAGCTACCTCACGGCTGCCGGCACGGCCCTGGGGCTGGGCCTGTACTGGTGGCGCCGGCCCGATGCACTGCTGGGCGGGGTGCTGGCCGGCGGCCTGCTCTGGCAGGCGGCCCTGCTGATAAACCACCTGCACGTCAAAATCACCTGGTTCTTCATTCCGGCCATGCTCGTGTACGCCCTCGGCGACTGGCAGGCCGACCGCCCCGCCGGCCGGGCGTTGCAGGGGCCACCGCTGGCAGCTGCCTTCCTGTTCACGCTGGGGCTGGCCTTGTTTGGCGAATCCGACTTTTACGCCGGGCAGCTGCGGGCGCCGCTGATACCCTACCTGGCGGCGCTGGGGGCCGTACTGGCTTTGTCGCTGGTGGGCAAGCAGCGTCGCGGCCGCCTCAGTGGTGCTACCGACTGGCTATTGCTGCTGCCGGGCTTCTATTTCACGGGGGGCTTGCCGCTGGCTGTGGCTACGCTGGTGGTGCTGTACGCCTACTCGGGCAGCGTGCTGCTGCGCGCCCACCAGGAGCAAAACCCCGACCGCGTGACGCTGGGCACCGTGCTGTTCGTGCTCACCACGGCCGTCGCCTACTTTAAACTGACGTGGGGCTTCTTCGATAAGTCGTTGTTCTTCCTGCTGGGCGGGCTGCTGCTGCTGGGCCTGAGCTGGTGGCTGCAACGCCGCGCCGCCCGGACGCTGGCCGCCGCCAACACCACCGCTGCTAATATTACCGCCGCTTCTGCCCCCAAGCCATGACCGAGTCGATTGGTTCTACCCTCAGTCCGGTGCCGGCTGCCGAGCCTGCTCTGCTGGCCAGCCACCGCCGCTGGCTGCTGTGGCTGGTGGCGGCGCAGGTGCTGTTTGTGCTGGGCGTGGCCGTGGCCGGCTACGCCACGGCGGCGCTGGGCCGCATCATCACGCTGCAAACCGAGCCCGTTGACCCGCGTGACTTACTTTACGGCGACCATCTGCGGCTACGCTACCAGATAAGCGAGCTGCCCGGCAGCCTGTGGCGCGGCCCCACCCTGCCCCGCCGCAAAGACGCCGCCTACGTACTACTCGAACCGGCGGGCAACGACTACACGGCCGTGGGCATCTACCCCGAGGCGCCCGTCATCACCGGCCAGCAGGTAGTACTGCGTGGCTCGGTGCAGGATGTGTGGCGCCGCGGCCTGCGCCTGCGCTACGGCCTGGAGCGCTACTACGTGCCCGAAACCATGACCCGCCAGATGCGCCAGCGTCGCCGCCTGCGCGTGCAAATCAGCATCGCCCCCTGGGGGCAAGCCCGTATCACGCAGGTAGATACGCTGGGCGTGGTGCGATAAATAGCTGCTGCTAAGTAGTTACCGCGCGGTGTAGGGGCGGGGCTTGTCCCCGCCCGCCGTTAGTATCGTTTCAACGACTGTCGTTCAACGGCGGGCGGGGGCAAGCCCCGCCCCTACGCCGGGTAAGTATCACGTATTTACCTAACCGCCAGTAATTCTTTATCGGCTTCATTCAAATCAACCAGCGCGTATTTGCGCTGGCCGGTGATATTCATCTCGTCGAGCACGTCCACCAGGCTCTGGTAGTTGGCTTGGTTGCTGGGCTTGATTAGTACCACGCCGCCGGGCTGCTGCTGAAACCGGAGCAGCACCTGGCGCAGGCCATCGGCAGCCAGGGTAGTGCGGTGCAGTTGGCGGGTGTCGGTGCCGGGGTTGAGGCCGAAGAAATAGCGCACCTCGTTGTTCTTGTCTAGCAGCAGCGTCAGTGCCTTTTTCGGGTCTACCGGACTTTCTGGCCCTGGTGTGGGCATGGTCAGCTCCATCACGGCGGGCTTGTTGAAAGTGGTCGTGAGCATAAAGAAGGTCAGCAGTAAAAAGGCCAGATCCACCATCGGCGTCATGTCTGGGTGGAAAGACCGTTTGGTAGCGCGGGGCTTCCCGGACTTAGGGGCGGCGGTAGGTTGGATGCTGGCCATGCTGACGGGGTTTTAGTGAAACATAGCCCTTGAACGATACGACTTGGCTTGGTATTGTTCAGGGCCGGTTTCTCGCAGAGGAGCGCGGAGGGTTGCGCAGAGGTCCGCGAAGCCGTTTTACTACCCAAACCGCCACAGCTGCTCCGGCGTGAGGCAGGCGTGCAGGCGTACGTCGCCGGCCCAGGCGTCAGTAATGCGTGGTACCGGCGGCTCCAGGCTCACGCCAATCCGCAGCGTATCGGGGCGGCATTCGGCCAGAAACTGGTCGTAAAAACCTTTGCCATAGCCCACGCGGTGACCGGTTTCATCAAAAGCCAGCAGCGGCACCAGCACCGCATCGAAAGCGTCGGGCGTTACCTGCGGCGCGTTGGCGGCAGGCTCTGGGATATGCCAGTGGTTGGGCGTCAGCGGGGTGTTGGGGCCGAGGGCGTAGTGGCGCAGCGTGCGGCCATCGGGCTGCACCACCGGCACGGCCAGCTGCAGGTTGGGGTACTCGGTCCACAGCCGGCCGATGAGCGGCCAGGTATCGGGCTCGTGCTGGCGGGCAATCGGCAGAAACAGGTGCAGCCCGCGCCATGCCGCCACCGGAAAATCCGCGAGCAGCTGCGGCCACAGCGTAGCGCTGCGGCGCGCTACCTCGGCTTCGGACAGCGCCCGGCGGCGGGCCAGGGTCTGGCGACGTAATGATTCTTTGGTCACGGCTTGGCGCGCATTCGTTGCTGGTTATCTGAACTGCTCGTTCCTAAACCGGTGGGGCTTAGTCCAGGGCCGTTACGTAAAAGCTGACTTTGGGCTGCATACCGGCCAGCCGCGCACCCAACGACACCTTTTTCCAAGCCCCTTGGCTGACTTTACGGGCATAGATTGGGTCGCCGAAATAGCCCAGCGCCGCCGAAAAAGCCAAGCCCTGGTTTACCTGCTTGGTGTCTCCGCCGGCTACCCATTCAATAGCCAGGAAAAAATCTTCCTCCAGCACGAGTGCGTCGGCCATCAAATCTACAACCAGTGGCCCTGTATTATTCGGACGGCTGGCGCTAGTTACGAGTATATCGCGGTGATTAAGCTTCTCGGCTGAGGGCTGGCCATTGGGGAGCAGCCGGTACAAGTTGACGCGGAAAGTAAGCGAGGCAGAATCCTTGTAAAGCAGGTTGAAAGTCGCTTTTTGCACCTTGGTAGGCTGGCGGCGTAAGCTGATAACCGTGCCCATTTCGGCCCCGCGGTCCTTTGCCTGCAGTCCGAACATCACCACCTTCGACTCGGTCGTGCAGCCGAGCGTGAGCGTGCGCTTGAATAGGCTCGGGGCCTGCACCCGCACATCGGCCAACTGTACAGCGGCGGGCACAAGGGCCACGTTGGGCCCGGCCACTAGTTCCTGCAGTAGTATCCGTTGGGGCTCGTAGCCGATGCTCGACAGGCGCACCGTGTCGGTGAGGTTGGCGGCGGCGTAGCTCAACTGGTAGCGGCCCCGCTCGTCGGCCACGGTGCCCATGCTCTGGCCGGGAATTCCAATGTTCACGTAGGGTACCGGCCGGCCCGTGCCGGCTT
>NZ_JABKAU010000034.1 GCF_013377885.1 Hymenobacter lapidiphilus
TACACTGACTTGAAATCTGCTCTAAACAGTCTCCAAGTATATCCAGCGTTTTCTACTGCAATACTTTTTTTCCAGAGCCCATTTTTTGTAGCATTCAAAAAATTTCCATTTCTGAATGCTACAAAAGCTGGCGGCTCGTTTCAACTGCACAATGCCGCAGAAAGCCACTCCTTCCACCACATTAGCCGCCGCCGTGCGCACGTACCTGGGCTTGTCGCAGGAGCAGTTGGCGGCCTACCTGGGCGTTTCGCGGGGGCAGGTAGCGCACCTGGAGGCGGGGCGCCGGCAGTTGGCGGCCGAACCAGGCCAGCTGCTGCGGAAGCTGGCGGCGCAGTTACCGCCGCCGCTGGGTTCGGCCACCAAAACAGCCCTCAATCCCACTGGCATATCTGCGTCTTCCCGGTCGGGGGCGAAGGTATTGCGGCGGCGGCTGGCAACATGCCATTGGCAGCTGGCCAACCTGCGCGTGGAGCTGGCCCGCGAGGATGCCCGGGTAGAGCTGGCACACCGCTGGCAGCAATTAAGGGCGGACGGGCCGGAGCAGCTGCCCGCTGATAATGTTGCCGCGCTACGGCGCCACCAATTACTGCGGCACTGGACTGCCACCACCGCCCAGGCTCTTGGTGCCGGGGCCGTGGCTGCGCGCTACCTGCTGGCGTTGCGCATCCGGTTTACAGCTGCGGAAGTGGCCGCGCTGGAAGAAATTCTGGCAAGCTGAGCAGCACTTAAATCACTACCTGATAAATATTTAACCAGCAACGACGAGCCGAACAATAACGAATAAATCAGGGGCGTTGAGAGGGCATCATGCATCTTCCACCTCTTTCCCTTATTCCTATGGATTACACCGTGAGTGCACTGACTACCGCAGCCGACTGCGACAAGCTGCTGGTCGAAGCTAAGAGCGACGTAAAGGCGCTCCGCCACCGGGCCACTAACCTGGATTATGCCCGCGACTCCACCAGCGAGGCGACCACCGAAAACCAGGCGACGCTGGCCGGCCTCGACGCCGGGATTCAGGCCCTGACCAGCGTTATTCCAACGCTGGCGGAGGGTACCAAGGCGCGCAAAAACAGCGAAATCGATTTACGTACTGCTACCTATCGGCGCGCCCGGCTCACCGATAAGCAGGAGGCTCGGGGCCCGGTAGCCCTGCTCACCCGCGAGCGGGACCTGGCCGAAACCGAGGCGTAGCTAACGGAAGTGACTACCTTCATAGATGCGGTAACCGCCCGCAAAGCCAGCTTGTAAGCGGGGAGACAAAGGAATTCGCCCGCTTCGGAGCAATCCGGGGCGGGCATTTTTGTGTGAAGACGCAACAGCTACAATGTGGTTGTTGCCAGCTCCACATTCGCCTATGATAGACTTATTATCAATTATTTACATCGGTATAATAGTGCCAGATACCAAGGTTGTTTAGCAAATCCGTCTGCTGCTGTAGAGACGCAATATTTTGCGTCTCATCGTTGAACGGCCATGCCACACACCAAACATTAGCAACGACGAGACGCAAAATATTGCGTCTCTACAACAGGGCACACCGTTCGCGAGACGGCTATAGCCCCCACCAGCAACCGGTCAGTTACAAGTAACTATTCCTCGTCCTCCGCCGGAGGCTGATATGTTTTGGGCGGGTGTCCCATCCCCCCCTTCCCAGTCCAGACCGTCTGTTTATGGAAAAAGGCACCGTAGTCTCGATTTACCCCGAAAGTACTGTCAGTAGTAATGTCATAGTAAAACAGACTAGCCGGGCGAGCATTGGGCGGAAGTGCAGCCACTTCGACCCGCTGCTTTTTGCTGGTGCGCAACTTATCATATCGGGCTAACAGTAGGGCATCGTAACGGCTTGCTTTGCCACTAAACAAGTCGCAATAGGCTAGTGCGGCATTATTGCTGGCCCGGCCGACGTCTCGGCGGGTCACGCGCAGGTTGTGGTCGGTGGCCAGGTTGAGCAGCAGGCCGGCCCAGAGTAGCGCGGCTACGGGGCGCGGCCAGGAGCCTGCTGTAGTCAGCCGCCGTTGCCAGGCCGACGACCGGGTTACGACTACGGTTGCCAACAATACAGTAAACCAGCTTAGCAGAAACAACAGATATAATGCGGCGCGGGCGCGGGGCGGCATTAGCCCCCCCGTGGCCCAATAGCTCGGCATAGCCGATACCGGCAGGATAAGCAGGAGGGTAATTCCTGCAACGAGCAGTTGTTTCGGCCGCAGGGCCACCAGCAGTACCAGGGCCGGAGCCTGTTTCACCCCACCTACCAGCCGTACCAGCGCCGGCACCGCCAGCACCGACCCAAACAGCAGCACTCCGCTACTCAGCCAGTTAAGCAGCAGATAGCTCATTGCCACCGGGGGCCCTAGTAGTACCTTATGCCAGGGCACCGCTATATCGATGATGGCAGCCCGTGCCATATTGCCGGGAGCCAGCAGCGAAAAGGCCAGCGCCCCGCAAAACCAACTCAAAAGGCCCAACAGCTGCCACCGACGCTTCTTGCGCCGCGGCCGACGCCGCCACCACTCCCAGCCACACAGCCCCACTATTACAGCCAACAAGGGCAGGGCAATTATCTCATTCGACCATAGCACGCAGGTGCCCAGAATTAGATTCAGAACCAGCCACACCGTGCGGTGACGGGCCTCCGCCGGCCACCACTGCACAACCACCGCCAGCCAGAACACCAGCAGCGCGCAAGGAATGGTGTACACGGCCAGGCCATTGAACCAGTACACCGATTCCGCCACGCTCGGGTTCTGCACCAGCCAAAGGGCGAGAAGAACCCCGGTGGCCAGCAGCTTGGCACCTCCCTCCCACGCCTGCTTCACAACAGCCGCTACCAGGGCATACAGACTGCTACCCAGTAGGACTAAGGTACCTAAAGGGGCCAGCCAGTAGTTGGCTAAGCCTCTGTCGTATACCAGCGGACTCGCTTCAGTGAGCACTACCGACGTAAAGAGTCGGCCCGTGAGGTGCTGATACAGGTCCTGCTGTATGGTCCAGAAGCCAGCGTTGCGCCGTTGCACGGCATCGGAAAAATCATCAAAAGCCGGGTGACTGTAAAAGCACAGGACCACGAAGGGCAGAATCGTCAGAAAGACCAATAGGGCCGCCAGGGCTTTTTGCGTGCGCATAAGCTAAAGTTAGGTACGGAGACCAGCAAGCTTACTCATACACTTCCTTTACCACGTATAGCGGCCGCTGCCGGGCAGCGTCGAGGCCGCGCCAGACGTACTCGCCGATGATGCCCAGCGCCGTCATCTGAAAAGCCGACACAAATAATAGCACCACCATCAACGCCGACCAGCCTTCAGGCTCCTCGCTGCCGAACAGCCGCAGGCCAATGATATATAGGCCGTAGGAAAAGGCGGCCAGCCCCAGCCCCAGCCCCATAACCGAAATGGCCCGGATAGGAAAGAAGGAGAAGGCCAATATGGAATCAATGAACAGCTTGGCCTTTTTCTTTAACGTCCAGCGCGACTTGCCGATTTCGCGCTTGCGGCGCACGTAGGGAATGTTCACGTAAGGATAACCCAGCCAGACCATCAGGTAGAACAGGTTGCTGTTGCGCTCCTGCATACCGGTGATATGCTCGGCTACCTGACGGTCAAAAAACACGAAATCGAAGCCCCCATCCGGAATATTAGGCAGCGCAATTTTCTTCATCAGCACGTGGAAAGTCCGGGCTAAGAACTGCTGCAGACCCGTTTCTTCGCGGTCCTGGCGGTTACCAATGATGAGTTTGAAGCCCTGCTGCCAGTAAGCATACATCTGCACCATCAGCGCGGGCGGATCCTGCATGTCGGCCGTGATGATGACCATGCATTCACCGGTAGCGTGGGCCATACCGGCCACAATTGCGTTGTAAGAACCCACGTTGCCCGCCAGATCCACGATGCGCACCCGATTATGATACTGCGCTTGGGCTCGTTGCAGGGCCCCGAGCGTATCGTCACCCGAGCCGTCGTTCACGAACACATACTCAAACTCCACCTCCGGTGGGAAGTTGGCTTCGTTGGACACCAACTCGCCCACGGTTACCGGGATATTATCCTCGTTATAGTAGCATGGAACGATGATAGATAGTTTAGTCATACATGGTGGTGCAAATTTTGATTAACAGAAACAAAGCGCAAAATATTCGAAAACTCAATTCAATAGTTATACGTAAGCAAAAAATCCATCATATATATGATAAAATTGCGAGTGGTAAATGCGTCCACACGCGTAAGTGTAAGCATATTTTGATAACAGACAAAAATTTAATTAGGTGACCATATATATTGCTGTTCATGAATTAACCAGGAGAATCTTAAACATAAAATAACAAAGCATATATAACAACACACCACAAATATTTTCACATAAATATCCTTATTCAACCATTTATTCAACATGATGCTTTTCCATTCAAAAGACAATAATGCGTACATAATTAAGTGAATTGGAATAAAAAAACGCGTTTCCATTGCCATAAGAGAAGCCACAATACAAGGTGATATTAAAATTAATATTGCTAATATATTTACTATAGGAATACTTTTTACATTCCTTAACATTGGCCAAGCAAGTAGTAGCACACCGAACCAAATAGTATAGTTCACGACAGGGAGCAAGAGAGTAAAATCCTGAATCGGCCGACGTATATACGGAGTATTATGATGTTGATCGAATCCGTTGAAAGCTTGCCTCAAATAGATACCGACCATCTCAATAGGGTTATTAGCTACTAGCTCTAAATATTGTGTCTTGCTCGTAAATACCACTCCCCAAAGTTTACTCGACTTATATCCATTATCATTTAATAAACGGTTTCCAGCAGGATTGCGATAAAACACTACAGCGTTGCGTCCCCCTGGTGCGCTACCAAATGCAGTTTCGAATTTTTGCATTTGCAATGCCCATCCTAATTGTGCAAGTAGCAAATCAGTACCTCGGTCTGTTTGGTTTTTGGTTAACACTAAAGGTGTGTTTTCTTTAAACACTTTATTATTTATATACAACTGGGGTAGCATTGGCAGGCCTATGCCAACTATAATAATCACAAAGTTAAGTATTTTTCTAAAAAACTTTAATTCACCTTTTATCGAATACTGAGATATAATTATAAAAAATGGAACACTGATTATATAAACGGGTCTAAAATTGACTGCGGCTCCAAATAATATTCCTGCTATTAAAATAAATATAATTTTATTATTATTATTATTGAGAAGCATCAAAAGACTCAAGCCCAAAAAAAGCATGGCAGGAAAATCAGTTAAGGTATAATTAAAATAGCCAATCCAAAAGAATAAAGACAATCCAGTAAATAAAATTAGTTTAATTGGAGTTATAATACAGCTGGGTCTAATAATTAGATATAATTTGGGTACAACAAAACCAAAAAGAATAGCAGCAATAATTGAATTAAATAAAATAGTCATAAAAGATTGAGATGCGAAATCAAAATATACAATCGCCTTTATTGGCATCAGTAATAATGGGAATAAATAGCCGCGTAAAGATGAGTCAAAGTTAAGTAGTGACAAATTACCGTCCTTACGAAAACGGGACGCTAATCCCCAATAAACGTCCGCATCTCCCCCTACGCCAGGACCATGGTAACCAAATATCATTAATAAACTAAAAATAATTATAAATACACATACAACAAAGTACCAATATAATTTATCATTGGATCGAAAATTAAGCTCATTAAATCGCATGTTAGCAAGATTAATGTGAGAGATTTTAATTAAATTAATATTTATAGCAGTTTCGCGAACCGTAGACCCAGGATGTAGAGACGCATATTTGCGTCTTGTCGCTCGCGACGCTGTTACGGCATCTTTCTACGAGGAGATGCAAATATGCGTCTCTACACCCGGCTGGACACACCGTTCGCGAAACCGCTATACAATAAAACACAATATTACTATATATCACTTTCATAAACAACATAGCATGCCGGATGTAGCTTCTCATTGTAAAGTGTTGCCGGAATAAAGATACGGGCGACAAGACGCAAAAAATGCATCTATGTATTTTCGAATCTCTACTTCAAGCAACTGCTACAATAATCCACTCTATTCGAATTAAATAGGCATAACGAATTTGCACGCCTCTTTGCTTGAAACATCACACCACAATAGTAGCATGACGCTCAGCGTAAATTCCACGTAGTAGTGCATCATGTTAGGTTCTTTAGTCTTTGAAGTTATAGATATTTGCTGCCACAGCTTTAACCTGCTCCTCACTCATGCCAGGGTACATTGGTAAGCTTAGGCAAGTAGCGGCCAGTTCTTCAGCAATGCAAAAGGACCCAGACGGTAGCTGCATGGTAGCGTAGGCCTGCTGGCGGTGCGGCGGCACGGGGTAGTGAATCATCGTGCCAATGCCTTGAGCCGTGAGGTGCTGCTGCAATGCCTCTCGTTTCGGCGTGTGCACCACATAGAGGTGGTAGACGTGGGTAGCACCTTTTGCTATTACCGGCAGCCGCAGCCCGGCAATGCCGGCCAAGTGCTGGTCGTACCAGGCCGCCACTTGCTGGCGCTGGCGCGTCCACTCGGGCAGGTGGCGCAGCTTCACTTCCAGCACGGCCGCCTGCAGTTCGTCAAGGCGGGAGTTGTAGCCCACCACTTCGTTGTAGTATTTCTGCTGCGAGCCATAATTGCGCAGTACTCTCACCTTCTGATCCAGCGCATCATCATTGGTAGTCACCGCCCCAGCGTCACCTAGTGCCCCCAGATTTTTGCCGGGATAGAAACTCGTGCCGTTCACAGCACCGAAGCTGCCAGTGATCTGCCCATTAAAGGCAGCACCTTGCGCTTGGGCATTGTCTTCCACCACATATAGGTTATACTCAGCAGCCAGTGCCATAATCGCGCCCATCTCGCAGGCCTGCCCATACAGGTGCACTGGCATAATGGCGCGGGTGCGTGGCGTGATGGCAGCGGCAATAAGGGAGGGGTCGAGGTTGCTCGTAGCCGGATTGGGCTCCACGGGCACGGGTGTGGCCCCCACTTGCGTTACGGCCAGCCAGGTGGCGATGTATGTATTGGAAGGAACAATCACCTCGTCGCCAGGGCCAATTTCCAACACTCGCAACGCCAGCACTAGTGCATCGAGGCCATTAGCCACACCTACGGTGTGAGTTACCTGATTGAAGTCACAGTACGCCTGCTCAAACTTTTTTACTTCGTCGCCTAACACGTACCAGTACGAGTCATACACGCGGCCTACGGCGGCCATAATTTCCTCGCGCACCGCTACATGTTGCGGCTGAAAAGAAAGAAACGGAACAGTTAAAGTATTCATTGGACAGAATCTTAGTACTTCTTCAATTTGAAATTATATTTGAGAAAAGGGCTGATTGACAAAGTTTATCAGCCCTCGTGGCAAGCCAGTACATGGCTGGTGCTACCCAGCCGGAAGCCCAGCTTCTCGCAGGTACGGAACACGGCTCCGTTGGTGGCCTGCGTAGTCATAAGTACCTGCGGCAGGGACAGCGCGGCGGCCCTGCGCACGGTTTCAGCTACCAGCTTCAGGTGCCAGCCCCGATTAGCCGGCCCCACGGCCGTCAGCAGCACCCGCGATGAGCCGCTGCCCGGTACTCCGGCTTCGGCCGGCGTATCGGCTATGGCCAGAAACGAATCGACGGGCAACCCCGGCTCGTTGGGCACTAGCACGGCATCGGCGTACGATCCTTCGGTAGCGGCTTCGGCGTAGCGGGCCAGCAGCGCATCGGCGCGGGCCTCCCCAAACCAGGGGTCGGCATGGAACCGGTCATATTCGTTGCGGGCCGTGGCGGAAATACGGCCAATGTAAGTGGCCTCATCAACTCGGGCCAGCCGCACGGGCGCGGGCGCTGATAAAGTAGCCTCGGCTACCGGGCAGTAAAAGTTCAGCCGGGTTTCTACCAGCCGCCAGCCCCCGGCGGTCAGGGCCTGCAACAATTCTATATCCTCCGCGGGCACCACGCTGAAAGCATAGTACGCCCCGCGGGCCGCCAGCGTCGTGCGCAGCTGCTGCGCGGCTAAGGCCAGCGCAGCCGGTGAAACCTTCGCTCCGAATATCCCCGTGAACAACCGGTAGGTATCGGTCCCGAAAAATTCTGTATCCCAGGGCAGGTGCTGCATTAGCCACTGACTATGGCTATCTGCGGACGTGAGCACCTCCTCCCCCGCCCCACCCCCGAAGCGCGCCGCCGCGCCCGTGCCGGAACGCTGCTGCTGGGGCTCCCGCGGCAGCTGCCGCAGAAAGTGCGTCGGTGAGTGCCGGAACAACGCGTCGGCCCGGGCTCCTATCCAGTCAGCTTTGGCAGCAGCTACACTTGTGGACCCCATACGCGCTTGAAGTCTTCGTATTCCCGAATGTAATCCGCCTCCTGGTACGGTGCTGAAGCAAATACCAGCTGCACCGCCGAGTGCGAATACTGCATGGTGTGCCAAGCCTGGGGCGGTACGTAGAGGCCCATGTTCGGGTCTTCCAGCCGGAATAGCTCAATAGTACCATCGGCCAGCTCAGTAGTTACCGTAATGCGGCCGGCGGCGGCAATCAGCACTTGCTCGGTGCGGTGGTGGGCGTGGCGGCCGCGCACAATGCTTTCGGGCGTGTAATAGGTCCAGAAGATGCGTTGCACCGCAAAAGGCACCAGCTGACTCTGTTCGGTGACGGAGATATAGCCGATGCCCGGCTCCCCCAGCTTCGGAAACTCAATTAGGTGCGGCTTAGGAAACTCAGCCATAGGATATAGAAAGCAAGGTTAGTCCGCAGGTTTTTCACCTTCGGGCCCGGCAAAGGTAGCGTTTCGCTGGCAGTAGACCGCCTCTCAAGTATCGTTAGTAGTATATTCTCAGGGTTTAACGCGGATCGATGCCGCACCCTGCCTTACTTTTTTCATAAACTGCGCTTGAACAGCACCAGTTGCTACCAACCCAGGTTGCGCAGTAGCTGGCCTAAACGACGTTGGGTGTGAAGCTAAGCCCCGCACCCAACGTCGTTCTTCGCAACCTGTACTTGCCATGCGCCCGGTGTAAGCGCTTGCCTGGCCTGCGGGCAACCACCCTCCTACCCTTGCCCCTAATAGTATACTTCTGGTATAGCTCATCCCGGTCAGAACCCGGGCAGATGTAGGCTACTTATAGGGTGGCTATAGGCTTTTGGGCTGATTCTGACTTTTTCTCGTTCTGGCTAAGCGTAGTATTATTCCAGGCTCACCGTCAACTGCGCCTCATTACCCGGCCGGTCGTGGGCAACTGCCTGTAGCTGCCGCACAGCCGTTGCCGGGTGCAGTTGTGTTGTTTCGTACGCCCACCAGTCGGCGCCCTCCTGTTGGGCCGCGCCCTCTTCCAGCACCCGCCCGGCGGCGTCTAGTACCCACACCCACACCGCCCTCACCCCATAGGGGTTACAGGCGTGAATGCGCAGGCGCGTCCCGGTTTGCCCGTGGTAGCCATCGGCCTCCACCGCCAGCAGCTGCGGGGGCTTGAGAAAATCGGCCAGCGCCATGCTGTATACGCTGGCAAAGCGGCCCGGCTGCACAAAGGGCTGGTAGTACGCCCGTCCCTCGGCGCAGGCCTGCTGTGCGTGCCCGTAGTCCGCAGCCGCTCTGAACCGCTTCCGGTACTGCTGCTGCGCGGCCGAACCCGGCCGCTTTTTAATGGTCGGGGCCTGTTGGACGTAGGTGGTGCCGTCGGCGCTCATCCAGAACACTAGGTTACCAATGCGTCCGCTGAGGCCAGCAATACCCGAACCCGCTTCCATCTTTACCCGTGCCATAGCTACCGCCGTTTAGTACGGTTCAAGATAGCGCTTCTGGAAAGAAATCGGGCATGCTGGCAACTCCCTAAAACGAGTACCCCGGGGCTGGGTTCCGGTCCGTTGAACAGGCCCGTTAGTAGCCGTTCTATGGACCGGAGCCCAGCCCCGGGGTACTCGCTCAACCTTTCTAAAAGCTGCGGGGCGTATTGTCCACCTTGCCGGCCATTACCTCGCTCACGTGCTCCTTGAAGTATTCCAGCGTCCGGCGCAGGCCCTCGGCTCGGTCTACTTTAGGCTCCCAACCTAGGATTTCGCGGGCCTTAGTAATATCGGGCTTGCGCTTCATGGGGTCATTCTGGGGCAGTTCTTGGAACGTGGGCTTAAACTCCACATTCATCAGGCGAGCAATTTCCTCGCCGAACTCCTTGATGCTGATTTCGTCGGGGTTGCCGATGTTGACAGGCAGAGCGTAGTCGCTCAGCAACAAGCGGTAGATACCTTCCACTAAGTCGTCGACGTAGCAAAACGAGCGGGTCTGGGAACCGTCGCCAAATACGGTCAGGTTTTCACCGCGCAACGCTTGGCTCAAGAAGGCAGGCAACACGCGGCCGTCATTGAGGCGCATACGCGGGCCGTAAGTGTTGAAGATGCGCACGATGCGGGTTTCCAGGCCGTGGTGGTTGTGGTAGGCCATAGTGATGGCCTCCTGGAAACGCTTGGCTTCGTCGTAGCAGCCGCGAGGCCCTACGGGGTTCACGTTGCCGAAATACTCTTCCACCTGCGGGTGAATTTCTGGGTCGCCGTATACCTCCGAGGTGCTGGCAATCAGCATACGGGCACCCTTCACGCGGGCCAGACCCAGCAGGTTATGGGTGCCGAGCGAACCTACTTTCAGGGTTTGGATCGGAATTTTGAGGTAATCGATGGGCGAGGCCGGCGAAGCGAAGTGCAGGATGTAGTCCAGCTTACCAGGTACGAACACGAACTTGCTCACATCGGCGTGGTGGAACTCGAAGTGCTCGTTGCCAAACAGATGCTCGATGTTGGCCAAGTCGCCGGTAATAAGGTTATCCATGGCAATGACATGGTAACCTTCGGCTAGAAACCGGTCGCAGAGGTGGGAGCCCAGAAAGCCGGCCCCGCCAGTGATGAGTACGCGTTTTTGATTAGACATACAGAGAAATTCTAAAGGAAAAGCAGGCAGCAACAGCAGGGATACTGCCAGGAAATTTAAGCCGGCTCCTGATGTCCGGTCCGGACGCCGATGCAGTGGTAGGCGAAACCGGCTTGCTCCAGTTCCTGCTTGTCGTAAATGTTGCGGCCGTCGAAGATAACCTTCTGCTTCATCAAGCGGCTCACTACGGTGAAGTTGGGAACTCGGAATTCGGGCCACTCCGTCACGATGAGCAGCGCGTCGGCATCTATAAGGGCTTCCATCTGGTCGTCGGCGTACGTGATTCGGTCGCCGAGCGAATGCTTGGCTTCGGCCACAGCTACCGGATCGTAAGCTGATACGGAGCAGCCTTCGGCCAGTAGCTTTTCAATGATAACTAACGAGGGAGCCTCGCGCATATCATCGGTTTTGGGCTTGAACGACAGACCCCAGACGGCCATTTTCTTGCCTTTCAGCTCGCCTCCAAAGTGCTTTTTCACCTTGTTGAACAGCACTTCCTTCTGGCCTTCGTTCACGCTTTCCACCGCCTGCAGCACCTGCATCTGGTAGCCGTTTTCCTGGGCCGTTTTAATAAGTGCCTTCACATCTTTGGGGAAGCAGGAGCCGCCGTAGCCGATACCAGGATAGATGAACTTGGGACCGATGCGGGCGTCGGAACCGATGCCGCGGCGTACCATGTTCACATCGGCCCCCATGATTTCGCATAGGTTGGCAATGTCGTTCATGAACGATATTTTAGTAGCCAGCATGGAGTTGGCCGCGTACTTCGTCATTTCGGCCGACGGAATATCCATGAAGATAATTGGGTGGCCATTGAGCAGGAAAGGCTTGTACAGGCGGTTCATCACCTCCTCGGCCCGCTCAGAAGCCACACCTACCACAATGCGGTCGGGCTTGAGGAAGTCATCGATGGCAGCACCTTCCTTAAGGAATTCAGGATTGGACGCCACGTCGAAGTCAATCTGGGCACCCCGCTTTTCGAGGGCCTGCTCTATTTCGCGGCGCACTTTGGCCGCCGTGCCCACCGGAACCGTGCTTTTGGTTACAATTACGCCATAGGAGTTCATGTGCTCACCAATGCCGCGGGCTACAGCCAGCACGTACTTCAGGTCGGCCGAGCCGTCTTCGCCGGGGGGCGTACCCACCGCAATAAAAGCCACGTCGCAGTCCTTGATGGCCGCACCCAGGTCGGTGCTGAAATGCAAACGCTTAGCTTCAACGTTGCGGGTAACCATTTCCTCCAACCCGGGCTCGTAGATGGGTAGAATACCCTGACGCAGATTGTCGATTTTGCGCTGGTCGATATCGATGCACGTGACGTCGATGCCTACCTCGGCAAAGCAAGTACCCGTTACCAAGCCCACATAGCCGGTGCCTACAACTGCAATTTTCATATAGTAAAGTTCGGTTGAACGCGAGTCTGTCTTTTGAAGTCGCAAAGTTACGCTATTGCAGCAAGCCGTATTTTACAATGCAATAAATGGCCTGAAAACCGTCGCGCCAGCCTATTTTCTTGCCCTCGGCATACGTGCGACCGTAGTAGCTGATGCCTACTTCGTAGATACGGACGCCAGGTATACGGGCCATTTTCAGGGTTACTTCGGGTTCGAAGCCAAAACGCTTTTCCTGTAGTTGCAGACCCTGCACCAGCTCGCGCCGGAACAGCTTGTAGCAGGTTTCCATATCGGTGAGGTTGAGGTTGGCGCAGGCGTTGCACAGCGCGGTCAGCCACTTATTGCCGATGCTGTGCCAGAAGAACAGGATGCGGTGGGGCTTGCCGCCGATAAAGCGCGAGCCATACACCACATCGGCCACGCCGCGCAGCACGGGAGCCAGCAGCACGTTGTACTCCTGGGGGTCGTATTCCAGATCAGCATCCTGAATGACGATGAACTCGCCGGTGGCTACCCGGATGCCCGTATGCAGCGCGGCACCTTTACCCTGGTTAACGGCGTGACGATGGTAGCTCAGCGGTAGCTCAGGATGTTCGGAGGCGTAGCGCTGCACCTCGGCGGCCGTATTGTCAAACGAACAATCATCCACCACAATCACCTCCTTACCAAAGCCACCAGCCAACTCCACGGCACGGATCTGGTCCAGCACCCGCATGATAGTGGCGCCTTCGTTGTAAGCCGGAATGATGATAGAGAGCTTACGCGTCATTTAAGCCAGTAGCTACCTGCCGGAGCCGATGAAGTTTACTTCGTTACTACCAGAATGGAAGCCAACAGCTATCAGCTGACTGCTAACGGTTCGATCTATCTACGCCATCCACTTCTTCCACCACCACTGGAACACGATGAGGGCCCAGATACGGGCGTGCACGTCGCCCGGGCTGTTGGAGAAGAGTTGCTTCTTGAGTTGCCGAACCGCTTCAACGGAGAAAATGCCCTGAGCCTCGATGAAGCCGTCGGAAAGCAGGTCGTCCTCGATGAGCGGACGCAACTCGCCCCGGAACCACTTGAGCAGTGGGACCTCGAAGCCGTGCTTCGGGCGCTTGTACAACTCCTCGGGTAGCATGGGTCGGAAGGCATCCTGCACGATTTTCTTCTTCATGCCGGCGTCAATCTTGCTGCTCACGGGCAGCGAGAAGGCGAAGTTCACTACGTTGGGGTCGAGGAAGGGCGGGCGAACTTCCAGGGAGTTGGCCATACTCATCATGTCCACCTTGGCCAGCATGTCGTAGGGCAGCACCATGCGCGTATCGGTGAGCAGCACCTCGTTCAGGTCGCCATCGGTATGCAGCCCTTCCAATAGGTCGCGGCGGCGGCGCTCATTCAGCTTTTTGCCGATTTTGCGACGCGCGGCGGGGCTCAGCAGCTGGCGGGCGTCCGTTTCCGAGGCAAACGAAGCCCAGTCCCAATAGCGGTTTTTAGGGCCGCTGAGCATACCGCGCGAGAAGCGCTGAAACTGCCGCACTTTATTACCCAGAAAGGAGTTGCGCGATTTGGGCAGCACGTTCCAGAGCATATCGAGGCCCGCCACGGCTTCGGCTTTGAAGCCGCCCTGCCGCACCTGAAACTCGCCCATGTGCTTGTTGTAACCGGCAAACAGTTCATCGGCACCGTCGCCGCTTAGCGCCACAGTGGCCTTCTCGCGGGTACGCTTGCTGAGGATGTACACGGCCAGGGCCGAGGAGTCGGCGAAAGGCTCATCGAGGTAATTCAGTACGTCGAAGATGTGGTCGTAGAGGTCCTGGTTGCGGAGCGAGAAAACCGTGTGGTTGGTTTTATAGCGCTCGGCTACCAGCTGCGCATACTTGGTTTCGTCGAAGAACGGCTCGTCGGCGAAGCCGATACTGAACGTGTTGAGGTGAGGCGTGTGGCGGGTGGCCAGCGCTACTACCACGCTCGAGTCGATGCCGCCGCTCAAGAAGGCGCCCACGGGTACATCGGCTACGAGGCGGCGGGCAGTAGCATCATCGAGCAACTCTACCAGCTTGGCCTGCTGCTGCTCGTAGGTCGTCTTGTTCTTCTGTACCTTCTTGGGGTCATACGGAATCTTATACCACTGCTTGCGCACTACTTTGCCATCCTTGATGAACATATAGTGGCCGGGCAGCACCTTCTTTACGCCCTTGAAAATAGTAGCCGGACCAGGAATGTAGTTCAGCTGCAGGTACTGGCTCAGCGAAGTGAAATCGAGCTTGCGCGGAATACCCAGCGCCAGCAGCGACTTCATTTCGGAGGCAAACAGCAGCTTATCCTCGTCGCGGTACACGAGCAGGGGCTTCTCGCCCATCCGGTCGCGGGCCACGAACAGCGAGTTCTCCTCCTTGTCGTAAATGGCGAAGGCGAAAAAGCCATTGAGCTTTTTCAGGAAGTTGCGCCCCTCGGCCATGTACAGGTGCAGGATTACCTCGGTATCAGTCTGCGAGTGGAAGGTGTGGCCTTTCTTCAGGAGTTGCTGCCGCAACTCCCGGAAGTTGAAGATTTCCCCATTGAACGCAATGGTATAGCGGCCCGAATCGTCGGTCATGGGCTGGTTGCCATCGGCCGACAGATCGAGAATGGCCAGACGCCGGAAACCCAGCCCACAACCGTCGTAGATAAAGTGCCCTTGCGAGTCGGGCCCGCGGCTGACGATGGCGTCGGTTGAGGCATGCAGGGCGGTCAGCGCGCTACGGCCAACCTCAGTAAAAGCGAATACTCCGGAGATTCCACACATATGGCTGGCAAAAGTACGAACTATTGCGACGTGGGTTGGCAAAAAACTGTGCTGCTCATCCGTAACCAAAGCCGGGCCGCGCTAGTACAACCCTCACTGCCGGGCTGCAACCGGTTGCTAACTCCCGGGCCGGCTTCTGCCCCCCGCCTCCCTCCTACTCCCTTCACCTTCCCTTTTACCACCCGAATATGAGCCTTCAGCAAGATTTTGACGCCGCTGCCCAGCGTATTGACACACTGCCCGGCGAAATGGCCGCCGCACACATGACGGAACTTTACGGCCTATACAAGCAGGCCACCGATGGCGACCACGATGCCAAACGGGACGAAGTAGGCGACGAAACGCCCGATAACCCCAATGGCCCCGGAGGCCTCTCGCAGGGCCAGTGGGATGCCTGGAGCAAGTGCAAGGGGATGTCGCACGAAGAAGCCAAGCAGCAGTACATCAGCCGCGCCGACGAACTGACGCAGCACTATCAGCAGGACCAGCCTAAGTCGGCTTCCAACCAGCCACTGGGCGCGCCCGGTACGGCTGAAGCCAGCCCCACCGCTCAAGCCCAGCAACAGGCCGGCCAGTCGCAAATGGGTGGCCTGAAGGGCGACCTTAAAGACGGGACGCCCTACGGCGGCGAGGATGAATTGAAAAACGCTCAATAATCCACGGATTTAAGCTTCTTTCGAAGACTTTGCTACCCTTTAAAAAGAGAAGCCCAACTCATTGGATGAGCTGGGCTTCTCTTTTTAAAGGGTAGCAAAGTCTTCGAAATGGCTGAATGAACCTGCTTTAGAATCCGAAGCTGTTTAGATCAGTTAGGACGTCATGCTTCATCTGGCGTCCTTTTGACTTTTTAAACAGCTTCTCCATGAAATCCACTTATGTCTGTGCTAATCCGTGGTCCAGATTTTGCCGGGATTCATGATGCCGTGCGGGTCGAACACCTGCTTGATGCCGCGCATCAGGTCCAGGTTAGCTTGCTGAAGCGCAATGCCTATGTAGCCTTTCTGCACCAATCCGATGCCGTGCTCGCCGGAAATAGTACCGCCGAGCTTCACGCAGAGTTCGAATATTTCGGTGATGGGCTGGCGCAGGCCCACGTTCCACATCTCGTCGTCGAGGTCGCCTCGGATGATGTTGACGTGCAGGTTGCCGTCGCCGGCATGGCCGTAGCAGACACTTTTGAAGCCGTAGCGCCGGCCTATTTCTTTCACGCCTTTAAGTAGCGTCGCCAGCTCAGCGCGGGGTACCACAGTATCCTCCTCCTTATACACTGAGTTGTAGCGCACGGCGTTGCCGATATTGCGGCGAATTTTCCACAGCTCGTCTTTCTGGGTGGCATTGTCGGCCAGCAGAATCTCTGCTACATCGTAGCGCTCCAGCACTTCGTACACCTGCTCGGCTTCCTTATAAAGCTGGTCAATATCCTGGCCGTCGAGCTCGATGAGCAAATGCGCCGTTATGTCTTCGGGCAGCGCGAGGGGAATCTGGAGGTATTCGCTGGACCAGGCAATGGCCTCGCGCTCCATGAATTCCATGCCCGACGGGATGATACCGGCGCGGAAAACGGCCGCTACGGCTTCGGCGGCCTGGGCCTCCTGCCGGAAGGGCACCAGCATCAGGATATTGTGCTTCGGGTAGGGCAGTAGCCGGAATACGGCTTTGGTGATGATCCCCAGCGTGCCCTCGGAGCCCACCATCAGCTGGGTGAGGTTGTAGCCGGTGGAGTTTTTAAGCGTGTTGGCAGCCGTCCAGATAATGTCGCCGGTGGGCAGTACGACCTGCAGGTTGAGCACGTAGTCGCGGGTGGTGCCGTATTTCACGGCTTTGGGGCCGCCGCTGCTGTGGGCCAGGTTGCCGCCTAAAAAGCAGCTACCCTTACTGGCCGGGTCGGGCGGATAGAACAGGCCCACCTCTTTCACCGCGTTCTGGAATACCTCGTTGATAACGCCCGGCTCGACAGTGGCCTGCAGGTTGCGCTCATCAATTTCGATGATTTTATTCAGCCGCTCGGTACTCAACACCAACCCCTGATGCAGCGGCAGCGCCCCGCCGCTCAGGCCCGTGCCCGCCCCACGGGCCGTTACCGGGATATGATGCTCGTGGCAGAGGCGCACAATTTGGCTTATCTCGTTGGCGTTAGCGGGCTTTACCACCACATCGGGGGCGTAGTGCAGGTCTTCGGTATGGTCGCGGCCGTAGCCGGCGTACTCGGCGGCTTCGGTGCGCTGGGCCGTAAGCACATAGGCCGGGCCGACAATTTCTTCAAAATGAGCCACTAAGGCCGGAGTCAGCACCTGGAAATCCATGAGCAAGCGAGAGAAAGTGAAGAGGGTGCGTATCTTTGTGCTAATGCAGGAATACAGTACGAAGATAAGTTATTCGGCCTGGTGGCGGCGATGGGCGCTTCCGGTTTTAGTGCTACTGGCGTTGAGTGCGCTGCCGGGCTGCAACGCCGGCAAGGTAAATTACAACAACGGCCGTTACCACTCGGCGCGCGACATGGCGCGCATAAAGGCTTCCGAGCGGGCCCGCGGCCGGGGCCGGGCCCCGGTTACCGTAAAAACCAAGTCGAAAACCGCGGCCGGCCGCACTAAAATAGTCTCACGCCGGCCCGGGGCTGCTCCCATTGCCGCCAATGTTTCCAGACCCATTGCCGAGGTAATCCAAACTGCCCGCTCGTACCAGGGCGTACCTTATAAGTACGGCGGTACTACCCGCCTGGGCATGGACTGCTCGGGGCTGCTGCACGAGTCGTTTGCGGCTATCAATGTCGACATCCCGCGCTCCAGCAACGAGCAGGCGGTGTGGGGTGCCCCCATAAAGCCGCAGGAGCTGCAACCCGGCGACCTGGTATTTTTTGGGGCCTCGCCGGGTAGCAACACCATTACCCATGTAGGAATGGTAACCGTGGCGACGCCTGAGAGTGTGCAGTTTATCCACTCTTCCAGCTCACTGGGTGTTATTGAGAATGCATTGGAAACAGATTATTACCTGAGCCGATTTATTAAGGCCGTAAGACCCAGGTTATGAAATCAACCAGTTACCTTTGCGGCCATTAAGCCTTCCGGAGCTTACGCTTCGTGCTTTGGCTACAGGTTTGAATAAAGCAAACATCACACTCCCGTAACATGTACCGGCCTTTGGGGCCTTACCTTTGCGGAAGCTTTTTACTTTTTTTCAAAAGCCCCTTTTTCACCCATTCCCCTCTTCTATGAGACGCCACCTTTACGCTTCAGTAGCGCTGCTGCCAATGGCCCTTGTATCGGCACACACAGCCTGGGCCCAGGTAACAACTTCGGCCATGAGCGGTGTTGTTACTGATAAATCGGGCGAAGGGTTGCCCGGTGCTACGGTAATTGCCGTCCACACGCCTACCAACACCCAATACGTGGCCCCTACCAATTCGGAAGGTCGCTTTAACATTCAGGGCATGCGTGTGGGCGGACCCTATACGGTGCGCGTTACGTTCGTAGGTTATAAGGAGTCGGTGCGGGAGAACATCTTTCTCACCCTAGGCCAGAACCTGCGCCTCGATGTGAACCTAAATGAGTCGGAGCAGACGCTTGGCGAGGTAGTGGTAACGGGCACACAAGATCGTAATATCAACGCCGGCCGTACTGGTGCTGCTACTACGGTATCGCGCGAGCAAATCCAGCGCCTGCCGACTCTGAGCCGGAGTATCACCGACTTCGTTCGCCTCTCGCCCCAGTCCAACGGCGGCGGTAGCTCCTCGATTGGTGGTGCCAACAACCGTTACAACAACATTACGATTGACGGCGCGGTAAACAACGACGTATTCGGTTTGTCGGGCTCGGGTACGCCCGGCGGCCAGACGGGCACCTCGCCCATCTCACTCGACGCTATCCAGGAAATCCAGGTAGTCGTCGCTCCCTACGATGTAAAGCTGGGCAACTTTACGGGCGGCGGCGTGAATGCCGTAACCCGCTCGGGTACCAACGACCTGTCGGCCTCCGTGTACGCCTTCGGCCGTAACGAGAAATTGGTAGGCAAGAGCGTAACCGAGCCCCGTACGAAGGCAACCGATTTCTACCGCTATCAGACGGGTGCACGCGTAGGTGGCGCTGTTGTAAGAGATAAAGTGTTCTTCTTCGTGAATGCCGAGATTGACCGCCGCAGCTCACCGCTGGGCTTCGACCTAGGCACCGCGGCCTCGCAAATCGACCCGGTGGTGGCTAAAACCATTGCCGACCGCGCGCTGTCGAAATACGGTTATGATGTAGGTAACTACGGCAGCGAAACGCTTCTCACCGAGAGCACTAAAATCTTCGGCCGCCTCGACTTCAACCTCAACCAGAACAACCAGCTGACGATCCGCCACAACTTCATCGATGCCTTCGATGATGCTATTGGCCGCAGCAACACCTCGCTGCAGTACGGCAACAATGCCTACCGCATCAGCAGCAAAACCAACAGTTCGGTACTTGAACTCAACAGCCGCCTGGGTAAGTTCTCCAACAATCTGCTGCTCAGCTACCAGACCGTCCGCGACTCACGTGATGTACCGGGCACGCTCTTCCCGACCTTTGAAATCAACGAGGGCGGTAACCGCTACACCCTGGGTACCCAGCGCAGCTCGGGTTTTAACTCCCTGAACCAGGATATTTTCGAGTTCACCGATAACCTGACCCGCGCATTCGGCAAGCATACCGTTACGCTGGGCACGCACAACGAGTTCTTCAAGTTCAACAACCTGTTCATTAACAACGGGGTGGGCTACTACCAGTTCAACACGCTGGCTGACTTCCTAAACGAGCGTCCTAACCGCCTGCAGGCGGCCTACGCCACCCGCGACGGAGGTGCGGCCCAGTTCAGTGCCATGCAGTTCGGTGCTTATATTCAGGACGAATTCTCGCCCATCGAGAACCTGCGCCTGACCGCCGGTCTTCGCGTCGACGCGCCGTTCTTCTTCGACAAGCCCGGCTTCAACCAAGGCGTTACCACTACGTTCCCGGGCATCCGCACCGATGAACTGCCCAACGGTCAGTTGCTGTTCGCGCCGCGTCTGGGTTTCAACTGGGACGTAAACAACGATGCCCGCCTGCAGCTCCGCGGTGGTACGGGTATCTTCAGCGGCCGGGTGCCATTCGTGTTCCTGTCCAACAACTTCACCAACAGCGGTCTGATTCAGGGCGCGGTGGATGCCCGCCCCACGGGCACGGGTGCCAACACGGTGTACCCAACCATCGTAACCGATCCATCGCAGATTCCGACCGTCTTCGCGGGTTCGGTTTCGCCTAGGTCGGAAATCAACGTATCGAACAAAGACTTCAAGCTGCCCCAAGTGTGGCGTACCAACTTGGCCGTCGACTTCCGTCTGCCTGGTGATGTAATTGCCACATTGGAAGGCATTTACTCGAAGACGCTCAACGACATCTACTACCAAAACATCAACTTGGTGGCTCCAACCGGCCGCTTGGCTGGTCCCGACCAGCGCCCGTTCTATCCGAACGCCCGTCAGGTTAACAGCAAAGACTACACTAACGTGCTGCTGCTTGATAACACGAACAAGGGTTACCGCTACAACGTAACGGGCCAGCTGCAGAAAAACTTCATCAATGGCATCAATACGTCGGCGTCGTACACCTACGGTGTTTCCAAGGAAGTAAACAGCGGCGCCAGCAGCACGGCTCTCTCGAACTGGCAGTTCAACCAGGTACAGTTCGATCCGAACAACCCTGAGTTGGGCTTCTCGCGCAACGACCAGCGCCACCGCGTGCTGCTGACCGGCGGCTATACCTTCCGCTACGCCGGCGATAAGCTCTCGACCAACATCTCGGTTATCTATGAAGGCCTAGCCGGAGCGCCTATCGCCTACGTGTACGGCCTGGGTGGTCGCGACATCAACAACGATGGTGCCTTTGCTAACGACCTGATCTACATCCCGCGTGATGTTCGTAACCCCGCCGAAATCCGCCTCGTAAAGAGCGGCTCGTCGGACACGCGTAGCATCGAGGAAATCCAGAATCAGCTGGATGCCTTCATCGAAAACGACCCCTACCTGCGTAGCAACCGGGGCCAATATGCCGAGCGTTTCGCCGGCCGTACTCCTTGGACCAACCAGGTAGATGTTCGTATTGCTCAGAACATTAACTTCTTGGCTGGCGGCCAGAAGAACTCCTTCCAGATTACGCTTGACGTACAGAACGTGGGCAATCTGGTCAATAAGGACTGGGGTCGTCAGTACTTCGTGAACAACAGCGCCGTTGAATTGCTGCGCGTAGAATCGGCCGCCGCTGGTGCGCAGCCGACCATCTCGTTCCCCGCTACGTTTGCTGCCAACGGCAACCGCGGCTACAGCGAGTCGTTCTTCGGTTCACGCTGGCAGGGACAGTTGGGCTTGCGCTACTCGTTCAACTAAGTCAGTCAGTTAGTTAAGTACCTGAAAACGGGCTGGCAGCGTTGCCAGCCCGTTTTTTTTTGCGCCCTGCCTTGCGGAATCAAAAAGAGCGCGTACTTTTGCCTCACCAAAACGCAACCGGCGGCTTGGTGCAGTACCACGAGGGGGATTAGCTCAGCTGGCTAGAGCGCTTGCATGGCATGCAAGAGGTCATCGGTTCGACTCCGATATTCTCCACTCCCGTTTCGCAACCGGCGAAACGTGTACTACCCCGGGGGATTAGCTCAGCTGGCTAGAGCGCTTGCATGGCATGCAAGAGGTCATCGGTTCGACTCCGATATTCTCCACGGACTACGGATTAGCGCGAATTTTAACGGATTGCGCGGATTCTGTGAATGAAAGCAAAAAGGCCACCTCAACTGAGGTGGCCTTTTTGCTTTCATTCACAGCCCGTTCGGCTCTAATCCGGTTAGGAGAATAGGCCTTCTACCGACAGGTACCGTTCGCCGGTGTCGTAGCAGAAGGTGAGCACGCGGCTGTTCTGGGGCATATCGGCCAGTTTTTGGGCCACGGCAGCCAGCGAGGCACCCGAGGAGATGCCGATGAAAATACCCTCTTCGCGGGCGGCCCGGCGGGCCATATCGGAAGCAGCTTGCTGGCCCACCTGAATGGTGCCGTCGAGCAGGTCGGTATGCAGGTTTTCGGGGATGAAGCCCGCCCCTACCCCCTGAATGGGGTGCGGCCCGGGTGCGCCACCGCTGATGACGGGTGAAAGCTCGGGCTCGACGGCAAACACCTGCATATCCGGAAACTTCGGCTTGAGCACTTCGGCTACGCCTGTCAGGTGGCCGCCGGTCCCTACGCCCGTTATGTAATAGTGGAAACCCTCGGGCGCATCGGCCAGAATTTCGCGGGCCGTGTGCTCGGTGTGGGCCTTGATGTTGGCCGGGTTATCGAACTGCCCCGGCATCCACGCGTTGGGGTCGGCAGCTACCAACTCCTCGGCCCGCGCAATGGCGCCTTTCATGCCTTTCTCACGAGGCGTAAGCTCTAGGGAAGCCCCGTAGGCGGCCATCAGGCGGCGGCGCTCGATGCTCATGCTCTCGGGCATTACAAGCGTCACCTTATAGCCCTTCACGGCGCCAACCATAGCCAGGCCCACGCCGGTGTTGCCCGAGGTTGGCTCGATGATAACGCTACCGGGTTTCAGGATGCCGCTTTTTTCGGCCTCCTCAATCATGCTCAGAGCAATACGGTCTTTAATGCTGCCGCCGGGGTTGGCGCGCTCCAGCTTCATCCAGACCTCCACATCGGGCCGGTCGGCGAACAGGCGGTTGAGGCGTAGCAGCGGCGTGTTGCCGATGGTATCGAGAATGGTATTGGCTTTCATTTCTTAGGGGTTAGAAGGCAGATGTTAGGAGGGAGATGTGAGAAAAGGAACGTCATTCTGAGCGAAGCCGAAGAATCTCTACCGATGGTAATCATGTCGCCCGCAACAAAGCGGTAGAGATTCTTCGGCAAGCTCAGAATGACGTTCTCTCTCACTTCTCAAATGGAAAACATGATATCCCCGGCCGGGTCTTCGGTCCGGGTAACGTGGATTTGGGCTTTATGGTAAACACGCGAGTGCGAGGGCACACTCTCGGTCAGCCAGACATTACCGCCAATAATACTGTGGCGGCCAACGGTTGTGCTACCACCCAGGATAGTAGCGCCGGCATAAATTACTACGTCGTCTTCGATGGTGGGGTGGCGCTTGATGCCCTCCAGGTGCTTGCCTACGCTCAGGGCCCCGAGCGTAACGCCCTGAAAAATCTTCACCCGGGCCCCGATAAGGCAGGTTTCGCCGATAACCAGGCCCGTGCCGTGGTCGATGCAGAAAGAGGGGCCGATGTTGGCACCGGGGTGGATGTCGATGCCGGTGCGCTGGTGGGCATACTCGCTGAGCAGGCGCGGTACCCGCGGCACCCCGCGCCGGTGCAAGCCGTGGGCAAAGCGGTGCAGGGCCGTGGCGTAGAACCCCGGATAAGTAGTGATGACCTCTGCCAGATCCTGGGCGGCCGGGTCGGCGGCTACGATGGCCTCGGCATCGAGCAGCAGTGTTTGACGCAGGACTGGCAACGCGGCCATAGAAGCTACCGCGTACTGGATAGCTTCGGCAGGCGTGGCGACGGCCTGTAGCAGTTCGGCCAGGTCGTTCTGGAGCAGGCGTAGCGTGGCGGCCAGCGCGTCGGCGTTGGGCAGGGGGCGCGGGGCACGCTCCGGAAACAACAGCGCCAGCAGCCGATCGGCCAGCTGGCAGAAGCCGGCGCCGGGCAATGGGGCGGCCGTGGCCTGGTGGGCACGGGCCAGCAGGGCGAGGAAATCGGGGTCGTGGGGAGGAGCCATGCAGGGAGTTGACAACTGATGGGCAACTGCAGCTCGACGGCAGTACCCAAGAGAGAAGTAACCATTGGCCGGAGCCGAAGGTTTGGCCCCGCACCCGACGCGGCAGGCAACAACCTCGGGGCTGCGGGCTGCGTTAGCGGGGAAGTAATGTAAATTTCTTCACTTTTTATTTAACGTATACCATGGCTGATACCACCATCACCAAAGTAGATTCGCAACACTCGCCCAAAGGCCCCGATGGCGAAAAGTACCTGGCTTCGGGCGTTCACGTTGCTATGCGCATGTGGGAAAACGAGCAGCCCGGCGAGCCGAAAGAGTCGTCGGCCAGTGCCTACGAAACAGTAGGCTACGTGCTGAAAGGCCGTGCCGAGCTGCACATAGAAGGCCAGATGGTTGTGCTGGAGCCCGGCAACTCCTGGGTAGTGCCAAAAGGAGCCTCGCATACCTACAAGATTCTCGAGGCCTTTTCGGCCGTAGAGGCTACCACGCCCCCCGCCCAGGCCCACGGCCGCGACGATAAGTAGCTGTTAGCTGTAAAAACGAAAAACCCCACCTTGGCAGCTGCCGGGGTGGGGTTTTTGTTATGGGGCTGTTTACAAAGTACCCGGAATCAATCAGACCATCATGCTGAGCGCAGCCGAAGCATCTCTACCGTTTCGCAGCAGTCGTTCAACGAAGCGGTAGAGATGCTTCGGCTGCGCTCAGCATGATGGTCTGATTGATTCCGGGTACTTTGTAAACAGCCTCATGGTGATCTTCCCGGTAAACAAACCAATTATTTCAGCAGCTCTACTTTATCTATCCGGTCACCGATTTCGAGGCGACTTACTACGTCCATGCCTTCAACAACCTGGGCAAAGATGGTGTAGCGTCCGTCGAGGTGGGGCGTGGGGGCGTGGGTGATAAACCATTGGCAGCTTTCGGTGTCTTTGCCGGCCGAAGCCAGGCCCACGGCTCCTTCGCCATAGTGCAGGTCGGCAAATTCGGAGCGCAGGTTGTAGTCGGTGCTGCCCCAACCGTCGCCGCGGGGGCAGCCGCCCTGGGCCACGAAGTTGGGGACTACCCGGTGGAAGTTCTTGCCATCATAAAAGCCCTGACGGATTAGCTGCACGAAGCTGGCCACCGAGCCGGGTGCCTCGTTCACGAGCAGGCGTAGCACCACATTGCCTTTACTGGTGCGCACCACCGCCCGCGGGGCAGCCGGCAGCGCCATTACCACATCCCACGGAATGGGGTGGCTGGCGGCCTGGGCCACCGGTACGGGCGTCGGTTTCACGCCGCGTAGGAAGTCAACGGTTTGCTGCAGCGACTGCAAAGCCTCCAGGTCGCGGGGCAGTACCAGCTTGGCGCGGGCATCCAGCAGAAAATCGGGGTTGGGCAGCAGGGGGCGCAGGTTCAGCTTCGGGTCACGGATAGCTTCGGCAGCCAGACCCAGCTGGGCTACGTCGCCGCCGAGCACGGCCTGGCGGAGCACCAGCGCAAAATCGGGCTGGCGGGCGGCCGGAAAGTCGGGCAGCCGGCGCTGGGCCACCAGCGCCTCCATACCGTAGGTGCCCACCACCAGCGAGCGGCTGGGCGCGAAGGTAGCTTCGCGCACAAAGTCGAAGGCGGCCGGGTCTTCGCCCAGCGCCTTCAGCAGATAGCCTTTCTCATAGGCATCGGTGGCAGCCGTATAGCGCTCCTGCACGGCCCGGCGAATGGCGGCGCGGCCGTCGCCGGGCTGGCGCAGGGCCGCCGCCAGCAGCGTGGCCCGCACCCGCCACTGGGACAGGGCCTGGGCTTTTTCGAGCAATGTCGGGCCGGGTTCGTTGGCAGCGTGGGCCAGAAAGAACTCGGCCGCCGCGAGGGCTACTTGGGCATTTTCATCGGTCAGGGCCGCCCAGGCTGCTTCCTTCACGGGCGCATACATGGGGGCCGACATAGCCCGCAACGCGCTTAGGCGCACCCGGTAGTCGGGGTCGCGGCGGGCCAGGGCAGCTAGGGCAGCAGGCACGGTAGGCGCGGTGGCGGCTTTGGCCAGGGCTTGGGCTGCGCCCGCCCGCACAGCGTAGTGCCGGTCTTGGCGGGCGGTGGTAAGTAGGGCAGTGGCGTAGGGAGCCAGGTTGAGGCCACGGGTACGGGCCAGGGCGTTGGCGGCAGCCAGCCGGGCGCTGGTGGGGTTGGGAGCCGCCAGCAGTTGCACCAGCCGGGCCACAGCAGCTTCCGAGGTAAGGCCCCGGAGTCCGGCGCGGTACAGGCCCCAAGCCTGGCCACTGAGCGCGGCCGTATCGGCGGCCAGGGCGGGCGGCAGGCGCGTGAGGGCAGCCAGCCCGGCCCGACTGGTGCAGCGGCCCAGGGCCTCCAGCACGTAGCGGCGGGCCGTAGCGTCGGTTTCGTGGGGTAGCTGCTGGTAAAGGCCGGTTTCAGCCGTCGAGTCGGCCGTTTGGCCCAGCGCGTAGGCGGCCAGTTGGCGCACTCGCGGCTCGTCGTCTTCCTGCAGTAGCAGCAGCAGGCCGGGCGTGGCGGCTTTATCCTGCACCGAAGCCAGTGCCTCGGCCGCCGCCTGGCGGTAGCGGGCTTCGGTGTGCCCCAGATAAGGCAGCAAAGCGGCCGTGCGGCGCTCATCCTGCAGGGTGGCAATGCGGCGCAGCGCACTATCGAGGGCGAACTGATTGGCCGGGAAGGCGAGTGCTGTAGCGGAAGCAACGGGGCGGGGGGCGCAGGCGGGCAGCAGGCCGGCGGCCATTGCCACAGCGGCCGTGGCCCGGCAAAGAGCAGAGTAGGTCATGGTCGGCCCAAGATAGATACTCTGGCCCCTAAGGCAACCCTAGCCGGGCCAAAATGCATCTACCGGGGCGGAACACTTCTGAAAGCTACCCCGGGTGGCCTCCCAGGCCGGGGCGGCCGGGGCGGCCGGGGCGGCCTGCTGCCTGACTTCGACAGGGCAGAGACTAAAAATCCATTTATCGTCGCATCTTTACAACCATTCCGCTGCTATCCGCTATGCCCGTTGTTCGCGTGCTTCTGGTATTATTTTCCGGACTGTTGCTTGCTGCACCAACCGTGCAGGCACAGCAAACGACCGGCGCTGGTTCGATTGAAAGTAAATCGGCGGCCAGCCCTCCAACCCGGCGCGAACGGGTACTTACGCTCCATCTGCCGCTGCCGCCGCTGCTGGCCCGCCTGGGCGAGGCCGCCGGCTTGCTCGAAGGTCCGGCAAAAAAAACCCGCCGTAATGCGGCCGCCGTGCCCACTCCGGCCAACCCTGTGCTGGTACTCACGCTGCCCCTGCCGAAAATCTTCAGCACTCAGGTGGCCGATGCTCCAGCGCCGGCCGCTCCCTGACGTCGTCCTTCAACCCGTTTACGATGGCCCTGTATCAGCCCGATACCATCCGCATCCGTAGCAAGTTCTACAGTAACGACATCGTGGTTACCCGGCAGGACAGTGCCAATGCCACGATTTCGCTTTCCCCCACCGAACCGGATCAGGACTCGACCTACAAGCTGAAGCGGAACGTAGAGAAGGGAGTGGCCGACTCAGGCATGAACGTCCTGTTTCTGGTGGCTATCAGCATTCCGCTGGTGCGGAGCATGGGGCGTTTCATTAACATCAAGGAGCGACTGCCCTTCTGGAATAAGCTGTATTCCCGGTTCTGGATACTGGGCATGGTCTATTACCTGGGAATGATAATCCTGGGCCTGCAGCACACGAAGGCCGACGATTTTTATGTGTTGCTGGTGCTTGGCCTTATGATAGCCGTGCTGGCATTGGTGCGCGACTATCGGCCGGCCCGGACGCTGCTCCTGGGGTTGGGGCCCCTGGCAGTGGCCAAGGGGAGCGAGTTGCTGCTACACGCTATTTCGCCTGCCACGCTGAACTTCTACCGCGAAGGGTTCAGTTCGGCCCAGGGGTTCAGCGTGCTCTGGCTGATTGTTTTCGCCTTTGTGGCCCGCAGCCATAAGCGCCAGGCCGAGGCCGAGCGGCTGGAGCGCGAGGCCGCAGCCCTCGAAAAGCGGCGTATTGAGGCTCAGAACGCTATACTGGAGCAAATGGTAACTGAGCGCACCACCTCGCTCACCCGCCAGACGGAGGAACTGCGCGAAACGCTGGAGGAGTTGCGCATCACGCAGGACCAGCTCATCCAGAGCGAGAAGATGGCCAGCCTGGGCGAGCTGACGGCCGGCATTGCCCACGAAATCCAGAACCCGCTCAACTTCGTCACCAACTTCGCCGACGTTAGTACCGAGTTGCTGAGCGAGCTGCGCGAAAAGCAGCAGAAGAGAACAACGCTGGACGCTGAACTGGAAGAAGAGCTACTAACCGACTTAGAGCAGAACCTGAGCAAGATTACGCACCACGGGCATCGGGCGGCCAGCATCGTGCGCGGCATGCTCGAACACAGCCGCGCCAGCACCGGCGAACGGCTGCCCACCGACCTCAACCTGCTCGCCGACGAGTACCTGCGCCTCGCCTACCACGGACTGCGCGCCAAAAACAAAACCTTCAACGCCACGCTGCTCACCGACTTCGCCCCCGACCTGCCCCTGATCGAGGCCGTCGGGCCCGACGTGGGCCGGGTGCTGCTCAACCTGTTTACCAACGCCTTTTACGCCGTGCAGAAACGCCGCGAGCAGCTGCCCGCCCAGCCCGACTACGTGCCCACCGTGAGCGTGCGCACCCGCGCCCTGCCCGAGGGCGGTGTGGAAATCCGGGTGCGCGACAACGGCACGGGTATTCCCGAAGCGGCCCGCCAGAAAATCTTTCAGCCCTTCTTCACCACCAAGCCCGCCGGCGAGGGCACGGGCCTGGGCCTCTCGCTCAGCTACGACATCATCACCAAAGGCCACAACGGCACGCTCAGCCTCGAAACCGAGGAAGGGCAGGGAACCGAATTCATTATCGAACTGCCCGACTGAGGTCAGTTCGTGGCTAGTTGCCCACAGCCTGATGTGCTGACAGCTTCCTACCCTGCTTCATTTCATAAGCCCACCCGCTTTACTTCCCTCGTGCCTGCTTATGAAATTAATCATTTTCCCACCTATACCCAGCATTCTTGTCTCGCTGTTCGTCTTCCTGGCGCTGCGACATTTTCTGGAGCTCCCCGAGCGGGCACCGCGGCTCAACGGGCTGCTGAAGTACCTCTGGGCGGTGGCTCTGCCGCTGCTGCTGGTGATGGAAACGGTTGGCAGCCGTTGGGAAACGGACACCCATTTGCTGATTGATGCGGTGTATGTGGGATTGATGGTGCTACTGGCCGGCGTTGTGCTGACCCGGATGCGGGCTTTACAGCCGGCCCGGACCCTGCTGCTGGCCCTGGCTCCATTCGCCCTCCAGGCGCTGGCCAAGTTTATCCTTTTCGTGCTGCCGATAGAAGTCGGCCCATCCGTCAGCGAACTTATCCTTTATGGCAAGCCTGCTGATCTGTTCTGGTTTTTCAGCATCGTTTGGCTGGTAGTGGGCGCGTTGGTGGCTTACAAGCAGCAGACGCTTCTGCAACAGCAGCGGCTGGAGCGCGAAGTAGAGGCCCGGATTCAAGTCCGCAACCAGGAGCTGGAGCAATTGGTCGAGGAGCGCACTGCCTCGCTCACCCGCCAAACCGGGGAGCTGCGCGAAACCCTGGAGGAGTTGCGCATCACGCAGGACCAGCTCATCCAGAGCGAGAAGATGGCCAGCCTGGGCGAGCTGACGGCCGGCATTGCCCACGAAATCCAGAACCCGCTCAACTTCGTCACCAACTTCGCCGACGTTAGTACCGAGTTGCTGAGCGAGCTGCGCGAAAAGCAGCAGAAGAGAACAACGCTGGACGCTGAACTGGAAGAAGAGCTACTAACCGACTTAGAGCAGAACCTGAGCAAGATTACGCACCACGGGCATCGGGCGGCCAGCATCGTGCGCGGCATGCTCGAACACAGCCGCGCCAGCACCGGCGAACGGCTGCCCACCGACCTCAACCTGCTCGCCGACGAATACCTGCGCCTCGCCTACCACGGACTGCGCGCCAAAAACAAAACCTTCAACGCCACGCTGCTCACCGATTTCGCCCCCGACCTACCCCTGATCGAGGCCGTCGGGCCCGACGTGGGCCGGGTGCTGCTCAACCTGTTCACCAACGCCTTCTACGCCGTGCAGAAACGCCGCGAACAGCTCCCCGCCCAGCCCGACTACGTGCCCACCGTGAGCGTGCGCACCCGCGCGCTGCCCGAGGGCGGCGTGGAAATCCGGGTGCGCGACAACGGCACGGGCATTCCCGAAGCGGCCCGCCAGAAAATATTTCAGCCCTTCTTCACCACCAAGCCCGCCGGCGAGGGCACGGGCCTGGGCCTCTCGCTCAGCTACGACATCATCACCAAGGGACACAACGGCACGCTCAGCCTCGAAACCGAGGAAGGGCAGGGAACCGAATTCGTTATCAAGCTGCCCAACTGAATTTTTCAGTTGCTTGTGGGCTATTGACCGTTACGAAAGAAGAACGGCCGAAAGCCCGCCAATCAACTGCCAACCACAATACCTTTGCTTACATGAATATTCTGGTAGTAGACGATGAGCTGGACGTGCGGGCGCTGTTTGAACAGCGGTTCCGACGCGAGATTCGGGGCGGACAGCTGCGGTTTGCGTTTGCCCACTCAGGCGAGGAGGCGCTCGACTACCTGCACCAGCACGCTTCGGAGCTGGTCCTGATTCTGTCCGACATCAACATGCCCGGCATGAGCGGGTTGGAACTATTGAGCCGCATCCGGCAGGAATACCCTACCCCGCCCCCACCCGCCCCGCCCCGGGTGATGATGCTGACGGCCTATGCCGACGAAACCAGCCGCCAGCAGGCACTGGAATTAGGAGCCAGCGACTTTCTGACCAAACCGGTCGATTTTGCCGCTCTCAAGCAGAAATTGCTGCAACTTGCCGCCCAAGACGACAACACTTATGAAAACGAAAATTCTGGTAGTTGATGATGAAGCCGACCTGGAGCTGCTCATCAAACAGAAGTTCCGGCGCAAAATCAGGGAGAACGTGTACGAGTTCGTGTTTGCCCACGACGGCCAGCAGGCCCTCGATACGTTGGGCGAGCAAACCGATTTCGACATCATTCTGTCCGACATAAATATGCCGGTGATGGACGGGCTGGCGTTGCTTGGCCGTCTGCCGGAGGTTAATCCGGTCATCAAAACGGTGATGGTATCGGCCTACGGCGACATGCACAATATCCGCACGGCCATGAACCGCGGGGCCTTCGATTTCGTGACCAAGCCCGTCGATTTTCAGGACCTGGAACTGACTATCGACAAAACTGCCCTGCACGTACAGCAGCTGCGCCAGACGCTGCGCGCCATCCAGGAAAACAACATCCTGCGCATGTACGTGGATGAAACCGTACTCAATTTTGTGGGCCGGCCCGAGTTCAAAAACACGCTCATGGCCTCCGAAACGGTGCAGGCCACGGTGGTGTTTATCGACATCTGCGGCTTCACTTCGCTTTCGGAAATACTGCCCCCCACCGATATCGTAACGATGCTCAACCGCTACTTCGACCAGATGGTGAAGGAGATTATTGCGCAGGGCGGCTACATCGATAAGTTTATGGGTGATGCCGTAATGGCCGTTTTCCGCAACGAGTACCACCTGGACCGGGCCGTGGATGCGGCCCTGGCTGCCCGCGCCGCCGTGCAGGCCAACCACGACACGCTGCCCGACGGCAAGCCCTACCAGCCACTGGTAAGCATCGGCATCAATACCGGCGAAATGGTGTCGGGCAATATCGGCTCGGCCTCGCTCAAGCGCCTCGACTACACCGTTATCGGCGACAACGTGAACGTGAGCCAGCGCCTGCAGGCTGCCGCCCAGCCCGGCCAGATTGTCGTTACACAGTCCACCTACGAGCAGATAAAAGAGTCGTTCCAGTGCCGCCCGCTGCAGGAAGTGGCCCTCAAGAACAAGGCCGAGCCAGTGATGATTTACGAAGTAGTGGCATAGGCCAGACTGCTCTTACAAAGTGGAATAGTCCACAGTCCCAAAGCCCCCAACGTCGACTCAGGCGTTGGGGGCTTTGGGCTTACAGTTTAGAAAGCTTCGTGTATTGCTCGCACAGGGCAATATTACCTAGCGCAGCCAGCAGTGCGTATGCGTATCACACTGTCCCCCTACTCGCTTCGTTCTGCCTTCTCAGGCGCTGGCAGAGCACCCGCAGAATATTGCGCAGCACTTCGGGCCGCTCCTCCATCACGTCGTAGAAATCTTCCTGATCGAGGCGAAAGGCCAGCGTGGGGGCCAGGGCGCGGGCAGTGGCCGAACGAGGCTCGGCATCGAGCAGGGCCAGCTCGCCGAAAAAGTCGCCCGGACCGAAGGTGGCCAGTTGGCGGGCCCCGGTAAAGATGCCCACCTGCCCCTCATACACGATAAACAGCGAATTGCCCAGGTCGCCCTGAGCGAAAAGCTGCTCATCGGCCTTCAGGTCGACTTCCTGCATGATGGGGACGATGGCGCTGAGCACATTGGGCGGCGTGGCGGCAAACAGGGCCGTGCGCTGCAGCACGTCCACCCGGTCGGCGGCAGAAATGCGGGCGGTGGCGGAGTGGTGCATAAGCAGGGCGGCTAAATCGGGGTTTTCGGTGAGGGCGGCCTGGTAGTCGGCGGGGCGGGTGGCTGCCCAGTATTGCAGCGCAGCCAGGGCCGCTTCGCGCACCAGTGGGCTGGCCGAAGCCATGTGTGGCAGCAGCAGCGCCAGGTGCGTGCGTGCGGGCGGCAGCTGCCGCAGCGCCAGGCTCACCGTCCAGTCGGTGAACGTAGTTTCGCCGCGTTCGGCTACGGCTTCCGGTAGCCGGGCAAAAGCGGCCGGAGCACCGGGCAGCAGCCGGTCGAAGTGGGCGGCCTTAGCGGCAGACGAGCCCAGTTCCAGTAGCGTCTGCAGGGCCTGATAAGTCGGTCGGTCGATGAGGTTGTCGAGGATTTCGAGGGCATTGGCCTGCCGCTCGCGGGTGGCCTGTGCCACATGGCGCTGCGCATCGCGGATGGGTTGGGGCGGATACAACTGCTGCAGCAGCCCGAACAGCCGCTGCTCCAGCCGCTTCAGCTCGTAGCCGAGGGCGTGGTACAACGGGCCGGCTCCGATACTTGTCTGGCCGTGTAGCAACTGCTGGGCCAACCGCAGCTCCTGGCCCAGCAGCTCGCGGAAAACAGGTGCATCGGTTGGGTTGGGGGCGTGGTAGCGCAGGGCGCGCAAGGCCGCTTCGCGGTAGGCCAGCTGCGGCCGGCGGGCCAGCTGCACCAGCGCCAGGCGGCTTTCCGGCACCGGCAGCTGCCCGCAGATGTAGGCCACGCGCCGCACCACAGCTCCCTCAGCTGCCCCTGCCGACTGCAACAAAGCGCAGAGTGCGGGCAGGGCCGTTATGCCCAGGGCCAGCAGCTGGGTGGTAGCGGCGGCGCGGCTTTTTTTATTGGCCAGGGCCGCTACCAGTGCGGCCACTTCGGCTTCGTTGACGGCGGTGCGGTTTGGGTCGGCAGGGTTGTTGGCGGCCGTCAGCGGGTCGGGTTTGGGGAGGCTGGCCTCGCCAAACCGGCGGCCCACGGCGTGGCTCAGCTCGGCCAGGTAGTGGCCGTAGGTGCGATAGAGCAGCAGGGCGGCTCCGGCAATCAGCAGCAGCATCCAGCCAATCTGCCAGCCCAGGCCGGCAGGCAGCGCCAGCAGCAGCAGGGCACCCAGGCCCAGGCCCAGCGGCTCGTACACGCCCTTGGCCAGCGTGTGGGCCTGCAGCCGCTCGGGGGCCGGCAGCGGCTGGAACAGCACCAGGAACACCGGATCGAAAAAGGCCCGCCGCAGCACTTCCTGCACCAGAAACAGCCCGCACAGGTACAGCAGCAGCCCTTCCTGGCCCAGCTCGTTGCGCACCCCGAACAGGGCAAAACCGGCCAGCAGCACCAGCGGCAGCGCCAGCAGTACCGGCCGTGGCCCCAGCCGGTCGAGGGCGCGGCCGGTTACCGCCAGCTTTAGTAGCATGGCCACCAGATAGGTAAGAGCCAGCACCGTGCCCACATAGCGCATTACCTGCGCCTGATCGTGGAACTGCTCTTTTACGTTGATGAAAAAGACATACTCAATGCCCGTAGTAACGGCCGCCAGCAGCAGCATACTCAGGCACATGGTACCCACCAGCCGGCTACTGCCCAGCCAGCGCCGCAAAGGGGTGGCTACGGCTTCGGGCCGAGCGGCACGGGCAGCCGAGCGCACTACTACCTGGTGGCTGCGGCCGGTAGCCTGCACTACCAGCAGCGCCCCCGCATAGGCCCCAAAGGCCAGCAGCAGCAGCCACAGCAGCTCGGCATGATGATGCACCAGCACGGCCAGCACGGCCCCCAGGGCCTTGGCCGGCATATCGCCCGAGCTGATGACGCTGAACAGCCGCCGCCCCTGCCGCACATCAAACACCACCGCCGACACGCCCCAGAATTCGAGGTTAGTGAGCAGGTAGATGACGCGGTAGCCGGCCATAATAGCCACGGCCGCCGCCACCGACTCGCCGAACGCCACCAGCACCCCGATGACGGCCATCAGCACAACTACTGCCAGCAGCACCCGCACCGCTACTTTCTGCAGGCCCAGGTGGTGCTCGTAGTGCGCGTACACCTGCCCGGCTCCCAGCATGGCCAGCGCCGAGGCCGCGTAGGCCAGTGGTAAGCTGGTTTCAGGGTGGTTTTCAAGCAGAATAACGTTGGCCGCCACGTATACCAGAATGGTACCGATGCCGAGCAGGAAGTTGTGCAGAAAGAACAGCCCCACCGAGCGGCCTTCTTCGGGCCGGATACCCAGTAACTGCTGCCAGCGGGCGAGAAACGTCATGTTTGATAGAGCTTGTAGCAGATAGCAGGTAGCCAACAGCGGCAAATTACCGCTTGCCGGGTGCAAACTACAAGCCTGCCGCCTTTTGAAAGCCTGAACAGCCCGTTTTTCGCATCAACCGCTTACCTTACTGCCCGAAAGCTGCCACGTATTCGCTGCCAGCTATCCGCCAAGTGCCAGCCGCCAACCGCTCCCCGACAATGGATTGCCTCCGCGCCGAAACATACGTGCTCAACCAGTTGCGCCGGAACCTCTCCCCGTCTCTGCTTTACCACGGCCTGCACCACACCCTCGACGTAGTGCAGCAGGCCGGGTCGCTGGCCCGGGCCGAGGGAATTACCGATACCGAAGAACTGGCCCTACTGCGCACGGCGGCCTATTACCACGATGCCGGTTTCCTGACCACCTACCAGGGCCACGAGGCGGCCAGCTGTGTGCTGGCCCGACAGGTGCTACCTGGCTTCGGCTACGCAGCGCCGCAGATTGAGCTGATCTGCCAGCTTATTATGGCCACCCAGATGCCCCAGTGCCCCGGCGACTCGCACCTAGCCCGGATTCTGTGCGATGCCGACCTGGATTATCTTGGCCGACCTGCCGACTTCTGGCCCGTCAGCCAGACGCTGTTCGGGGAACTGGCAGCCCGGGGCCTCATGGCCGACGAAACCACCTGGTTGGAGCTGCAGGTTCAGTTTCTGAGCACCCACCACTACTGGACGCCCACGGCTACCGCCCGCCGCGAAGCCGCCAAACAGGAGCGCCTGGCGGAGGCAAAAGAGCGGTTGGAGAGTTTGGGAAACAGCACGACGTAGGGGCGGGGCTTGTCCCCGCCCGCCGTTGAACAGAATCGTTGAAATAGTGCGAATGGCGGGCGGGGACAAGCCCCGCCCCTACGTCGTGCTGATACCCGCTAGCACTTCTTCCAATGCCGTAAACAGCTCCTGGTTATCGTGCTGCTCGTAAGTTTGCAAGGACGCTTCGAAGCCCGATAAATCGTAGAGGAAGGCCCGGAGATTATCGGGGGTAATGGTGGCAAAGTGGCGGCCGTAGCCGAGCTTCTCTACCTGCGCGGCATTGAGAAACTGTTCGAACTGCGCCGGAATGGGCACCGCGCAGATGGGCTTGCGCAGGTACACAGCCTCACTGATCAGCGAAAAGCCTCCATTGGTAATTACGGCCCGGGCACTGGCCAGGTCGGCCAGAAAACCAGCCTCACTAAAGGCCCGTAACTGCACGTTGCCGTGGGTTTCTTCGCGGTTGAAGCCGTACACCCGAAACTCCTGGTTGGGCAGCTGCTGCAGCTGGGCCACCAGGTTTTGCTGGGTAGTGGCCGACTGATACACCAGCACGTGGCGGCCCTTGGTCGGGGCCAAAGCCAGCACCTCGGGCCGCAGAATGGGCGGCACCAGCGTGGTACGCTCCTTACGCAGGGGCAGCCGGAAAAACGTGCTGATGAGGTAATGCTGGCTGCGCGGCAGCTTGGCCTGCACCAGGCGGCGGGCCAGCGCCAGGTTGCCCCGCTCGGCGGCCGGCACCGCCACATCCAGCACGGCCCGACTGATTATCTGCATGTTGTCGATGCTGATAACCGGCAGGCCTTTCCACTGCGCGTAGTAGTAGCTGAACGATTCGAAGTCGGAAATCACCACGTCGGGCTCGAAGTCGCGCAGCAGCTCGCGGTACTTGCCGAAGTTAACGCGCAGGCTTTCCGGGGCCGAGCGCAGCGTGAGGGCCGCCGTCCGCGACTTCGATACCGTGATGTTCTTGTACGCCAGATGGAAGCCCTTTATCTCGTGCACCCCGCCTCCCGGAAAGGCTGCCGCCAGCAGCTGGTAGGCTCGCGAGCTACTCACTACCCGCACCTCATGGCCCTGGCCCAACAGGTAGCCAATAACCACCTTGCTGCGGGTAGCGTGCCCCAGCCCCTCGCCGGGCACTCCGTACAGAATTTTCATGGGTGCAAGCGTTGACTATCGGTTACGGAACGGCTGCAGCGCGAAGCTCCGGCTTCGCGTATTGCTGACTGCCATACGAGGTCGTTCAGCTGTAGCGCGAAGCCGGAGCTTCGCGCTACAGCCGTTTAATGTGTTGGTTGTGCGAGAAAACCCGGTTAGCGCCGCGCCGAGGAGCCCGGAATACGGAACTGCAGGCCCAGGCTCGGGATGAACGTGAGGCCGCTGAGCTTGGCGGTTTGGTTGTTGAGCAGCTGGTATTCGCCGTAGTTCTGGTAGTACACCGACAGCGCCGGAATGACGTAGGCGTAGCGGTAGCCCAGTTTAGCGTTGAAGAATATTCCGTACGAGCCAAAATTCTGACGAACCGTGGGTAGCTCGGGCACCTTGCCCGTTACGAACTGGCTGCCCGGCCCGTTGAACAGGTTACCCGGCGTGAGGCCGTAGCGCAGGAAGGTATGGGCGTACACCACGCCGTAGGAAATGGCCCCAATTTCTTCCTCCGCCCCCAACGACTGGCTGAACACCAGCGGCACAATCAGGTCGTGGCGCGAAGCCCGGAAGCCCAGCAGCGCATTCACATCATCGAGAAAGGGAATGCTCGGCAGCTTAGTACGCTGGGTGGCATACTGCAGCCCGATGCTGGCGTAAGTGGTGCCGGGCCGGCTGGAACCGGGGTTTTCTACGCTGCCCACGGGCCCCAGAAACTGGTACATGGCATCGAATACGTGCGAGCCGAACGCGTACTTGTAGCCCACATCGAGCCGGTCGATAACGCCGTAGCGCAGGTACAGGTCCGACGAAGGCCGCACCGGGTCGAGGGCGAAGGCAATGGCGGCCACCTGCAGCTTCTCGATGGTCTGGTTGTAGCGCACCGTGTCGTTAGCGGCCTTCTGAGCCAGCTCGCGAGCGGCCGATTTGAGCGTGGAGCCCGCCTTACTGATAGTTTCGGTGGGCACATTGAAGGCAAGGTTGCCGCCTACCCGAAACTCGCCCCGGGGCGTTACTTTGCCAGTGCTTACAATGGCGCGCGGCGCGGTGCAGCCAGCAGCCAGCAGGCCGGCGCTACCCGCCAGCAGCCCGGCAACCCAGCGCCGGGAGAAAATAGTGTTCATAAAGAGGCGCATAAAAAGTACGTTCATTCGGTGGGCTAAAACCGGGCCGAAGGTACTTTTTATTGCGCAGAGCGGAGGCCCCGCTCTCGTTACTGCCGGGCCGGCTGGCTACGCTGCCACCTGCGCCCGCGGCGTCTGCTGGGCCGTAGCCCAAGCCCCGGCCCCCATCTGCCACAGCACCCGGCGGTGCGACTGCAGCGCCCCCACAAACGTGGGGTTTTCCAGGTAAGGCAGATTGAATTCGTGGGCCGTTTCGCGCACAATGCGGGCCAGCGCCGGGTAATGGATGTGGCAGACCTTCGGGAACAGGTGGTGCTCGATCTGACGGTTGAGGCCGCCGCACAGGAAGCTGGCCAAGGGGCTGTCGGGCGAAAAGTTGGCCGTGGTGCGCAGCTGGTGCACGGCCCAGGCCTCACGCATGTCGTTCTGCTCGTCGGGCAGCGGGAAAGCGGTGCCCTCTACCACATGGGCCAGCTGAAACACGAGGCCCAGCACCAGCCCTTCCACGAAGTGCATCAGCACAAAGCCCAGCGCCCACTGCCACCACGTAATATCGAGCACCAACAGTGGCACCACAATAAAGAGCACGTAATAAATGGCCTTGTAAAAGAACAGGTTGAAATATTCGCGGCGCGGATGATTGGCCACCTGCTGCCCAATTTTAGGCTGGAAAAACTTTTTGTAATCCTTGCGCAGCACCCACGAGAGCGAGGCCAGCCCATAGAGCAAAAACGCATACCAGTGCTGGTACCGCTGAATCCGGCGCACCGGCTCGCTGGCATCGAGCCGCACCAGTCCGGGCGCTACTTCAATGTCCTCATCGTGGCCGGCAATGTTGGTGTAGGTGTGGTGCACCACGTTGTGGGTAATGTTCCACACGTAAGGGCTGGCCCCAATCAGGTTGAAAATCAGCCCCAGGCCCTTGTTCACGCGCTTGCTGGCCGAAAACGAGCCGTGCAGCGCATCGTGGCACACATTGAAGCCGATAAAGGCGCAGATGGCCCCAAGCAACGCCGCCAGCCCTGCCATAACCGGCACGCTGAACTGGTTGGAGATAATCAGCCCGTAGGTGAGCACGAAGGAACCCAGAAAAAAGGCGGTTTTGGCCCACATAGCGCCGTTGGCGTGGCGCGAGAGGTTGTTGTCGCGGAAATAGGCATCAGCCCGCTCGCGAACTGTGGCAAAAAACGTAGAACGCTGGACGTTGGTAAACCGAAGGGGTTTGGTGCTCATGCGGCTTTGGTGCTGTTGAACAGCAGCAGAGCTATTCTGCTACAGAGGTGAAAATGGGTAGCCGCCAACTGGCAGGCTGCCGCGAAGATAGTGCTATTGCCCAACCCAATGGTCGGCAGCAACCCCCTTCTTCTGCTATTCAGGCCCCAAAATTACTACTGTGGCCCGAACTGAGCCCTAAACTACTGAGAACGGCGTTTGGTTCGGCGGCCAGCGCCAGGGGCCTACTCCTCGTCGGAACCAACCGGGCTCTGGCCACTTAGATAACCGGCCGTAAACACGTGGTACTGGTCGAAAATGGAGCGTACCGAGCGGCGCAGTACCATTTCGCCCCGCGGCCCGGCCGGCACGCTTACGCCCGAGGCATAACCGTTCCAGATGGCTTTGTTCGAGCGGTTGTCGATGAGCGTGACGAGCAGTGTGCCTTCTGAGAGCAGCAACCGCACCGGCTGGTAGCCTTTGCGCGCATCTTTGGGCGTGTCCTCGTCTTCGGCATTGCCGTTGCTCACCCACTTGGTAAAATCTTCCTGCTGATAGCCGCGAAAGCGCATATCGCCTTCGAACAGATGAAAGTTTACCAGCAGATCGGGCTTGCGGCGGGACGAGCGGTAGCCCTGCACTTTGAGGCGGGTACGGATGGCGTCGCGCACGGCCTCACCCAGCCGGCTGGTGTCGGAGTTGAGGCCCTCGCCGCTCACGAACTCGTAGGTGCGGTAGCGCCGGAACTGCCCGGCATAGCTGTAGTCAGATTCGACGCGGGCCTCCTGCGACATCAGGCAACCCGACAGCAGCATACTCGCGCTGCCTAGTAAAGTAATCGTCCAGTTCATAAGCGCGTGGGAGTTAGTAGGTCGTGCTTACTAAACTACGAAAACCAACGCGCTTATCGATTGACTATCAGCCGAAAAAGCCCTTATTTTTTTACCCCATCTGGCTCCATCCGCCCCAGAGCAGCCGCAGGAAGCCCAATAGCTGAAAACTTATCTTGCGGAGCGAGTGTGGCGGCGCAGCTGCAGCGCCTTTATCTGCTCCAGCAGCTCGCCGCTGCCGGGGCCGCGCACCTCCACGCCGGGTATCAGCTCCTGCACCGGCCGAAACGTAATGGGTGCGGCCGGCGCGCCGGCCTCCCGCAGCCACTCCTGCAGCTGTTGGGCCGAGCTCAGGTACACAATCGGGCCCAGGCCCAGCCAGCCGTGGGCGGCCGCGCACATGGGGCAATGCTCGCCGCTGGTGTAGAGCGTAGCTTCCCGTCGCTCCTCTTCCGACAGATTTTCGCCGGCCCAGCGCACCAGCTCTAGCTCGGGGTGGGCCAGGTTATTCAGCTCGTTCACCCGGTTGCGGGCAGTGGCCAGCACCGCGCCGTTGCCACCCACCAGCACCGAGCCAAACGGCTCGTCGCCGGCTTCCAGGGCCTGCTCGGCCAGCGCAAGGCAGTGGCGCAGGTGTTGGAGGTCGGTTTCGGTGAGGAATTTGGACGGGTGGGGCATGGCTAGTAGTGGATAGGTGCGCTATGCGGATTTACCAGGGACGTAGTGGGGGGGCAGCAGTTTCGTGCGTATTTGGTGTAATGCATTGCTTCGCCCCTGATTGTTAGGCATTTACGAAGATAGCGGATAGAAAGCACTTAATTGTCACCCGGCAAAAAACTTAGTTAAGTGTAGAAAAATTTCGAGAATAACGTCACCCGTCATTTTTGCAAAACCCATTTTAGGTGTAGTGATTCTTATTCCCAAACTAACAGTCCGACGGCAGAAATAAAATACACAATAAAAATAAGCGTGTCCAGCATGTTTATACTGCGCTCATCGAAAAGGTCTGTCCTACTCCTTGATACGGCCACAAATTCTTGCTTCTGAATATTTAAACTTAGGATTCTTAATAGTTGAAAAAGCAAGAGAAGAATAATTGTATTCCTAAGTCCAGTAGCTGCATGTCCATTTGCCAGCTGTAAAGTGGGGTCGTCTCTCAACTGGAGATACATGAAGAGATGAAAAAATCCAATACCCGTCCAGATTAAGAACACAGCGAAATTTCTTAGAGAGCGATAGTTGAAAAAGTAAAGAAAAAGATGAGTCCCTAAGATATAGCCTAGCAAGTAATTCGGTGTATCTCCAAGGTCAATTATTTCTTTGTAACCTATGTAAATTGTAACGCTTAATAAGATGTAAATGAAAATTGAAATGTAATCCCAAGATCGAAGTCGGTCGAAGTAGAAGGTTCGTTGTTTCAAGAGTTATTATTATTATTATTATTATGAAGCTGTTTAGAAAGTCAAAAGGACGTCATGCTGAGCTTGCCGAAGCATCTCTACCGTTTCGTTACAGTCATTCAGCGAAGCGGTAGAGATGCTTCGGCGAGCTCAGCATGACGTTCTAATTGATTCCGGGTACTTCCTAAACAGCTTCTATGCCTAACACCATGATTGACACTACTCAATGCTTTATAAGTTGCGTCAAGAGTACCACCATTGGTATGCTTCCCGAAACTTACCCCTATTCCCCGACTTCCCCAACAATCCCTACTGATACCCTGCCGCCTGAAGCTTGAACAGCTCAGCGTAGCGGCCACCCTTGGCCAGTAGCTCCTCATGGCTGCCAATTTCCACGAACTGCCCGTTTTCGATAACCAGGATGCGGTCAGCCATGCGCACGGTGCTGAAGCGGTGGCTGATGAGGACGGCAGTTTTACCCAGCGTTAGGTCCTTGAAACGCTGGAACACCTCATACTCAGCGCGGGCGTCGAGGGCAGCAGTCGGCTCGTCGAGAATCAGGAGTTGGGCGTCGCGCATGTAGGCGCGGCCCAGGGCTATTTTCTGCCACTCGCCGCCGCTCAAATCCACGCCGCCGTTGAAGCGGCGGCCAATCATCTGGTCGTAGCCGGCGGGCAGCTTGGCAATTACCGAGTCGGCGAGGCTTTGCGCGGCGGCCTGCTCGATGCGGGGGCGGTTGTGCTGCTGCTCGATGCGGCCCACGGCCAGGTTCTGGCCGGCCGGCAGCTGGAAGCGCACGAAGTCCTGGAAAATGACGCCAATTTCCTGGCGCAGCTCCCGCGGGTCGTACTCGCGCAGGTCGTAGCCGTCGAGCAGGATGCGGCCCTCGGTGGGGTCGTAGAGGCGGGAGAGCAGCTTGACCATGGTGGTTTTGCCGGCCCCGTTCTCACCCACCAGCGCCAGCTTCTCGCCGGCCTGCAAGTGAAAGTTAAGGTGACGCAGGGCCCATTTTTCGGCGTTACGGTACTGGAAGCCCACGTTTTCAAACGTAAAGCCTTCACGGATAGGATTGGGAAAAGGCCGCACCGGCTGGCTTTCGTCGCGGCGGATGCGGGGCTGTAGCCGGAAGAAGTCGAAGAAATCCTGCAGGTACAGCGCCCCTTCGGCCACCGCGCTGAAGCGGCTCAATATGCCTTCGAGCAAACCCCGCATGCGGGCAAACGAGCCGGCCAGAAACGTGAGCTGGCCAATGCTGACGGTCCCGGCCACGGCCTCCATAATAATATACACGTAGGCCGCGTAGTAACCCGCCGCGCCCACCGCCGCGAAAAACGTACCCCAACCAGCCCGCTTAACCACCAGCGCCTTGTTCTTGGCGTAAAAATCATCCGACAACGTGCGAAACCGATCCGTCAGAAAGGTCGACAGGCCGAAGATTTTAACCTCCTTGGCCGTGTCATCGGAAGCCCCGGTCTGGCGCAGGTAGTCCAGCTCGCGGCGCTCGGGCGTCCAGCCGTGTACCAGCGAGTAGCTACGCTCGTTGAAGTGCGACTCGCCCAGGAAGGCCGGCACCACGGCCACCAGCAGCAACACCAGCAGCCACGGGTTGAACGCTACCAGCCCCACGGCCAGAAAACCCATCGTAATGGCATCCTGGGCCTGGCTGAGCACCTGCGACATGAGCACGGTGCGCGAAAGGGTCTGGCGGCGGGCCCGCTCCAGCTTGTCATAAAACGTGCTGTCCTCGAACTGGTCGAGGTCCAGCTCGGCGGCGTGCTCCATCAACCGGATGGAGGTCTGGTTGGCAAACAGGTCGCCGAGCAGCGAGTCGAGCAACGCAACGCCGCGGCCCAAAGCATCAGACAGAATGGCCAGCCCAAACTCCAGGGCCACCAGCGTCAGAACCGGCGTCAGCTCGCGGGCCTCGGCCGGCTGACGACTCAAACCAATAATGGAGTCGAGAATAAGCTGGGCTACGTAGAGCATGGCCACCGGCAGGGCCGCCCGCAACAGGCGCAGTGCCACGTTGCCTAGTGTCAGGACCGGGCTGGTCTGCCAGATCAGGCGCAGGAAGGCCGGCAGGTTTTTGAGGGCCGAAAACCGCTCGCGCACCGAAAGGGCGGGCTTGCCGTCGGCGCGGGGCTTTTTAGCGAAGAAGGAATCAGAAGGAGCCATAGGCCCCTTGTACGGCACACTTCGGGCCGGGGTGCCGGGGCGGCCGTTTTGGCAGGCTTCGTTCGGAAAATACGCTACCTTACGGTCGTTATTTCTTTCCACCTCTGGCCACGGGCACCGGCTTTATTGTGCTGATTATGAAACGGATGAGTACGCCAGGGCTTCTATGCCTGATTACCCTCATGGCCCGGGCTCAAACCGCCAGCTTAGCCTTCGAGCCGACCTCGTGGGAGGCCGCGCTGGCGAAGGCCCGGCAAACGCAGCGGCCCATTTTTGTGTATGCCTACGCGCCCGGCTGCCATTTCTGCCAGGAAATGGAAAGCATCACTTTCCAGGACCCCACGGTTGCGGCCTACTACAATGCCACATTTGTGGCCTTTAAGGTGAATACGGAAGTTGATACGGCCTTCACCCGCCGCTACGATATTGCCTCCTTCCCCACCTACCTCTACCTCGACGAAGCGGGCAACCCGCTGCACCGCGGCGGCGGCGCGAAACCGGCGGCTGACTTCGTGGCCGATGCCCGGGCAGCATTTGCGCCCGAAACGGCGTTTTACGGCCTGCAACGGCAGTACCAAAGCGGCAACCGCACGCCCGATTTGCTCTATCGCTACTCCCGCGCCCTGAACTTTCCTACCCGAAGAGAAGTCCCGCAGGCCCAGGTGGTGGCCGAATACCTGACCACGCAAACCGCGGAGCAGCTGCGGAGCGAGCAGAACCTGCGCTATATTTTTGCCCAGTACACGCCGCAGACCAACCGCTTTTTCCTAACTCACCAGGCTGATTTCGCGCCCTGGTTTTCGGCGAAGGAGCGGCAACAAAAAGCAGATTGGGCGCTTAGAGGCCTGGCATCCGAGGCGGGTGAACAACCCGATAACCAGGCGTTCCAGGAGCTTCAGCAACTCATCAAAACCAGCTTTGCTGATACCGCCCAGGCCAGTGCCCTTGCGACCATCAACTTCTTGGAAATGCGTCGCGACTGGGCTGGGTACGCGCAAGCCACGCGCCGGTATAGCCAGTTGCCGGCCCCTGATAAAAATAGGCTGATCAATACGGCGAAGTACGTTTACTACTTTGGCAAGGAGCAAGGGCCAACCCGGCAACAGCAGGCCGTGGCGGCGGTGCTGGACCTAATGCCGGTGCTGCTGAAGCAGGAGCGCAACTACGAAAACCTGCTGCTGCACGCGCAGCTGCTGCTGCAGGCCCGGCGTGAGTCTCCAGCCCGGGCGGCGGCGCAGGCGGCTTTGCAACAGGCAAAACTGCAGAAAGAATCGGGGGAAGAAGCTCAAGAGCTGCTGCAGGCGCTCAACGCCAAAGCGAAAAAGTAAGCTGCTGCCGAATGCATTCGGCAGCTGATGCAGCAGTGATAGAACGCCCGGCGCTACGGGGCGTACTTTTACCGTTCCGGTCGCCGTTTTGTCTTCTATGCTCCACCGCCTCACCTTCGCCCCCTTCCACGATGCCGATGCCGCCACTTGGTTTGCGAACCTGGGCGATGCACTGGAAGCCGACGGCGCTACCGGGCTGCTGCTGGCGAACTTAACGGTATCCGAGGCCCTGACGCTACCTGCCGTGGCCGTGCTGCCGGGCCGGGTGGTGGTGCTGCAGCCAAGTGCCAAAGCATTGGGCACCACCACGCAGGCACAGCAAACGGCGCTGGCGGCTTGGCTAGGCACATGGCCCGAGCTGCCAGCGGTGCCGGCCGCGGCCATTACAGGTTTCATCATTGGGTCCGATTCGGCTGATAAGGCCACTGCCTGGCCCATCACAACGCTCGAACGCCTGCCTCAGCGGCTGCGGGCACTGCCCACAACACTGCTGCTACCCGATACCCTGCTGCAGCGATGGGCAGAAAGCCTCACCGAAGACGAGGAAGAAGCAGAGGAAGAGGAAACATATCCGACAGCTTTCTGGGAGCAGAAAGCCCGGCAGCTCTGGAACTGGCTCGGGGCCGCCGATGTGCCCGCCGACCCACCCTATGGCACCGCCCCGGCGCAGCTGGCACCGTCCACCGATGCAGCCGCCGAGCAGCAGCGGCTGGAGCAGCTCCGGCAGCAGCTGTTTGCCGAGCTAGAGCAGCAGCGCCTGCAAATGGAGGCCCGCGAGGCTGCCCGTGAGCAAAGCATTACCCAGCTCCGGCAGCAGTTGGCCACCACACCATCGGCCGCCGCCGAAGTAGCTACCCTGCAGGCCCGGCTGGCCGCCGAAACTCAGGAGAAAAACGCGCTGGCCGCCGCCATTACGGCTTCGCGCCAGGAAGCAGAAGTCCGCAACCGGGAGCTGGAGGCCCGCATGCAGCAGCTGGGCCAGCAAGTAGCGCAGCTTCAAACCCGCCCCACCGCCACAGTTTCGGCGGCGGCCGCTCCAACTACTATTGTGCCTGCCGCTGCCGCTCCGGGAACTGCGTCAGCCTCGTCGGCACCGGTCGTTAAGCCGAGGCCGGGCGGTTTACACCCCGCCACCGCCACAGCGCAGTGGCGGCTGCAGTGGCCCCGGGCAGCGTTGGTGCTGGGGCTGCTGGCTGCTATCGGGGCAGGGGGCTGGGCCGTGCAGCACTATGTACGCCCACCGGCCAGCAGTGGGGAAACCCGCAGCCAGCCTCGCGAAGATCAGCCTGACACCGATGAGGAGAATCTGGAAGCCGCCGCCCCTACCCTGTTCGATATCCAGCCCGACACCATGCAGCTAGAGCCGGAACCAACCGATTCGGTAGAGGGAACGGCCCCGGAGCCCATTGAGCCCCGGCCCGAAGAAACCATGGACTCGGTAGCAGCTCCGGACGAGGGCATCTGAGCGGGTTGCAGGTTAGTGTAGGTAGGGGCAGGGCTTAGCTTCGCCCACCGCTAAACGATTATCGCCAGACTGTGGGCGAGGGCAAGCCCCGCCCCTACATCGACCACTGAACAGTGATGGGGAAGTGTGCTTGAAAGGCCCCCTTGAGCGGAGCACTGCCGCTTCATGATGCGTCCGAAACCGTTGTATTCCGGCGGCCGCGGGCCGGGCCGGTAGCGCAGGTCGGTAAGCGGGCGTCCTTTCTTCTGATTACGCAAAAAGCGCTGCTTTTCCAACTTTCCTTTCCGGCCCGGCGGCGGTAACTTTACTCTTCGCGATGGGTCCTGATGGCCCGGCGCGCTCCAATTATGGCCGTTTTTTCGCACCTGCACTCCCACACCCAATACTCGCTGCTCGATGGGCAGGCCTCCATTTCGGGCCTGATGAAAAAAGCCCAGGCCGACGGTATGCCGGCCGTGGCCCTCACCGACCACGGCAACATGTTCGGGGCGTTCAACTTCGTGGCCGAGGCCAACAAGTACAACGTGAAGCCGATTGTGGGCTGCGAGTTCTATATGGTGGCCGACCGTCACAAAAAGGCCTTCAGCCGCGAAAAAGGCGAGCGGGACAAGCGCTACCACCAGCTGCTGCTGGCCAAGGACCAGGACGGCTACCACAACCTGAGCAAGCTGTGTTCGATGAGCTTCATTGAGGGCGTGTACGGCAAGTTCCCGCGCATCGATAAGGAGCTGCTGCTCCAGTACCACAAGGGCCTCATTGCCACATCCTGCTGCATTGGCGCCGAGATTCCGCAGGCTATCCTGTTCCAGGGCGAAGCTCAGGCCGAGGAGCTGCTGAAGTGGTGGCTCGACGTGTTCGAGGACGATTACTACATCGAGATTCAGCGCCACGGGCTGATGAACTTCGATGGCACCGGCAAAAGCCAGGAAGACGTGAACCAGGTATTGCTGGGCCTGGCCCGCAAGTACAACGTCAAGGTCATCTGCACCAACGACTCGCACTACGTCGACCAGACCGACTTCGCGCCGCACGATATTCTGCTGTGCGTGAATACCGGCGAGGAGCACAGCATCCCGGTGGGTGACTTCCAGACCCAGTATTTCCGGATGATTTCGCAGGACAACAAAGTCCTGTATGACCACCTCGACAACCTGCGGCCTCTGGCCGGCCAGGATGCCGCCGTGCGCCGCCAGCTCCAGCGCATCGACGAGGAGGCCCAGGCCCCCCGGCCCAAGTCGCGCTTCGGCTTCGCCAACGACCAGTTCTATTTCAAGAGCCAGGCGGAGATGAGCGCCCTGTTCGCCGACGTGCCGGAAAGCGTGGACAACACGAACGAAATCGTGGATAAAATCACGCCGCCCAAGCTGCAGCGTGACATTCTGCTGCCCAACTTCCCGATTCCGGTTGAGCACGCCAACGCCGACGCCTTCCTGCGTCACCTCACCTACCAGGGTGCGTTCGAGGGCGAGAAGCGTCGCTACTCCGAGCGTACTCCCGAAATTGAGGAGCGGCTGGACTATGAGCTGCGCGTGATTGAGACGATGGGTTTCGCGGGCTACTTCCTTATCACCCAGGATTTCATCAACCACGGCCGCAACAATGGCGTGGCTATAGGGCCGGGCCGGGGTTCGGCGGCCGGTTCGGCCGTGGCCTACTGCGTGGGCATCACCAACATCGACCCCATCAAGTACTCGCTGTTGTTCGAGCGTTTCCTGAACCCCGAACGGGTGTCGATGCCCGATATCGACATTGACTTCGACGACGTGAACCGCCAGCGCGTGATTGACTACGTGGTGGGCAAGTACGGCAAAACCCAGGTGGCCCAGATTATCACCTTCGGTACGATGGCCGCCAAATCGAGCATCAAGGATGTGTCGCGGGTGATGGATTTGCCGCTGGCCCTGGCCAACGACCTCGTGAAAATGGTACCCGACCAGGTGGGCACCACGCTCACCAAGGCCTTCGCCGAGAACCAGGAGCTCGACATGATCCGGCGCGACGACGCGCCCGACAACCTGCGCGGCCACATTCTGCGCCTCGCCACCCAGCTCGAAGGCTCGGTGCGCAACACCGGCATCCACGCGGCGGGCATCATCATCGCCCCCGACGACATCACCAAGTACATCCCGGTTTCGACCTCCAAGGAATCGGAATTGCTCATCACCCAGTTCGACGGCAAGGTGATTGAGAGTGCCGGGATGCTGAAAATGGACTTTTTGGGTTTGAAGACACTCACGATTATCGTGGATGCCATCAACCTGATTGAGAAAAATCACGGCGTCAAAATCGACATCGACGAGATTCCGATTGACGACCTGAAGACCTACGAGCTCTACCAGCGCGGCGACACCATCGGCACGTTCCAGTTCGAGAGTGAGGGCATGCGCATGTACCTCAAGGACCTCAAGCCGACCAACATCGAGGACCTGATTGCCATGAACGCCCTGTACCGCCCGGGCCCCATGCAGTTCATTCCCAACTTCATCAACCGCAAGCACGGTCGCGAGGCTGTGGAGTACCCGCACGAGTTGCTGGAACCCATCCTGAACTACTCGCAGGGCATTATGGTGTACCAGGAGCAGATTATGCAGGCGGCCCAGATTCTGGCCGGCTACTCGCTGGGCGGCGCCGATTTGCTGCGCCGGGCCATGGGCAAAAAGGACATGAAGAAGATGGCCCAGGAGCGGGACAAATTCTGCGAGGGCGCCAAGAACCTGCACGGCATCGTGGCTAAAAAAGCCAACGAGGTGTTCGACGTGATGGAGAAGTTTGCGGCTTACGGCTTCAACCGCTCCCACTCGGCCGCCTACTCGCTGGTGGCCTACCAGACCGGCTACCTCAAGGCCCATTACCCGGCCGAGTACATGGCCGCGGTGCTCACCAACAACATGGGCGACATCAAGAAGGTGACCTTCTTCATCGAGGAAGCCCGCAAGCAGAACGTGGCCGTGCTCGGGCCCGATGTCAACGAATCCATCCTCAAGTTCAACGTGAACAAGCAGGGCCAGATTCGTTTTGGCATGGCGGCCGTGAAGGGTGCGGGCGAAGCCGCCGTAGAAGAAATTGTGCAGGAGCGCGAGAAGGGTGGCCATTACGCCGATATTTTCGACTTCTCGCGCCGGGTGAATCTGCGGGCCGTGAACAAGAAAACATTCGAGAGCATGGCCCAGGCTGGCGCCTTCGACTCGTTCGACCGCTACCACCGCCGCCAGTTCCTGGAAGCGCCCGGCAACGACCAGAGTCTGATTGAGAAGGCCATGAAAGTGGGCCAGCAGCACCAAGCGGCCAAGGAATCGGCCCAGCAAAGCCTGTTTGGCGGCGGCGGCGGCGAAATGGCCATTCCGATGCCCAAGATTCAGGACATGGAGCCCTGGAGCCCCACCGAGAAGCTGCGCCGCGAGAAGGAAGTGGTGGGCTTCTACCTCTCGGGCCACCCTTTGGACGACTTCAAGCTTGAAATCGACTCCTACTGCACCTGTGGGCTCGATAAGATTGAGAGCTACAAGAACCGCGACATTACCGTAGCCGGGCTGATTTCCAACGTGCTGTTCAAAACCACCAAAACCGGCCAGCCCTTCGTCAGCTTCAACATCGAAGATTACGATTCGAGCCTCAACCTGGCTTTGTTCCGCGACGATTACTCCAAGTTCTCGGCCCTGATAAACCCGCGCAACTACGACAAGGAACAGGTGCCGCCCATGTTCATGCGGGGCAAGTACGCCCAACGCTTCCGCGACTCCGACCAGTTCGAGTTCAAAATCATGACCATGGAGCCGCTGTTCAATGTGGCCGAAAAGCTGGCCAACGGCGTGCGCGTGCAACTCGATTTGCGCACCATTACCGAGCCGTTCATGGACCGTTTCATGGAGGCCGTGGAAGGGGCCGCCGGCTCCAAAAAGCTCGAAATCAAATTCGCCGAGCCCCACGAGCACCTCGCCGTAGACACCTATTCGCGCCGCTACCGCATCGAGCCCAAGGAGTTCATCCGGCGGATGCGGGAGATGGAAATTGAGGCCTGCCAGCTGATCTAAACTTCAGCTGTTGCAGATGTAATTGATAACGCTGATTTTTACTGCCGCTATAACTCGCTGAGTTGTAGCGGCAGTTTTTTTCAGGTTATGCTATACTGCAGAATGTCGTTATTATTTCGCCGTGGCCTTGTGGTGCTGGCTGTGTTATGGGGTGTTTTGCTGGCGCCGGCGGCCATGGCGCAGTATTATCTCGACGTGAGCCGCCAGACGATTAACCTGCCCTCCCGCACGGTGCATGTGGAGCAGGTGGTGGATGGCCGGCCGGGCAAGCCACCGATTGGCATGGTGTACCGGGGCCTCGACAATCGTTCGAAGCTGATTGTGTTCCGGCGGGGCCTGGAGGCAGAGCTGACTGATCTGCTCCGGCAGCAGCTGCCGGCCCGGCCCGACGACCATGCCATTGTGCTGTGCCTGCGCCAGCTGCGGGTGGGCGAGCAGCTCAATGGCCTGACCGAAAAAGCCAGTGCCGACCTGGCAGCCGACGTGTACGAGCATCTTCCCGACGGCTACCATTTTGTGCGCAGCGTGTCAGCGTACACTTCTGCGCGTGCCCTCGAAACCACTTCGCTCCACGCCGAGCACGTGGCGCTGCTGCTGCAAAAGTGCCTGGAGCAGCTCACCACGCATAATTGGGCCGAACGCACCGCCGGCCCGGCGCTTACCCTCGCCCAACTACCCACCGACGTGCCTACCATCTCCGCCACGGCTACTGCCGGAGCCGGGCCCGCTATTCTGCGGGAAATTCCCCGGCCGGGTGTCTACTACACCTTCGAGCAGTTTCTGGCCAACACGCCTGCCCCCGAGTTGAGCGCCTCAACCGATACAGTGGCCTTTGGCTTCGGGCCGCCACAAGCCCGGTTGCTCTGGCTCGGTATACCCCGGTTGCGGGTTAAAATTTTAAACGAGAAAAACCAGAGTCAGCCCACGAAGCAGGTCTGGGGATTTTCGGATGGCCGCCAGCTGTTTGTGCAGCACCAGAAGCGGTTTTTTCCGCTCCACCGTCACCGCAACTTTTTCACCTTTGTGGGCGAAGCACCTCCCGACGTAGCCTACATGCAGGCCCGGGCCACTGGCAGTGCGGCCGTTGTGGGCGGACTGGCTGGAGCCCTGCTGACTTCCGGCATGGCGGCAGGCATCGACCACTCGGCCGAGCCAATGGGCTACGCCGTAGACATGCGTACCGGCGCGGCCGGGCAGTTCCCGAACCCATTGCTGCCAGCGCCGCACCGCACCGATACGGCCTACATTTATATGTACCGTTACGCCGACACTTCTACCGCGCCGGTTTCGTTTTCGCTCGACAATCAAACCGTCGGCCCGCTGCCAGTACGCGAGTACCTTGAGATTCCGTGGCCCGACCCCGGCCAGATGTTGCGCCTGTGCCTGGAATTACCCGGCCTGCCCTGCCAACTCATCATTCCCAACCCAGCGGGCCTCAACTACCTGCGGGTAACAGCCAACGGCGGAGCTACTAAACGTCCAATCTGCGAGTGGGTTAGCACTCAACAAGGCGAGGCCGACCTCAATGAAATCGACCGGCAACGCAACACGGGTCCACGTTAGCAACAGTTGACTAACGGGCATAAAAAATCCCCGCCCGGAATACCGGACGGGGATTTTGCAATGTTGGCTAAACACAAATACTAATCCGCCAAGTCAATTATTACTTCTGGTTAGACGTATTCTGGTCATTACGCACGCCCTTGGTGCCGAGCTTCTCCACCTCCACTTCGGTTTTGCGCACCGTGTCGTGGATGGTTTCTTCGCGCTGAGTTACTTCTTTACCAAGCGTTACTTCCTCCACCACACGAGCCTCTTTGGCTATTACGGCCCGTTCGGCACTCTCGGTTACTTCAATTTCACCCTCTTTAAAGGCATTGAAATCGGCTTCCGTGGCCGGACGATTTACGGCAGTGCGTTCTACGGTAACGTGCTCCTCACGCAGACGCACACTGGCTTCTACCGGACGCTCCACGATGCGGCTCCGTAGGCGGGCTCCACCGGTCTGCTCCACGCGCTTACCTACTTTCAACTCTTCCTCAATTACTTTGGCAGACATTTCGTTGTTACCGGCTGTCATCGTTTTGGCATCGTTGCCAGCGTTCATGGCGTTTGCCTGGTAACCAGTCTGCTGGGCTTTCTCGTCGACATCAACAGCTCCGGCATTGTCCATGATTTCGGCGGCCTTGTGGGCATGGTCGGCCGATTTGCAATGCACGGTTACCATCGAATTGCTGTTGCGGGCGGCATGAGAGTAACGGCTGGCATTATCGCTGTCGCCGCCGAACAGGTTATCGAAGAAGCTACCGATGCTGTCGCCGGTGCGGCCGGCGGCGTCGCCTGCGGCTTCGGTAGTAGTATTAGTGCTGTTATAGTAGTTGCTACCGTCTTTCGAGTCGCGAGAGATGGTATCGACATCGTCGAGCGAGAAGCCTGCGGTTTTAAGTTGTTGCGCAGCTTGATTGGCGTGAGCGGCGGTATCGAAAATTCCTACTACGGTCTGATTCATGGGATTCTGGTTCATGGGATTGATTTATAAAATGTTTGAAAAGAAAGGTTTTACTGTTGGGTGTCACCCGCTGCCGGGTCTGCGGTGGTGCGTGTCACCTCGATATGCTCCTGGCGCAACTGCACGGTGCTGGTGAAATGCTCCTCCACCACGCGTTTGCTGATACGCATTTCCTCTACCA
>NZ_JABKAU010000035.1 GCF_013377885.1 Hymenobacter lapidiphilus
CTGCATCAAAGGGGGGGGGGGGGGGGGGGGTTTGCCCCCGCCCGCCGTTGAACGATTCAGACCTGAGCCGTTCAACGGCGGGCGGGGACAAGCCCCGCACCCTACACCGTTCTTTAATAACTCGGGCTATTTAGTTACGCGAGCCAGCCCTGCCTGACTTTTTACCGGGCTACCTGTTTATGCATGCAGGGGCCATTATAGCGCCCTTTACAACTCCCGAAACCCACAACTCGCTGACCCTCCCAAATGCCCGAATTACCCGAAGTCGAAACCTACCGCCGCTTTCTGGATGAGCTGGTAGTGGGCCAGACGATTACCGCTTTCGAAGTGCTCGACGCCCACGTGCTGGGCACGCCCGAAGACACGCTGCGGCCGGCACTGGTGGGCCGTACCATTTCGGGCACCAGCCGGCTGGGCAAAAACTGCTTCCTGCTGCTCGACAACGGCCAGGTGCTGGTGCTGCACTTCGGCATGAGCGGCGACGTGGGCGCCTACCGCGACGCCGCCGACGCGCCCCGCTTCACCCGCGTAGCCCTGCACCTCGACTCGGGCCTGCGCGCCGCCTTCGTCGACCCGCGCAAGTTTGGCCGCATCCGGCTGGCCGAAAGTGTAGCCGCCTACCAGCAGGCCAAAAAGCTTGGCCCCGACGCGCTGGAACTGACCGTTTCCGAGCTGACTGACAGGCTGACCAAGCGCAAAACGCTCCTCAAGCCCTTGCTGCTCGACCAGCGCCTCACGGCCGGCCTCGGCAACTGGATTGTGGACGAGGTACTGTTTCAGGCCAAAATTCACCCCGAGCGCATAGCCAACACCGTAACGGCCGCCGAGGTCAAGCGCCTGCACGCAGCCGTTCAGCTGGTACTCACCACGGCCATTGCCGCCGAGGCCAACTACCGGAACTTCCCGGCCAGCTTCCTCATTCACGCCCGCGAGTGGGACGAGTCGGCCACGCCCGGCACCGACTCCCACGAGTTCTGCCCCCGCCACCCACGCACCCGCATCGAGAAGAAATACGTGGGCGGCCGGGCTACCTATTTCTGCCCCAAGTGCCAGCCCGAGCCGGCAGAGTAGGACAAATCACCTGTCATCCTGAGCGCAGCGAAGGACCTGGTGAGAAGCTGCTTCCTTTTTGTCGTTGAAAGGGATATAGCGAACCTGTTTAGGAAGTGTCTGCTATTTAAATGAACGTCATGCTGAGCTTGTCGAAGCATCTCTACTGCTTCGTTGAACGCCCCACTACAAAGCAGTAGAGATGCTTCGACAAGCTCAGCATGACGTTCTAGTTGACTTCCTAAACAGCTTCAGCTTCTCACCAGGTCCTTCGCTGCGCTCAAGACGACAAATATTCCTCTCCCTCCCCTACTCAAACTCCTCGTTGTTCTTTTTCTCGGCACGGCGGTTGAGCATGGTAATCCAGGAGCGGGTGATGGGCGACTCGCTTTCGTAGCCGAAGCGACGGGCGTCGCCGCGGTTGCTGTCGGGGGCGGGCAGGGCCTGATTGACCCAGGCGAGCAGGTTGGCGGTGGTGCCGGGCAGCAGGCCGTGCAGCCCGGAGAGCAGCTTGGCAGGCAGGCTGAGGATGATTTCGGCGTCGCCGCGGCGGCAGGCGTTCCAGATGCGGCGGGCGGCGTTGTCGGCATTCATCGAGAGGGCCGGCAGCGAATCAGCCACTGTGAACCAGGCGTATTCCTTGCGGTGCTGGCCCTTGATGAGGGCGTGGCGGGCGCTGCCGGTACGCAGTAGCCCGGGGCACACGGTAGTTACGCGCACACCGTACTGCAGCAGCTCGGCCCGGAAACTTTCCGAGAGGCCCACCAGCGCGAATTTACTGGCACAATAGGGCGCCAGGTGCGGCACAGCCACTTTACCGCCCACCGAGGCAATGTTCACAATGCGGCCTTCGCCCCGCTGGCGCATGCTGGGCAACACGGCCTGCATGGCGTGCAGGGGGGCCCAGAAGTGCGTATCCATCGAGTCCTCGAACTCGCGCACATCCATATTGTCGAGCGGGCCGGCCGTGATGATGCCGGCGTTGTTGACCAGCACCTCAATGGGCCCCAGTTGCTGCTCCACATCGGCTACCAGCTGGCGCACCTCGTCGGGTTGGGTAAGGTCGCAGACGAAGGCCCGTACCGGCTCGGAGCCGGCAGCGGCCAGCTCGCGGCGGGCCGTTTCCAACTCGTCGGCGTCGCGGGCGCAGATGGCCACGCGCGCACCTTCGGCCACGGCCTGCCGGGCCAGAATGAGGCCCAGGCCGCGCGAGCCGCCAGTGATAAGCACGGTGCGGCCCGCCAGCTCGAAGCTGCCGCGGCGGTTGGCGTAGAGCGTAGCGGCCAGCAGCCCGGCACCGGCAGCGGCGGCCATGAGCAGGGAATTACGGGTATCAGATTTCATACAAGGAATATGTTTAGGTGGAAGGTTAGGTAGATGTAAGGATTTAGAAACCGAAAGGTTACAACTCAGCCGGCGGGCCGGGTTTTTTAGGCTCCTGCAGGGAATATAACTTCGCCGACGCGCGTTGGTGGCAGTGGTTTGCTGAAACTGGCACCATCTTTACTACCCCTTTGCGGTCCGGCCCCGGTTGCGGGCCGTTTCCCGGCTTTACTTCCTCGATACTGACTTCTTCGCTCATGAAAGCGTCCTTCCTGCTCGCCACTCTCTTTACCCTCACGGCCGCCCCTACCCTGCTGGCCCAAACGGCCGGCCGGCCCAAACCAACGCCCCGCCCCGCCACTACGGCCGCCGCGCCGGCTCCCAAGCTCGATGAAGGCAAGATTGCCGAGCGCGCCACGGCCCTCACCGCCAACATGCAGAAAGCCCTGGGCCTTAACCCGCAGCAAATGGCCAAGGTGGGCCAGATAAACCTGATTAGCGTGCGCGGTGTGGAAACCGCCCGCCAGACCTACCGCCAGAATGTGCGCAAGATGGGCGGCGTTATCGAGGACATCGGCCAGTCCCGCATGGCACAGCTCAAGGAGGTGCTCAGCCCCGCCCAGTTCGATAAGTACCAGCGCAAGCGCGAAGAGAAAATGGGCGTACCCAGCTCCCAGGGCATCCAGGGCAACCCCGTTCCCGGCATGCCGGGCCAGGAGTAAAGTGGGAGTTAGGAAGTTTGTCATTCTGAGCAGCGCGAAGAATCTCGCGTGCCACGGTAATCCTGTAGTAGGGAATTACTGTGGCGCGCGAGATTCTTCGCGCTGCTCAGAATGACAGTTCTTTTATTCGCTAACCACCAAAAAATACCTGCCAGCTCAGCTTCAGAATGAAAGCGCTGACCATTAGCAGGAACAGTACCCGTACGAAACCGGTGCCGTGGCGTAGGGCCAGGTGGGCACCCAGCGTGGAGCCTACGATGTTGCTGACGGCCATGGGCACCGCGGCAGCCCATAGAATTTGGGCGGAGGCGGCGAAGTAGATGAGGGCCGTGAAGTTGGTGATGGCGTTAACGAGCTTGGCCGAGGCCGAGGCCGAGAGGAAATCGTAGCCGAACAGCCCTACGAAGGAGAAGAGCAGAAACGAACCCATGCCGGGGCCGAAAAACCCGTCGTAGAAGCCCAGTACCAAGCCCAGCGCAGCCCCATAGTACGGCTCGCGGCTGGCGGGCAGCCGGGGCGCATGGATGCTGCCGAAATCCTTGCGCCAGAAAGTGTAGGCGGCAATAACCACCAGCAAACCTAGTACCAGCGGTGGCAGCAGCTCCTGGGGCAGCTTGCTTACCACCCGCGCCCCCAGAAACGAGAACACGCCCGCCACCGCCGCCGCCGTGCCCACCGCCCGCCACCGCAGCGGCACCTGCCCCGCATAGCGCCGCAATGCCGCCACCGTACCCAGCAACGACGATACTTTGCCCGTACCCAGCAATGTGGGCACCGGCACACCCGGCAACAGCACCAGCAGCGCCGGCAGCTGAATCAGTCCGCCCCCACCCACCACGGCATCAATCAACCCCGCCAGAAAGGCGAATAAACACAGCAGGGCAAGCGTGGTAGCAGTCAGCATAGGGCCGCGAAGGTAAGCGGCAGCAGGAAATGTGCTTCAATGGGTGAGAGAAGGACCGGCGCAGGAGCAAAAAAAAACAGTCATGCTTCGGCTGCGCGGACGCCAGATGAAGCATGACGACCTGAATGTTGTTGACTTTATTCCTGCCCAACCCTTGCTTTCGCCCGCTTAACAACCGGCGCCGCCGGCGGCCGTACAGCTTGGCTTATGACCGAACAACTTACGCAACGGCAGAAAATGCTCACGTTTGGCGCCGTGCTGCTGGCCATGTTTCTGGGGGCCCTCGACCAAACTATCGTCAGCACCGCTTTGCCGCGCATCGTGGACGACCTGCAGGGGCTCGACCGGTTTACCTGGGTAGCCACTTCGTACCTGGTGGCCAGCACAGCACTGGTGCCCATTTATGGCAAGCTAGCCGACACCTACTCGCGGCGCACCATTGAGATTGTAGCCGTGAGCGTGTTTTTGCTGGGCTCGGCGCTGTGCGGGCTGGCCGGCGAGTTCGGCACGCTGCCCCTGCTCGGCGACGGAATGACACAGCTCATCGTGTTCCGGGCCATTCAGGGCTTAGGTGGGGCGGGCCTGTTTGCCATGGCCTTCATTGTCATTGCCGATCTGTTTCCGCCGGCTGAGCGCGGGCGCTACCAGGGGTTTGTAGGGGCCGTGTTCGGCACCTCATCGGTGCTGGGGCCGTTTCTGGGCGGTTTCCTCACCGATAACGGCACCAACCTGATTCCGGGGGTGGAGGGCTGGCGGCTGGTATTCTACGTGAACCTGCCGCTGGGCGCGCTGGCCCTGTGGTTCATCATCACCCAGATGCCCCCGCTACGCCCCCGCGCCGCCCCCAAGCCCCTCGATTACCTCTCGATGCTGCTGCTGATTCTGGGGCTGGGCTCACTGGTCATCGGCCTGCAGCTCAACAAGAACCAGTATGGCTGGACCGACCCCGTTACGCTGGGCCTGCTATCCTTCGCGGCCCTGATGCTACTGCTGTTCGTGCGTCGCAGCCTCAGTCACCCCAATCCTATTCTGGCGTTCAGCCTGTTCAAAAACCCGGTGTTCCGGACGGCCAACGCGGCCCTGTTCCTGCTGGGCGGGGCGTTTCTGGGGCTCATCATTTTCGAGCCGCTGTTCATGGTGAACGTACTGGGCGAATCGGCCACCAGCGCCGGCGTGAGCCTGATTCCGCTGTCGATGGGCGTGGTGACAGGCTCGTTGCTGGCCGGCCAGATGGTATCGCGCTACGGCCACTACAAGCGCTGGATGCTGGCCGGACTGGTGGTGCTGATGGGCGGCCTTACGCTGCTGGCCACCATGCCGCCCACCGTAGGCTACAGCCAGGTGCTGGTGTACCTACTGATTTGCGGCGTGGGCCTGGGCCCGAGCATGCCACTCTACACGCTGGCCATCCAGAACGCCGTGGAGCCGCAATTTATCGGTCAGGCCACCTCGGCCAGCCAGTTTTTCCGGCAGATTGGCGGGGCCATTACGGCCTCGGTGCTGGGTGTTATTCTCTCGCTGGGCCTGAGCAGCGTGCTGCCCGCGGCCGGTCCGGCGGGCGGCGTAGCGCCATCGGCCGCAGCGGCCCAGGCGGCCCCAGTGGGCGAAGGCCCGGTGGTAGTGCCGGCTGGTACGCCCGCTTCGCCGGAGCTGAAAGCCGCGTTTTCGGAGGCTATTTCGCAGGTGTACCTGGTGACGCTGCTGCTAGTGGCCGCGGGCTTCGTAATGACGCTGTTCGTGCCCGAGCTGCCGCTGCGCAAAACCAACGAGGAGGCTCCGCCGATGAAGGTGAAGTAGAACGGCTGTAGCGCGAAGCTCCCGCTTTGCGTATCGTCGAACGGAATCGTTGAGGCAGTTGGCGGTTGAGTCGTTCAACGGCACGCGAAGCTGAAGCTTCGCGCTACAGTCGTTCTACAGTTAGCAGGCTACTACCCGCTGGTGGCTGTTATAGGTGCTTCACCCCGGCTTTACGGCCGGGGTCACCTCCTGTTTCTATTACATGATTACTGAAAACAAGCTTTAACTCAGCGTCTTCGACCAGTCGCCGGTGCCGCTGGGGCGCACGCCGCGCGAGGCGCTGCTGCACACCGTGGAACTGGCGCGGCTGAACGACCGGCTGGACTTTACCCGGTTCTGGGTGAGCGAGCACCACAACACCCGCGCGCTGGCCGGCTCATTGCCCGATGCGGCGCTGGCCCGCGCCCACCAACCGGCCCCGCGAGCGGTGTTCTACAGCCTGCAACTGCCCCAGGACTCCACGGCCAGTTTCAAGCTAGCCACCCTGCGGCCCGATGCCTCTACCGACAACGCCACCGACGAGGTTTATCCCGACCAGTACAGCGGCCAGATGGTGGGTGCCCAAACCTACGAGCGGCGTAACCTGGGCCAGCGGGTCCGGGGCCTGTTCAAGCCGGTGCATACGGGGTCCATCTGGGGCTGGCCGGGCAAAGTCGTCAGCCTCGTGGCCTACCTGCTGGGCTTCACTTTCCCATCACGGGCACCATTATGTGGCTGAAGCGCCTGAAAAAATCCCGCAAGAAACCAGCGAAGCAGTTAGTGGGGTAGAACACCGGTTGTTTCTATCTTCGAAGCTGTTTAGGAAGTCGAAAGAACGTCATGCTGAGCCTGCCGAAGCATCTCTACCGATTCGTTGAACGACTGTAACAAAGCGGTAGAGATGCTTCGGCAGGCTCAGCATGACGTTCTGATTGATTCCAAGTGCTTCTTGAACAGCTTCTTCTCCAGCAACAGCTAGGTTTTCCTTCTGGAAGCATCGTCCCTTACAGGACGGTGCTTCTTTATTTGTGTGCCATACCCCAACATTAGATATTTCGCAAAATACAGCGCGCTAATTCTATTGCGAGGCCGCATATTGCCCGCTCAATACTATTTCACCTATTCATGTATCCCCTCCTTAAACAAGCGGTAATTGCGGCTGCAATCCTGTTGGCGACTAGCCCACTGGCGGCCCAAACCGCTACCCTGCCCCAACTCGCCGCGGAGAAACTGTGCGCCTGCATTGGGGAAGTTCCCCAACCCGATTCGGTGGCGAATCGTCTGCAACGATGCCTCCCCCAGGCACTAACCAAAGCCGCCATCCAGCAGGGTGGTCTGGAGGCCATCGGCACGGTTGAGGGCATGAAAGGTGCCCTGCTTAAAACCCAGGAACTGGCAACCGCCTCGTGCCCGCCCGTGCGTAATGCTTATGTAGTGCAGCGCACCGAACACTCTTATGCGTCTTCGAATATTGCGGCAGCTCAGAAAGCGTACGATGCTGGCACCGCGTTGCTGGAGAAGCAACAATACCAGCAAGCGCTGCCCCTTTTTCTAAAAGCTCTCAAGCTCGACCGTAAATTTGTAAAAGCCCACGACCACGCCGCCATTTGCTATCGGCAGCTGCAGGATTTCAAAAAAGCCGCCGATTACTACGCTAAATCCCTGGCTATCTTTCCGGAAGACGACTTGGCCCTATTGAATATGGCGGTAGTGCAAAACCGGCTGGAAAAACCAGACGAGGCGCGTGGCTACTTTGAGAAGCTACGCTATTTTCATCCCTACAATCCAGAAGGCTATTTTGGAGCCGGAAAAATGGCCCTGGTTGCCAGTGATTTTCCCGCTGCCCTCGACAACCTGTTTCAAGCTCATCGTTTGTACACGCAGCAGGAGTCGCCCTATCTTGCCGACAGCAACAAGCTTATTAGCCTGCTGTACGGCGCGATGAAGGAGAATAATCAGCTTGATCTGTTTCGCAACAGGGCCCAACAGTACAATTTCGAAATCAAGGAGTAATCCTGCTGATGCCACAACCTGCTGCCCCATCACGCCTACCCCCTGTTGAAAATCGCCTGCTAGCTTGGTTGCGGCGCGCCGGGCTGCTCGACTGGTTTCTGCCGGCGCTGGCCGGGATGGTGGGACTGGCTTACCTGATGCCCGAACTGGGCAGCGAGGCCAGCCCTCTGCCCTGGGACGCTCTTACAAGCGGAGGGGTGGCATTGGTTTTTTTCCTGTACGGCCTCAAGCTGAGCCTAAGCAGTCTGCGCAATGGCACCCGTAACTGGCGGCTGCACATTGTAGTGCAGCTCACTACGTTTTTGCTGTTTCCACTGCTGGCGCTGGCAGTGCGGCCATTGTTTGGCGGGATGCAGGGCGAGTTGCTGTGGCCGAGCATTTTCTTTCTGTGCGTGCTGCCGAGCACGGTTTCCACTTCGGTGGTGATGGTAAGCATGGGCCGCGGCAACGTGCCAGCGGCTATTTTCAACGCCAGCCTGAGCGCTCTGCTGGGCATAGCGCTTACGCCACTGTGGGTGGGTTTGGTGCTGCACCCGGCCGGCGCGGGCGGCACTGAGGGGTTGGGAGAACTGGCCCTCAGCCTGGCCTGGCAGGTGGTGCTGCCGGTGGGCGCGGGCATGCTGCTCAACCCGCGCTTCGGCGAGTGGGCCGGGCGGCACAAGGGCCACCTGCGGGTGCTCGACCAAGTAGTTATTCTGAGCATCGTGTTCACCTCGTTCTGCGAATCGTTTGCCCAGGGCGTGTTCCGAAGCTACGCGCCGGCCACGGTGGCGCTGCTGGGCCTGGGCATGGTAGGATTGTATTTCGCGGTGTTCGGGCTGGTAGCCGGGGCCAGCAGTTTGTTGGGCTTTTCGGCCGCCGACCGCACCACGGCCATTTTCTGCGGCTCCAAGAAGTCGTTGGTGCATGGCAGCGTGTTTGCCAGCCTGCTGTTTCCGGCCACTGCCGCTACCGGGGCGCTGCTGCTGCCACTCATGCTCTACCATGCTCTGCAAATTGTGCTGGCCAGCATCATGGCCCAGCAGTTTGGGCGGGCCGCCCTACGCGCCGAGGCCCAGCCGGAAACTTAGGCGAGCACTTTTTATTGCGTGTATTTTTTCCACTGAAACCGTATCTTCCGGCTGGTTTTCTTCCACCCCACCCCCACTTTCCGGAATGAAAAAACTTCTTCTCGTTTTTACGCTATTTCTGACCACTACTATTCTGGCCCAGGCCCAGACGACGCCCACCCAGAAAGTGTACGCGGCAGTAGCAAAAAACAACCCGGCCGACGTAGAAACCCTGCTCGCGGCCGGAGCCGACGCCAACGCGCCGGTAGAAATGATGCCCGGCTTTCCGACCACCTTCCTGGTTATTGCCGCCGGCAACGGCCACCTCGATGTGGTGAAGGCCCTGCTCAAAAACAAGGCTCAGATTGATAAAACCGACTCCTTCCAGATGACCCCGCTTATGGCCGCCGCCGCCAACGGCAGCCTCGACGTAGTGGAATTCCTGCTTGCTAACGGAGCCAACCCCAAGGCCAAAGACAAGGACGGTAAAGACGTACTGGCCGCCGCCAAAGAAGGCGAAAACGAGCAGGTCATCAAACTGATAAAGAGCAAGATATAGCCAACGAAGCCATTCTTTCATGCTAAGCAGCGCGAAGGACTCATTAGGAAGCTCACCTCAACAGGTAGCCTCTTAATAGGTCCTTCGCGCTGCTTAGCATCACAGCTCGTTTGCCACATCCTACGTCCTAATTAATCCGCCTTCTTCTGCCCCAGCAGGCGCACGACGAGGCCAGTCCAGCCGGTTTGGTGGCTGGCGCCGAGGCCGCGGCCGGTGTCGCCGTGGAAGTACTCGTGGAAGAGCAGGTGGTCTTTGAAGTGCGGGTCGGTCTGCATGAGCTCGTCGCCGTTGAAGGCCGGGCGCAGGCCGTTGGCGTCGCGCAGAAACAGCTTGGCCAGGCGCTCCGAGAGAGCCTCGGCAATCTGCTTCAGCGTGTGCATCTTACCCGAGCCGGTCGGGTACTCGACCTGAAAAGCGTCGCCGTAGTAGGCATAGAAACGCTGCAACGACTCGATGATGAGGTAGTTGATGGGAAACCAGATGGGGCCGCGCCAGTTGCTGTTCCCCCCGAACATGCTGCTTTCGGCCTCGCCGGGCACGTACTGCACCGTGAAGTCGGTTTCGGGAGTGTGGTACACGTAGGGGTTGGCCAGGTGGTCGCGCGACAGGGAACGGATGCCGTAGTCGGAGAGGAACTCGGTTTCGTCGAGCATGCGGTGCAGCAGGGCCCGCAGGCGCGAGCGGCGCAACAGGCTCAGCAGGTGGCGGGCGCCCTTGCCGTCGCCGTCGGTTCCCTTCTCGCGCCAGCGCGACACGAGTTGGGCCAGGTGCGGACGGTTTTCGAGCAGCCAGCGGGCCCGCTCCGTGAAATCGGGCAGCTCGCTGAGCAGTTCCTCATCAATCACTTCCACGGCAAACAGCGGAATCAGGCCCACAATGGAGCGCACCTTGAGCATGGTGCGGGCACCGTCGGGCGTGTGCAGCACGTCGTAGTAAAACTGGTCTTCCTCGTCCCAGAGGTTGAACTGGCCGTCGCCGCCGCGCGTCATGGCGTCGGCAATGTAGAGGAAGTGCTCGAAGAACTTGCCGGCCATTTCCTGGTATACCGAGTTGGTGCGGGCCAGCTCCATGGCAATGCGCATCAGGTTGAGCGCGAACATGGCCATCCAGCTCGTGCCATCCGACTGCTCGATGTGGCCACCGGTGGGTAGTGGGGCCGAACGGTCGAAGACGCCGATGTTGTCGAGGCCCAGGAAACCGCCCTCGAATACGTTTCGCTCGCTTTTATCCTTGCGGTTCACCCACCACGTGAAGTTGAGCACCAGCTTGTGGAACACGGCTTCGAGGAAAGCCGGGTCGCCGTGGCCATTCAGCTTTTTGTCCATCTGGTACACCCGCCAGGTGGCCCAGGCATGCACGGGCGGGTTCACATCGGACAGGTGCCACTCGTAGGCCGGCAGCTGGCCGTTGGGGTGCATGTACCAGTCGCGGCACAGTAGCCGGAGCTGGTTTTTGGCGAATTCTACGTCCACCATGGCCAGCGGAATGCAGTGGAAGGCCAGGTCCCAGGCCGCGTACCAGGGGTATTCCCAGGTATCGGGCATCGAGATGATGTCGTGGTTGCGCAGGTGGCGCCAGTTGTGGTTGCGGCCCTTACGGCGGCGCATGGCAGGCACCCGCGGCAGGGCCGGGTCGCCGTCGAGCCATTGGGCCACATCGTAGTAGTAAAACTGCTTGCTCCAGAGCATACCGGCAAACGCCTGGCGCTGCACGTTGCGGGCGTCGGTGGCATCGGCGGGCAAATCGTCCTGGAGGCAGTCGTAAAACTCGTCGGCCTCCTGCTGGCGGGTTTCAAATATGGCTCCGAAATCGGCAAACGGTACCTCCAGAGCAGCCGGGGTCAGGCGTACCTGCACGGTAACCGATTCGCCGGCCGGCACCTCGAACTGGCAGTGAGCGGCCATTTTGGTACCCCGGCGGGCCGGGTTTACGGACGTGGGGTCGCCCTCCACCACGTAATCGTTGATACCGTCTTTGAAGTAGCGGCCAGGGTTGTGATAATCGGCCAGGCTGCCGGTGCGGTAGGCGTTGGTGTCGTTGTCGCAGAACAGCAGCTCGACGTCGGGATGGTCGCAGTAGCAGTAGTACTGGCCCAGCGTGGGGTGGGCCGCCAGGGCCGTGCCGGGGGCATGGGCCGCCACCACAGGCCGGGCTTCCTGGTGAGGGTAGCCCCAGCTCCAGGTGTTGCGGAACCACAGCTGGGGCAGCACGTGCAGCGGCGCAACCTCGGGGCCACGGTTGTGGGCCGTAATGCGCAGCAACACGTCATCGGGGCCAGCCTTGGCATACTCGATGAACACGTCGAAGTAACGGCCCTGATCGAAAATGCCGGTGTCGAGCAGCTCAAATTCGGGGTCCTGGCGGGTGCGGGCGGCACTCTCACGCCGCAACTGCTCGTACGGGAATTCGGCCTGCGGATACTTGTAGAGCATCCGCATGTAGGAGTGCGTGGGCGTGCTGTCGAGGTAGTAGTACAGCTCCTTCACGTCTTCGCCGTGGTTGCCCTCGGGGTTGGTCAGGCCGAACAAGCGCTCCTTGAGCATCTCGTCCTGCCCATTCCACAGGCCCACGGCCAGGCACAAGTGCTGCTCGTTGTCGGAGAGGCCACCTATTCCGTCCTCGCCCCAGCGGTAGGCGGTGCTACGGGCCTCGTCGTGGGGCAGGAAGCTCCAGGCCTGCCCGTCGGGACTATAATCTTCCCGGACCGTGCCCCACTGCCGCTCAGTGAGATAGGGACCAAACTTCTTCCAAGGGGCAGTCAGGGCGTTGGCATCAGCCAGCCGCAGTTGTTCGTGCGTCATAAATAGAATCGGGCCGGCCAACGGCCGCCGGTTCAGGATACCAAAAATCAGGCCCTGTTAAGCCGGCAAAGATACTGGGTTGCCAGTTGCCATCTACAGAAGAGTCTAAAAAGTGTTAACCGGACACCGAAACCTACTCCGCCAGCTCGGTAACCGGTTTGGCGTATTCAGGGTGTTCGGGTACCTCACCATTCGGCAACGCCCAGGTATCCTGGGGCTCCAGCGGCAGGGCCAGCAGGCGGGCAACGGTCTGGCCGGCCGGGTCGGCGTAGGCGGGCACGCCGATGGTGAGGTCCTGCTGGGGCACGTTAAGGCGCAGGGTGCGGTGGAGCCGGTCCCAGAGGGTGAGCACGACGCCGAAGTTGCTCTGCGTTTCGCGGTCGACCATGGAGTGGTGGATGCCGTGGGCGCGGGGCGTGACCATGAACGGGGCCAGACGGCGCTCCAGCTCATAGGGCAGCTCCAGGTTGGTGTGGTGGAAGGCCGTGCAGGCCTCAAACACCACCTCGAAGCCCAGCGCCGTGGAACCGCGCACGCCCAGCAGGGCCGCAATGCCGGCCCGGTATGGGATGCTGGCCAGCATTTCGCCGAAGTGAAAGCGCCAGCCGGTGGTCAGGTCCATATCGAGGTCGGAGTGGTGGACGCGGTGAAAGCGCCAGAGCAGCGGCGAGTGCAGCAGCCGGTGCCAGGAGTAGCCCAGGTAGTCGAGCAGCAGCACTTCGGCCAGCATGCGGGCCGGCTCGGGCAGGCGCGAGAGGGGCGTGCGGTACGGGGCCATTAGGTTGCCCAGGCCCACCATGGCGGGCAGTAGCGTCAGGCGCATGGCCGGCATCGAGGGGGCCGCCAGCACGGCGTTGCGCACCCACCGCTCGGTGCGGGGCCGGGTGCGTTTGCGCAGCGGCTTACGGGTTTCAAACAGCAGCAACCCCAGGCCCACCACGGCCAGAATAGGCGTGGCGTATTTATCGAACCGCTTGAGCAGCGGGTGAGAAACGGGGAACATGTTCATAATTAGTGGTGGTTGTCAGTTACGAGAATACAAAGAACGTCATTCAGCGCATGTGGCGGATGACGTTTTACTGAATCAACCACCAACCTTCGAACCCCTACCTTTGCCCCGGCGGATCTTCCGTCAGATTCTTCATTTCGCCGGGCTCCCACGTTTCCCGCCGCACGACCCAACCGGGGCGGGCGGCTTTTTTGGCCCCACTCCTTTCCTGCTTTTCGCCGCTTATGCAACAAGTCCTGCACTACTTCACGCAGTATAAAGTCAACTACAAAAACGAAATTCTGTCGGGTCTGACGGTGGCCCTGGCCCTGATTCCGGAGGCCGTGGCGTTTTCCATCATTGCCGGGGTACCGCCGCTGGTGGGCCTGTACGCAGCCTTTATGATGGGCCTGGTCACGTCGGTGCTGGGCGGGCGGCCGGGCATGATTTCGGGGGCGACCGGGGCGGTGGCCGTGGTGCTGGTGGCGCTGGCCAAAACCCACGGCGTCGAATACATCTTCGCTACCGTTATTCTGGCGGGCATTATTCAGGTGCTGGCGGGCGTGCTGCGGCTGGGCAAGTTTATCCGGCTCGTGCCGCAGTCGGTGATGTTCGGTTTTGTCAACGGGTTGGCCATTATCATCTTCCTGTCGCAGCTGGTACAGTTTCAGGCTCCGGGGGCCAATGGGGTGCTGCACTGGCTGACGGGAACCGCGCTGCTGACAATGGTCGGGCTGGTGGGCCTCACCATTGCCATCATTGTGCTGTTGCCACGCCTGACCAAGGTGGTGCCGGCCTCGCTGACGGCCATTCTGGTGGTGTCGGCGCTGGTTATCGGGCTGGGCATCAATACCAAAACGGTGGGCGACATTGCCTCGATTCAGGGCGGCTTCCCGCCGTTCCATATCCCGGCCGTGCCGTTCACCTTCGCCACGCTGGGTCTCATTTTCCCCTACGCCGCCATCGTGGCCGGCGTGGGCCTGATTGAGAGTCTGCTGACGCTGAACCTGATTGACGAAATCACCGAAACCCGGGGCCGCGGCAACAAGGAGTGCGTGGCCCAGGGCGTGGCCAACATGCTGTCGGGCGTGTTTTCGGGCATGGGTGGCTGCGCCATGATTGGCCAGAGCCTCATCAACATCTCGTCGGGGGCCCGCGCGCGCCTCTCGGGCGTGGTGGCGGCCGTCATGCTGCTGGTATTCATTATGTTCGGCGCTTCGCTGATTGAGCGCGTGCCCATGGCGGCCCTCACCGGCCTGATGATTATGGTGTCGGTGGGCACGTTCGAGTGGGCTTCGCTTAAAACGTTCAGCAAAATGCCCGTTTCCGACCTCGTGGTGATGCTAACCGTGACGCTGGTGACGGTGGTGCTGCACAACCTGGCGCTGGCCGTGTTTATCGGCGTCATCATTGCAGCGCTGGTATTTGCCTGGGAAAACGCCCGCCGCATCCGCACCCGTAAGCACCTCGACGAGGCCGGCGTGAAGCATTACGCCATCTTCGGGCCGCTATTCTTCGGCTCGGTGCAGGCCTTCGGCGAGAAGTTCGACGTGGCCGACGACCCGCAGGAAGTCATCATCGACTTCGCCGAAAGCCGCGTCGCCGATATGTCGGCCATCGACGCCCTTAACAAGCTCACCGAACGCTACCACCGCCTGGGCAAAACCGTGCACCTACGCCACCTCAGCCCCGACTGCCGCCACCTGCTCCAGCGTGCCGACTCGCTCATCGACGTGAACATCCTGGAAGACCCGATTTACCATGTCGCGGGGGCCGATTTACGGTACTAATTGGGTAGACCCGAAAACGGTGTAGGGGTGGGGCTTGTCCCCGCCCCTACACCGTTGTTTACACCGCAACCTTCGGCTCTTCGGAGGCTACCAGCGGGCCCTCAAAGTGCTGTTCGAAGAACTCGTCGCACCACTTGCACACGTTCTGCAGGTCCTCGGTGCGGGCCAGGGCGTGCGCTTCTGAGACGCCAACGGACTCGCCCATTTTCCATGGTGCTCCTTCATTGAGGCGCTGCATGATTTCCGATTTGGAAGCGCGCAGCAGCACGTCGGCTACTTTTTCCTTGCGGGCGTCGCCGAGCGGAAACTTGGTACCGGGACAGCAAGGGTTGATTTTCCAGAGCTGGATGCTGATTTCCTGGGGCAGCTCGGTACCGCCCAGGAAGCCTTTGGCGCCCGAGAGGATGGCGCAGAAGTTATGGCTGGGGTCCTTGAGCCAGATATCCTTTTCGAGGGCGCGGCCGCGGGCCCAGTTGCCGCCCAGCCACATATCCTCGCTGGCACCCCAGTAGCCCCAGCTCAGGCGGTGGGCTTCCACCAGCAGGTGCTCCTTATCGATGAGCGGGTCGTGGTCGTCGCCGTTCACGCCGCGGCTCTCAAACAGGTCGGCCAGCGTCATCAGCCGGGCCCCGGCGGCCTTGTGGTAACGGTCGATGCTGGCAATATCGAAGCGGGTAACGCCTTTATCGATAAGCAAATCGAGGATTTTCTCGGTCAGCAGGTCACCGTTGGTTTGCAGCATAATCTGGGTGCGGCCCTGGTACTTGCGCTGCAAAGCGTCCAGAATCGAGTACAGCTTCACCTTATCAGCCAGCGGCTCGCCGCCCGACAAAATCAGCCGATCAATCTTCTCGGGCAAGTTGTCGATGATGCGAAAACAGTCCTGCACACTGATGCGCGTACCCTGGGGCCCGGAACTGTTGTAGCAATGGTCGCACTTATCGTTGCAGAGCTGGGTAAATACCCAGTAAACGGATTCGCAATGATTGAAATCGGTTTTCATTCTGTGATTTTAGGTTATTCTAATGCGAAAGGCGGAACGTCATGCTTCATCTGGCGTCCGCGTAGTCGAAGCATGACGTTCCGCCATGCTAACTCTGTCGACTGCAACGAAGCACTAGAGATTCCGCTTCGCTCGGCATGACCCTGTTCTGTTATTCACTCGGCAACCGCTGGGCTGGCCGTGCTGCGGATGTTCTCCCAGAAAGACAGTTCGGCGGCAATATTGGTGCGGGCGTCGGCCACGAACTCGGTTACGGAGGCAAAGCTGGTGAGGCGGCCGCGCTCCAGGTAGCCGAGGCGGGTGCCCACGGTAAGCGCCTCGCGGCTGTCGTGGGTGACGAAAATGGACGTGATGTGGTGCTGGCGGCTGACACGACCGAACAACTGCTGCATGGCAGCGCGGGTCTGGGCATCGAGGTTGCCGAAGGGTTCGTCGAGCAGCAGCAAACGCGGCCGGATGATGAGCGCCCGCCCGAACGACACGCGCTGCCGCTGCCCGCCCGAAAGCTGATGCGGCGCCTTCCGGGCGTGCTCGCTCATCTCCAGCTCGGCCAGCAGCTCGGTTACGCGCTGCCTGATTTCTGCCTCTTTCACCTTCCGAATCCGCAGCCCAAAAGCCACGTTCTCGAACACCGAAAGGTGCGGAAACAGCAGCGGCTCCTGATACAGGTACACCATCTGCCGCTCGTTGGGCGGAACGGGGAGCAAATCCTGTCCGTGCAGCTCCAGGGTACCGCTGTCAGCCGTTTCGAGGCCCGCCAGAATCTTGAGCAGGGTGGTTTTGCCGCAGCCCGAGCGCCCCAGCACCGCCAGCACTTCGCCCTCGGCCAACGTCAGCGAAATATCGCGTAGTACGGGCTGGTCGTTGAACTGCTTGGAAAGGTGCGAAACGGTGAGCATGGGTTGGGTTTTGGGAAATTAGATGACGTTCAAAGGACTAGTAAGAACGTCATGCTTCGACTGCGCGGACGCCAGATGAAGCATGACGTTCCGGTTTTATCGAAGCTGTTTAGGAAGTGCCAGGAATCAGTTAGGACGTCATGCTGAGCGAAGTCGAAGCATCTCTACTGCTTCGTTAAACGACCACAACGAAGCGGTAGAGATGCTTCGACTTCGCTCAGCATGACGTTCTTTTGACTTTTTAAACAGCTTCATCATTAGCCACTCATTCCAGTCTGATCAACCTCATACCACTGCGCCCTCCCCATACGCCGCCGCGTCAATCGTCATGCGGTCGGGGCTGGGCTGCTGGTCGCTGAGCCAGTACGTGAGGCGGTCTACGTAGTTATCGAGGTGCGTAATTTGCTGCACGCCGTGCTCGACCAGCGGGTCGAGGGTGGTGGCCAGCAGTGTGCCACCGTAGGCGTGAGTTTGCCAGGTGATAATGTCGCCGGCGGCGTTGGTTTGCAGGATTTCGGCCGACTCGGGTACCCGGGTGTACACGCCGTGGGTGTGCCAGCAGGCCTGCCGGGGCGTGAGGCCCTGGTACACAGGATGGTCGTAGTTGGTTTCCGACACGGGCGGGTTGGTAGGGTCGTCCACCCACCAGTAGTTGTTTACGGGCCGGTCCTCCCACTGCGCATCGAGCCAGGCAGTCGAGGAATCGCCTTCCAGGAACACCTTTTTACCGGCCGCCAGGAAATCGTAAATGATGGCCTTTTTCTCCGTCAGCACCTGCTGATTCGACTGGAAGGGAATGGCCAGCGCCTCCAGGTCTGCCACAGCTTCGGCCGTGAGGTCGTGCACGTACAGCAGCTCATACAGGTCGCGGTATTTGGGGGCCGTAGCCACGGCGTAGTGCGACCACACACCGTTGAAAATCAAGCCGATCTTAGCCATGTGCAGAAACAGTTTCGGTGGAAATAAGGTGCAGGAAGTTGCGGTACAGCGTAACCATTGCGCTTTCCGATTTGCCGGCGTACGTTACGTCGGCCAGCGGGCCACTGGCCGTGAGCAGCATTCGGCCCGGTGTGCTTACCTCGTCGAGTACCACAATGGGGCGCTGCCAGGTATCGGCCAGCAGCACGTCGGCCCCGGCAGCCGCCCGAATGTAGCCGCAGGCCCACCAGCCGCTCATGCCGTGCGAGAAGTTCAGCTCATCGAGGTTGACGTTGGCCAGCAGGCCGTACGAATCGGTACCGGCCACATAGCGCACGTCGAGCGTGCGCCGGGAGTTGTCCATCAGCCACTGGTTACCAGGCACCCAGGCCGTGAAAAACCCGTCGCAGCAAATCAATGCCTTCCCGGCCGCCAAAAACGCCGCTACCTTATCCTTTATCCTGAGCATGGCCACGTGGTCGGAGCCGTTGGGCACCACCAGCAGGTCGTAAGGTAACAGGTCGGGATTGAAGTCTTTGGTGATAAGGCAGGTAGTGTACTGCACCAGCTCACTGGAAACATAGTAGCTATCCAGCCCTTGCAGACCATTGGAAATCAGAAGGGCTTGCAGCATTATCGTTGTCAGTTTTTGGTTGTCAGTTGTTAGTTTTTGGAGATTTTGGTTACCGACTGACAACTGACAACCAAAAACTAACAACTGATTAAAGCTACGGCTTTCGCAGCAGGGCAGATTTATTGGCCAGCAGCAGCAACATGGGCGGCAGCACCAGCAGCAGCGAGGCTACGGCCGCCAGCGGGGCGTTGGCCTCGCCTACGTACATGAACACCTGCACCGTAAGCGTCCGCACCTTACCTACGCTCAGCACGTTGGTCAGGCCGAAATCGAACCAGGCCAGCAGGAACGTTTGCACCAGCGTGGTGCGCAGCAGTGGGGCGGCCAGCGGCAGCAGCACCCGGCGCAGCGCCTGCCGGGGCGTGCAGCCCAATGTGCGGGCCAGCTGCTCGTACTCGGTGGCCCGCTGGCTCCAGAAGGAGCCCAGCAGCAGCGTAGCGAAGGGCAGCGCCAGCAGCAGCAGCCCCAGCAGCACCCCGCCCACCGAGCCCGACAAATGCATCCGGATAATAAAAGGCTGAATGAGGACGGCTAGTAGCACCGGCGGCAGCGCGTAGGGCAGGTAGCTCAGGGCGGTCCAGCGGGCCGATAGCCGCGTTCCGGCAATGGCCCGCGCTACTATAAAGCCGCCCACTGTGGCCAGCACTGCCACCACCGAGGCCAGCAGCAGGCTTTTGCCCAGGCCGCCCAGCAAGTCGTTATCGGCCGCTACCAGCCCGCGCAACGGCTCCAGCGAGTAGGCTGGCGGCAGCACCTCCGGGAAGCGCCACTCCTCCCCCACCGCCAGCAGCCCCAGCAGCCCAAACGGCAGCACGAAGAGGATGAGCAGAACGGTTATGAGGAGTCTGGAACGCATTGTTGGTGGTGAGAAGAGGTGCGGAAACGGAATACAGGAAGAACGTTGGCAAGCTGGTTATGTGGCGTATAGAGCCAGATTATGAGCGGACCCTATTAGCACGCTGTAGGGGCGGGGCTTGTCCCCGCCCGCCGTTGAACGATTGCCATTGAACGATTACCGTTGTAGCGGCGCGAATGGCGGGCGGGGGCAAGCCCCGCTCCTACATCGCTCTTCGCAATTCGGTTTGTTACTCCTCTCATCCTGCCTCTATCCTACTCCGGTTTGCCAGCCGCAACAGCAGCAGAATAAGCCCCAGCAGCCCTGCCGCCACCAGAAACCCGGCCAGGTAGGCGGCGGGCAGTTCGCGCAGGTCGAAGCGTTGGAGTTTGGTGATGATGAACACGCTCAGCATCTGCGGATACGGGCGGCCCAGCAGCAGCGGAATGTCGTAGGCGCCGAGCGTGGCAATGAAGCTGAGCAGCACCGTGGGCGCGGCCCGGCGCAGCAGCAGCGGCGCCGCCACCCGCCGCCGAAACTGCCTTGCGCTGGCCCCAAGCGTGCTCGTAAGCTGCCCCAGCTCGGCGAGGCGGCTTTCCTGATAGATGGCCTGGAACAGCAGCGTCAGGAACGGAAACGTGAGCAGCACGTGGGCCAGAATGATACCCACGCCTGCCGCGTCCTGCACCAGCTCGGGGAAGGCCTCCAGGCTGTTCGTCAGGCCCAGCCGGAAGCTGATGCGCGAGAGCCAGCCGCTGCGGCTCAGCAGTTGAAACAGATAGAACGCCACCACCAGCGCGGGCATTACCAGCGGCACGTATAACAGCCCCGGCAGCGGCCCGCGCTGCAGCGTGGCTTGCGCCCGCAGCACCAGCAACAGCGCCAGCACCACCGAAATACCCACCGAGGCGCCCGCAATCCAGAGGCTGTACAATGCGGCGTACGCCAGACCCGGTTCGTGGCCCAGCGCCTGCCAGTACTGCCCCGTAAAGCCCTCGGCCAGTGGCCCCACCACGCCCACACTACCCAGCAACGCGTAGCCCAGCCCCGCCAGTGGCAAGCCGATAACGAGCAGGGCGTAAAGCGGCAGAATGGGTTTGATGGGTTTGATGGGTTTCATGATGGTGTAGGAAACGTCATGCTGAGCGAAGGCGTAAGCCGTAGTCGAAGCATCTCTACCGCAATGCTAATTTTAATTCTGTCAGTTGCAATGAAGCGGTAGAGATGCTTCGGATCCGCGCTGCTGCGCTCAGCATGACGCCCTCTTAATATCCCTTGACTACTTCTCCAGCACCTGCGTCCGAAAATCCTTGAACAGCCGGGTCATGTATTCGGGGTCGGGTTCCATGAGGGCCAGGTTCTGCAGGCTCTCGCGGCGCGGGGCGTAGCGGCGCGAGGGTAGCTGCTGAAACTGCTGGCGCTGCTCGGGCGTGAGGGCGGCCAGGTTGAGCACCGTATGGTCGCCCCACACGTTGGGGTCCATCTTTTTCAGCTGGGCCTCGGGCGAAAGCAGGAAGTTGATAACCAGCATAGCCGCCTCGGGGTGTTGGGCCCCGCGCACCACGCCCAGGTAGTGGGAGTTCTGGATGGTGCCGGGCAGCGGCACGTAGGCGCGGGCCGTGGCCGGAAACACCTTTTGGTTCATCTTATTGTCCACCTCAGCATCGTTGTTGGAGAAGGTAAAGGCCACCTCGCCGTTGGCAAACAGCTGATGCAGCGGCGCCAGCTGCTCCGGAAACGTGCGGCCCTCCTTCCAGAAGTAGCGCTTGTTCTGGTTGATAACTTTCCACAACTCGCCCGACCACTTGGTGTACACCGCCTCGTCGAACTTGCCCTGAAACAGCTTCGGGTCGCCCGACAGCGCAATCATCCACGATTTGAGCAGGGTCATGCCCGTAAACTCGTTCGGGATGGTGAACTGGCCGGGGTGGGCCTGCACAAAGGCCGGCAGTTCGGCAAACGACTTCGGCGGACTGGCCACCCGGGCCGAATCGTAGATGAAGTTGAACTGCACGTTGCCCCAGGGGGCCTCCATGCCAGCAATGGGCTGCTGAAAATCGGTGTTGATGAATGGGTTTTCGAGGTCGAGCAGGCGGGCGTTGGGCAGCTTGTCTACGAAGGGCCCGAGCAACGCATTTACCTGCCGGAGCTGGTAAAACGTTTCGCCATTGATCCAGACCATATCGGCCTCGCTGGGCTGGCCGGCTTGCTGCTCGGCGGCCAGCATCTGCACCAGTTGCGCGCCCTGGCTGGACGCAATCTGCAAGTCGATGCCATAGCGGCGCTGCACCTCGGGCTTCACGTAGGTCTGCATATACTTATTGATGAGCGGGTCGCCCATCCACATCAGCATGCTCACCGGCTGGTTTTTACCCGCTGCCTCAATTTGCGGCCAGGTCTGGGCCAGCGTCTGGTCCGGCGTTTTGGCCTGCTCACCTGCGCCGCAAGCGGTCAGCAGGGCCAGGGCGGGGAGGAAATAGAGGAGGGAAACTCTCATAGAATGTAATTCAGTAACAACAAGAACGGTGTCATGCTGAGCATGTGGCGCATCAAGCCAGTGTCCGGAGGCGAAGTCGAAGCATCTCTACCGCTTCGCCGCAACACAAATCAGCCGACAGGATTACTACTGCAGTGCAGTAGAGATGCTTCGACTCCGCCTCCGGCCGCGCTCAGCATGACATCGTTCTCATCAATTCAGCCTAAAACGCGTAGCGGGCGCCGAACTGGAACTGGCGGGGGGCGCTGGCGTTCTGGCGCACGATGCCCGAGCCGGCGGGGCCCACCTGAATCTGGTTGCTTTGGGTGGCGTTGTTGGCGTAGCCGCTCAGGTTCTGGGTGTTGAACACGTTGAACACGTCGGCCCGAATTTCGAGCCGGCTCAGCTTCTCGCCAAACACGAAGTTGTACTGCAGGCCCGCGTCAATCGTCTTCGACCAAGGCAGCCGGTCGGAGTTGCGGCCTTCGCCCGGAAACCGGTCGGCGTTGCCCAGGTAAGCGGTGCTGAACGAGCTGCCGTCGCCGTTGAGGTCGTTGGTGAGTACCGGCGAGCCGTCGGGATTGAAGGCGCCCGGCACCGGATAGCCCCCGGCCACGCGGTTGATAGGCTGGCCGCTTTGCACCAGCGCCGCCACATTGAAATTCAGGTTGCGGATGGGCTGGTAGAAGCCCAGGGCATTGAATACGTGGGTGCGGTCGTTGATGGAGTTGGCGTATTCCGTGCCATACTGGTTGGCGTTCTGGGCCCGGAAGTTGATGTCCTCGGTGTCGTTTTTGAGGTTGGACAGCGAGTAGCTGAAGCGGTAGCCGTACTTGTCGTCGGCCAGCAGGTCGCGCTTGAGGTTCAGGTTGAGGGCCAGGTAGCGCGAGCGGCCGGCCGTTTCACTCACGATAATGTCGCGGGCCACGCCGCGTACCCGCTGGCCGTTGATGTTGGCGTAGGGGCCGTTAGCGTCGGTCAGAATCGGTATCGGGCGGCTGGCATCGGCCTGGGCCGCGGTGCGTACCACCACATTGTTGGGGTCGGTTACGGGGTAGTTGGCGGCCCCGTTCAGGCTGGCCAGCCGCAGCAGGTTAAACGAGCGGTTGAACACGGCATCGGCGTAGAACAGCGTGCGCGTGCCCACCTGGTACTGGTAGCCCAGGGTGCTCTGCTGAGTGTAGGGGTTCTGGTAGCCGTTGGGGTTGAGGATGCGCCGCTCGTTGCTGAACGAAGCCTCCCGCTGGCCCTGCAGGCTGGCCGCCGAAGGGCCGTTGAGGTAGGTGGTGTTATTGAACGAGGCCCCGGCGTTGCCGGCAAACGTTACCCGGTCGAGGTCGGTGTCGGCGGGCAGTGCGCCCACCCGCACCAGCTCGGTCAGCTGGGCGCGGTAATCGGCCGAGGTGGTGTTCTGCTGCAGCGCGTCGCTGTAAATGGCGTACTGGATTTTGTCATAGAACAGACCGAAACCGCCGCGCAGGCTACTGCGCTCCGTGAGCTGGTAGTTGAAGCTGGCGCGGGGCGCGATGTTGTTGAAGTCGCCCTTGTCGGAGCCGCCCTTCGAGAGGTTGTCGTAGTCGTAGCGCAGGCCCAGCGTCAGGTTCAGGCGGTCGGTTACAGCTACCAGGTCTTCGAGGTAGAGGTTGTACAGGTTCTGGGTGGTGCCGAACGAAGCCGGCCGCAGCTCCACGCCATAGTTAATCACCTGCACATCGGCCGGAATATCGTTGATGCTCAAGCCGCCGCCGAGGTTGCGGGCCCGAAGCGCCGCCAGCTGGGCCGCGCTTAGCTGCACGGTATAGCTGCCGTTGGGGTTGCCGCCGCCAAACAGCGAGTGCTGCGAGCTGATCAGGCCAAAACCCGCCTTAAAGGTGTTGCGGCCGGCCAGGTAGGTGAACTTCTGCTGGCCCTGCCAGGTGTTTTCCAGCGCATCGAACAGGTAGCCAGGATGGCCGAGCACGGCAATGGTTTGTCCATCGGGGCCGCGCACGCCCACGTCGGGGCTATTGGGGTTATCGGCCGCAGCGTAGTTCCAGCGGAAGCGCGCGTACTGCAGGCTGGTTTCGGAGGTGATTCGCTCGCCCACGTACACGTTCTGCGAGGCAATGCTCACCGAATTGCGGTCCTGCTGGTTGCCGGCCGAGTTGAAATTCACCCCGCCATCGAGGCCGCCACCTTGCCGCTCGATATTCACGACGCCCACGTTGGCCCGCAACGACGAGGTGAACCGGTCGTTCCAGCGCTGGTCGAGGCGGGTGCTCAGGTAGGTGAAGCGGTTCTGGCCACGCACGCTCTCGTTCACGCCCAGCGCGGGTGAGTTCAGCAGGTTGTCCTTGAAATCGAACGTCTGCTCGGCGTTCAGGTAGAAGAAGGTCTTGTCCTTCACCAGCGCCCCGCCCACACCAAAACCGAACTGTTGGCGCTGGAAGCCGCTTTTCACCTGGTTGCCCGAGAGGTCGCGCTGGGCAAAGTCCGACTTGCCATCAATGCCCGGGCCGGGCCGGGTCAGGTAAAACGCCTCGCCCGTCAGCTCGTTCGAGCCCGACTTGGTAGTGACGTTGACGATGCCGTTGGCCGAGTTGCCGTACTCCGTCGAGAAGTTGTTGGTCAGCACGTTCAGGTTCTGCACAAAGCCCACCGGGATGGCAAAACGCTGACCGCCCAGGAAGTTCTCGTTGTTGTCGAGCCCGTCAATCAGGTAGTTGGTGTACAGGCCGTTGGCGCCGTTGATGCTCACGTTGGGCGCCTCAGTGAAGAAGCCGGTGGCCTGCGTGACGTTGGGCAGGCGATAGAGGGCGCGGGTGATGTCGCGGGCTTCAATGGGTATCTGGCGCAGCTCGCGGGCCGAGAGCTGGGAGGCTACCTCGGCGTTCTGGGTGTTGATGGTAGTGGCATTGGGCGCCCGCACCGTCACCTCGCCCAGGGCCTGCCCGGTAGCCCGCGGCAGCACCAGCGTCACGCTCGGGCTGGAGTTGGCGCGCAGCAGAATGTTGGCTTCGCGCACCGGCTGAAATTTGTCCGATACGTCGGTGCTCACGGCGTAGGAGCCGGCCGTGCTCAGGCCCCGAAACCGGACTTTGCCCTGATTGTCGCTGGTTTGCTGGGTGCTGAAGCCGATGGCAGCATTATCGAGGTGTACCACCTGGCCCACCACCGGCTGGCGGGTGCCCACATCCACTACCGACACCACTAAATCGACGGATTGGGCCAGCGCCGCCGACACGGGCAGCACCAGCAGGCCCAGCGTAGCTGCTGCGCGAGAAGAAAAATTAGTCATTTGAAAGAGAAAGTCTGAAACCTAAAAAACCAGAACCCAGCCATACCCGTCGGCCAGACTGCCAACTGACAATCCAACCACCCCAGGCGGGCCGCTTACGAAGATTTTCAGGCGGCAGGGGGGCCGCGCAGGGGCAGCGACGCGGCTACGGCAACCGCCCGCAGGCGGGGCCGCAGGGCCGGCCGCACCGGGCCGGCCGGCCGCAGCAGGCGCAACAGGCGGCGGCGCAATGCGGCAGCCGGCAGCCGTCGCAGCACCCACGCCAGATCGTGGGCAGTATTTATGTCGGACAAGGACCGGAGCCGGGACACGGTGGCCCCGGCGTGGCGCAGGCAGCGGGCCAGCGCCTGGTGCAGGCTGGCGGTCTGCCAGGGCAGCGCGGCCCAAGCCTCGGCCGCAAAAAATGCGCGGTTTACGCCCAGCAGGTACACGCCCCCGGCCAGATCGGGGCCCAGCACGGCATCGGCCGTTGCGAGGCCGGCCACGGCTTGCCGCAGCTGCGCGGGCGTGAGCTGGGGGCAGTCGTTGCCAATAACTACCAGCCGCTCGTAGCCCAGCCCAAACCCGTAGGCCAACGCCGAAACCAGCCGCTGCCCGAACGTGCTGCCCACCTGCTGCCCGGAGCCAAAGTGCAGGAAATCGACGCCCGCCTGCCGGGCCGTGGCCGTGGCCTGGGCAATCAGCTGGGCGGCCACCACCGTACCGGGCCCGTTGCCGAAGCGCTTGTGCGCGGCTTCCTCGCCCGCCAGGCGGCTGAAAAGCAAGATGGCAGTAGTGGAGCGCGGAGCGGCAGTAGACACTGGCAGGAGCTGGACTTGATCAGGATTTCGGCCGGAAAACGGCCGGGCACTGCTTGCGAGGCGCAATGTACGGCAACGCTGGCCAGGATGGATTGACGGCTGCCACAGAGCGAATCGGCAATCAACCCATTTAGCCCACCCGATTGTTCTGCTTCTTTTCAACCAACTCCCCTGCTCCCTGCTTATGGCTTCCCTAACCACTTACCGCGCCCTGGGCCGCTCCGGCCTGCTCATCAGCCCGCTCACGCTGGGCACCATGACGTTTGGCACGGCCCGCTGGGGAGCCGCAGAGCCGGGCGCGCGCGCCATTTTCAACGCCTACGTCGAGGCCGGGGGCAACTCCATCGATACGGCTGATGTGTACTCGGGCGGCACGAGCGAGGAGCTGGTGGGCCGGTTCGTGGCCGAGGGCCACCGCCGCGACGAGCTGGTGCTGGCCACCAAGTTTGGCTTTTCGGCCCAGAAGGGCAACCCCAACGCCGGCGGCAACGGCCGCAAGCAGATTCATCGGGCCCTCGAAGGCTCGTTGCGCCGCCTCGGCACCGATTACATCGACCTGTACTGGCTGCACGTCTGGGACCAGGTGACGCCGGCCGAGGAGGTGCTGCAAACGCTGGGCGACTTGGTGCGGGCGGGCAAAATCCGCTATTTCGGCCTCTCGGATATGCCGGCCTGGTACGCCACCCAACTCGCCACCCTGGCCCGCGCCCACGCCGTGCCCGGCCCGGTAGCCATGCAGCTCGAATACTCGCTGGTGGCCCGCACCCTCGAAACCGAGTACGTGCCCGCCGCCCGCGCCTGCGGCCTCGGCATTATGCCCTGGAGCCCGCTGGCGGGCGGCTTTCTGGCTGGAAAATACGAGCCGAGCGCCGAAGGCACCCAACCAGCCGGCGGCGAGGGCCGGCTCAGCGGGTCCAACCCCTTCTCGGGGCCGTTCACCAAATTCACGGCCCGCAACTGGCAGATTCTGGCGGCCCTGCGCGAGGTAGCCGGCCAGCTCGACCGGCCCCTGGCCCAGGTGGCCCTGGCCTGGACGCTGGCCCGACCCGGCATCACGAGCACGCTTATCGGGGCCAGCCGCCCGGCCCAGGTGCCCGACAACCTGGCGGCGCTGGGAATCAGCTTCAGCCCCGACCAGCTGGCGGCCCTCAACCACGCCAGCGCCCCCGAGGCACCGGAATTTTTCTCGGCCGGCCTGAAGCAGGCAGTTTTTGGCGGAGTGGAAGTACAGGGCTGGGAGTAAGTAAAGCCTGTGAGAACCGCGTTTTGTGCTGCCAATACTGCGGTTTGTGTAAGGCTTGCACCACTTCGGAGCCGGACCTTTGTGGGGTAGATAATAGTCGGCTGAGCACCTCACCGCCTGGTATCATTTCCTCAACCATTCTCTCCTTACGCAGTATGAGCAACCTCAAAAAAGTAGCCCTAGGCCAGGGCCTGGAAGTATCGGTCGAAGGGCTGGGCTGCATGGGCATGTCGGGCTTCACCGGCGGTACCATTTACGGCCCCACTAACGACGCCGAAAGCATTGCCACCATCCATCGGGCCCAGGAGCTGGGCATCACGATGCTCGATACGGCCGACGTGTACGGCCCCTTTCACAACGAGCAGCTGCTGGGCCGCGCCCTGGCCGGCCGCCGCGAGCAGTTCACCGTCGCCACCAAGTTCGGCTTTGAAGTCGACGACGACGGCCAGTGGAATTACCAGTACAATGGCCGGCCGGCCTACGTGCGCAAGTCCATCGAACGGTCGTTGCGGCATCTGAACACCGAGTATATCGACCTTTACTACCTGCACCGCGTCGATGCCAACACCCCCATCGAAGACACCGTGGGGGCCATGAGCCGGCTGGTAGAAGAAGGTAAGGTGCGCTACCTGGGCCTGAGTGAGGTATCGGCCGATGAGCTGCGCCGGGGCCACGCGGTGCACCCCATTTCCGCCCTCGAAACCGAGTATTCGCTCTTCGACCGGACGGTGGAGGAGAACGGGATGCTGGCCCTGACCCGCGAGCTGGGCATCGGCTTCGTGGGCTACTCGCCGCTGGGCCGAGGCTTTTTGTCGGGCGAAATCAAGCGCGCCGACGACTTCGCATCCGATGACTCGCGGCGCATGTTCCCGCGCTACCAGGGTGAGAACTTCGCTAAGAACCTGGAGTTGGTGGCCAAGCTGGAGGCGCTGGCTCAGGCCAAAGGCGTTACGTCGGCCCAGCTGGCATTGGCCTGGGTGCTGGCTCAGGGGGTGGTGGCTATTCCGGGCACTAAGCGCCGCAAATACCTGGAGGCCAACGTAGCCGCCGCCGACCTATTCCTTGGCCCGGCCGAACTGGCCGAACTCGATGCTATTATGCCGGTCGGCAGCGTAGCCGGCGCGGCGTATCCTAGCTTTGGGTAACGCTAAACGCGAAGGGCGGCCTCCCCTTCTTTTCCCGTTTTTATGAAGCAGCCCGCCAACGAGTCTCAGGTGCTGGAAACCGTGACCGACTACACCCGCTTCTACGAGCTGCCCGCCCCGGCTCATCCGCTGCTCACGCTTATTGACCTCCGGCCCTTCGACGGCTCTGCCCCGCCCCCCCATCGGCCGGAATTGCTGGACCCGGTAGTGCTGGGGTTGTACACCGTATTTCTCAAGCGCAACCTCAACGGCCCGCTCTACTACGGCCACCACACCTACGATTTTCGGGAGGGCGTTATGGGGTTTTCGGCCCCGGGGCAGTTGTTTCGGGTGGCCCGGGAGCTCGATACCTCCCGGTTGAGTGGCTGGATGCTGGTGTTTCATCCCGACCTGCTGCGCCATCACCCCCTGGCCCAAAAAATAGCCGGTTACGGGTTTTTCGCCTACGATGTGCACGAAGCCCTTCACCTCTCGGCCCCGGAGGAAGCCCTGCTCGACACGCTGCTGCTGGGCCTGCGGCAGGAGTACGAACGGCCCATTGATGCCTTCAGCCAGGATGTGCTGGTGGCCCAGTTGGAGGTGCTGCTCCACTACGCCAACCGCTTCTACCACCGCCAGTTTCTAACCCGCCGCACCGCCGGCCACGACTTACTTAACCGGTTCGAGGCGCTGCTAGCCAATTACTTCACGCCCGATTCGGCACGGCCGTTGCCCACCGTGCGCCATTTCGCCGACGAGCTGCACGTATCGGTTGCCTACCTGAGCGACCTGCTCCGCACCCTTACTCACCAGAATGCTCAGCAGCACATCCACCATGCCCTTATTGAGCGGGCCAAGCACCTGTTGCTAAGCACCAACCTGACTATCAGCGAAACCGCGTTCCGGCTGGGGTTCGATTACCCGCAGTATTTCAGCCGCTTATTCAAACGCAAAACTGGTCGCAGCCCAGCGGCCTTCCGCACCGAAAGCTGGCTCCAGTAAGCACTGCCTACTCGTAAAACTTCCGCAGCCGGCGCATACTGGTCAGCACCACCCAGTCGCCGAGACGGGGGGCGTTGGTGTGGACGATGGCAATGAGCCACCCCAGGGCCGAAATAATGGTGCGCTGCCGCCGCTTGCGGATGTGGCGCACGATGATGGCGGCTACTTCGGCCTGGGTTTTCTGCCAGCGGGGCTTGCGGTAGGCAATGGGCACGGGCTGGCCGGCGGCATCGAGCACCCGCTTATCGTCGTCGTTGGCCGTGAAGCCGATATGCACCACCCCAAAATGCACGCCGGTATCGGCCAGCTCCAGGCGCAGGGTGTGGGCCAGGTTGGTGAGGGCCGCCTTGCCGGCGCAGTAGGCCGAGCCGCTGGGCATGCCGTTCAGAGCGGATATCGAGGAAATAAACGTGACGCTGCCCTGGCTTTCGAGCAGATGCGGCAGCGCAGCTTTCAGGGGGAATACGGCCCCGTACACGTTGCTATCGAGCACCCGCCGGAACACGTCGGGGCTCATGTCGAGGAAGTAGGCCCGCTGCGAGATGCTGGCATTGGCCACCAGAATATCAACCCGGCCAAACTCCTGCACCGCCGTAGCCACCAGGACCTCGCAGGCAGCATAATCGGTTACGTCGGCCAGGCAGACGGCCACGGTGGCGCCGGCGGCTTCGAGCTGCTGGCGAGTGGCCTCTAAGCGCTCGGCGCGGCGGCCGTTGAGCACCACAGCGGCCCCGGCGGCGGCCAAAGCCCGCGCCGTCTCGCGCCCAATCCCCGACTCGGAGCCCGTGACAATGGCTACTTTACCCGCCAGCGGCCCTACCGTGGGCAAAGCCCGGCGGGTGGCCGCCACAGCCGACGTAGTTAGCAGCGGCTCAGTTTCGGCAACTGCTTCGGTTGCGGTGGCGGCAACTTCAGCCACTGCCGCCACCGCAACCGGAGTAGCTGGGTGGGGGGCGGCGGGGGTGGGCTCAACAACGGCCGGGGCCGGACTTTCTTTCCACATAGAATCAAATATACTGTTGTGCCCGAAACCAGGCGAAGGCATCGGTTATGGCCTCGGCTATGGGCGTTTGGCGCAGGCCCAGCTCGCGGCGGGCCTTCTCTACCCCGAAGTAGTGCCCGTCGTTGGCCACGGCCGTCATGGCGGCGTTCAGGCGGGCGGGGCGGCCCGTGAGGCGGGTTTGCAGGCTGCACAGCTCGCCGTAGAGCTGGGCCAGACCGGCCGGCAGGGGCCAGCGCGGGGGCGCTACGTTCAGCAGGCCGGCCATCAGGGTAAAGGCTTCACGGTAGCTCAAATTTTCATTGCCCAGAATATACGACTCTCCCACCCTCCCCAGATTGAGGGCGTTTACGGTGGCGTGGGCCACGTCGCGCACATGTACGTAGTTTTTGCCGCCGGGCGGATAGCCGGGCACTTTGCCGCGGTAAATTTCCAGCAGCAGCGCCCCCGAAGTTGGCTTGGCATCGTCGGGGCCGAGCATAAAGGTGGGGTGCACCAGCACGGCCGGCAGCTGCTCGTCGGCCACGGCCTGCAGCACGAGGTTGGTGGCGGCGCGCTTGCTGTCCATGTAGTCGAGGCCGTAGCGGGCGCCGGCGTAGGGCCGGGTTTCGTCGCCGGGGTTTTCCCGGGTTCCGAAGCCGAATACATTGGCCGTGCCCACGTACACCAGCCGCCCCACGCCGGCGCGGCGGGCCTCAGCCAGCACGGCGCGGGTGCCCTCCACGTTCACTGCCCAAAGTGCCGGGTTGCGCGCCGGGTTCACGCTGGCCAGCGCGGCGGCATGAATAATGGCCCCGCAACCCTCGGCCACACTAACCAGCGCGGCGGGCCGGGACAGGTCGGCTTCAACATAACTTATGCCCCACTCGGACGGGAAAGGCGGCGCGGTGCCGGGCCGCACCAGCGCCCGTACGCTGTGGCCCCGGCCGTGCAGATCGGCCACCAGGTGGCGGCCCAGGAAGCCATTGGCCCCGGTAACGAGGACGGGGGCTGGGTTTAGTGGATGGGGAATAAAGGGCGTCATGCTGAGCATGTAGCGAATTGAGCTAGAGTGCGCAAGCCGTAGTCGAAGCATCTCTACCGCTTCGTTGTAATAGTATTAGTTGGCCAGAGGTAGAGATGCTTCGGACACTGGCTTGATGCGCCACATGCTCAGCATGACGTTCTTTTCTACTTCCTGCCTTCCCAAGCGCCCAATTAGCGGTGGTTTATGAGCGCCTTGTAGGTGCGGCCGATGCGGGCGGGCTCCACTTTCATAAAGTAGAGCATAAAGGCTGCCAGGTTGGCCAGCTGCACCCGCAACCAGCCGTTCTGCTCGTATTTGCGGGCCGATACCAGCACGCTCTGGGGCACGATGTAGAACGAGGCCACGCGGCGGATGCGCTGGATAATCTCGAAGTCCTCCATCACCACAAACCGCTCGTTGAAGCCGCCCAGCTGCCCGAACAGCTCGCGGGTAATGAACAGGGTCTGGTCGCCGCCGCGGCTCATGAGGCCTTTGAAGCGGGTGCCGTAGCTGTTGATGCGCAGCAGCGGGTGGGCCGAGTCGAAGCGGAAGCGGTAGCAGCCGGCCGCGTGGCCCACCGCTACGGCCTGGGCAATGGTGGTTTCGTACTCCGGGCAGATGCTCACGTCGGCGTGCACGAAGTACAGGATGCGGCCGGTGGCGTGGGCCGCACCGTAGTTCATCTGGGCAGCGCGGCCCGGGCGCGGCGAATGCAGTACCGTGGCCCCGGCGGCTTCGGCCAGCGTGGCCGTACCATCAGGGCTCTGGGCATCTACTACCAGAATTTCTACCGCCTCGCCGGGCGGCGCAAGCTGCCGCAGCTGTTGCACCAGCCCGGCAATGTGCAGGGCCTCGTTGTAGGTAGGAATGATGACGCTGAGCTCGGGCATAAAAAACTGAACAGGAGCGCAATTTGCGCAATTTTCGGCGGCCATAAACCGGCCCGGTCCGGCAGATACGCAGTTATGGCCCCGGCCAGTTTGCCCGTCCGGGCAATCCGGCCGGCCGGCACGGCGCGTTTATTGCAACAGGTTTCACCAGGGCCGCAGTTTTCCCCGTATGCCTCAAACGCTTAGGGCACCGACTAGCCGGTTACCTCTTTTCTTTCCCAGAATCCTCTTCCATGTCTTTATACCGCACTTTCCTGCTAACGGCACTTTGCGCCTCCACCCTCACGACTTCGGCCTGCAACGGCACCACCTCCGCCACCGACGAAACTGCCGCAGCCCCGGCGGCTCTGGCAGCGGCCCCGGTAGTGGCCCCAGTGGCAGCAGCCTTCGACCACAGCGCCTTCGACCGGCTGCTGAAAAAGTACGTCAATGCCCGGGGCCAGGTGAACTACAAGGGCTTCAAGAGCGAGGAAAAGGCCTTTAATGCCTACCTGGCCAAACTCAGCCAGAACCCACCCAAGACCGCCGACCCAAAGGCCGAGCAGATGGCTTTCTGGACCAACGCCTACAACGCCTACACCATTCGGCTCATTCTGGATAACTACCCGCTCAAGAGCATCAAGGACATCGGGGAACCGTGGAAGAAGATGTTCTTCAGCATCGGAGGCACCAAAATGAGCCTCGACGATATTGAGCACGGTATTCTGCGCAAGAAATTCAACGACCCGCGCATTCACTTCGCGCTGGTGTGCGCCTCCATCTCGTGCCCGCCGCTGCGCCCCGAGGCCTACACCGCCGCCCGCCTCAATGCCCAGCTCGATGCCCAGGGCCGCGCCTTCCTCAACGATACCGGCAAAAACAAGCTCAGCGCCGCCAGCGCCCAGCTTTCCAGCTACTTCGACTGGTACAAAGACGACTGGAACCAGAACGGCCAGTCGGTGGTGAAGTGGGTGAACAAGTATGCCAAAACCAAAATCAGCGACAATACCAAGATTGGGTACATGGATTACAACTGGAACCTGAACGAACAATAGGTTTTAAAAGAACGGGTAGGGTGCGGGGCTTAGCTTCGCCCGCCGTTGAACGGCTCAGGTCTGAATCGTTCAACGGCGGGCGGGGACAAGCCCCGCACCCTACACCGCTCTTAGATGCAGGCCCGAACCGTTGCAAGAAAACCCTTCTGCCCTCGAATGAAGCTAGTGTTCCTGCTGCTGCTGCTCCCCTTCCTCACCCAGGCCCAAACGCCCGAAACGCGGCGCTATGCCATTGAGGTGGCCGGCCTGCGGGTGGGCACCATGACTGCCACGCGCCAGCTGCCTACGCCCACCAACCCCGAAACCGTAAGCACGCTCACCAGCGACGTGCAGGTGGATATTCTGTTCTATCACCTCGTTATCTATTACAAGGTAACCAACTACATGCGCGGCGGCCAGCTGCGCCTGTCTACCGTGGATGCCCGCACCAACCAGGGCAACTTTTCGTCGCGCACCGAGTGGAAGGGCGACCACTACGACATTGTGGCCAACCAGTACAAATACCAGTACAAGGCCACCGAAACCAAGCCCATCCGCTACACGGTTACCGATATGTTTTTCGGGGAGCCCACCGGCCAGCCTCGCGCTTTCGCCGAGTACTTCGGCGACTTTTTCGTGGTGAAGCCCGGCAAGTCCGGCCGCTACCAGGCCACCCGCGACGGCCGCGAAGACGAGTACCAGTACCAGAACGGCCAGCTGATAACGCTTATCAAGAAGAACCCGCTAAAGAACTTCATCATCCGGCTGCTATAGGGCGCATGAGTGAGTAGAACGATGTAGGGGCGGGGCTTGTCCCCGCCCGCCGTTGAACGGCTCGGGTCTGAAACAGAGAACGAGTAGGGTGCGGGGCTTAGCTTCGCTGTCCTCCGGTTGTCCCCGCCCGCCGTTGAACGGTCCGGGTCTGAATCAGAGAACGAGTAGGGTGCGGGTCTTGCCCCCGCCTGCCGTTGAACGGTTATCGTTGAAATGGTGCGAACGGCGGGCGGGGACAACCGGAGGACAGCGAAGCTAAGCCCCGCCCCTACATCGTTCTCTGCTCCTTAGCCGTTTCTGCAAACCCCGGCCGAAACGGTTATTTTGCGGGCTCCTACCCTGCTCTCGTTCTCATGTCCCGCATTCTTCCCACCATTGTGCTGGCGCAGTTCTGCTGCACCTCGCTGTGGTTTGCCGGCAACGCCGTGGCCCCCGAGCTGGCGGCCCGCGTGGGCCAGCCGGCCGGCTTCGTGGCCGCCCTCACCAGCGCCGTGCAGCTGGGCTTTATTGCCGGCACGCTGGTATTTGCGCTGTTGGCGCTGGCCGACCGGTTTTCGCCCTCGCGGGTGTTTTTTACGAGTGCGCTGCTGGCGGCGGGCTGCAACCTGGCGCTCAACCTGCCAGGTCTGGGGGCCGAGGGGCTGCTGACGGCCCGGGTGCTCACCGGATTTTTCCTGGCCGGCATCTACCCGGTGGGCATGAAGCTGGCGGCCGATTACTACGAGGCCGGACTGGGCCGTTCGCTGGGGTTTCTGGTGGGCGCGCTGGTGCTGGGCACGGCGTTTCCGCACCTGCTGCGCGGCCTGCTAGCGGCACCCGGCGACGCGGGTGGGGCGCTGCCCTGGCAAACCGTCACTACCGCCACCTCGGCGCTGGCGGCGCTGGGCGGCACGGCGCTGCTGCTGCTGGTACCCGATGGCCCTTTCCGCCGCGCCGGCCAGCGCCTGCGCCCCGCCGCGCTGCTCGACGGCTTCCGGGAGCCCGGGTTTCGGGCGGCGGCGCTGGGCTACTTCGGGCACATGTGGGAGCTGTACACCTTCTGGGCCTTCGTGCCGCTGATGCTGGCGGTGTGGCGGGCGGCGCACCCGGCGGCGGCCGCCACCAACGGGCCGTTGCTGGCCTTCGGCATTATTGCGGTGGGGGCCCTGGGGTGCGTGGGCGCGGGGCTGCTGGCCCAGCGGCGCGGGGCCCGGGCGGTGGCGGCCGGGGCGCTGGTGCTCTCGGGGGCCTGCTGCCTACTCTCGCCGCTGGTGCTGGCCGGGGGCGGGCCGTGGTGGCTGGGACCGGCGTTTCTGGGTTTCTGGGGCCTGGTGGTGGTGGCCGACTCGCCGCTGCTCTCGACGCTAGTGGCCCAGCACGCCCCGCCCGCCAGCCGGGGCACGGCCCTCACGCTGGTTACCTGCCTGGGGTTCGCCCTCACCATTGCCAGCCTGCAATTCACCAGCTGGCTGGCCGCCCACCTGCCCGCGCCCTACGTGTACCTGCCGCTGGCGCTGGGGCCGCTGCTGGGGCTGTGGGGGCTGTTTGGACGGGGGCGGGCGTTGAGCGATTGAAGAGGTCAAAGGCGTCGGGTTTCGCTTATATTTACCACGGCAACTATATAAGCAAAAAGCAACTTCTGCTGCGAGTCGTGGCAATAGAAATATTGAGCGCAACCTAAAAGAACGAGAAATTTAAAATAACAATGGAACAGAAAACTAACGCAGGAACAAGAATTGGCTCAATGTTACTTGACCACATTGCTATGACATTTATTGCAATGTTCTTTTTCATCCCCGGAATTATTTCAGGATTCTCATCTGCTTTTGAAATTAATCACGATCAATCCGATATTGATATATTCGGTGGACTTAGTTACGTTGGTCTATTTGGTTTTGCTTTATATTTCTGCAAAGACTGCATTAATGGAAGAAGCTTCGCAAAGAGAGCTTTGAAGCTTCAGGTAGTGGAAAACAAAAGCGGAAATTCAGCTTCTCCGATTAGATGTTTTGTTAGAAATATCTTCTGCATTCTTTGGCCAATCGAAGTTATTGTAACCTTAGCAAGTCCAAGCAGAAGAATAGGAGATTTGGTTGCAGGGACAAGGGTAGTCCCGTTCAACCCAGAACTTGCTCAACCAAAAGTTAATTACTCTCAAATCGGACTATCAATCATTCTTGCATACGGGCTTATAGTTCTTACTATGCTTCCATTTGAAGGAATTAAATCAAAAATAGAAAGTGACCGAGTAGCTTATATTGAAAGTTCTATAAACGAAGCTTCTGCCAACGAAACAGAACAGCTTTTCGCAGACAGTTTGGGAGCATACCTTACTGCCGACGTTCGTATTTACGACAAAATAGAAAAAAATAAAGACCTGAAATATATCTCCGTAATTCTTCGCCTAAAGGAAAATTATATAGACAATGTCGATGACTATGAAAAAATTAAATCATCGACATTACCACTGCTTATAACAAAATTTCCTGAAAAGACTTTTGTTGGACAGATAAAATATGTTTTTCAGCAGCCAGGAAGTATACAGACAAAAACACTACCACTTGATTGGCGAGAAAAAGAATCAGAAAGGTAGCAGATAACAACACCTGTAGTCAATGCCCTGCGGGACATTACGCATAGCCAAAACGTTACCAATATGATGTGGTTCAACCACACACAAAACCGCCCCGCGACCTTACGGCTGCGGGGCGGTTTTGCGTTACGTCAGCGGCAGTAGTTACAGCAGCTTATCGAGCAAGATGGGCGGGTCGCGGACGCGCTTGCCGGTGGCGTGGAAGACGGCGTTGGCAAGCGCGGCCGTAACGCCGGGCTACTTGGGCAGCGAGGTGCTGGCCCCCGTGAGGGTTTCGCCGAGTTGAAGCAGCTTGGTTCTGATTTCCTCGTCCACGTCCTCGTCGGCGGCTCTGGTGGCAAGCTGCCCCAGGGCGTCGAGCGTGTGGGCAATATTGGCGCTATCGTTGGAGCTGATGTAGTCTTTCAGGTTCTTCAGCTCCAGCGCGATTTCGCCCTGGCTACCGGGGCCGTTCAGGTCAAGCATCCCAATCCAGCTATCAATCTGGTTGGCAGCTGGTGCGGCGGTGAGGCCGCCTTTAACGGCGTTGATAGCATCGTCGAGCGACTGGCCGGCGGAGGAAGGATTGTTGGAAGTTGACATATCAGATTGGGTTAGTGAAAGAACCCTATAGTTTACTGCTGCTGATTCGGAAAGGTTAGGCAAAATCACCCCTCCGCCTTCCCTGAGAGCACAGCGCCAATACGTTAACCTCCCTGCAACATCCTTCTGCCCACAAAAAAACCGCCCCGCGACCTTACGGTTGCGGGGCGGTTTTGCATTGCCTGAAGTGGTGGCCGTTACAGCAGCTTATCGAGCAGGATGGGCAGGTCGCGGACGCGCTTGCCGGTGGCGTGGAAGACGGCGTTGGCAATGGCGGCCGTGACGCCGAGCATGCCCACTTCGCCGATGCCCTTCACGCCCAGCGGGTTCACGATGTCGTCGTCTTCGTGCACGAAAATGACGTCGATGTGCGGGATGTCGGCGTTGACGGGGATGTGATACTCGGCGAAGTTGTGGTTCACGTAGCGGCCGAACTTATGGTCCATCACGGTTTCCTCCATCAGGGCCATGCCCAGGCCCCACACCACCGAGCCCAGCACCTGCGAGCGGGCCGTTTTCTGGTTGAGGATGCGGCCGGCGGCCACGGCACTCACCACCCGCGTCACCTTAATGCTGCCCAGGTCCTCGTCTACCTCCACCTCGGCGAAGGCCACGTTGTGCGAGTGCAGCGAGTAGCCGTTCTGCTTCACCATGTTGGGCATGGCCGAGCTGTCGGCTTCGAGCTGGGTTTCGCCGCTGGCCTGCAGCACGTCGCGCAACACCACGGCCTGGTCGTGGTCGAGGCGCAGGCGCAGCTGGCCGTTCACGAACTCCACGTCGTCGTACTTCGCGTCCTTCAGGGGCGAGTCGGCGGGTTTTTGGGCCAGCTTGAGGATTTTCTCGCCCAGCGCGTTGCAGGCGTTTTTCACGGCCGTGCCCACCGAGGCGGCGGTCCAGGAGCCGCCCTGGATGGGGGCTTCGGGCTGGTCGGTGTCGCCGAGCTCAAAGGTTACGGCCTCCAGGGGCAGGCCCAGGGTTTCGGCCGCAATCTGGGTCATGATGGTGTAGGTGCCGGTGCCGTTTTCGCCGGTGGCACTGCGCACCGTCAGGTGTCCGTCGGCCGAAATCAGGGCCTTAGCCGCCGATTTCACCTGGGTGGCATCCCAGACGCCCCCGCCCATGCCCATGCCCACCAGCTTGCCGTTGGCGCGCATCGAGCGGGGCTCCTGGGTGCGGGTTTCCCAGCCGAATTTAGCGGCGGCCTGCTGGTAGCATTCGCGCAGCTTCTTGCTCGAAAAGGGCTTGTCCACGTTCTGGTCGCGGTCGGCGTAGTTGCGCATCCGGAATTCGAGCGGATCGAGGCCGGCGGCGTAGGCCATTTCGTCCATGGCCACCTCCAGGCCCACATTGCCCGAAGCGGCACCCGGCGCGCGCATATCCTGGGGCGAGTAAATGTCGAGCTTGGCCAGCTGGTAGCCCAGCTTCACGTTCTCGCACTTATACAGCATCCCCGACCAGTTGACAATGTTCTCGGTGTAGTCCTCGAACTGCGAGGTTTCGTGGAGGGCGTGGTGCTGGAGGGCGGCCAGCGTACCGTCGGGGTTGGTACCAAGCTTAACCAACTGCAGCGTATTGGGCCGGTGGCCGATGCTGAACATCTGCTGGCGCGTGAGCGTGACGCGCACCGAGCGTTTTAGCTCCAGCGTGGCCAGCACGGCCATAAACACCGAGTACTGGGGCCGCAGCCCCGCGCCAAAGCCACCCCCCATAAACTGGTTCACCACCCGCACGTCGTCCTTACCCAGCCCGAACACGCCCATCAGGTAGTTCTTCACGTTGTACACGCCCTGGGTTTTATCATAGGCCGTGATTTTACCGTCGCCGCGCCACTCCACGGTGGTGGTAAACAGCTCCATGGGGTTGTGGTGCTGGGCCCCGTGGGCGTACTCGGCCTCAATGCTGTGGGTGGCATCTTTCAGGGCCTGGTCGGGCTTGCCACGGGGTGGCGGTGGTGGCTGGAAGCCGATTTTACCCCCGCCCGGCGCGTAGCCTTCGGTGCGCTTGGTTTCGAGGTTGGTTTCGTGCTCCTGCTGCTCGTAGTCGATGCGCAGCAGGGCGGCGGCGTAGCGGGCCAGCTCGAACGTGTCGGCCACTACCAGCGCCACCGGCTGCTGATTGAAGGTGATGTCGGGCGCGTGCAGCGGGCGGAAGGGCGAGCCGCCGGGGGCAATCTGGTCCTTGTAGCTCTTATCGAACCAGGCCAGATACGGCACATTCTCGTGCGAAAACACCTCCAGCACACCCGGCAGCGCCCGCACCTCATCGGCGTGTACTTTCAGGATTTTGCCCTTGGTAATGGGGCTGCTCACGACGTAGCCGTAGGCCAGGTTGGGCACGTTAAATTCGCCCGAGTAATGGGCCGCGCCCGCTACTTTCAGTGGCCCGTCTACGCGGCTCGGGGCTTTACCGATATGGTTGGTCTGGCTCATGGGATGGAGTTTGTAGCTGTTTGACGGCTTTGTAATAACGATGTAGGGGCGGGGCTTGCCCCCGCCCGCCGTTCAACGGTCCGGGTCTGAATCGTTTAACGGCTCGGCCTTGAATCGTTTAACGGCGGGCGGGGGCAAGCCCCGCCCCTACATCATTCTGTATGGCGCGGAGCTGGCCGGGTTGCTCCGGCGGCTCCGTGCAATGGCGGGCGAAGCGAAGCCCTGCCCCTACTGACCGCCCAGGTAAACGTCGCCGGCCTGCTGCTGACCTTCGGCGGCCTGCTTAAGGGCGCGCACGATGGCCCGGCGGGCCAGTTCAATCTTGAAGTCGTTGGAGCCACGACCCACGGCGTTGGCCACCACGTGGGCAGCCACGCGGCCAAAGGTTTCGGCGGTGGCGGGCTGTCCCTTCAGCAACTGCTCGGCCGACAGGTCGCGCCAGGGCTTGTGGGCCACGCCACCCAGGGCCAGGCGGGCATCTGTTATGGTGTCGCCATCCATTTCCAGGCCTACGGCCACACTCACCAGGGCAAAGGCGTAGGAATGCCTGTCGCGGAGCTTGAGGTAGGCGAAGTGCTTAGCAAAGCCTTTTTCGGGTAAGTCCAGCGAGGTAATCAGCTCACCTTCGACCAGCGTGTTGTCGAACTCGGGCTGCTCGCCGGGCAGGCGGTGGAAGTCCTCGAAGGCAATGGTTCGCTCGCCGTTAGGGCCGCTCACGCGCACGGTGGGCGCGAGGGCCGCCAGGGCTACGCACATATCCGAGGGGTGGGTGGCAATGCAGGCCTCACTGGTGCCCAGGATGCCGCAAACCCGGTTGAAGCCCCCGATAGCCGAGCAGCCCGAGCCAGGCTCGCGCTTGTTACAGGGCGTTGCTAAATCGTAGAAATAGTAACAGCGGGTGCGCTGCATGAGGTTGCCGCCGTTGGTGGCCGCATTGCGCAGCTGCGGCGAGGCCCCGGCCAGAATTGCCTGGTTCAGCAATGGGTACCGCGCCTTCACCTGCTCGTTCCAGGCGGTATCGGAGTTGGTGGCCGTGGCCCCAAGACGCAGGCCGCCGTCGGGCAAATCTTCGATTTTAGAAAGCGGCAGCTTGGCTACGTTGACCAGATGCGGGGGCTGCTCCACGTTCATCTTCATCAGGTCAATCAGGTTGGTGCCGCCGCCAATGTAGGCCGAGCCGTCGTGGCCGGCCTTGTCGCGCACCGCATCGGCTACATCGGTAGCGCGGGAGTAGGAGAAAGGGTACATGTTTTCAGTATTAAGTAGTGAGTATTTGGTATGGAGTACACTGGCAGATTGAGTAACAGGACACCATTTGCGTCTCACTACTCACTACCCGCCACTCACTACTGCTTATCTACAACCTCCTTCACGGCGTCGAGAATGCCAACGTAGGCGCCGCAGCGGCAGAGGTTGCCGCTCATCAGCTCTTTGATTTCGGCTTCGGAATGGGCGCGGCCCTCGTTGAGCAGGCCCTGGGCCGAGCAGATCTGGCCGGGCGTGCAGTAGCCGCACTGGAAGGCGTCGTGGTCGACGAAGGCCTGCTGCAGCGGGCTGAGATTTTCGGGGGTACCCAGTCCCTCAATGGTCGTGATGTCGTCGTCGTCGTGCATCACGGCCAGCGTGAGGCAGCTATTGATGCGGCGGCCGTTTACGAGCACCGTGCAGGCCCCGCATTGGCCATGGTCGCAGCCCTTTTTGGTACCCGTAAGGTGGGCGTACTCGCGCAGGGCGTCGAGCAAGCTGGTCCAGGGCGCGAGCTGCAGGGTCTGGGTTTCGCCGTTGATGTGCAGGCGCACCGGGCCGGTAGACACCGGGGTCGGCAGGCCGCCACTGGCGGGGGCGCTGGTAAGGGTTTGCGACATAAGACAGGGGTAATGGTAGTGAAGGAGAAAAGCGCCTAGCGCCGACGACGCGACGCCAACAGGCGCCTTTTCTGTACGCCCACAACGGCTGCAGCGTTATGCTTCACGCCATATTTATTCAACTCAAAAATCAATAAAGCGGCCAGCGGCCCAGTTCGCCGTTCTTGTTCGCACCATCGTGCGTAGCTTGGCACCCGCCTTGTATAGCCAAACCTGTTTTCGTGAAATATCTATTCATTCTACTGCTCGCGGCCCTTGGGGTCGCCGCCCCGGCCCGGGCAATGCCCTTCGTAGAAGTAAATCTGCAAGTAGCGCCGGCAACGCACTCCTTCACCTGCCGCTACCGCTTCACCCTGCCCGCTTCCGACACCACTTCGGTAGTGCGGCTGAACCTGAATAGCCACTTCAAGCTGCAACCGGTGCAGGCTACGCAGAACGCGCAGTCGCGCATTACATCGGTGCAGTATGCAGGTTATCCGCACCAGCAGATTCAGGTTCGCTTCGGCCCCAACCCGCGCCGGAGTCGCTCCATTGAGCTGGTGTACACGGGCAGCATCAGTGAGAATAACTATACCGACCAGGCAGCCCTTTTCAGTGCCCACAGCGAGTGGCTGCCCTTTCGGCCCTACCAGGAATATGAGGTGCTACCCTACCAGCTGACGGTGCAGGTGCCGCCCGCCTATCAGGTGCGCAGCACACCCCAGCCCGATAAGCAGAAGGCTGGCCGCTGGACTTTTTCGGGCACGACCAGCGCCATCGAGTTCACGGCCCTCGTGGCCCAACAGTTCTACCAAGCCGTGTCTGTTGCGGGCCCGCCCATCACGCTCGTTAAAGCCGGTGTCCCCCTGACCCAAACCGATTCAGTAACGCTTCGGCAGGCCGAGGTAATTACGGCCTTTTACAACCGCACCATCGGCCGGCAGGACCCCATTACCCGGTTCACCATTTTGATGCCCGGCAACAACAGCGGGGCCTACGGGCTGCTGGATAACGCTACCGTCATCACCTACTCCGATTTCGACGTGGCCAGAACTAACGAACTACTGATTCTGGCCCACGAAATCAGCCATAAATGGTGGGGATATGGTTCGTTCCATGATGAAACCGACTGGCTCAACGAAGCCTTTGCCACCTACTCCAGCCTCCTCTACCTGCAAGCCAGCGGCGACGAAGCGGGCTACCAGAAGGAGCTGGACCGCTTGGCGCAAACCACTCCCGGCACTCCGCCCCTGTGGGGTTTCGACCGCTACAAATATGAGTATCCCATGCACCGGCGCGTAATGTATAACAAGGGCACCGGCATCCTGCACGCGCTACGCACCCGCATCGGCACCGAGCAATTCCTGACCCTGCTGGCCCAATCTGCCGCCAAAAAAACCAGCACCACCGTGGAATTCCTGCAACTGGTGGAGCAGATAGCCGGGCCGGAAACCCGCGGCTGGCTACTGGCAGAGTTGAAGCGGTAAGGAGAAGAACGGTGTAGGGTGCGAGGCTTAGCTTCGCTGTCCTCCGGTTGACCCCGCCCGCCGTTGAACAGTCCGGGTCTGAATCAGGGAACGAGTAGGGTGCGGGGCTTGTCCCCGCCCGCCGTTGAACGATTCAGACCTGAGCCGTTCAACGGCGGGCGGGGTCAACCGGAGGACAGCGAAGCTAAGCCCCGCACCCTACACCGTTAGGCAACCTGGTATCTACAGTCGGCTTCCACGGCACAAAACCGCCTCTCCCACCGAACCAGTAACTGGCAACGGTACGGAGAGACGGTTGTCTTAAAGCCGAAAGAACTATGCGCCCTTAGCAGCCAGAATATCAAGCATCTCTACGGCCGGGGCCGAGGAAAACAGGTCGGAGGCCTGGGCAAAAAGGGCCTCAGCCACCTTGCCGCTCAGGTGCGCCTCCCGGCCCGACTCATCGGCAAACGTATCGAAAATACCGAAGGTAGAAGGGCCCATCTGCACCCCGTACCAGGTGGCGGTGCCGGGCTCCTGCTCTACGAGGGCCAAGCCGCCGCGCAGAAAATCGGCTACTTCCTGCTCTTTGCCGGGCTTGGCTTCGAGGCGTACAAACAATCCTACTTTTACCATGAGTGGGGGGCTTAAAGGGTTGGCAAGTAGGACCGGCTCGACAGTAGAATGTTTACTGCAACACTTTATTAAGCCCTAAAACGTCATGCTGAGCTTGCCGAAGCATCTCTACCGCTTCTCTGGCGTTGCAACGAAACGGTAGAGATGCTTCGGCAGGCTCAGCATGACGTTCTAAAGCATCTTCACCACCGTCGAATCGCCCTTATTGTTTCCCCTACAGCCCGTACGTCACCTGCGCGTAGTACAACCCACCCACGCCGGGGCCGCCGAGGTAGCTGACGTAATAGCGGTTAAGCACGTTGCTGGCCCCAAGTTTAAACCGCAGATTGGGCGCGGGCAGGTGGTAGCTGAGCTGGGCATCGAGTGTACCATAGGCCGGCACGGTGCCACTGACGAGGAAGGTTTCGGAGAAGTAAGCCGTCTGCCAGCGGTAGTTGAGGCCGAAGCCCAGGTGGCGGTACACGTTTTCGTGGCCCAGGTTCAGGTTGTAGCTCCAGCGGGGCGTATTAAAGCCGGCTTCCAGCCCGTCGGCGGCTTCGGTACGGTCGAGGCGGGCGTAGGTGGTGCTGGCGCCAGCCAGCAGGCCGCCGGGCACGTCGTAGCGCAGGCCCAGCGAGCCACCGTAGTTGTACACCCGGCTGCGCGAGTTAGTCCAGAGGCGGTAGCGGGCCTGGGTGGCGCGGGCGTTGAGGGCGGTGGCCACGGCGTTGGGGGTGGCCGGCAGGGGCTGCCCATCAGCAGCCAGCGGCACATAGGCTTCCACCTGGGCAATAAAGTCGCGGTAGGTATTGGCGTAGAAATCCACGTCGGCCAGCAGACGGCCACCGGGCAGCAGGGCCACCTTGTAGCCTACCTCCCACGAGCGCACAAACTCGGGCCGCAGGTAGGTGTAGGGGTTGCGCGCGAGCAGGCTCTGGTTGGCGGCAATGGCCTGGCTGCGGCTCTGCCCGCCGGTATTCACGGCCCGGGTTACGGCCGCATTAAACGCGTCAATCGAGCTCCGCAGGTAGCTGCCCTCAAACACCCCGTCCGACATCACCCGCAGCCCCCCGATCCGCTTTACCTGCCCGCTGTTCACATTGGAAAACCCTTCGAACAAGCTCGGGAAGCGGTAGCCGCTCTGGTAGCTGAGCCGGAAGTTATGACGGGCCGTGGGCGAGTACACGGCCGTTAGCCGGGGGTTGAAGCGCAGGTCGAAGTAGCGGTTCTTGTCGGCCCGCAGCGTGGCCGTAAGCCGGAGCTTCTCGCCCGGCAGCAGCCGCGCCCCGGCCTGCACAAACCCGCCCGTTTTGCCGTAGGCCAGGGTACTGAACTGGTCGCGGCCGGGGTTGGGGTTGATGAAGTAGTTGCCATCGGGCTGCACGAAGTAGGTGCGGTGGTCGGCCCCCACCAGCACATCGGCCCACACCGGCATCCCCTTACCCCCAGCCTGCCGCAGGGCTTGGCCCAGGTTCGCCTGCACTTCGGCGTGCAGCAGATTGGCCTGTACCCGCAGGGCCGCGCCCTGGTCCCAGTTATTGATGTCGGAAAGCGCGTTCAGGCGCTGCCGGAACTGCGGGGTGCCGGGCTGCAGGCGGCCGGCATCGGCAAAGGTGCGGGCCGCGGCGTGGGCAGCAGCCACCGGCTGGCCCTGCCCTACGGCCCGGTTCCACTCGGCGGTGTAGTCGGCGTTCCAGGCGTTGTCGGGCTTGAAGCTGCGGTCGAGGTTTTCGGCGGCCGAGCGCAGGTTATAGCTCTGGCCGGTGTTTTCCTGCGTGAAGTAGGTCCGCGCCTGCACCACGGGCGTCGTCAGCTGCAGGGCGTGCTGCTGCAGCCGGTAGTCGGCCAGCTGGAAGCGGTTGCTGCGCTGGTACACGTTGTCGAAACGGGCCCCGCGGTAGGTATAGGCCAGCTCGGTGCGCTCGTTCGGCTTGTAATGCAGGGCCGCGTCGTACTTCAGCGTCTGCAGATGATAATCTACTACGTCGCGCTCCAGGTAGCCGGTGCGGGCCACCTGGTAGCTTTTGCCGCCCAGCGTCAGCGTGCTGCGGTTCGATGATTCGTTGCCGTAGCTGCTTACCGGGTCGCGGGCGGGGTTATCGGCCCCCAGCAGGCCGGTGCTGGCGTTGCCGTTGGGGTTGAGGTCGGTCGGGTCGGTGGCCATCCAGTCGTAGCCCCGCAGGTAGGTGCCGTTCACCTTGAAAGCCCACTTCGAGCCCAGCACCCGGGCATAGCGCAGGCTGGTTTCGGAATAGGGCCGCGCCCCCGTGTTGGGGTCGTTTATATGGTTGACGCCCACTTTCTGCTGCGCGCTCAGCCCTTCGCTGGCAAACGGGTTGCGGGTGCTGAAATTGGCCAGCCCATTGATGGCATTCAACCCATACAATGCCGCCGCCGTGCCGGGCACAATTTCCACGCTTTTGATGTCCAGGTCGCTCGGCCCGAGCACGTTGCCAATCGGCCCACCGATGTGGGGGGCCTGGTTGTCGATGCCGTCTACGAGCTGGGCGAAGCGCACGTTGGTGGTGTTGGCGAAGCCGCGGGCGTTGAGCACCTTAAACCCCAGGCTGGGCGCAAGCACCTGCACGCCCTTCACCTGCTCCAGCGCATCGAAAAACGAAGGTGCCGGCGACAGCCGCAAGGCCCGCGCATTCAGTTTTTCCACCGTAACCGGCGACTGCAGAATGCTCTCCTCCACCTTGGAAGCGGCAACTACCACCTCACCCAGCCGCACCGGCCGGCGGGTGGTATCGGCCGGCGCAGCCTGCTGGGCCAGGGCCGGACTACCCGCCGTAGCGGCAGCCACGGCCAGCCCTACCAGCGCCCGGCGACGTATTACGTGTAACGCGTGCTTCATATAAAGACAGCCAGGAGCAACAATGGTAGCCAGAGCATCTGCTATGCAGCAGGCAACAGCCAGGATCGTCATTTGCCTTTCACCCCGGCGCATGAAATCCGAGCAGCTACTCTATCGGCAAGCAGGGGCTTTGCGGTGGCCGGCTTAAAAGCCAGTTGCCTATAGCCCATACACTGTCGTCAGACCGTTACGCTTTCCTCAATGGCCGCCGAAATATCCACTTCCTCCAGCGGCGGCACCAGCGCAAAACGCGACTCGTGGAAGTTGGCCTCGGGGAAGCCCGGCGCCACGGCCGCGTTGTTTATCTGGTGCAGCGTAATACCGAAGCCGTTGTGCGTGTCGTACACGTCGCGCACGGTGTAAATGGGGCCGCGCTTGGGCGTCTGGATGTTGGGATTCTGCACCAGCAGCATAGTAAAGTCGTCGTTGGTGCAGATAACTTCCTGGCCGGGATGGAAAAGGGGCGCTTTCATGGGGACAAAGATAAAGGGCCGCCGGGCAGCAGTTGCAGTACTCCCCAAAGTTTGGCCGGTTTATCCCAAACCCCGCCTGCCAGTATCCGCACAGAGCGTTACGCGCTGTCCGTACTTGCTGCGCGAACAAGTACGGAGCGCTCCTAATGAAATGTGGAGCACCAACACTCCCGTCACTCCCTTAGCCAAAGCCTTCCTGTATCTAGTGGCCGTGCCCGACTGGCACTCGCGCTACGGACTGAGTTGAGAGCTGAGCAATACGCTCGACATAGGTTTCTGTTTAACAGCGCTGGGCGCGGCGTTAGCGCTCCAGCCGCCCCGCTGCATCTTTAATTCCGACCTGAGCGGCGCGCAGTGGGCGGGCAGCAGGTAGAGGGCTTGCGGGCCGTTGCCGGCCACCAGCACGGCGTCGCTGACGCCATGCACCGGAGTAACGCCCGGTTGAGGAAGCTGGTGGTGTCGTCGTCGTCGTCGTTGAGCAAGGTGCAGGTTAGGCAGGGATAAAAGCGGGAAAGGACTGCTCGGTGGGGCCATTCTCGTGGGGCAGGAAGACGAAAAAGGTGGAGCCGGCCCCGAGCTGGCTGTGCACCTCGATGCGACCACCGGCGTTTTCAACCATGCGGTTAATCATGTACAACCCGATGCCGGTGCCCTCGACGTGGTTATGAAAGCGCTGGAACATGGTGAAGAGCCGGGGCAGGTGGGCGGGGCCGAGGCCAAGGCCATTGTCGTGCACTTCGAGTACGGTGTGGCCGGCGCGCACGTGGGCCCGCACGTCGATGTGGGGCGTGCGGTCGGGGTGGCGGTACTTGACGGCGTTGCTGAGCAGGTTGTAGACGATGCTGCGCAGGTTTTTCTCTGTGAAAGGAATGGACGGAGTGGCGGAAACGGCCACAAAAAGCTTGGCCCCAGCGGCCTCCAGCACGGGCTGCAGGTCCTGCCGAACGTCTTCGACCACGGCAGCCAGGTTGACCAGGGTGGCGGCGGACTGGTGCTCTTTCTGCAGCTTGGACACATCGGTGAGATGGTCGATAGTGCGCTTAAAACGGTCTACGGCGTCGAGCATGCGGGCCAGAACGGGGCCAACTTCCGCGTTCTGGGCCACCTCGGCGGGCAGCTCTTCCTGTAGCAGGTAGAGCAGGCCCTCGAGGTTGGAGATGGGCGCTTTAAGGTCGTGGCTGGCGGTATAAATGAAATTGTCGAGGTCGGCGTTGATGCGCACCAGTTGCTGGTTGGCAGTGGTTAGCTCAGCGGCCAGGGCCTGGGCGTGCTGGCGGGCACTCACCTGCTCAGTTACTTCAAAGGCGAACACCAGGACGCCGTCGATACGGTCCTGGGCGTCGCGGCGGGCCTGTTGGCTGTAGTTGAAGTACCGGTCTTCGAGCTGGCCGGTGGCGGGGTTGGTGAAGGGAATCAGCAAACATTTCTCCTCGTTGGGCAGGCCAGTTTGGTACACCTGCTCGAAGCTTTCGACCACGCCGGTGCCGGCCAGCTCGGGAAAAACGTCGGCGAGGGCGCGGCCGGGCAGCTCGCGGCCAGGAAACAGACTGGCGTAAATCGGGTTCACCAGCTCGTGCACCAGGCCAGGGCCGCCGAGGATGGCCACGGCCGCCGGGGCCTGCTCGAACAGTTCGGCCAGCTGCACCCGCTGGGACTCGCGCTGCCGGCGGGCCAGCACCCGCTCGGTCACATCGTAGGCAAAGACCGAAATGCCCGCTACCAGGCCGTCCTCGCGTATGGCTTGGTAGGTCGAGTCAAAGTAGCGCTCCTGGGGCGGCTGACCATCTGGCTGGGGGATGTAGGCGAGCAGCTCGTGGCTGAAAGAGGTTTCGCCGGTTTGAAACACATGGTCGAGCATTTCCAGAAACCCCTGCCCCCGCACCTCCGGGATGGCCTCGGCCATGGGCCGGCCGACGAGTTCGCGCCCGGCGAAAAGCTGCTGGTAGGCGGGGTTGACGTATTCGTAGCCGTGGTGTGGCCCGCACAGCAGGGCAATGCGGGCCGGGGTTTGCTCGAATACCTGGAAAAACGCCTCCCGCTGGGCAGCGACCTGTCCGGCGGCGGCCAGAGCCAGGGCCTGAGCGGCCTCGGCCTGCTGGCGGGCCAGTACGCGGCCTGTTACATCAACGAGGAAGCCGAGTACGGCGTGGGGCGCCTGCTGGCCGTGGCGCAGGGGCAGGTAGGCCAAGTCCAGGTACATGTCCTGCTGCTGCCCGGTGCGCGGGTCGCGGGCGTAGGCCGGCACTTCCTGCCCCCGGTAGGGCTCGCCGGTGCGCAGCACCTCCCGCAGCGAGGCCAGAAACCCCTGCTCGGCCACTTCGGGAAACACCTCCACTGCCGGGCGGCCCAGCACAACCCGTCCCTCAGCCAACTGCTGATACGCCTCGTTGAAGAAGCCGAAGCGCAGGTCTTCGCCCTCGAAGGTGACCACGCCGGCTGGCAGAGAAGAGAGGATATTGGTCAGAAGCTGGTCCTGTTCTTCAAACCGCTGCTGCACCCGCTTCAGGTCGTCGACGTCGAAGTTGGAGCCGAACCACTGGCGGAGCCGGCCGGCCGCTTCGGCCTCGGCCAGCGGCTCGGGCACGCCCTGGCTGGCAAACCAGCGGTAGTGGCCATCGGCCCCGCGCAGCCGGAACTCATAACTCCACGGGCGGCCCTCGGCTAGGGCCGCGTTAAACTCCTTCGAAATGGCGGGCAGGTCGGCGGGGTAAATAAAGTCAGGCCACGCTTCGCTGACGGGGGTACCAAGGGCCATGCCGGTGTAGGCGTACCACTGCGGGCTGATATAGAGCACCTGCCCGGCTGCGTCGGCGGTGAAGATGGTGTTGGGCAGGCTTTCGGTGACGTGCTGCAGGCGCTGGGCGACGGCCTCAGCTTCCTGGGTGCGGGCCTGCACGCGGGCCTCCAGCTCCTGATTGAGCTGGGCGGTATGGCGTTCCTTTTCTTCGAGCTGCTGGCGGTTCAGCACCAACTCGGTAACATCGGTGGCCACGATGAGGATGCCGTCGATGGTCCCGGCCGCGTTGCGGGTGGCCTGGTAGATGAAGTTGTGGTAGTGCAGCTGCGGCGTGCCGGTATTGGTATCGTCCATGTACGCGGGCTGTTCCGTGGCCGAGAACGTCTCGCCGGTCTGGTACACGCGGTCGAGCAGGTCGATAAAGCCCTGCGCCACGAGCTCGGGCGCGGCCTCGCGGTAAGTGCGCCCCTGGATACCGCGGTGGCCAAAAGCGCCCTCGAAGCCGTGGTTGGCCAGCTCCACGAGGTGGTCGGGGCCGCGGAGCTGGGCCATCAGGACGGGGTCCTGGAGAAAGACGTTGAGCAGGCGCTGGCGCTGGGCTTCGGCCTCGGCGCGGGCCTCGTCGCCAGCGGCCTGGCTCTGGCGCAGGGCCTCGTCGCCGGCGGGGCGGGGCTGGTCGGCAGTTTCAGAAAAGCTGACGACGAGTAGGTCGCCGGCGCGGTGGGCGGCCAGCTGATAGGCATTGTCGAGGCCCTCGTGCTGGCCGCTCACGACGAAGCGGCCGGGCGCACCAGCAAGAAACGTGTCGCGGTAAAAGGCAAAAATCCCAGCCTCAACCGCGCTGGGGTACCGGGTCAGGAACGACTCGGCGGGGCACCCTGGCAGCTGCAGCATCCGCTGGGCGGCGGGGTTAAGGTACACATAGGCCAGGTCGGTGATGGTGGCCGGGTGAGCCGGGTCGTATATGGGCCGAAAGGCGATGAAGCCAGTGAGAGAAATTTCCAGAGCCGCCTGGAGCAGGTCGGGCGGAGCGGACGACGGGAAAGACATGGGGGCAGCGGCAAGGGCCATAAGCAGACGAAGACAGTGCCCGTTGGAACGGCTCTGCCAAAGCAGGGTTTCCGGAGAGCGGTAGTTGGCATTTTCCTGGGTAACTGCGGCTTCGTTTAGTGGATCGGACGGAGACGCATGTTTACGCAGCTGGGGAAGAGTGGCCAGAACTGAAAGCGGCCGTTGCGCGGGTACAATTGTTCAGGAATGGCAATCAACTCTTCAAAATGAAACGCGGCGGATTTACCCGCCAAGAAACTATTCTAGGACTTACGCACTCGTAGGCAGCAGGGCCGGAATGAGCGGCTTAGCCAATAGTTGACGCAGATATGGAGCCCACTGCTGTCGGTGAGCC
>NZ_JABKAU010000036.1 GCF_013377885.1 Hymenobacter lapidiphilus
GAGAATGAGTACTTTGTTAGGTTTGTTCATTAGGTCGTATGTGTTCGAAAAAGAACGTCATGCTGAGCGGAGCGCAGCGGAGTCGAAACACCTCTACCGCTTCGTTGAATTCGTTAGGGTTCAGCCTTCCCAAGTCTCTAAATCAATGGCTTTCCACGTCGGATTAAACGCGCTAATCAGCGCATCTTTCTTCCGGCGGTTCCAGCCTTTCAATTGCTTTTCCCGCGCAATGGCCTGCGTTGCATCGGGGGCTGTTTCAAAATACACCAGCAAATCAGCCTGATATCGTCCAGTAAATTTCCCGGCGTCGCCCCGGCCGCTACTGTGCTCATAAAGTCGCCGCGTGAGGTCGTTGGTGACGCCGATATACAAAACGGTTTGAGTTTGATTGGTCAGGATGTAGACGTACATGCTGGGTGATGTTAGAACGTCATGCTGAGCGAAGCCGAAGCAGCTCTACCGCTTCGTTGCAGTCAGATTAATTATGTTTCTGACCATAAGACATAACGCCAATCATGTTGAATTTCATAGCCTTTGTAAATGAGGTATCGCATAGCATTACATGGGTCGCTTTTAGAAGAGTGTTCACTTTACTAAGTGCTTCATCCAGAGTTGACAGATGAGAATCATGACGGCCGATAATCACATACACTTCTGATTCGTCGAACAACTTGTGAGCGTATTCAGCCACCATATCAGCTTTGTACTCATTCGCCTTTTCGTGGTCTAAGCCAACATAAATCAAGTCCGACCAATCCAAATTCTTCAGTCGGTGCTGACTGGAAATGAATATGTTTTTCGCGTCCATAGGATTGGATGATTAGACTCAGACTTGATAGTGCCTCCCCGTTTGGATTGATGCAAACGAAGCGGTAGAGATGCTTCGACTTCGCTACGCTCCGCTCAGCATGACGTTCTTTTTCCTTCGTTCTACTTGCCGTTCTTATACGCCACCACCGCCGCCAAAAAGTCATCAAACAGAAACTCTGTATCCTGTGGGCCGCCGGCGGCTTCGGGGTGGAACTGGGTGGAGAAGAACGGCTTGGACGTGTGCTTGATGCCTTCGCAGGTGCCGTCGTTCAGGTTCTCGAACAGCATCTGCCACTCGGCGGGGAGCGTGGCGGTATCCACCGCGAAGCCGTGGTTTTGGCTGGTGATGTAGCAGCGCTGGGTGCCGGTGAGCTTCACGGGTTGGTTGTGGCTGCGGTGGCCGTATTTGAGCTTGAACGTGTCGCCGCCCGCCGCCAGGCCCATGAGCTGGGAGCCCAGGCAGATGCCGAAAATGGGCCGGTCCTGGGCCAGGGCGGTTTGCAGGTGCCGGATGGTGGCCTCGCACATTTTGGGGTCGCCGGGGCCGTTGCTCAGGAACAGGCCGTCGTAGTCGAGGGTCGTGAAATCGTAGTCCCAGGGTACGCGAATCAGCTCCACGTCGCGCTCCAAAAAGCAGCGGATGATGTTGGTTTTGGTGCCGCAGTCCACGAGCACGATTTTGTGCTGGCCGTTGCCGTAGTGCTGCACGCCGGCCGGGCTCACCTGCGCCACCAAGTTGTCGAGGTTGGGGTCGTGGAAGGGCACGTCGTCCTGGGCCACGATTTTGCCCAGCATCGCGCCTTCCTCACGCAGCTTCTTGGTAAGCATCCGGGTATCGACGCCGCAGATGCCGGGGATATTGTACTCCTTGAGCCAGTCGCCGAGGCTTTTGGCGGCGTTCCAGTGGCTGTGCTCCTCGGAGTAGTAGTTCACCACGAGCCCGGCAATGTGGATTTTGTCGGACTCGAAAATGGTCGAAATCGACTCGTACAGCTCCTCGCCGGGCACGCCGTAGTTGCCCACCATGGGGGTGGTGAGCACCAGTAGCTGGCCGGCGAAGGAGGCATCGGTGAGGTTTTCGGGGTAGCCGGTCATGGCCGTGCTGAACACGACTTCGCCGGCGGCGGAAGTGAAGGCCCCGAAGGATTCGCCTTCTATCGTGGTGCCGTCGGAGAGGGTTAGGGTTACTGTTTGATTCATGTCGTTGGGTGTAGAGATGCGTATTCGCGTCTCAGTCGTTACTGACGTTGTGGTAAACCGGGTCGTTCGGGCGTGGGCCGTTCAACGACGAGACGCAAGTATGCGTCTCTACACCGTGCGAACTTCCTGGGGCACCAGCGCATACAGCGCCTCCAGGAACCGGTCAACTTCGGCCCGTGTGATGTTCAGCGGCGGCAGCAGCCGGAGCACCGTGGGGTCGGAGGCGTTGCCCACGAAAATGTGGTGCTCAGTGAGCAGCTTGTCGCGAATTTCCTTGATGGGGAAGTCGTATTTGATGCCCACCATCAGGCCACGGCCGCGAATTTCTACGGCCCCGGCGTGGGCTTCCAATTCCTTGCGCAGGTAGTCGCCTATTTCGGTGGCATGAGCTAACAACCCCTCATCCTCGATGACTTCGAGCACGGCCAGGGCGGCGGCGCAGGCCAGGTGGTTGCCGCCGAACGTGGTGCCCAGCAGGCCGTAGGAGGCTTGCAGCTTGGGGGATATCAGGATGCCGCCGATGGGGAAGCCGTTGCCCATTCCCTTGGCTACGGAAATAATATCGGGCCGCAGACCGGCGTGCTGATGGGCGAAGAACTTGCCGCTGCGGCCGTAGCCGCTCTGCACCTCATCGGCAATCAGGAGCACGTCGTTGGCCCAACAGAGCAGCGCCAGGTGGCGCATGAACTCGTCGGATGGCCTGATGATACCGCCCACGCCCTGAATCGGCTCCACGATAACGGCGCACACGTCGCCGCCGTGCAGCACGGCCAGCACGGCCTCCAGGTCGTACTCCACGAAGCTCACGGCGTGGCCCGCGTTGAAGGGGGCCACGATTTTCGGGTTGTCGGTGGCCGCCACCGTGCCGCTGGTGCGACCGTGAAACGCACCTCTGAACGCCACCACCCGCTTTTTGCCGGTATGAAACGAAGCCAGCTTCAGCGCATTCTCGTTGGCCTCGGCCCCCGAGTTGCATAGAAAAAGCATGTAATCCTCGTAGCCTGATACCCGGCCCAGCTTCTCGGCCAGCTCGCGCTGAATCGGAATCTGCACCGAGTTGGAGTAGAAGCCGATGTCTTGCAACTGTTCTGTAAGGCGCTGCACGTAGTGTGGGTGGCTGTGGCCGATGGAAATCACGGCGTGGCCGCCGTAGAAATCCAGGTACTCTTGGCCCTTATCATCCCAGAGTTTCGCGCCCAGGGCTTTGGCAGGCGTGATGTTGACGAGCGGGTAAACGTTGAAGAGGTCCATGTATTTATGGCGTCAAATAGTATTTAAAAGAAGAACGTCATGCTGAGCGAAGCGAAGCATCTCTACTGCTTCGTTGGGGTCAAGCTTAGCACTGTTACTTGTTCGGCTACTATGGTATGCGAGCCAGCAGAAGAAGAAAACGAATAATATATTGCATCACCGATTTCTTCAAAGTCAACAGCAAAAAGAACCGGAACATGGTCGAATGTGAGGAATGTATCTTTCACATTTTGAAATTCCAGTTCTATGATACAGGGCTTAAACTGCTTGTATTGTTCTTGCTCATCAAGCTCGTTTGTAAATTCAGCTGTTTCAATTAGGAACGTAATCGTGCTTTCGAAAGAGCGAATCCCAAAATTCATTCTTTCAAGTGTGGCATCATGAAAAGTTGGCCAATACCCGAAATGCTGAACAACGAAGTCAGAATTAACTATTCGATTGATGGCAATATTTCCGGTTGCAGACATGAATTCTCGTTCGGTAGAGATGCTTCGACAAGCTCAGCATGACGTTCTGTTATCTTAAAAAAACGAAGCCTTACTCATTAATCCCGTCGTTTCTGGCAGGCCAAACAGCAGGTTCATATTCTGCACGGCCTGGCCCGACGCGCCTTTCACCAAATTGTCAATCACCGAGGTAATTAATAATTGCTTGCCCTGCTTCTGCACATGCAGCAGACACTTATTGGTATTCACTACCTGCTTCAAATGAATTTCCTTGTCCGAAACTGTGGTGAATGGCGCATCGGCGTAGAACTTCCGGTACAACTCCCGCGCCTCATCCTGCGTCAAATCCGAGGGCGTGTAGACGCTGGCGAAAATGCCCCGCGCAAAATTGCCGCGGTAGGGGATGAAGTGAATCTCAGCTGCTGATTTCGGCTGCAGCTGCGCCAGACTCTCGCCGATTTCGCCGAGGTGCTGGTGCGTGAAGGGCTTGTAGATGGACACGTTGTTGGTGCGCCACGAGAAATGCACCGTTTCCGACAGGCCCTGGCCCGCGCCGGTCGAGCCCGTAATGGCCGACACGTGGATGTCGTCGGTGAGCCGGCCGGTCTGGGCCAGCGGCAGCAGCGCCAGCTGGATGGCCGTGGCGAAGCAGCCGGGATTGGCAATGCTTTGCGCCTGCTGGATGCGGCTGCGGTTCAGCTCCGGTAGGCCGTACACGAACTCGCGGCCGGCAAACTCGGCATCAGCCGTCAGGCGAAAATCGTTGCTTAGGTCGATAATGGCAGTGCTTTCGGGCAGCGGGTTCTTCGCCAGCCATGCCTTCGAGTTGCCGTGGCCCAAGCACAGAAACACCACGTCCTCGTCGCCAGCCAGCTCGGAGGCGAAAACCAGGTCGGTTTCGCCCACCAAATCGTCGTGCACCTGGTGTACCGGGTTGCCTGCGTTCGACGAACTCACAATGCCGCCTAGCTCCACGAACTCGTGGTGCAGCAGAATCCGCAGCAGCTCGCCGGCCGTGTAGCCGGCCCCGCCGACGATGCCAGCTTTGACCCCTCCCCCGTCCCCTCCCCAAAAGGGAGGGGTGCCAGACGTTATTGTTTCGTTATTCATACTCATGAGATGCTAACCTAAGCCCCTCCCTTTTGGGGAGGGGTTGGGGAGGGGTTGGGGAGGGGTTAAATGAGCCGTGAATCTTCAGCTGGTTGCTGAAAATCTTGATGAAGCCCTGGGCGTCGCGGCCGTCCCAAGCGTTGTTCTCCTCGCCATAAGTGGCCACCTTCGACTGCATCATATCGAACTTCGACTCCACGCCCTGTAACTCGAACCGGTAGGGCAGCAACGTAACGAACACTTTGCCCGATACCCGCTCCTGCGACGACGTGAGGAAGGCCTCGAAGTCGCGCATCACCGGGTCGAGGTACTGGGCCTCGTGCAGCAGCGTGCCGTACCAGTTGGCCACGTAGTCCTTGTGTAGCAGCTGCCACCGGCTGGAGGTGTGCTTTTCCAGCAGGTGGTGCGCTTTCAGCAGAATCAGCGGGGCGGGGGCTTCGAAACCCACGCGGCCCTTGATGCCCAGAATCGTGTCGCCCACGTGGGTATCGCGGCCGATGGCATAAGTACCGGCCAGCTCGTTGAGTTGCTGAATAAGGGCCACTGGGTCTATGGTTTCGCCGTTCAGGGCCACCGGCTCACCCTGCTCGAAGGTGATTTCCACCTGGGTCGGCTCCGTGGCGGTTAGCTGGGTCGGGTAGGCCGATTCGGGCAGGGCCTGGTGCGAGGTCAGGGTTTCGACGCCGCCCACACTGGTGCCCCAGATGCCCTTATTAATGGAGTACTTGGCCTTCTCCCAGCTCATCTCGAAGCCGTGCTGGTTCAGGAAGTCGATTTCGGCCTGGCGGCTCAGTTTCAAATCCCGAATCGGCGTGATGATTTCCGTATTGGGCGCAATGACCGAGAAGGCGACATCGAAGCGCACCTGGTCGTTGCCGGCTCCGGTGCTGCCGTGGGCAATGTAATCGGCCTTGTGCTCGCGGGCGTATTCGGCCAGCGCCAGGCTCTGGAACATGCGCTCGGCACTCACGCTCAGCGGATAAGTGTCGTTTTTGAGGATGTTGCCGAAAATCAGGTAGCGCAGACAGTCTTGGTAAAAGCGCTGGGTAACGTCGATTACTTCGTGCTGCGAGGAGCCCAGCTCATAAGCGCGCTTCTCAATGGCGGCCAGCTCCTCTGGAGAAAACCCGCCGGAGTTGACGATAACCGTGTGGACCTCCAGACCCAGCTCGCGGGTCAGGTACACTGCGCAGAACGACGTGTCGAGGCCGCCGCTATAAGCTAAAACTACCTTCTTTTTCATGAGTTGATGGTGTTAGAAAGTGAGAGCGAGGAGCAGTACCGTGTCATGCTGAGCGAAGGCGCAGCCGTAGTTGAAGCATCTCTACCGCTTCGTTGGGCTACTACTGTAACGAAGCGGTAGAGATGCTTCGACTCCGCTCCGCTGCGCTCAGCATGGCACGTTCTACCCTTCCTGGCTCAGAATTTCGATGGATTGCTGGCTGAAACGGTCTTGGAGCTTATCGTACACCATGCCGGTGCAGAGGCACATTTTACGCTCGTTTTCCTGCAGGATGGGGTAGTTTTTGCAGCTCGCGCAGCCCTTCCAGAAATCCTCGCTCTGGGTAAGCTCGGGGAAGGTAACAGGCCGGTAGCCCAGCTCGCTGTTGATCTTCATTACGGCCGCGCTGGTTGTGATACCGAAGATTTTGGCCGCCGGATACTTGGTGCGCGAAAGCTCGAACACGCACTCCTTGATGGCGCGTCCCAGTCCCTCCTTGCGCAGCTCCGTATTGACAATCAGTCCGGAATTGACGACAAATTTGGCGTCTTCAAAGGTTTCGATATAGCAGAAACCAGCCAGCTCGCCCTCGATGAAGGCAATAACGGAATCCCCTTTTCCCATCTTTTTAATCAGATAGTTAGGGTCGCGTTTGGCAATACCCACGCCCCGCTGACGGGCCGATTCGGCATACCACTGACATAGGGTTTCGGCGTACTGCGCATCGGCAGCTTCGGCGACTCGGAGCAACATGACGGAGGGTCGGTTAGCTGCCCGACGGGGCAGCAGGAGTGAAGACACGAAAGGCAGGCAGGCGGCGCGGACCCAGCGGGTGGGGCAGGCGCCAACAACAACCGGCCGCAACGCTTGGGCGGCGGGCTCGGTAGCGGCGAACCGGAAGAGCGGGACATTCCGGCACCGGGCCGGAAAAAACACGCGGAAGCTTACACTCGGACTAGGAACAGGTGATTCGGGAAAGTTCTCGGGGGCGGGCCGATGGGCAGGCCCCGAACCGGCTCTTCGGCGACGAAGAACACGGGAATACTAGTGCGGCCAGCTTAAGCTGGCATAATTCGCACGACCAGATTTGGTCGTCGCAGAAGCGCAGTAGTAGAGAGGTGAATCATATGCAGGTGCCGCAGGGCGGCAGGTAGGGCCTTCAGGATTTTAAAATGGTTTAAAGCCGAAAAGCGTTGCAAACGTAAATGTTTTTTTTTGGAAACTTTGCCGCGTCGGCCGCAAAAAGATTCGCTGGTCCCGGCTGACCGGCCCCGTACAGGGTATTTCCGGCCCCCTCCCCGCCCCTTTTCCCCGTATTCGTGTTATGGCTGAAACCCTGAAAATCTTTAAAATCGGCGGTGCTATTCTCGATGAGCCAGCCCAGCTGAGCCGCTTTGTAGCCGAGCTGGCCAAGGTGCCCGGCCCCCGACTGCTGGTGCATGGCGGCGGCCGCGGGGCCAGCCAGCTGCTTACGCAACTCGGCCAGCAGCCCCAACTGGTGCAGGGCCGCCGCATCACCGATGCGGCCACGCTCGACATCGTGACGATGTTCTACGCCGGCAAAACCAACAAACAGCTCGTGGCTGGGCTACAGGCCGCGGGTGCCAATGCGTTGGGCCTCTCGGGGGCCGATGGCAACGCCATCCGGGCCGTACGCCGGCCGGTGGGTGCCATCGACTACGGTTTCGTGGGCGACCTGCCGGCGGATGCGGTGAATACCAGCCTGCTGGAGCTGCTGCTACGCGCCGGTCTGCTGCCTGTGCTCTGCGCCATCACCCACGACGGCCACGGCCAGCTGCTCAACACCAACGCCGACACCATCGCCAGCGCCGTGGCCGTGGCCCTGGCTGCACGCCGCGCCGTGGAGCTGCATTTCTGCTTCGAGAAGAATGGCGTGCTGGCCGATATCAACGACGAAAGCTCGGTGATTGAGCGCCTGACGGCCGCCGAGTATGCCCAGCTGAAAGCCGCTGGCGCAGTAGCCGCCGGCATGGTACCCAAGCTCGACAACGCCTTCGCGGCGCTGGAAGCCGGCGTGGAGCGCGTGGTAATTGAAAACGCGCTCCGCATCAACGAACCCGTAAAAACTGTGCTATGCCGGAGCTAGACGAGCCGCTGCTGACCCAGCTCACCGACGACGCCATTCAGCTGCTGATTCAGCTGATTCAGACACCTTCCTTCTCGCGGCAGGAAGACCAGACGGCAGCGCATATTGTGCGTTTCCTGACCTTTCATGGAGCCCGGCCCGAGCGCAACGCCCACAACGTGTGGGCCGTGAGCCGGCACTACGCCCCCGCCCGGCCCACCGTGCTGCTCAACTCCCACCACGACACCGTGCAGCCCGGCACCAGTTGGACCACCGACCCGTTCGGGGCGCTGGTGGAGGGCGATAAACTCACCGGCCTCGGTAGCAACGACGCAGGCGCGGCAGCCGTGAGTTTGCTGGCGGCATTTCTGTATTTCGAGGAGCACCCGCCCACTTTTAACCTCATCTGCGCCATTACGGCCGAAGAAGAAATTTCGGGCCCCGAAGGCATCCGCCGGCTGCTGCCGCTGCTACCCGAAATTGCCCTGGGCATCGTGGGCGAGCCAACCCAAATGCACCTCGCCGTAGCTGAAAAAGGCCTCATGGTATTCGATTGCACCGCCCACGGCCGCACCGGCCACGCCGCCCGCGAAGAAGGCAAAAACGCCCTCTACAAAGCCCTCGACGACATTCAGCGGCTGCGCAACTTTCAGTTTGAGCGGGTTTCGGACCTACTCGGGCCGGTGAAGCTGACGGTTACCCAACTCCAGGCCGGCACCCAGCACAACGTAGTGCCCGACCGTTGCACTTTCGTAGTCGATGTGCGCACCAACGAGTTGTACACCAATCAGGAAGTTGTGGACATCGTGCGTGGGCTGATTGGCTCCGAGGTGGTGCCGCGCTCCACCCACCTCAACTCCTCGCGCATTGCCCCCCACCACCCGCTGGTGCAGCGCGGGCTGGCGCTGGGCCGCCGTACCTTCGGCTCGGTCACGCTCTCCGACCAGAGCATGATGCCTTTCACCACCGTCAAAATCGGTCCCGGCGACTCGGCCCGCTCCCACACCCCCGACGAGTACATCCTGCTCAGCGAAATCCGGGAAGGCGTGCGCGGCTATGTAGAGCTGCTGAGTGGTTTGGAGCTGTTAGCTAACAGCTACTAGCTGTCAGCTTCGTTCTTCAAATCATCCTCAGTAAGCCACCAGACCTCCTTTTGCCTCTGTGGATACCTCCGCGAACCTCTGCGAGAAAACAGTCTGGGCGGTCATCTAAAGTATTCTGCCTCCTTTCCTAAAAACGAAAGCTAACAGCTAATAGCTGTCAGCTAAAAGCTTGATAACATATGAAAATCTGGGATAAGGGCATTGCCGTCGATAAGAAAATTGAACAGTTTACCGTGGGCCGCGACCGGGAGCTGGACCTGTACTTGGCGCCGTTTGATGTGCAGGCCTCGCGCGCCCAAGCCAATATGCTGGCGGCGGCGGGCCTGATTTCGGCGGCCGAAAACACGCAACTCCAGCAGGGCTTGGGCGAGTTGGAGCAGCAGCTGGAAGCCGGCACCTTCGTCATCGAGCCCGAGTACGAAGACGTGCACTCCAAAATCGAAGCTTACCTGACCGAGAAGTTCGGCGACGCGGGCAAGAAAATCCATACCGCCCGCTCGCGCAACGACCAGGTGCTTACGGCCCTGCAGCTGTTCATCCGGGACTACTGCCGCCGCACCGCCAGCCGCACGCTGGAGCTGGTGGAGGTGCTGCTGACCAAGGCCGAAGCCCACCAAACCGACCTGATGCCGGGCTACACGCACTTCCAGGCGGCCATGCCCAGCTCGTTCGGACTCTGGTTTTCAGCCTACGCCGAACACCTGCTGCTCGACCTTTCGTTGTTCGAAGCCGCCTACGTCGTGGCCGACCAGAACCCGTTGGGTTCGGGCGCGGGCTTCGGTTCCTCCTTCCCCATCGACCGCCAGATGACAACCCGGGAAATGGGTTTCGGCAACTTGGCCGTGAGCAGCGTGGGGGCCCAAATGCTGCGCGGCAAAACCGAGCGCACCCTCGCCTTCGCGCTGGCCGGCATGGCCGCCACGCTGGCCAAAATGGCCTACGATTTGGTACTCTACAACTCCCAGGACTTGGCCTTCGTGGAGCTGCCGGCCGCCTTTACCACCGGCTCCAGCATCATGCCCCACAAGAAAAACCCCGACGTGTTCGAGCTGATTCGGGGGCGCTGCCAGGTGCTGCAGGCGCTGCCCAACACGCTGCTGCTGGCCGCCGCCGGCCTGCCCAGCGGCTACCACCGCGACTTTCAGCTGCTCAAGGAAATTCTCTTCGAGCCGATGACGCAGCTGCTCGACATCCTCGACATCGTGCTGTTTGCCCTACCCGAACTGCGCATCAAACCCAATTTGTTGAATCAGGCCAAGTACGACGCCGTGTTTTCGGTCGAGAACATCAACCAGCTTATTCAGGCCGGCGTGCCGTTCCGCGAGGCGTACAAGCAGGTGGGCCGGGCCGTGGAAGATGGTTCTTACCAGCCGCACCGCGAATTCCAGACCACTCACCTGGGTAGCGTGCACAACCTGGGGCTGGCCGAGATTCGGGATAAGGTGGTACGATTCCGGAATGGTAGCCGCCTCAGTGCGCCGCAAAAAGGCAATTAGGTGTACTGGCCAAAATTTTGCACTTCGCGTTAACAGTTCGCCCCTCAGTGGCTTACCACCCTCACCAGCCTGGTAAGTGTTTGCTCACCCCAATAAAGTGAGCTAACACTTACTGGTTTTCGAAATGATTGCGTAAGTTTGCTCTCGCTAACAGCTGCTGACTCCCACTAGGCACCGTAAGCCAATTCCCCACCCCGATTACCCGGATGTACTCCCACCCACATCCGGCCTTCTTCGAAAAGCCGCGCGGCTCTGCCCCGGCGCTGCCGCTCGCAGGCTTTCGGAACAAACGCAGCCGGCCGATTCGGAACCCCCGAATCGGCCGGCTTCTTTTTGGGCTTATCTGGGAGTTACTTATTTTGCGGCGGCTGCGCCGGTTTTGGGCTTTTGCGCCCGTACTTGCGGGTTCAATTGCTACCGGGCTCCGGTCCGTCTACTCTCCCCTACTGCCATGACCAATCGCAAACAGCACATTGCCGACGTGGCCCTGCGGCTTTTTGGGGAACGAGGCTTCGATAATAGCTCCACCCAGCTTATTGCCCGCGAGGCCGGCGTATCAGAAGCACTGATTTTCAAACACTTCGGCTCCAAAGACCTGCTGCTGGAGTTCGTTATCCGTAGCGGCTACAAGCGCATTATCGAGGCCAACCGCGGCGGCCTCACCGAGCCCGACCCGCTCACCTTCATCCACAGCGTTATCGAGCTGCCCTTTAAGCTGGTGCGCGACGAGCCGTACTTCTGGAAGCTGCAGTACCGCCTGGCCGATTCGGAGATGGCGCGCCAGCAGCACGAGCGGTTTATGCGCCCGCTACCCACGCGGCTCCGGCAGGCCTTCGAGCAACTCGAATACCCCAACCCCGATAAGGAAACAGCGCTGCTACTGCTACTGGTAGAGGCACTTTGGAAAACAGAGGCCACCAAAACCGAAGACTACGGCCAGGATATGCCCGGCTTCATCAAAAGCAAGTACCAGGCGCAGTAGTGCCCCGCAAAAGCCCCTATTGGTCATGCTTTTATTCAGAGTTTTTCGAATAGCCCTGCTCATGTGGGGAGGCTTGGTAACGCAACACACGTATGCCCAGGCCCAGATCCAGGTTCAGCGTCAGGAACAGGAATTAGAGCTGGTAAAGATGCTGCCGGATTCGCTGGATGAGCATCCCGGCCCGCTGCTTGTATTGCCTTCTGCCACCTGGGGAAACAGCAAAAAAGAATTGCCTCCCGACAAGGGAATTCTGTATGGCAGTTGCGTACAGCGGCTGGGTTTCAGTAGTGGTGGCTTGGGCCAGTACGTGCGCGTCGTCAACCTCAACACGCAGCAGTACTTTCGGCTGAATGTGAAGCCCATTGTCCGCTCCCGCCGCGAAAACCCATTCTGCTATGCGCTGCCGGCCGGCCGTTACGCCCTCATTACGTACGAGTTTGCCGGGGGCATACAATCGAGCGTTGAATCCGTTCGTAAACACCGCAACAGTCAGACACTGGAACGGACGCGCTACATCTTTACGGTAATGCCCGGCCAACTGCACTATGTGGGCACCTGGGACTTCAGCCAAGAGTTCGACCCGCGTTTTCTGGACGAGAAATTCACGCTGGATTTAGTGTTTCAGCAGAAGTATCCCCATTTACCACTACATCAGGCGCAAGTTGCGCTACCCCAGTAACAGAAAGCCCCGGCCGAAATTTCGACCGGGGCTTTCTGTTACTGAGCGGTGAGGAGGTTTTACAGGTGAATAACCTCGCCGTAGGCGGCAGCGGCTGCTTCCATAATGGCCTCGCTCATGGTGGGGTGCGGGTGCACGGCCTTGATGATTTCGTGACCCGTGGTTTCGAGCTTGCGGGCTACTACCACTTCGGCAATCATTTCGGTTACGTTGGCGCCAATCATGTGGGCGCCCAGCCACTCGCCGTACTTCTTGTCGAAGATGACCTTGACGAAACCGTCTTTCACGCCGGCAGCCGAGGCTTTGCCCGAGGCCGAGAACGGGAACTTGCCCACCAAGATATCGTAGCCCTGCGCTTTGGCTTCGGCTTCCGTCATGCCCACCGAGGCAATTTCGGGCGAGGCGTAGGTGCAGCCGGGGATGTTCTGGTAGTTGAGCGGCTCGGGATGGTGGCCGGCAATCTTCTCGACGCAGATAATGCCCTCGGCCGAGGCCACGTGGGCCAGCGCGGGGCCGGGCACGATGTCGCCGATGGCATAGATGCCGGGCACGTTGGTCTGGTAAAAATCGTCCACTACGAGGCGGCCTTTCTCTACCTTGATGCCCAGCTCTTCGAGGCCCAGGTTTTCAATGTTCGTGACTACGCCTGCGGCGCTGAGCACCACGTCGCACTCAATCTGCTGGTCGCCCTTGGCCGTTTTCACGGTGACAGTGCAGCCGGCGCCACTGGTGTCCACGGCCGTTACTTCGGCGCTGGTGAGCACCTTCACGCCGATTTTCTTGAAGGATTTTTCCATCTGCCGTGACACCTCCTCGTCTTCTACGGGCACGATGCGGGGCAGGTATTCCACCACCGTCACCTCGGAGCCCATGGTGCGGTAGAAGTAGGCGAACTCGACGCCGATAGCGCCCGAACCCACTACTACCAAGCGCTTGGGCAGCTGTTCCAGAGTCATGGCTTTGCGGTAGCCAATAATCTTTTTGTCGTCGATGGGCAGGGCCGGCAACTCGCGGGCGCGGGCGCCGGTAGCCAGGATGATGGATTTTGCCTCTACGGTTTCCGTGCCGCCCTCGGCCTTGGTGAGCTCGATTTTTCCGGCTGCCAGCAGCTTGCCGGTACCCATCAGCACCTCAATCTTATTCTTTTTGAGCAGGAAGTTGATGCCCTTGCTCATGCCATCTGCCACGCCGCGGCTGCGCTGAATTACGGCACCAAAGTCATAACCCACGTTGTCGGCACTCAGGCCGTAGTCGGCAGCGTGGTTGAGGTACTCGAATACCTGGGCGCTTTTGAGCAGGGCTTTGGTTGGAATACAGCCCCAGTTGAGGCAGATGCCGCCCAGCGACTCGCGCTCAATTACGGCTACTTTCAAGCCCAGCTGCGAGGCCCGGATGGCGGCTACGTAGCCGCCCGGGCCGGTGCCGATAACGACCAGGTCGTATTGCAATGCCATAGTGTGTTCGGTTGAAGAGTAAAAGAAGAGCCCGCCGCCGGGTAACGCCCGCGGCCGCCCGGGCAAAGATAGGCAGGCCGGGGCAGTCGGGCGCGGCCGCCTTTAAGAGCACCCAAAACAGGCGACGCAAAATTCCGGCCCCGTCTTTGCCCCTTTGGCCGCGGCGGCCGTACAAAGGCGCGCCGACCCTGTGGCCCGCTGGTCATAGTGGCTATTTTCACTAGACATGCGTTACTTTTTCATGAAGACACCTTTCCTCTCCTTGCTGGCCGGTACTACTTTGCTGGTGGCCGGTGCCTGTACCCGCAGCAGCACTACCGACGTCGAACGTCCTTCCGCCCGCTCTGCCTCCACCGAAACGGGGGCGGCCAACAATGCCCCCACCCCTAACCGCGACGCCCCAACGGCTGGTTCTTCCGACTACATCGACCCGGCTGCCCGCAAAACGGCCCCCGACTTTCGCGCGGATATAAAGAAGGCCGATGCACGTTTGCTGGCCGTGCCCGCCGACGTAGATGCGCTTTTGCTGCGGGCCAAGTCCAAGAGCCAACTCAAGGACTACCGCGAGGCGATGAAGGACTACAATGCCGCCATTCAGCTGGCCCCTACCAACAGTGATGTGTACTACAACCGGGGCCTGAACCGATTGGAGATGAAGGAGTACAGTGGAGCCATCCTGGACTTCAGCAAGGCGACCAAATACAACCCCAAAGACCGGGACGCCTTCTTCGGGCGGGGTTCGGCCAAGATGCAGATGTTCAATTACCGCTCAGCCATTTCCGATTTCACCAGGGCTATTACCCTCGACCCGAACTACGCCGACGCCTACGAATACCGCGGCATCAGCTACGCATCCATCAACAAGTTCAAGGAAGCCCGCATCGACCTCGAAAAAGCCGCCCAACTCAACCCTACCGCCGAAAAAAGCCTGCGCCGCTACGTGGGTAACAAGGATAAGTAAGAGGCAAGAAGGACAATTAAGGCACGTCATTCTGAGCGAAGGCGCAGCCGCAGTCGAAGAATCTCTACCGCAATGCTAACCCTGTCATTTGGAGTTACCATTGCGGTAGAGATTCTTCGACTGCGGCTGCGCCTTCGCTCAGAATGACGTGCCTTTTTCCTCTCCCTTTTCCTTTACTTCATCCTTACTTACCCAGCAGCAACTTGAAGTAAAAGCTGGGTTGGCGGAGCCGCTCGCGCAGGTCGAGGTCGAGGAACATGTTGCTGATGGTTTCGGCCAGCGTGGGGTTGTTGGCGGCGCGGTTGGCAATGAAGTTGAACAGCCAGGGGTAGCCCAGCAGGCGCTGCATGGCCCGGCTCAGGCGCAACTCCTGCCACAGCCGGTTGTATACGGCCGCATCGTAGCCTTTCAGGAATTCCGGCGCGAAGTTTCGGGCCGCTACGGCGCGGGCGGCCCAGTCGGCGGCGTGGCGGCCGCTTACCATGGCGTGGCTGATGCCCTCGCCCGAAAACGGGTCGATGAGCGAGCCGGCGTCGCCGAGCAGCAGGTAATTGCGGCCCGAGAGCGGACGGCGCTTCGAGCCCAGCGGCAGGCCAAAGCCGCGCACCGGCCCCAACCGCTCGGCGGTGGCAAACCGGTCTTTCAGGGCCGGGTGGGTGCGCAGGATTTCGTCGAGCCGTTCGCGCAGCTTCACCTTTTTCTTCGCAACGGCTTCGCTGAGCATGCCCACGCCCACGTTGGCCTGGCCATCGGGCAGCGGGAAAACCCAGAGGTAGCCGGGCAGGAACTCCTTGATGAAGTGCAGCTCGATGAAATTATCGGGGTGCAGGCCGGTTACGCCGCGGTAGTAGGCGCGCAGGCCGGCGCAGTGATGGTCCGGCTCCAACACGTGCCCGCCCACCACACGGGCAAAGTTCGACTGGGCACCGTTGGCTACCAGCAGCACGTCGACGGTGGCTATTTCAGTGTCGTCTTTGGCCAGTAGGCGCCAGCGGCCGTCGGGCAGCTGCTCGTGGGCGGCCACGTCGGTGTTTTCGCGGAAGTCAATTTCGGGCCGACGGCGTACCTCTTCGATGAGGAAATTATCGAAATCGATGCGCTTGCTGATGTGGCCGGCGGCGCGGTCGGTGGAAGAGTTATAGTGGGGCTTGAAGGGCACGGCCAGCCGGCGGCCGTTGGGGGCATAAAAGTCGATGCCCCAGCTGGGCAGCTGGGCCGGCTCGGCGGCCAGGCGGGCTGGCAGGTCGTCATCAATGCGCCGCAATTCGCTGAGCACTTTGCCGCTGAGCGCGTCGCCGCACACTTTATCACGCGGGAACTTGGCGCGGTCGAGCAGTAGGCAGTGGTGGCCGGCGTTGGCCAGGTGCAGGGCCGCCGTAGCCCCACCCGGTCCCGCCCCGAGAATGCAGATAGTCATGTTTTGAGCTTCAGGCCGCAAGCTACAAGCTGCAAGCTTAGGTCTGGCAGCCCAAGTCGGATAGCTCATGACTTACTACTTTCAACTTGCGCCTAAACCACCAAAGCTTGTAGCTTGCGGCTTAAAGCTTGTAGCTCAAAACACCATGACAAAACTGCTCGACGGAAAAGTAGCCCTCATTACGGGCGCTTCTAAAGGAATTGGCCGCGCTATTGCCGCATATTTTGCCCAGCAGGGCGCGCAGGTGGCTTTCACCTACCTCTCCAGCGTGGAGAAAGGCCAGCAGCTGGAACAGGAGCTGGCCGCGTCCGGCACCAAGGTGAAGGGCTACCGCTCCGATGCGTCGGTGTACGCCGAGGCCGAAAAGCTAGTGGAAGATGTGGTGGCCGAGTTTGGCAAACTCGATATCCTCGTAAATAACGCCGGCATTACCCAGGATGGGCTGCTGATGCGCATGAGCGAGCAGCAGTGGGACCAGGTAATGGCCGTGAACCTGAAGTCGGTGTTCAACCTGACCAAGGCCGCCACCAAGCCCATGATGCGGGCCAAAGCCGGTAGCATCATCAACATGTCGTCGGTGGTTGGCGTGAAGGGCAACGCCGGGCAGGCCAACTATGCGGCCTCCAAGGCGGGCATTATCGGCTTCACGAAGTCGGTGGCCCTGGAGCTGGGCTCGCGCAACATCCGCTGCAACGCAGTGGCCCCCGGCTTCATCGAAACCGAAATGACCGACGCCCTCGACGCCAAGCAGGTCGACGAGTGGCGCAAGGCCATCCCGCTACGCCGCGGCGGCACTCCCGATGACGTAGCCAAAGCAACGGCCTTCCTGGCCTCCGACGACTCGGCCTACATCACCGGTCAGGTGTTGCAGGTAGACGGCGGTATGCTGACCTAGGAAATTGGAGCACGCCGCTCACGCATTTTGCCCGATGCTGGCTGCCAAGCCGGCATCGGGCTTATCTTTTGGCGGCTTCTTCGAACAACTGGATTGCAGTTAAAATATCCGTGGTACCAGCCAGCGAATGTTTCCTGCTATAACTGAGTTACTATGCGCCGAATACTCCTGTTGGTTTTGCCGCTGGTTGTTACGCTGGCGGCTTATCCACGCCTGCGCCGCTACTTCGGGCAGCAGCAGGCCACACAGCAGGCCAGCATCACCGCAGCGCAAATAACACCCCGGCTGCAAAACGGCGACCTGATTTTCCAGACCTCCCAATCGGCCCAGAGCCGGGCTATCCAGCTGGCCACCCATTCCGAGTATAGCCACCGCGGCGTCCTATTTCAGAAAAACGGCAAATGGCGCGTGTTTGAAGCTGTGCAGCCAGTAAGCGAGACTTCATTGGCCGCCTGGGTGGCGCGAGGCAAAAACGGGCAGTTTGTGGTCAAACGCCTGCGCGATGCCGAAACGGTGCTGACGCCACCCGTGCTGCGCAAGCTGCGGGCCACCGGCGAGCAGTACCGGGGCCGCAACTACGACCTGTACTTTGGCTGGTCGGATGAGCGCATTTACTGCTCGGAGCTGCTCTGGAAGATGTACCAGCAGGCCACCGGCCGCGAAATCGGCCAGCTCCAGCGGCTCCGCGAGTCCGACCTCTCCCACCCCGCCGTACAGGCCAAAATGCGCGAGCGATACGGCAATAAACTACCGCTGGATGAGCGCGTGATTTCGCCCGTGAGGATGCTGGAAAGCCCGGAGCTAGTAACGGTGCAATGAGCATTACTCAGTCCGCCAACTCCATATGTTCCGCCTTACCAATCGGGTTGTTTCCGCTGGCCTACGCCGTTTTGGGTTCGCGCAGGTAGCCCACCATCAACGCGGCGGCTTTCTTGGACGATTTCTGCTGACCCAGCTTCTGCCAGATTTCAGCGTAGCCGGCTTTCTGCTTGGCAATGAAGTCTTCGTCGGCAGTGATTTTCTTCAACTCAATCACCAGATTACGGGAGTTAAAATCGCCCTGGATAAGCTCCTTCACCACTTCCTTGCCCGCAATCAGGTTGACCAGCGAAATGAAAGGCACCTTGATAACGGCCTTACCGATGGCATACGACACGGCACTGGTGCGGTAGCACACCACCTGCGGCACCCGGAACAGCGCCGTTTCGAGGGTGGCCGTGCCACTGGTTACCAGCGCGGCCGTGGCGTGGGCCAGCAGGTCGTAGGTCTGGTCGAAGAGGACGCGCACGTTGTTGCGCTCGAAGTGGGCGTAGTAGTTACGTTCGAGGTTATCGACGCCGGCCACAATGAACTGGTAGTTGAGGAAAGGCGGCAAGATGGCCAGCATCTCGTAGAGCATCTCCTCGATTTCCTGCTTGCGCGAGCCCGGCAACACCGCAATAATGGGCCGCTCGGGGTCGAGGTGGTTGCGCTGGTAGAAATCATCCGCCTTCTGGTGCTCGCCCACGGTGTCGGCAATGGGGTTGCCGATGTAGTCGACCTTGTAATCGAAGCGCTGGTAGAACTCCTGCTCGAAAGGCAGAATGACGAACATGCGGTCGACTACCTTCTTCACCTGATGCACCCGGCCCTGGTTCCAGGCCCATATTTTGGGCGAGATGTAATAGAACACCTTCAGGCCGGCCTCTTTGGCAAACTTGGCCACCCGCATGTTAAAGCCGGCATAATCCACCAGAATCACCACGTCGGGCTGCCAGGCCAGCAGGTCGCGCTGGGCCTGCTTGAGGTAGCCGCGAAATTTGAGCACGCTGGTAGCAGCCTCCCAGAAACCCATAATGGCCATTTCCTGGTAGTGGCGCACCATTTCGCCGCCCTCGGCCTGCATCAGGTCGCCGCCCCAGAAGCGAAACTCGGCCTCGGGGTCCTGCTGGCGCAACTCCTGCATCAGGCTGGCCGCGTGAAAATCCCCGGACCGCTCGCCCGCTATCAGGTAGTACTTCATTCCTTCTTGATTAAAAATATTTTATCCTACTGAACTGCCTCAGCATGATTTTTTTTGCAAACTACTCTTCGCCGAAATACTCCACGAAGTTGCGGGGCGTTTCGTAGAGCTTGAGTGAGTGCAGGCGGGCGGAGGAAATGGCTTCGATTTCGGGCTGCAGGATTTTCCAGAAGGCTACCACCAGGTTTTCGGTGCTGGCCAGTTGGCCGGCCATGAACGGCACGTCGATGTTCAGGTTCTTGTGATCCACCTGATCGATGACGTGGGTGCGGATGAGGGTACTGAGCTCCTTGAGGTCGATGACGAAACCGGTTTCCGGATCGGGGCGGCCCTTCACCGTCACAATGAGGTCGTAGTTGTGGCCGTGCCAGTTGGTATTGGCGCAGGGGCCGAACACTTCCTTGTTGCGTTCGTCGCTCCACTTGGGGTTGTGGAGCTTATGAGCAGCATTGAAGTGTTCCTGGCGGCTGATGTATATCATTGGTAAGATGTTGGAGGCATAGTTGCCTACGCCCCTTGTTTGCGCAGCAAATATACGAAGAACGGTACGCCGAACAGGGCCGTGACCAAGCCCACGGGCAGGCCGGCGGGCGGATAGAGCAGGCGGGCCAGCAGGTCGCAGAGCACCAGAAAATTGCCGCCCAGCAGCGCACAGAACAGCATATTGCCCTTGCCCACCGTGCCCAGCAGCCAGCGCGTGATGTGCGGAATGACTAAGCCCACAAACCCAATAGGGCCACAGAGCGCCACCACGGCCCCGGTAAGGCCCGAGGCAATGAGCAGCAACAGCCAGCGCGTACGGGCCACCGGCAGGCCCAGGGCCGTGGCCCGCTCCTCACCCAGCAGCAGCAGATTCAACTGCGGGCGCATCAGCGCCAGCGCCCCCAGCCCCAGCCCTACGGCGGCGGCCGGGTAAGGCAGCGTGGCCCAGCTGGCCCGCTCAAACCCGCCCAACGACCAGAACGTGATGGTGCGCAGCTTCTCCTCGGTGGCGGCCAGAAACGTGAGCAGCCCGCCCACCGACGTCACCAACGAGCCCATAGCCACGCCCGCCAGCAGCAGCAGCGTGGGTACCACCCGCCCCCGCCGGCTGCCAATCACCACCACTACCAGCGTAACGCCCAGCGCCCCGAGCAGTGCCGCCAGCGGGGGCGCGTACAGGCCGAATACCGTCAGGCCGGGCAGAAACAGGAACGTGAGGCTGGCTCCCAGCGCCCCGCCCGAAGCCGTGCCGAGCAGGTAAGGGTCAGCCAGCGGGTTGTTTACCATGGCCTGCATCACGTAGCCGCTCAGGGCCAGCCCGGCTCCGGCCAGCAGCGCCAGCAGCAGCCGCGGCAGCCGCAGCTCGATGAGCACGAGCTGGGCCGGGTCGTGGGCATCATAGTGCAGCAGCGCCTGACCAATCAGGGCGTAGTCGGTTTCGTAGCTACCCACCCGCAAACCCACGGCCAGCAGGCCCGCTGTAAGCAGCAGGCTCGCCAGAATAAAAGGCAATGCGGGACGGGTCATTTATGGGGTGGCTTAGGCGTTTAGGGATTGGGGTGAAAGCCCGTCATCCTGAGCGAAGCGAAGGACCTACAGAGAAGCTGTTCGCTACCTTCTGCACAGGTCCTTCGCTCCGCTCAGGATGACAGAAATTCCAGTCAGGGCATCACTTAATCAGCCTGCGCAGCTCCTGAACGCCCTTTACTATCCGGGGGCCGGGGCGCGACATCAGGTCGTCGGCGGGGTCGTATATGCGGCGGGTCTGGTAGGCTTTGATGCGTTTGAGCTCGGGATAGAGCCGGAAAAAGGTGCTGTCGAGCTTACCGAAGGAGCCGCCAAGCAGCACGTCGGGGTTCAGCTTGAGGATGTATTCGCGGGTGAGGGCCGGGTAGGGCTGGGCGAATTTCTCCACCACCGCGTTCTGCCCGCCGGCCAGCCGAATTTTATCGGTAAACAGCGTATTGCGGCCGTACACGTAAATCGGGTCGGTCCAGGTAATAGCCAGCACGGTTGGGGCCGGCGAGGGTTTGGGCAACGCCTCCAGAGTCCGCAACTCGGTCCGCAACGAATCGACCAGCTGCCGGGCCTGGGCCGAGCGGCCCAGAATGCGGCCTAAATCAGTGAGGCCCCGGAAAATATCCTCCACCTTTTCGTACTGCTGATAATAGACCGGAATACCCAGCTCCTGCAACCGTTGGGCATCGGCTTCGGAGGTGATACCAGTAGTCGTGAACACCACATCGGGCTTGAGGGCCACCAAACGCTCCAGATCGAGCGGGTAACTGTTGATGATGGGCTTGCGCAGCGCGGCGGCTGGGTAGTCGCAAACCTGGGTGCGGGCCACGATGGTAGCCGTATCGGCCACGGCGTACAGCATTTCGGTCATGGATGCCGCCAGGGCCATGATGCGGCGCGGGTGAGCCGGCACGGTCAGGGTCCGGCCCAAGTCGTCGCGTAGCTGCTGGCGCGCGGCGGCGGCTTCGGGCGGGGCGGTGGTGGCGGGCGTATCGGGGCGGCAGGCGGCCAGCAGCAACAACAGCAGCAGGCTGCGCCCGAGCAGGCGGGCAGCAAATAAACGGGGCATACGCGCAAAGGTAACCGGCCGAAAGCATGCCCGAACTGTTGTGCCCACATTCCGCGTATTGGGCGGCGGGCGGCGGCGGGCGGTGCCATTTTGCGCCGCTGCTTCCAACCCGATAGGCGGCGCGGCCCGTACCAGGAGTTCCCGTCCCGTTATCTTCTCCCAAAACCCACCGGTTGCCAGCCGTTCGCGGGCGGCTGGTTACTTTTGAATCTAAACTCTCTGCCTTATGATCGTCGTCACCGGAGCTGCCGGCTTTATTGCCAGTGCCCTCGTCGCCCGCCTCAACGCCGCCAATTTCAACGAAATTGTGGTGGTCGATAACTTCACCAACGAGCGGAAACTGCTCAACCTTTCGGGCAAGCGCCTGACCGAGTACGTGGACCGCGAGCAGTTTTTTACCTGGCTCGATGAGCACCACGCCGAAGTGGAGTTCATTTTCCACCTCGGGGCCCGCACCGACACCACCGAAACCAACCGCGACCTGCTCAATATTCTCAACCTGGAGTACTCCAAGCAGATGTGGCAGGCCTGCTGCCGCTACCAGCTGCCCCTGGTATACGCCTCATCGGCGGCCACCTACGGCTCGGGCACGCTGGGCTACTCCGACGATGACGTGCTGCTGCCGCTGCTGCGCCCGCTCAACCCCTACGGCGAGTCGAAGAACGACTTCGATAACTGGGCCGTGCAGCAGCCGGAGAAGCCGTTTTTGTGGGCCGGTCTGAAGTTTTTCAACGTGTACGGCCCCAACGAGTACCACAAGGGCCGCATGGCATCGGTTATTCTGCATGCCTTCCGCCAGATTCAGGAATCGGGCTCGATGACGCTGTTTCGCTCCCACAACCCCGATTTCGCCGACGGTGAGCAGCAGCGCGACTTCGTGTATGTGAAAGATGTAGTGGACGTGTGCATGTTTCTGATGCAGACCCGCCGCGCCTCGGGCATCTACAACCTGGGCACCGGCGAAGCCCGCACCTTCCTCGACCTGACGCTGAGCACCTTTGCTGCCCTCGACCGCACCGCCGACATCCACTTCCGCGACACGCCCGAAGACATCCGCGACACCTACCAGTATTTCACGCAGGCCGATATGAGCAAGTTGCGCGGCATCGGCTACGAGCGGCCCTTTACGCGCCTTGAAGACGGCATCAACGACTACGTGCGCAATTACCTGGTGCCCGGCGCGTATTACTAACAGCTGTTACGCAGCTACAGCACGGTGTAGGGGCGGGGCTTGCCCCCGCCCGCCGTTCGCGTCGTTGAACAAAATCGTTGAAATGGTGCGACAGGCGGGCGGGGACAAGCCCCGCCCCTACACCGTGCTGCTTATTTCACCGATTTCGTTCAGCGGCGGATGGCAGCTGTAGAACAGCGGGTATTTTTTTTGGCCCACAGTCCGGCGAGAACACTATCTTAAAGCTCCTAACCAAACAGCCTATGCAGCGCAGGAGCATTACGATCATCGGCGGCGGGTTTTCGGGCTCGATGCTGGCCGTGCAGTTGGCCCGGCTGGCGGGGCAGCCTTTTCAGTGCGATGTGCATCTGGTAGAGCCCCGCCCTGCGCCGGGGCCGGGCCTGGCCTACACCGCGCGGCGGTCGGAGTACCTACTGAACGTGCCCGCCAAAGCCCTGAGTGCATTTCCGGAGGAGCCCGACCATTTCCTGAACTGGCTGCGCGTTACTGGGGCCGATCAGGACTGCCAGGCAGGTTTCTGTACCCGCCAGAGCTACGGCCGCTACCTCCAGCAGCTGGTGGGCCAGGTGCTGGAGTGGCCTTCGATGAATGGCATGAACTGCCAGTGGCACAACTCATCGGCGCTCAGCGTGGAGCCCAATCCCGATGGAGATGGGGCCGTGGTACGGCTGCGCAACGGCCAGCTTATCCGCTCCGATCTGGTAGTGCTGGCGCTGGGCAACTTCCCGCCCGCCGCACCTACTCCCCTGCCCCATAACTACCTCAGCCACCCTGGCTACCACGGCAGCCCCTGGACCTCCAAGGCGCTTTCGGGCATCAAGCCCACTGATGATGTGCTGCTGCTCGGCTCGGGCCTGACGGCTGTAGATGTGCTGCTGGGCCTGCGGGCCGATGGCCACCAAGGCCGCCTGACGGTGGTTTCGCAGCACGGCCGCTGGCCCGCCGCCGCCATACCCGGTGCCCCGGCTTACCCCAGTTTCTGGGCCACCGAGCTGGCAGGCCTGAGCAGCGTGGGCGCGGTGTTGCGGGTGGTGCGCCGGCATGTGGCCGCCGCCCTGGCCCAGGGCCTCCCCTGGCAGCCCGTGCTCGACTCGCTCCGGCCCGATTTGCCGCGCATCTGGGCTGGTTGGCCACTGGCCGAGCAGTCGCGCTTTTTGCGCCATCTGGCCGGCATCTGGTCGGTGCTGCGCCACCGCAGCCCCCCCGGCAACGCCGAAATAGTGAGAGAGCTACTGGCTTCGGGCCGGGTGCAGCAGCTGCGGGGCCGGGCACGCGAAATCGTACCCACCGACGACGACTTGCGGGTAACCGTAAGTCGCGCCAGCCAGCCCGACCAGCAGCTTACCGCCCAGCACGTCATCACCTGCACTGGCCCATTGCTCGATTACCGCCGCATTCAGGAGCCGCTGGTAGTACAGTTGCGCGAAGACGGCCTGCTAACGCCTGATTCGCTGGGCCTGGGGATGCTGACTGATGCCGACGGCGCGGTGCTCGACGCATTTGGCCAGGCTTCCGACATGCTGTTCACCCTCGGGCCCAGCCGCCGCCCCGCCTACTTCGAATCGACGGCCGTGCCCGAGCTGCGGGCCCAGGCCGTAACGATGGCCCGCCTGTTGGGCCAGCGGCTGCGCCAGCTAGAGCGCGCTGAGGTGTAACAGAACACGTACTTTGAATCCGCAAAAAGCCCCGCTTTCCAGTATCGGAAGCGGGGCTTTTTGCAGACTGAGATGCCGGAAACGGCTTCGTGAGGCGGCGGCTTGCTCAGGCCGCCTGCTCGTTGTGCGGGTACAGCGGCAGCACGCGGGTATCGGTGCCGGGCTCGGGGAAAAGCAACGCGGGCAACTCGGGGTACTGCTGCGCCACAATCGGGGCACTGCGGCGCAGGGCGCGCATGAGCAGGTACTTATACCGCTCGGCGTCGGCCAGCGCGGCTTCCACCGCTTGCAGGGCATCGGTATAGGCCACTACCGGCACCGATTCGGCGGTTTCGCCGGTTGGGTACGTCAGCTCAAAAACCGGGCAGGCGAGGTATTCAGCGGGCATCTTCATAGGGCAGAAAACTTCGTAGTTAGCGGATGCAAAACTAACCAAATTAGCAGCTATTTAATTCCGTTTCAGAGACGAAATTTTCTGCCCTAAAGACACATTCAGCGGTTACTTTCCGGCCTTTATTTTTAGCACAATCTTGCCGAACTGCACGCCCTCATCCATGCGGCGCAGAGCCTGCTCACCCTCGGCCAGCGCGAAGGTTTCGTCGACTACCGGCACCAGCTTGTGCTGCTCCACTAAGTCCACCATATCGGCAAAGTCCTGCTCGGTGCCCATAGTAGTGCCCAGCAGCGAAAGCTGCTTCCAGAATACCTTGCGGGCGGCCAGTTCGGGCACGTCGCCCTGGGTAGCACCATAGAACACGATACGGCCCCCGGGTGCGGCGGCGTCAATCAGGTCGTTGAAACCGGGGCCAGCCGCGCTATCGATGATGAGGTCGAAGCCGCCACCGGCTTGCTTGCTGAGCGTGGAGGGCCACTTGTCGGTTTTATAGCTGATACCGCCTTTGGCTCCCAGCGCCACGGCCCGGGCAATCTTCTCTTCCGAGCTGGACGTCACCCAGACTTCGGCGCCGGCCGCTACCACCATTTGCAGGGCCAGCAGCGCCACGCCGCCACCCACGCCACTGATGAGCACCCGCTCGCCGGCCAGCACCTGCCCGCGCGTGAAGGCGGCGCGGTAAGCCGTGAGGCCACCCAGCGGCAGGGCGGCGGCCTGCTCGAAGCTCAAGTGCGCCGGCTTGGCCCGCACGGCCGCGGCCGGTACGCACACGTACTCGGCGAAAGTGCCATCGGCGGGCAGCCCCAGAATCTGAAAGTCGCGGCCCTGGGCGCGGGGGTCGTTGCCCCAGCCCTGGCCCGCGTTGATGAGCACGGCCTGGTGCAGCAGATTCTGCGGCGCACCCTCGCCGAGGGCCGTAACCGTGCCGGCGCCATCGGAGCCGAGGATAATGGGAAATTTAAGGCCGGCGTACTGGCCCTTCTGAATCCAGACGTCGCGGTGGTTGAGGGCGGCGGCGTGCAGCTGCACCAGTACCTGCCCGGCTGCGGGCACGGGTGTGGGCACCTCCTGCAGTTTCAGGGGCTGATCAATACCGGAAAGAACGAGAGCTTGCATTTGGTTAGTGGTTAGTGGTTAGTGGAAATACGAGCGTCATGCTGAGCGAAGCCGAAGCATCTCTACCGCAATGGTAATCCTGTTGGCTGCAATGAAGCGGTAGAGATGCCTCGGCTTCGTTGCACTCCGCTTAGCATGACGTTCTACTTATTTTTCGGTCACAGAAAACGGCTTTGCAGCTCGAGCGTGGGCAGCCAGCAGCTTTCCTGGCGGCCGAACCAGCGGTAGCGGTTACGGGCAATAAGGCGGTACACCGCGTCGCGCAGGGGGCGCGGAAACCAGCAGCCGGCCCGGGCCAGCCCCGCCCAGCGCCCACCCAGCCGGGCCACAATGCCCAGCGCCGCCGCCGAGTGCGTGTACGCCTGCCCATCGGCCAGCAGTACCACCGAGTCGGGCTCGGAGGGCGCAGGCAGCTGGTGGGCCCGCAGCAGCTCCTGCCCCGCTGCCGACTGCAGGGCGGCAAACCGGAACTGCCCGGCCGCATCGTGCCGGATGATAAACTGCACAAACCCGTTGCACAGGTTGCAAACGCCATCAAAGAGAATAACAGGAGCCATAGTTTAAGCTGTTAGCTGATTGAACGGAAGCCATCAGTCAACGGCTATTAGATGACAGTTTCCGTTCGGTCAGCTAACAACAAATCCTGGAACCAAAAGGCGGCTTCGGCAGCGCCACTGCCAGCCGGGGCCGGGTAGGTTCGGCGCACTAGCTCGCCGCGCTGCACCGCAATCGGGCTGCTGAAGTAGGGCGCATCATACACGAAGCTGTGGTACTCGCCGTTTTCGCCGCACGAGTCGATGCCGGGGGGCAGGTCGCGCAGAAACCCGGCGTCCAGCTCGCGGCCGCAGAAACTGCGGTCGAGGTGCTGCTCGTTTACGCACACCACTATGGCCCGGAAGCCCAGCGCCAGGTACTCGGCCAGCAGCTCGGCGTTGGGCCGCTGCCAGAGTGGAAAAACGGCCTCCAGACCCACGGCAGCCAGCTGTTGTTCGCGGTAGCAGCGTAAATCTTCCAGATGAATATCGCCAAACACCGACCGCGCCACTCCCCGGGCCTGCAACGGGGCCAGCGTGGCGCGCATCAGCTGCTCATAGGTGGCCATATCGGGGTTTTCGGGCAGCTGCAGCTGCGTCAGGGGCAGGCCGATTCGTTGGGCCTGGGCTTCGAGCAGCGCCGTACGCACGCCGTGCATCGAAACGCGACCGTGGTGGGCGTTTACACTGGTGAGCAGATCGGTGACGTGCAGCGTGGGGTCGCGCAGGGCGTGGTAAAGCGCCAGGGCCGAATCTTTGCCCCCACTCCAGTTCATCAGCGTTGGAATAGCCATACGGCGAAGGTACAACGCCACGCAACCCCACCCCTGCCCGGCACGTTTGCCCGATGAAGCCATTTCCGACTTTCCCTTCTGACCTCTCCATCTATGAACCGTACCTATTCCCTTTGCCTGATGGCCGCCCTCACCCTGGGCCTCACCACCGCCTGCGACTATGATAAAGGCCCCGGCAAAGAGCCGCAGTTCACCCAGGACTTCACGAAAGGCCAGGAAGCCACCGCCGCCGACACAGACCTCGACAGTATAAGCCAGAGCCAGGATGCCTACACACCCATCGGCAAAGGCTCGGCCGCCGACCAGAAAATGGCCCCGGACTCGGCTTTGGGAGCCAGTCCAAGCACTTCGCCTACCAGCTCGATGCCCCAGTCGAACCCCGAAGTAAAGGCCACTACCCGCGAAAACTAACCCCGGCTCCGGCCACACCTGCCTACCGGATTTTTCCGGCATTACTGCCCTGCTATCCTCCTCTTTCCTCTTCAAGCACAATGCCCCGCCGGATATTCCGGCGGGGCATTGTACTTGAAGACAGTTGTACAGCTATTGAGCGCCCGGCTTATAGATTCCAGGCACGGGGCTGGGGTTTGCCTACATCGGTGCCTTTGGTGAGGGCCAGGCCCGAGCCCAGCGTCAGCAAATCCTCGAAGCCTCCTACCAAGCCGCCCGGCAGGCCCGATTCGATAGTGGCCTGCTTGCGCATAAAGAAGCTCAGATAACTACCCGCCACGGCGGCCAGCACCCCCAGCACGGCCCCGTTCAGAGCTTTGTCGTGGTTGATCCGAAAAATGGTGGCCCCCACCAGCGCCCCCGAGGCAGCCCGGCCCAGCAGGGCGGTGGGCGCAATCCGGTCGGGTATCTGGGGAAGCTTGTCGCCTACCATTTCACCGGCGGCCAGCAACTTGAGGCCCTGCGCCACCCAGGGCTTTTGCAGGTAGCGTAGCGGCGAGCCGGCCAGCGCCTTGGGATGGTAAGTAAGCAGGTTGCTGCTCAATAAGGCCGGGGCCGTCATGCTGCGAAAGCCTGCCAGGGCGCCCAGGCCCACGGTTTGCCAATGATATTTCGTCATATATAAAGCAGCTTATGCGTTAGAAAAGAAGGGAATCTTTCCTAACGCATCCCACCGCTTCGTGGTTGGCAGGCCGCCCCTACTTCTCGTTGGCGGCCCAGGTATCCATTTTATGCTCCAGCACGGCCAGTGGCATCACACCGTCGTGGAGCAGTTCGTCGTGGAAGTCGCTGAGATTGAAGTGGGCGCGGTTCTGGCCGGCGTACTGCTCGCGCAGGCGGTTGGTATTGCCGCCCAGCTGCTGCTCGTATTTCTGGCGCAGCTCCCGCAGCTTAAGGGCCCCGATTTTATAGCTCAATGCCTGCCCCGGAATAGCCATGTAGCGCTCAATCTCGGCCGTGGCACCCTCCTCACTGATGGCCTCGTTGGCCATCATGTACCGGATGGCCTGCTCGCGGGTCATACTTTTGGTGTGCATGGCCACATCGACTACCAGGCGCACGGCGCGGTGCATTTCGTCGCCCAATGAGCCCATGTACTGGTAGGGGTCGGTGTAGAGGCCCAGTTCCTTGCCCAGGCTTTCGGCGTACAGCGCCCAGCCCTCGCCCATGGCCCCGTACCAGGCAAAGCGCCGGAACTTGGGCAGCTCGGTGTTTTCCTGCTGCAAGGAAATCTGGTAGTGGTGGCCCGGAATGGCCTCGTGCAGAAATAGCGACTCCATGCCCGAGGTGATGTTGAACTTGGTGGCATCGAGAATCGGGATGTAGAAGACGCCGGGGCGCGAGCCGTCGGGGGAGCCCTGGTTGTACTCGGCCGAAGCCGAAGCGGCACGGAAGGCTTCCGTCTGGCGGATTTCGAACGGCGTTTTGGGTACTCGGCTGAACATTTTCTTCAGGTTGGGTTCCATTTTGGCCTGAATAGCCCGGAACCCATCCAACACTTCCTCGGGCGTTTTGTAGGGCATCAGCTCGGGATTGGTTTTAAGGCTCTCGAAGAAGGCCTTCAGGTCGCCCTTAAAGCCAACCTGCGCCTTCACCTTTTCCATCTCGCTTCGGATGCGGGCCACTTCCTGCAGGCCGGTCTGGTAGATCTGCTCCGGCGTCTTGTCGGTGGTCGTCCACGTTTTTACGTAGTAGCGGTACATTTCCGGGCCACCCGGAATGGCCGAAATTCCGGTGCTGGCGCGGGCTTTGGGCAGGTACTCGGTTTCGAGGAAGTCGCCCAGCTTTTTGTAGGCCGGCACCAGCTCCGTGAGAATGGCCGTCTGGTAAGCGGCCGTGAGGCGCTTCTTATCGGCAGCCGGCAGGTTGGCAGGCAGCTTATTGATGGGACCATAGAACAGGCTTTTGGTCGGGTCCTTGGTTTCCATGGCCCGCATCTGCGGAATCATCTTCAGCACCAGCGCCCGCGGCAGTACCACCCCGGCCGCCATACCCTGCCGGAAGTTGGCAATGGCCGTATCGGTCCAGGCCGTGAAGCCGTGCACGCGGCCCAGCCAGTTGTCGTAGTCCTGCACTGTTTTAAAGGGCTGCACGCCCTCGCCCGAGCCGTACTGGCCCATGCTCAGCGGCAATCCCCAGAACTGCTGGAAGGGAATCATCCAGGTGTTCAGCTTCAGGCCTTCAAGCTTGTTCTGCAGGTCGTATTCGAGAATATCGTAGCTGGTTTTATCGTTCACCGACAGCTTTTCGCGCTTGAACTGATGCAGGCCGTCGAGGTATTTCTGGTAGAAGGCGCGTAGCTGCCCGCGAAACGCGCGGGTGCCGTCGTTGGGCAGCTGGTTGTTGAAGCGGTTGTCGCCCTGGGTGGTAGCATCCAGCGGAAACAACCGCGAATTCTCCTCCCAGTAGTGCGCAAACAGCTGGTCGATATCCTTTACATTTTTCAGGTTGGGCGCGGTGTAGGCCGCGTTTTCGTCGGTGGCGGGCTGCTGCTGGTTGCAGCCGGTTAGCAGGGCGGCGGCCAGCAGGCCAGTGAGGGCAAAGTGCAAGTGCTTCATAGAACCACGGATCAGCATGGGTTTTGGGATTTCACGAGTATCGGGGCGCGCCGCAGCCCGAAAGAAATGGCGCATTACGTGCGGACGAGTGGGCCGACGCAGGCCGCCTATAGGGCCTGCGTCGGCAAGTTAAGCACGTTTTGCAAGCCCAACTGTGGGCCGGCCGGAAGCCGGGCGCTCAACTTTTGTCTGGCCGCCGGGTTATAACTACTTCATTCAACCCAACCGCTGCATTTATGGAAGACTTAACCGGCAAAACGGCCCTCGTAACGGGCGCAGGCAAAGGTATCGGCCGCGCCATTGCCCTGGCCCTGGCCCAGCAAGGTGTGCGCGTGGCCCTGCTGGCCCGCACTGCCACCGACCTGCAAGCCGTAGCCCAGGAAATTGAAGCCGGCGGCGGCCCGGCCGCCGTGGTCGTAACCGCCGACGTAGCCGACCGCGCCGCCGTAGATGCCGCCGTAGCCCAGGCCCTGGCGCAGCTCGGCAGCATCGATATCCTCATCAACAACGCCGGCATCGGCACGTTTGGCAAGTTCATGGACATGGAGCCGGCCGACTGGGAGCACATCATCCAGGTAAACCTGCTGGGCACCTACTACGTGACGCGCGCCGTGCTGCCCCAGATGCAAAAGCGTCAATCCGGCGACATTATCAACGTGGCCTCTACCTCGGGCCTGCGGGCCTCGGCGGGCTCCAGCGCCTACAGTGCCTCCAAATTCGGCCTGATGGGCCTCACCGAGGCGCTGATGCAGGAAGTGCGCAAGCAGAACATCCGCGTTTCGGCCCTCACGCCCAGCACCGTAGCCACCGAGCTGGCCACCACCAACAACCTCACCGACGGCAACCCCGAAAAGGTGATGCAGCCCGAAGATCTGGCCGAAATCGTTATCAGCCAGCTGCGCCTCAACCGCCGCATTTTCATCAAGGAAGCCAGCATGTGGAGCACGAACCCTTAACGGGGAATGAGGTGAGGAAGGTATTGAGAGTAAAAGAGGGGTGAGAAAAAGAGTGTCATTCTGAGCAGAGCGAAGAATCTCGCGTGCCACAGTAATTCCTGCCGACAGGGTTACCATTGCACGCGAGATTCTTCGCTCCGCTCAGAATGACACTCTATTTTCTCACCCAAGTACTCTCCTCGCCCATTTACTCCTTGCTCACCCGCTCCAGCACCAGCTGGTTCATAGGGTTGGGCGTGAGGCCGCGCACGTTGTTCTGGGTCAGGCGCACCACTTCATCGTAATACACGCTGATAACCGGGCATTCGGCCACGATGATGCGGTCCATTTCCTGGTAAAGGGCATAGCGCTTCGCATCGTTTTGTTCGAGCTTGGCCTGCTGGTAAAGGCGGTCGTAGGTGGCGCTTTTGAAGTGAGTTTTGTTGGGGCCAGCGGGCGCGAAATTGGGGCTGTAGAACAGGGCCAGGTAGTTTTCGGCATCGGGGTAGTCGCCGAGCCAACTTCGGGTGAAGAAGGCGGCGCGGCCGTTATCAATCATTTCGCCGTGCGCGGCGCCCTGGTTCACGTCAATTTCGACCAGCACGCCCACTTCGGCCCACTTTTTCTGGTAGTACTCGCACAGTTCCTTGGTTTCGGCCACCGTGTTGAGGCGCAGCCGTAACGGCTTGCCTGGCCCGTAGCCGGCCGCCGCCAGCAGCAGCCGCGCTTTGGCCAGCTGGTAAGTATAGCCCGGCACTTTGACGGCACTGAACGAGGGCAGCGAGGCCGGCACAAAACCCGAGTTGCCCGGCCGGCCCACGTTGTTGAGGAAGTAGGCCAGCAGCTCGGGCTTGTTGAGGGCGTAGTTGAGCGCCTGCCGTACCCGCTTATCCTGCAGGGCGCGGCCGGTGGTCAGGTTGTCGCCCCGCAGGTTGGTCAGGTCCTGCTGCATGCCGATGTACTCCGTGTTCAGGTAGGGCACCTTCTGCAGCCGGAACTTACCCTGGAAATCCTCGCGCACCTCACCGTCGGGGTACATAATCAGGTCGCGCGAGCCGCTGCGGATGCCACTCAGGAAGTCGAGCTTGCCCTGCATAAAGGTCAGGAACTCGGTTTTGCGGTCCTGGATGAAGGTAATCTGCACCGCGTCGAGGTAGGGCAACTGCTTGCCCTGCGCGTCTTTCTTCCAGTAGTTGGGGTTGCGGTGGTAAATGATGGCGTTGCCCTCGTCCCACTCCTTGAACCGGAACGGCCCGGTACCCACCGGATGCGCCCGGAAATCCTTGCCCCACTTCTGCACCGCCTCCCGGGGCACCACATAGGCGTAAGGCATGGTCAGGATGCCCAGGAACGGGATAAACGGCTCTTTCAGGTGAATGCGCAGCGTGGAGTCGTTCACGGCCACGAAGCAGGTATCCGATGGTTCGCCGCCAGCCTGCTCCAGCACTTTGCCCCGGAAAATCCAGCCGCCGGGGCTGGCCGTGGCCCCATCGAGCAGCCGTTTGAACGAGTACACGAAATCCTGGGCCGTTACGCGCCGGCCTTTGCCGCCGGTAAACACATCGGCATCATGGAAACGAACTTCGGGCCGCAGCCAGAAGGTATAGGTGGTGCCTTCGGGCGAGATGCGGTAGCGCCGGGCCAGGCTGGGACCGGGGCGCAGGCTGTCGTCGAGCTCTACCAAACCGTTGTAGAGCTGGGTGGTGGCCCAGGTATTGGCCTGGTTGCGGGCGAAGGCGGGGTCGAGCGAGGTGAGGCTTTCGGGCTGGTTGTAGCGGAACACCCGGCGCGCATCAGTCGGAGCCGTCGAATCGGTGCAGGCGGCCAGCACCAGCAGCAGCGGCAGTACCAACAGCAGCGGCAGGCGCTGCAGCACCCGCCCGAACAGCCGTGGCGTTAGCGGTTGGAAACGCACAAATCCCGCGGTGCGGGGCAGAATTGGAAGCAGGGGAACCATGAAACCGTGTATATTTGCCAAAGGTATCTTCCCGGCCGGGATTTGCTTCCGCGCCACTCTACGGCGTTGCGCCAGTCTGGCCGCCACCTGAACTAAGCTAACAGCTAGCAGCCATCAGCTAACAGCTTTATTTCGACCTCATGGGCAAAATCATTGCCGTAGCCAATCAGAAAGGCGGTGTGGGTAAAACCACCTCCTCGATCAACCTGGCCGCCTCGCTGGCGGCGCTGGAGTACCGGACCCTGCTCGTGGATGCCGACCCGCAGGCCAACGCCACCTCCGGCGTGGGCTTCGATCCGAAGGATATAGAGAACAGCATCTACGAGTGCATGGTGGACGGCATCAATGCCCAGGACATCATTCTGCAAACCAACATCCTACCCCACCTCGACCTCATGCCCTCGCACATTGACTTGGTGGGCGCCGAGGTGGAGATGATCAACCTGCCCAACCGGGAGGAGAAGATGAAGGACGCCCTGCGTCCGCTGGCCGAACTCTACGACTTCATCATCATCGACTGCTCGCCCTCACTGGGCCTGATTACGGTGAATGCCCTCACGGCTGCCCACTCGGTTATCATCCCGGTGCAGTGCGAGTATTTTGCGCTCGAAGGCCTGGGCAAGCTGCTCAACACCGTCAAAATCATCCAGAGCCGCCTGAACGAGAACCTGGAAATCGAGGGTATTCTGCTCACGATGTATGACGTGCGTTTGCGCCTGAGCAACCAGGTAGTCGAGGAGGTAAAGCTGCATTTCCAGCAGCTGGTGTTCGATACCATCATCCCGCGCAATGTGAAGCTGAGCGAGTCGCCCAGCTTCGGCATCCCCGTCATTCTGCACGACGCCGAAAGCAAGGGCAGCATCAGCTACCTCAACCTGGCCCGCGAAATCGTGGAAAAGAACATCGAAGCCATCAACGGAGGCGGTAACGAGGAGCGCAAGGACGCCGCGGCGTAGGAAACGCACGAGTTGTAGGGGCGGGGCTTGCCCCCGCCCGCCGCTGGAACGAACCGTTCGGTAACCGTTCAACGGCGGGCGGGGACAAGCCCCGCCCCTACACTCGTGTTATGAACCAGACAACCAGTAAGCCTGATTAAAAATGCAGCTGCGTCCTAAATACCTGCTGGTGGCGGCCGCAGTGGCGCTGCTGCTGTGGTTCGTGTTCGATGCCCTGACCCAGCCCGGTCCCCAGGACCTAGACGGTGGCTTCACGGAGGTGGCCCTGTACCGCAACGAGAACAACACCGGCCCGGTGCAGCGCATTTATGCCGTAACTGTGGCCGACACCGCCCGCTGGGCCGAAATGCAGCAGTACGGCGAGTACATGCCCTACACCAAGTACGGCAACACCAAGGTGTATTTCTTCGCCGCCGCCCGCCCCGCGCCCAAGCAGTTGCAGCCCGGCTCCGAGCCGTTTGCGGCGGAGTTCCGCACCAACTGCCTGGCCGTGTACGAGAAGGACTTGCTGAGCAACGTCAGCTTTAAGCGCCTGCCTTTCCGGCAGCCCTAGCCTAGCGGGCCGAAGCTGGCAGGCGGGCCACTTCCCCTTTTCGAAGCCGCAACCTCAACTGTAGATAGCCGATGAATTTTGCCGGCTAAGTAGCTCACTGCCGCGTGTTTCACGGTTTTTCTGTCGGCGTGGAACATTTTTATCCCGGCATCCCGCTTGTTTGTGTATTTTTGACTCCCGCTTTTGCTCCGTGCTATTGGGTGAGAGCGGCTTGCAGGTATGTCTGAAAAAAACGAAGAGAAGAACTCATTCCCCGCGACTCCCAAGCGCCGGGTAGGTGGCCTGGGCCGCGGCCTGAATGCCCTGATTGAGGGTAGCTACGAGAAGAAAAGCGAGCGGATGGGCGGCCTAGTGCCCCACCCCGTCAACTCGGTGGGCCTGATTCCGGTAGGCCAGATCCAGGCCAACCCGTACCAGCCCCGCACCCACTTCGACCAGGACGCGCTACGCGAGCTGGCCGAAAGCATCCGCGTGCAGGGCATCATTCAGCCCGTTACGCTACGCCAGACGGGCACCAACTCCTACCAGCTCATTTCGGGCGAGCGGCGTCTGCAGGCCTCCAAGCTGGCCGGCCTCGACGCCATTCCGGCCTACATCCGCAAGGCCGACGACCAGCAGATGCTGGAGATGGCCCTGATCGAGAACATCCAGCGCGAAAACCTCAACGCCATCGAAATTGCCCTCAGCTACCAACGCCTGGTGAGCGAGTGCAACCTCAAGCAGGAAGAGCTGGGCGACCGGGTGGGCAAAAACCGCTCGACCGTAACCAACTACCTGCGCCTGCTCAAGCTGCCGCCCGATATTCAGATCGGCCTGCGCGACACGGTTATCAGCATGGGCCACGCCCGCGCCCTCATCAGCATCGAGAGCATGGACCAGCAGCTGGCTTTGTTCCGGCGCATTGTGGCCGAGGAGCTTTCGGTGCGCAAGGTAGAGCAGCTGGTGCGCGGCGGCGCGGGCGGCGAAACCGACAAAAAACCGGGTAGCACACCCGAGCCAGTGGTACCGGTAGCCGAAATCAAGCGGACCGAGCGCCACCTTTCGGAGCGCTTTGGCAGCCGGGTGATGGTGAAGCCGGGGCCGCAGGGCCGGGGCGAAATCAAGATTGCCTTCGATTCGGTGGAGGATATGCAGCGTATTCTGCACATTCTGCAGCCTTCCTAGCCGCAGCCGGTACTTTATACCAGAGCCCCTGTGTAGCGCGTTGGCTGGAAACCGGTCGTATTGATCCGGTTTTCCGGCCGTTCGCGCGGCTCGCTCCAATTCCGTCTGTATGCTTCGCTCCCATTTTTCTCTGCTTTTTGCCTTGATCCTACCCGTGGCTGCGCTGTGGCCGTCGGCAGTTTCGGCCCAGGTTGTTACAGCCGGATCCGACTCGGTGCAGGTAGCCTCACGGCCGACCGCCGCCGATTCGGCGCGGCGTACCGAGCGGCTACTGGGCATGCGGGTTACGCGGCCCCAGAAAGCGGCGCTATTGGCCCTGGTGCTGCCGGGGGCGGGCCAAGTGTACAACCGCCGCTACTGGAAGCTGCCCCTGGTATATGGGGGCCTGGGTGGCGTGGGCTACGGTTTGTACTTCTACCAAACCGGCTACCGCGAGTACGCCGACGGCAAAAACCAGCTGATTGCCAACCCGGATATGGACATTAGCAAATTGGAGGGCAAGCGGGTGAGCCAGGAAACGAGTGCAGCCAATGTGCAGCGGGGCGTAAATTTCTACCGCCGCAACCGCGACACGTTTATTGCCTACACGGCCGTGGTATACGGCATCACCATCCTCGACGCACTGGTAGACGCCCACCTGCGCAACTTCGACGTCAGCGACGACCTTAGTCTGCGCCTCGACCCGGCCCTACTTCCCAACCCGGGGCAGGCCCCGCGCGCCGGCCTCGCCCTCACGCTTTATGTGAAGTAACGGGGTTCGGCAACCCACATCCTGCCCCTGCTCTTTTGGCTCCTCTTTCTTCCGATTATCCGCTATTTACTAGCGCCTGACTTCTAGCTTCTTCCAAAATGAATATTCTCCTGATCGGCTACGGCAAAATGGGCCGGGCCATCGAAGCCCAGGCCCGGGCCCGGGGCCACCAGATTGCCGGCATCATCGACCCCAGCCGGCCCGAGGTAAGCATCACCGATTTCACACCTGCCCAAGTAGACGTGGCCATCGAATTCACCCACCCCGATGCGGCTTTCCAGAACGTGGCGGCCTGCCTGCGGGCCGGCCTGCCGGTGGTGTGTGGGTCTACGGGCTGGCTGCACCATTTCGGCGAAGCCAAGGCCCTGAGCCAGCAAACCGGCACACCGCTGTTTTACGCCTCCAACTATAGTGTGGGCGTGAACCTGTTCTTCCACTTCAGCGAGTACATGGCCGCCAAAATGCACCAGTTTGGCGGCTACGATGTGCAGGTTCGCGAAATCCATCACACCCAGAAGGTCGACCAGCCCAGCGGCACGGCCCTGACGGTGGCCGAAGGCATTCTGCGGCACTTCCCCGGTAAAACCACCTGGCGCAACGAGGCTACCAGCGAGGCACACGAGCTGGCCGTGCTTTCGGAGCGCGAGGGCGCGGTTATCGGCACCCATATCGTTACGTACTCCTGCCCCGCCGATACCATCGAGCTCAAGCATGAGGCCCACACCCGCGAAGGCTTCGTGCAGGGCGCGCTGCTGGCCGCCGAGTGGCTGCCCGGCCGCCAGGGTGTGTTCGGCATGAACGACCTGCTGGGGCTGTAGGTGAACGAGTTAATGACCGGTGTAGGGGCGGGGCTTAGCTGCGCTATCCCTACCTCGTACGGCTACTTCCTAACATCACGCATTCGCCTATTGCTTATCCGCAGTTCGCGCATTATTTCGCATCTTCCATCGTTCAAACCGTAGCGCTCCGGCCTTGGCCGGCAGTTCGCTTTTTCTGGCTCAATTGCATCATGGCAGTACAATCCTGGGAGAAATACCTCGAAAATAATCCGGCCGGCCCGGCACCGACGGGCGGCCCCGCGCCTGTGGCCAAGAAACGCAAGGGCCCGATTCGCGAGTGGGGCGACGCTATTCTGTTCGCTGTAATTGCGGCCACGCTCATCCGCTGGGCCACGTTTGAAGCCTACACCATCCCGACGCCCAGCATGGAGCACACGCTGCTGGTGGGCGACTACCTGTTTGTGAGCAAGCTGCACTATGGCCCGCGCACGCCCCAAACGCCGCTGCAGGTGCCCCTCACCCACCAGACCGTCTGGGGTACCAGCCTGAAAAGCTACTCCGAAGCCATTCAGTTGCCCAGCTACCGGCTGCCGGGCTTCTCGGAGGTGAAAAACAACGACGTAGTGGTATTCAATGTGCCCTTCGAGGCCGAACACCCCGCCGACCTGCGCACCAACTACATCAAGCGTTGCGTAGCCATAGCCGGCGACGTGCTCGAAGTGCGCCAGAGTCAGGTGTATATCAATGGGAAGCCCGCCGAGAACTTCCCCGAGATGCAGAACAGCTACTACCTGCAGGTGCCCCAGGCCAACGACGAGCTGATGACGGCGTTCAAGGAGCAGGGCATTGTGGAGTACAACACGCCCGACGGCCTGCCCTACCAGGAAAACAGCGCTGAGTACGGCCCGGGCTACCTCATCAGCATGACCCCGGCTTCGTACAACTACTTCAAGCAGCAGCCCTACGTGAAGGGCATTATTGAGCTGAAGACGCCCGTAGGCCAGCGCGAAGGCCAGGAGGTGTTCCCCAATAATCCCGACTATCCCTACAGCCAGTCCCTGTCGCCCGCACCTTACCCCAGCTGGAACAAGGATAACTACGGCCCCCTGCAGATTCCGAAGGAAGGCCAGACCGTGCAGCTAACGGCCCAGAACACGCCCCAGTACCTGAAAATCATCACCCGCTACGAGCACAACGAGGGCATCACCGTCGATGGCACGGGCCGGATTCTGCAGAACGGCCAGCCGCTCACGAGCTACACGTTCAAGCAGGACTACTACTTCATGATGGGCGACAACCGCCACAACTCGCTCGATTCGCGCTTCTGGGGCTTCGTACCCAAAGACCATATCGTGGGCAAAGCCGTGCTCATCTGGATGTCAGTAGACCCGAATGGCAGCTTCCTGAGCAAAATTCGCTGGAACCGCCTGTTCAACTTAGTCCATTAACACAGGGATTCAGCGCGTAGCAAACTGTCATCCTGAGCAAAGCGAAGGACCTTATCACATCAGAACGAACCGCCTTTGCGATTATCGATCTGATGTGATAAGGTCCTTCGCTTTGCTCAGGATGACAGTTTGCTACGCGCTACGTACTCACCACTGAATAGGCTGCTCGTTGTGCTGTTCGAGGTAGGCGTTGGTCTGGCTGAAGGGGCGGCTGCCGAAGAAGCCGCGGTCGGCGGCGTAGGGTGAGGGATGGGCGGCTTTGAGCACGAGATGCTTGCGGGCGTCAATAATTTCACCCTTTTTCTGGGCAGAGGCTCCCCAGAGGATAAACACAATGTGCTCCTTCTGGTCGGAAATGGCTTGAATGGCGGCGTCGGTGAACTGTTCCCAGCCTTTCTTCTGGTGGCTGGCGGGCTCCTTGGCGCGCACCGTGAGCGTAGCATTGAGCAGCAGCACGCCCTGCTGGGCCCACCGGTCGAGGTTACCGTTGGGCGCCGGGGCCGTAGCGGGCAAATCGGTGGCTAGCTCCTTGAACACGTTCTGAAGTGAAGGTGGCGGGCGCACGCCCTCAACCACCGAGAAGCTCAGGCCGTGGGCCTGGCCCCGGCCATGGTAGGGGTCTTGTCCCAGAATCACCACTTTCAGCTTATCAAACGGGCAGGCCTCGAAGGCATGGAAGATTTGGGGGCCGGGCGGAAACACTTCGGCCGTGGCGTATTCGCCCTTCACAAAGGCAATCAGGTGCTGGAAATAAGGCTTTTCGAACTCAGAGCCCAGCGCCTGCCGCCAACTTTCTTCTATCTTAACCGACATACGAACCAGTATTATTTGTTAGTTTTTGTTAGTTTGAGACGGTATTGGCAGCCCGGACTGCGTAGAGGGAGGTAAGTAAACCAAACGCAGGCCCGGGCTGTTACCCTTTTTCTTCTTTGGAACTCCGCCGTTATGAATACGACCACCACTCAGGGCGTAACCGTCAGCGTTACTACCAACTATTTGCCCGACTATTCAAGCCCCGGTCAGGAGCATTACGTTTTTGCCTATAAAATTGATATTCGCAACAACAGCGAATATACCGTGAAGCTACTGCGCCGCCACTGGTTTATTTCGGATGCCAATGGCGTAGTGCGCGAGGTAGAAGGCGAAGGTGTGGTAGGCCAGCAGCCGGTACTCGAACCTGGCGAATCGCACCAGTACGTGTCGGGCTGCAACCTGAAATCGGGCGTGGGCAAGATGCGCGGCACCTATCAGATGGAGCGCATAATGGACGGCAGCGAGTTCGACGTTGAAATCCCGGAGTTCACCCTCATCGTGCCCTACCGCCTGAATTAATGGCTCGGTTTGATATCTGAGCTGTTTATAGCCGCCTCCGGGCGGCTCTTTTTTTATGAGTTGAGGGTTCCAGAAGGACTATTGATTTATAGAACAACGTAGGGGCGGGGCTTGCCCCCGCCCCTACGTTGAACAGCCCGTGTGGGAATCATTTAACGGCGGGCGGGGGCAAGCCCCGCCCCTACGTCGTTCTGCAACTTCCCCCCTGCTTGTCCAGCGTGGGGAGGGGTAAGCCCCGCCCTTATGCGCTCATCAGCTAATCGGTTTCTACCTTTCCGGCTTCAACCCAATTCTCCGCAACCGCGCCTTGCTTTTTCAGATTCTCAGCTACCTCCGTTTCCTGGGGCGCTCGGGCAACGCCCACGGGCTGCACTCGCCCTTCGTGTTCGGGCTCTACACGCACGTGGTCAACCACTCGGGCCGGTTTGCCGCCTACGAGGCCGTGGAGGCCCGCCGCGCCGCTCTGCTCACCGACAGCACGGCCATAACGGTGCGCGACTTCGGGGCCGGCTCGCGGGTGGCGGGGGCCGGCCGCTCGCGCCGCCTGCGCGATATTGCCCGCACCGCCGCCAAGCCGCCCAAGCTGGGGCAGCTGCTGTTTCGGCTCGTCAACCATTACCAGCCCCGCACCGTGGTGGAGTTGGGTACTTCGCTGGGCCTCACCACTGCCTACCTGGCCCTGGCAGACTCGCGGGCCCGGGTGCTCACCTTTGAGGGCTGCCCCGCCACAGCCGCCGTGGCCCGCCAGACGTTCGGGGCCGTAGGAGCCAAAAACGTTGAACTCATCGAAGGCAACCTCGACGATACCCTCGCTCCTGCCCTGGCTACCCTGTCCACGCCCGTCGATTTTGCCTTCTTCGACGGCAACCACCGCTACGAGCCCACGCTGCGCTACTTCGAGCAGCTTAACGCCCACCGCACGCCCAACAGCGTCTTCGTACTCGACGACATTCACTGGTCGGCCGAAATGGAGCGGGCCTGGGAAGCCATCCGCCAGCACCCCGATGTTACGCTCACCGTCGACCTGTTCTACATCGGCCTCGTCTTCTTCCGCCCCAACCTGCCCCGCCAGCATTTCACCCTGCGCTTCGATAACCTGCTGGACAAGCTACTGGAACGCACCCGGGTGTTTGGGGCGTAATAATCGAGTGGTCTGCTCGCTGGAAAAAAGCACGTCATGCTGAGCGGAGTCGAAGCATCTCTACCGCAATACTAATCCTGACACCAGATTTAGTATTGCGGTAGAGATGCTTCGACTCCGCTCAGCATGACGTACTTTTTTATCACCAGCCACTCAACGAATTGCCTCGCGTACCCGTGTCAGCTTGATTAGCAGGTCTTCCAGCTGGTCGAGGGGCAGCATGTTGGCTCCGTCAGATTTGGCGGTGGCGGGCGTGGGGTGGGTTTCGATGAACAGGCCATCGGCACCTACGGCAATGGCGGCTTTGGCAATGGTTTCGATGAGCGCGGGCTGGCCGCCGGTTACGCCGCTGCTTTGGTTGGGGCGCTGCAACGAGTGCGTAACGTCCATGATAACGGGGACGCCAAAGGCGCGCATAGCGGGCAGGTTGCGGAAATCGACCACCAGATCGGAGTAGCCGAACGAGTTGCCGCGGTCGGTTAGCAGCACGTTATCGTTGCCCGACTGGCGCACTTTGTCCACCGCAAACTGCATGGCCTCCCCGTTCAGAAACTGGCCTTTCTTCACGTTCACCACTTTGCCAGTCTGGGCGGCGGCCACCAGCAAATCGGTCTGCCGGCACAGGAAAGCCGGAATCTGGAGCACATCCACGTACTCGGCGGCCATGGCAGCCTCGCCCGACTCGTGGATGTCGGTAACCGTGGGCACGCCGATTTCGCGGCTTACCTTCTGCAGGATGCGCAGGGCTTTTTCGTCGCCGATGCCGGTGTAGGAATCGAGGCGCGAGCGGTTGGCCTTGCGGTACGAGCCCTTAAAGATGAACGGAATCTGGAGCTTATCGGTGATGTGCTGGATGCGCTCGGCAATGTGCAGCGCCATGTCCTCACCCTCAATCACGCAGGGGCCGGCCATCAGAAAAAACTGACCGGAATTGGTATTACGAAAGTGCGGCAGCGCGTTGGCAAGGGCTTCTAGCATGAGCTTAAGTATTTGAGGACAGAGATAGTGAGGAGAACTGGTTTGTGCGGCTATTCGGGCAGCGTGGCCTTCCTTTTCAAACAGATAAATAGCTCCCGGCCCTGACGGGGCGGCAGCGAGTTGATAGCGGCGGCGAAGTGCCCGAAATCGAAATACGGCTCGAAGTAGGTGCGGTACTCCTCGCGAGAGCCCCCAAAGGGCGGGCCGGCCTGGGCAAATTCGGTATCGAAGAGCAGGCCCATGAGCGTACCACCGGGTCGCAGCAGCCGGGCGCACTGGCGGGCATAAGCAGGCCGCAGGCCGGGGTTGAGGGCGCAAAAGAAGGTTTGCTCCACGATGAGGTCGAAGAGCGGGGCAGGTTCCAGAGCAAAGAAGTCGGCCAGCAGCAGCTGGACCGCCGGGAAGTCCGGAACACGGGCCTGTAAGTCTTCCAGGGCCGCAGGGGCAAGGTCGGCTACAAACACCCCGGGCCAGCCGGCGCGGTGCAGGTATTCGGCCTCGTAGCCGCGGCCGGCCCCCGGAATAAGGATGCGGCGACTATCGGGCAAACCCAGCTGATTGAAATATTCGCGCAGCGGGGGCGTTATCCCCCCCGCATCCCAGCCAGTCTGGCCGATTTCGTAGCGTTGCTGCCAGTAGGCGGTATCGAGAGCGGGTACAGGCTGCATTTCGTGGCGGGGTTGTACCTTCGGCACTTGCCGGGGTAGCAAACTCCGTTATTTTTGCCCAAAGGTACTACCGCGTCCGGACTGTCCGGACCTCCACCAAAACCCTTTCTCTATGGAACAAGATCAGAGCCCCGAACCGAAGAACAATAACCGCTTTCTGTTGATTGGGGCCCTCGTTTTGGTGCTGCTGGGCATCAACGGCTTTCTGTTCTACATGAACCAGCAGAAGAGCAAGCAGAACGAAATGCTCCAGGCCGATGTGGTAAGCAAAGACGCCAAGCTCGAAGACCAAATCAAGCAGTACGAGTCGCTGAAAGCCGATTACGAGCGCCAGAGCCAGGAAGTGCAGGGCATGGGCCTCGCCAACGACTCGCTGGTAGCCAAGTTGGCCCAGATCAACTCCGACCTGCTGAAGCTTCGCTCCTTCCGGGCCAGCAGCTTCAGCGTGTCCGAACAGCGTCGCTTCAAGCAGCGGGCTGCCAACTTTGAAACCCAGCTGCGCAAGAAAGACGAAGAAATCGTTCAGCTCAAAGCCGACAACGAAGCGCTGTACACCGAAACCACTACCCTCAAAGAGCGCCAGAACAAACTAACCGACACCATTTCGTCGGTTGTGCGCTCCAACCAGGAGTTGAGCCAGAAAGTAGCCGTGGCCTCGCGCCTGCAGTCAGAGAACATCCGGGTAAACGTGGTTAACAGCCGCGACAAGGAAAAGGAAGACACCGATAACGAGTTCAGAGCCCGGCGGGTAGAGAAAGTTAAGGTAACCTTCAACCTGGCCCGCAACGATGTGTCGCCGAAGGAAACCAAGGAAATCATGATGCGCCTGATTGAGCCGGATGGCGCCGCGCTCTACAACCTGAGCACCGGCGGTGGCACATTCATGATTGACGGCTCCGAGGCCTTCTACACGGCCAAGCAGGACATCGTATACGACAACACCCGCCAGCCTGTGCAGTTCACCTACGCCAAGGGGGCAGCCTACAAAACCGGCCTGCACACCGTTGAGCTATATGAAGGCGGCGTGCTAATTGGCAAAACCACCTTCACGCTTAAGTAGAGCGACCGAATTACCAGCGTTGTAACTGGCCCGGTTGTCAACTCCGAGCCAGACGCTAGTCAACAAAAAGAGCCGCCCCTAACGAGGTGGCTCTTTTTGTTGACTACAGAATCCGGGAAGTCCGGGGTGCCTTATCCGTGATTCGTGGCAATCTGGGCCTCGAACTCGTCGAGCTTCTGCAGCGTCGATTTAATATCTTCGGTGAACATGACAATCAGCGAACCAGGCCGGGCAGTTTGCAGCACGTGGTCCATGGCTTCCATCTCGTTTTCGATGTACGTGATGGTAATATCGGGGGCGTCGAGGCGAAGTCCCTCCGTCATCAGCTCGCGCAGTTGCTCGGCCGTTTTACCGCGTAGGTCGCGGTCCTGGCGCAGTATTACCTCATCGAATACACGGCCCACAATACGGGCAAACGCCAGCGTGTCTTCGTCGCGCCGGTCGCCGAGGCCCGAAATCACGCCTACTTTATGGGTGGCTTCGGTGGCTTCCAGAAACTGAGCGAACTTCTCCATGCCGTGGGCATTATGGGCATAGTCCACAATCACCTCGAACTGCGGGAACTTGTACACGTTCATACGGCCCGGCGTTTTCACGCCCGAAGGCACAAACGTGCGGAGCGCCTGCTTGATTTCGTCCTTTTCGAACCCGTAGCAGTAGCAAGCCAGGGCAGCGGCCATGGCGTTTTCGATGTTGAAAGTTGCCCGTCCGCCAAACGTAACCGGAAACTCCGCCGCCCGGTCGATGCGCAGCTTGTAGCTGTTTTTGTAGATGGAAATATAGCCTTCCTCGTACACTGCGGCTAGTCCGCCATGCTCGGCGTGCTCCCGGATGCGGGGGCTGTGCTCATCCATGCTGAAGAGCGCCACCCGGCAGTCGAGTTTTTCACGCATGGCATACACCAGGTCGTCGTCGGCGTTGAGCACCGCCCAGCCATTTTTGCGCACCGTGCGCGGCAGCACGCCCTTCACGGCCGCCATATCCTCCACGGTATAAATATCACGCATGCCCAGGTGGTCGGCGGCTACGTTGGTTACAATGGCCACGTCGCAGGTATGAAAACCCAGGCCCGAGCGCAGCATACCGCCGCGGGCTGTTTCGAGTACCGCGAAGTTTACCGTTGGGTCTTTCAGTACAAACTCGGCACTCTGGCCGCCGGTACAGTCGCCGCTTTGCAGCTGCACGCCTTGTATATAGATGCCGTTGGTAGTGGTGTGTCCCACTTTGTAGCCTTTGGCCGCCACAATATGGGCCAGCAGCAGCGTAGTGGTAGTTTTACCGTTGGTGCCGGTTACGGCAAAAATCGGAATCCGGGCTTTGCTGCCCGCCGGAAACAGCATATCGACAACCGGAGCCGCCACGTTGCGGGCCAGACCCTGGGTGGGCGAAATGTGCATCCGGAAGCCGGGAGCGGCATTTACCTCGATTACAGCACCGCGGGTTTCATTCAGCGGAATGGCAATATCGGAAGTCAGCAGATCGATGCCGCAGATATCGAGGCCCACGATGCCGGCCACGCGCTCGGCCATCAGCACGTTGTACGGATGCACCAGGTCGGTTACATCGGTGGCCGTACCGCCGGTGCTGATGTTGGCCGTCGTTTTCAGGTACAGCTCCTGCCCGGCAGGCAGCACCGACTCCAGCGTCAGGCTTTGGGTGAGCAGCAGGTCCTGAGTATGCTGGTCGGCCTTGATGCTGGTGAGCACTTTCTCGTGGCCGACACCGCGGCGCGGGTCCTCGTTCACCTTATCGATCAGCTGCTGAATGGTGCGCTGGCCGTCGCCGGTTACGGCAGCCGGCGTGCGCCTGGCAGCGGCAATCAGCTTGCCGTTTACCACCAGCAGCCGGAAGTCGTGGCCCTGCACCAGCTGCTCCACAATTACGGCCCGCGAGTGCTCACGGGCAGCCTTAAAGCCTTCTACGGCTTCCACCCAGCTCTTAATACCAATGGTGGCCCCGCGACCGTGGTTGCCGTTGAGCGGTTTGGTGACAATCGGAAAGCCCAGCTCTTCAATAGCCTCCCGCAATTCGTCCTCCGAATACACGGTGGTGCCGTTGGGAACAGGCACGCCGGCCGCGTCGAGCATGGCCTTGGTGCGGTTTTTATTGCCGGCTACCTCCACGCTGGCGTGGCTGGTATAGCTGGTGGTAGTGGCCCAGATGCGCTTCTGGTTGACGCCATAGCCCAGCTGAATGATGCTGCTGTTTTTAAGCTGGATGTACGGGATGTTGCGCGAGGCAGCCTCCGACACTATGCTCCAGGTACTGGGCCCGAAAAACTCTTCCTCCCTGATTTCGTGCAGCTCCTCAATCGTGCGCTCGATGCTTACCGGCCGGCCCTGGCAGATATCATCAACGAGCTGCACGGCGGCCTCGGCAGCCATGCGGCCGGCCCGCTCTTCCTGGTAGGCAAATACCACAAACTCCACCCCCGGCTCGTGCTCGGCCGGGTACGACTTGCCCCAGAAAACGGGCATGCCGGCCGTGCGCTGCAGGGCTAATGCCACATGCTGCAGCACGTAGCCCAGCGGTTCGCCGTCGGTGAGCTGCTCGGCCGTAAGCGGGGGCTTCTTCAGGATGGCTTTATCGGCATCGGAGGGTGGCGCGTCGGTCAGCCGGGGGAGCAGGCCGGGTAGCTGCTCGGCCAGCGCCGGAATGCTGCTCGACCATTTGTCGGCCAGATCCTCCAAATCCACTTTCATTACAATCAAACGGTAATGCTTAACAGACCAGAAGCTGGGGCCGCGCATAGTGCGCAGGTTCACAATTTTCATAAAGAGAAAGAGAAGAGAGAAGACGAGTTGGTGCGCGTTCTACGCAGGAACGGAATGTAAGGATAATGCACGGGTTAACTACAGCCGGGCCGCTAAATTTCGCTCCAAAAAACCGTAGTTGCGTGGCAGCCTTCCGCTTCATTCCCTCTGCTGCCCGCCGATTTCATGTGGGCGCAAAAAACCCCGATTGAAACGAATCAACCGGGGTTCAGGCAATGAGCAAAAAGAGAGGTGACGGGCGGATTCGAACCGCCGTAGGAGGTTTTGCAGACCTCTACCTAGCCGCTCGGTCACGTCACCGGGAGGGCTTTGAGGATGCAAACATACGTCTTAATCCAAAGCCAGCCAAAGCCCGGCCGCCTTTTTTGGGCCATCCGCGGGTAAGTCGTTGGCGACGTGCAGCTTCTTTTTTGGAGACAGCGCTTAGAAAAGAACGTCATTTTGAGCGGAGCGAAGAATCGCGCGTGTTGAGGTTGCAATGACAACTCCCGTCGTTGGGCTACCATTACCACCCCAGTACGCTCGATTCTTCACTCCGCTCGAAGTGACGTTCCATCAGCAAGGGCCAAAAAAAGGCCCCGACTTGCGCCGGGGCCTCTCCTATTTGCACTGAACGCTGAGTCTTACGACTCGTTATCCATCATTTTGTCACGCAGAGCCGACAGCGCGTCGAGGTCACCGAGGGTCGATTTCTCGGCCGGGGTGGTCTTCTTCATGTCGCTCAGCTTGCCTTCGCCCTGCGAAGCAGCACCGGCGGCACCAGCCGACGGCTTCTTTTTGGCAAATTTGGCAGCGCGGCCTTCTTCCTCAGCCTGCTTGTTGTACACAGCCTGGTGCGAAAGCACAACGCGACGGTCATCTTTCGAGAATTCAATCACGCGGAATTCGAGCGACTCACCGTTCTCAGCCATCGAGCCATCCTCCTTCTGAAGCGACTTGGGGTAAGCGAAGCCTTCGATGCCGTAAGGCAACTCGAGCACCGCACCACGGTCGTTCTTGTCGATGATGGTAGCCGTGTGAACCGAACCGGGAGTGAATACCGTCTGGAACGTATCCCATGGGTTTTCCTCCAGCTGCTTGTGGCCCAGGGCCAGGCGGCGGTTGGCTACGTCCAGCTCCAGTACTACCACGTCCAGACGGTCGCCCACCTTCACCATTTCGGATGGGTGCTTGATCTTCTTGGTCCACGACAGGTCCGAAACGTGCACGAGGCCGTCTACACCCTCTTCCAGCTCTACGAACAGGCCGAAGTTGGTCAGGTTACGCACAAGGCCGTTGTGGTTGGTACCGATGGCGTACTTGTCGGCGAAGTCGCCACGCGTCCATGGGTCTTCGCTGAGCTGCTTGATGCCGAGGCTCATCTTGCGGTCTTCGCGGTCGAGGGTCAGAATCTGCGCCTCTACTACGTCGCCCTGCTTGATGAAGTCCTGCGGGTTGCGCAGGTGCTGGCTCCAGCTCATTTCCGACACGTGGATCAGGCCCTCTACGCCGGGGATGATTTCCATGAATGCGCCATAATCGGCTACGTTCACGATGCGGCCCTTCACCTTGGTGCCTACACCCATGTCCTCGGGCAGCGAATCCCACGGATGCGGGGTCAGCTGCTTCAGGCCGAGGCTGATACGCTTCTTGGCTTCGTCGAAGTCAAGCACAACGATGTTGAGCTTCTGGTCGAGCTGCAGTACTTCGCTCGGGTGAGCGATGCGGCCCCACGAGATATCGGTGATGTGCAGCAGACCGTCGACACCGCCGAGGTCGATGAACACACCGAAGTTGGTCATGTTCTTGATAACGCCCTCCAGGATCTGGCCTTTCTCCAGGTTGTTGAGGATGGCTTCGCGCTGCTTCTCGAGGTCTTTCTCGATGAGCACTTTGTGCGATACCACAACGTTGTCGAACGCAGCGTTGATTTTCACCACTTTCACTTCCATGCGGCGACCCACATAGATGTCGAAGTCGCGAATAGGCTTCACGTCGATCTGCGAGCCGGGCAGGAAGGCTTCTACGCCGTCGAGGTCCATGATGAGGCCGCCTTTGGTGCGACGCTTCACCACGCCTTCGAGTACGGAATCGTTCTCCAGGGCGTCGTAGATGGCTTTCCAGGCCTGCTTGATTTTAGCTTTCTTACGGCTCAGGATGAGCTGGCCGTTGGCGTTCTCCTGCTCCTCGATGAATACCTCGACGGTGTCGCCGGCCTTCAGGTCGGGCAGGTCGCGGAATTCGGACAGGGGCACCAGACCATCGGACTTGAAGCCGATGTTCAGGATAACGTCGCGGTCGGTCATGCCAACCACGGTGCCGGTTACTACTTCTTCTTCCTGAACGGTAGTGAGTGTACCGCTGTACATCTCTTCCATTTCGGCCCGCTGCTCGGAGGTATAGTTACCACCGAAGCCGCTAGCGTCCACGTTGTCCCAGTCGAAATTGTCAACTAACTCTACTTGCTCTGCCATGATGTATTGCAGTGCCCTGATGTACACGCCGGGAGCAGGGCCCACCTCCGCAGCGCGTTTTTGCTTGATACCCAACGCCGAAGCGCCGGCCCGCCACCCTGGCAGGGCCGCAAAGATACGGAGTTTGGGTCAGGATTGAAAGGTTGCTTATTGCCTGGCTGTAAAGTTTCTGACTCGTTCAGAATAGAGGCGTAATGCCTCCGCGTGCCGGGCCAAAGTTGAATCCTGATGGCGCGCTGCTTCAATGGCGGCATTCAGGGCATGCAGATTCATCAGCGAGGCTAGCTCCTGCCTATCATCTACTGCAAGTGCCCGGACTATATCCTCCGTTTCCTGGCGCCAGATAGGCTCAGGCTGGCCGATATAGGGGTTTTTGGATGACAACAGACGCTCCAGAAACGCCGATAACCCGGATTTTTGCGGCTTTATTTCGAGCAGCAGCTCGGCAAACCGTTTTTCGATTGCGGCATACGAACCAAGCAGTTTCCCGATTTCCTCGTGACTCAGAACCTCATTCATAGCACCTGTATCCTGATAATGGATAGTTTTAATTGCCTGTTTTTTGGAGTAGGCATCATTAGCAGTCGATTAATCAACG
>NZ_JABKAU010000037.1 GCF_013377885.1 Hymenobacter lapidiphilus
CGTAATAACGGCAGTATGTTTTTTAAGAATTGGGGGGTTATCTGCCTTCCTTCGTGCCGCCGATAGGCCCCGCCCGGGCAGGAAAAGTAACGCTCATTTCGTATATTAAGCTTCTCACCAAACCTTACTGCCATGTCTGATTCCACGGTCAATAGTCCGTACGTGCTGGCCAGAACGTTTGTGTTCCGGCGCTACGTTACTGCCCGCCACCACCTGGCCGGCCTGCGCCTGACAGCCGAAGCTATCCGCGAGGCACGCCAGCGCCGCCGCCAGGAGCGCCACGATGCGCGTATGCGTATTTTCTACAGTTGGTGCGAGACGTTCCGCGGGTTGGGCTTTATGTTTTAGCACGCTGTACTTACTGCTCCAGCCGCTGGATCATCGCCTTCATCTGGCTAATTTCCCGCTCCTGCGCCACAATGATGCTGTCGGCCAGCTGCCGTACTTCGGGGTCCTGAATAGTGGCCCGTTTACTGACCATAATGGCAATGGAGTGATGCGGAATCATGGCTTTCAGCCAGCTTGTGTCATGCACAAAAGTCTGTGAACGGACCATCAGCAACGCGGTAATAAACACAGAAATACTGCCCGCAATGATGAGCGCATTGTGCCGTTTATTGGTGTACATTTTCTGCATGAACAGCAGCATAACAAGCGCCATGGCTGTAATCATCAGCACGGTCATGTAGAAGCGCGTCAGGCTGAAATACACGTGGTCCAGCGCGTAGGTATTCAGATACATCACGCTATACATGACAACGAACGAGACGCCAAGCATTATGAAAAACCGGCGGTAGTGATGCTGTTCCATGAGGCAGGGAATTAAGGTGTGCAGTCGAATTGGCCTATACGATGCATTCTGCCTTATAGAAGTGCTGTGCCCATATTACATGCTTTTTTCGGCCGAATTCTGTACGTGGCCGCCGCTCCGGTTGCCGGAAACCAACAGCGCCACCGGGTGAGGGTGGCGCTGGAGAATTGCTGATTGTACGGTGAAAATTCAGGCCGTTATGGTGCCTTGTCTGCTTCTGGCAGGAGCCGGAAATACGTGGCCACAAACCGGTCGTTCACCACTTCGCCCTGCACCCGTGCCTGCCTGGTTTTCTGGCAGAAACCGTCCTCGGCGTGGGCGTCGCCGTGCGCGTCAATGTGGGTCCCGTCTACGAAGTAGGCTTTGCCGTTCAGACGCACCGCTAAGTCGCAGCTTTTGCCCGGCAGGCCCAGCCGGCACTGCCCGCAGGCGGCTTCCAGCACCTGCACCGGCCGGCGCTGGTCGGCAACGGCAACTTCCGGTTTAACGGTCGTCGATTGGGCCAGGGCCGGAGCAGCCGGGGCCACCCCCAGAAACAACAGAAACAGCAGGTTTTTCATCGGAAGCCGGGGTTGAGGCCGGTGCTAATAAGACGGATATACTGCGCCTGTCAGCGGCCCTGGCAAAGCGGTAAAGGTGCTCCAGACACGGGCGCTATGCGCCGCACGCTCAGCACAACGGTCGTTCTTCAGTTGCGCAACAACCCTAAAGGGCTACGGAAACTTGGGATACTTGTCGAAATCGGGCTGGCGCTTCTCTACGAAGGCATTGCGGCCTTCCTTTGCTTCCTCCGAGAGGTAGTAAAGCAGCGTGGCGTTGCCGGCCAGCTCCTGAATACCCGCCTGCCCGTCCAGCTCGGCGTTGAAGCTCGATTTGAGCATGCGCAGCGAAAGGGGGCTTTTCTGCAGGATTTTGTTGCACCATTCCACGGTCGTTTCCTCCAGCTTATCAAGCGGTACTACCTTGTTCACCAAGCCCATATCGAGGGCTTCCTGGGCGTCGTACTGGTCGCAGAGGAACCAGATTTCGCGGGCCTTCTTCTGGCCCACCACGCGCGCCAAGTACGAAGCACCGAAACCGCCGTCGAACGAGCCAACCTTTGGGCCGGTCTGGCCGAAGCGGGCGTTGTCGGCGGCAATGGTCAGGTCGCAGACGACGTGCAGCACATGGCCGCCCCCAATGGCCCAGCCGGCCACCATGGCAATTACGGGCTTGGGCAGCGAACGAATCAGCTTCTGTAAATCGAGCACGTTGAGGCGGGGCACGGCATCCTCGCCGATGTAGCCGCCGTGGCCGCGCACGCTCTGGTCGCCGCCCGAGCAGAAGGCCTTACCGCCCTCACCGCTGAACACGACCACGCCGATATCGGTCCGGTCGCGGCAGATGTGCATGGCCTGGATCATCTCATCCACTGTGAGTGGGGTGAAGGCATTGTGTACCTCAGGCCGGTTGATGCTGATTTTGGCGATACCGCCGTGCTGGGTGAACAGGATTTCCTTGAACTCCTTGATGGTAGTCCACTCGATTTTTTCTGACATAGTAAAAGAAGATTACCTCCGCGCACAGGTTTCCCAGTGGTGCGCAGAGCAGTTCTAAAGTGAAGTCCGGACGAAGGTACGGTACTGCTCAAAAAACTCGGCGTTGGTTTTCGAATCGGTGAAGACCTCAAGCAGGGCCGCGCCACCTTCCGGCGCAAAGAAAACCGGCAGGGCGGCTTCAAGTTCAGTGAAACTGGAAATTGGGAAGTAGCGCAGCCCGAAGTCGCGGGCCGTGTTGGCGGCCGTCAGCAGCTGGCGCGTCTCGAAGAACTCCTCCAGTTCGGGCTGCTGGCGCGGCCCGTCGATGATGCGGAAGATGCCGCCTGCGTGGTTGTTGAGCAGGATAACGCGCAGATTGGGCGTGGGATAGTTGTGCCAGAACGCGTTGCGGTCGTAGAAAAACGCCACGTCGCCGGTGAAAAGCACTACCGGCCGGGCCGGCTGGGCCAGCGCCGCGCCCACGGTCGTGCTCGTGCAGCCATCAATACCGCTGGTGCCGCGGTTCGCAAACACCTCGGCCCCGTGCCCGGCCGGCAACCCCAGAATGTTGGCGTAGCGCACGGCCATGCTGTTGGCCAGGTGCAGTGCAGCACCATCGGGCAACTGTTGCAGGGCCCTGGAGATGGTGGTGAACTCGTTAAAAGGCTGGTCAGCGCGCTGCATAAAGCCCGCGAGCAAGCCGGTAGCCCAGTTCTCGGCCGCCAGCCAGGGCCGCAGGTAGGCCGCTTTGGCCGTATCGGCCTCCGCCGGAGCCGACCAGTTCAGGCGGGGCCGCGGGGCTACGCGGGTCGCGTCGGGGGGTAGTACGTTGCGGCCCGGCTCGGTTGGCGCTGGAAGTGCAACGCTTTCTGTCAGACCATGAATATCTTCGTTTTCAGCGCTGAGTGCGGCAAAAAAATCGGCCGGCTCCATCCGGATAACCTGGGTGAGCGACTGGAAGGTATCGGCTACCGGACCGGCCTGCTGGATATGCCAGTGCTGGGCGGGGCGGTGCTGGCGCAGGTAAAGCTTAAGGGCCTTGGAAATAAGCGACTGGCCGAAGGTGATGAGCAGCTCGGGCCGCAGCGCGTCTTTCAGGCCGGGCTCGGGTACGGTCAGAAACACATCCTGGCGGCCTGTAAAGCGTGGGTGCTGGTTGTGGCCGGTGGCGGCGGGCTGGTGCAGGTTGGCAATCAGGTCGCCGACTACCGGCACCTGCCAGGCGGTGGCAAACTCGCGCAGCGCCAGCCGCAGCGGTACTTCGGCCGGGTGCTGGCCACTTACTACCAGCACCCGGGCCGTGTCGTGCAGGGTGTCGCGCAGCTCCCGAAGCGTGGCGGCTGGCAGCTGCGGCCGGCCGGGCAGCTCGCGCGTCACTTTCACCGGCCCAAACGCCAGCTCCTCATCCGGCTTGGGGTAAAATGGTTCGCGCAGCGGCACATTCAGCTGCACCGGCCCGGCCGGAAACTGCTGGGCCAGGTTTACGGCTTCGCTCACGAGGCGCGCCGCGTGCCACCCGGCATCGGGGTGGCTGGTGTCGGCAGGAAATGTAAATGAGCCCTTGGCATGTCGTCCGAACAGGTCGGTCTGGCGAATGGTCTGGCCGTCGAGCTGGTCAATCCACTCCGGCGGGCGGTCGGCCGTGAACACCACCAGCGGTATCTGTTGGAAAAACGCCTCGGCCACGGCCGGCGCGTAGTTGAGGCCGGCCGTACCCGAGGTACACACCAGCGCCACTGCCCGCCGCTGCGCCTGCGCCAGCCCCAGCCCGATAAAGGCCGCCGCCCGCTCGTCGGGTACCGTCCGCACCGTAATAGCAGGGTGGCGGGCGAAGGCAATGGTCAGCGGCGCACACCGGCTGCCCGGCGACAACACCACATCGGTAATGCCCAGCTGCGCACAGATTTCGGGGATATTATGAACTGCTTGCAGGCTATTGGACATGGATAGGTGAAAGAAGCGAGGGGTTAACTGTAAGGGCAAAAGTGGTTTTTATGCTGAGCGAAGGGGAGTCGAAGCATCTCTACCGCAATGGTAACCCTCTACTACTGCAACGAAGCGGTAGAGATGCTTCGGCAAGCTCAGCATGACAACCACTCAGGTCTGTAATCACTCCAGAACCGCCCCAATCGTGCGGAGTTTCATCTCGGTTTCCTGCCACTCTTTGGCTGGGTCGGAGTCGGGGGTGAGGCCGGTGCCGGCATAGAGCACGGCCTGGTCGGGGCGCAGCTGCAGGCAGCGCAGGTTTACGTAGAGGCGGGCGGCGCCGGGCTCGGGCAGGTTCACGGGGCCCAGAAAGCCGGCGTAATAGGCCCGGTCGTAGCCCTCGTGCTGCTTTATAAAATCCAGAGCCGCCTGCCGGGGCATGCCACTTACGGCCGAAGTGGGGTGCAGCAGCCGCAGCATATCGGTGCCCAGCGTGGCGAAGGGTACGTTGCGCAGGTCCACCGCAAAGTCGGTGCGCAGGTGCAGCACGTCGCCGGCGGCCACGGTGCGCGGGCCGGTTTCGTGGTACTCGCGCAGCCGTACCTGCTTGAAACAGTTCACGATGTAGCGGGCAACCAGCGCCTGCTCCTCAATTTCCTTTTGCCGCCAGATGGCCTCGCTCGGGGCGTGGCCCGGCAGCAGCGGCTGGGTGCCGGCCAGCGCCATCGTCCGGAACACCTGGTCTTCGCCCACCTCGGCCAGCACCTCGGGCGTGGCTCCCAGCCAGGTGCCGGCCCCCGGCGCACTCACCAACGACACAAAGGCCGTAGGGTAGCGCCCCTGCAGCTCCTCGAATGCCTGCAGCGCATCAAAGTCTGCCGGCAGCGCCCGATGCACCGCCCGGCTCGATACCACTTTCTGCACCGTGCCGGCCCGCATGGCCTCCATTCCGGCCCGCACCAGCGCCTCGTACTCGGGCCGGGTGGCGGGCCGCGGCGCGTGCCGGGGCCGCACGTGCCAGGCCAGCGAGTCAGGGTCGGCCAGCGCGGCAAACTGCTGGCGCAGCTGGGGCAGCCGGCTGACGGCCGCCGCGCTCAGGCGCACCTCATCGGGTCGGGCCAGGTCAAAATACAGGTCGGCCGGCAAAAACAGCGGCGGGTTGTGGTCGGAATCCTGGAAGGGGAAGAACGCAAAGCCGGCCGGGGCACTGGCCTCCAGCGCGGGCGGCAGGCCCACGTAGGCCGCTTCCACCCGCAAACTCAGGCACAGTCGGGCGGCGGCCTCGCCGGGCAGCCGCCACAGTGCCACCGGCCGGCCGCTGCTTAACGCCAGTGCCACCAGCCGCCGTAGCCGCTGGGCCGGCGGCAAATCAGGGTTCCAGGCAACGGATTGGAGCATAATAAGGGCTTGGGAGGCTTACGGCGGAAGAACGTAGGAACCGGGAAACGGGAGAAAAGATGTGACGAGCAAAAAAGAACGTCATGCTGAAAAGAGAATGTAATGCTTCGACTGCGCGGACGCCAGATGAAGCATGACGTCCTAATTGATTCCTGGCACTTCCTAAACAGCTTCAAAGCATGAGTTACCCTTCCTCACTTCTCACGCTACCAAATACTTCCTACTAAACATCAATAACCGCCATAGTGATGCGGCTGATGCAGACCAGGGCGCCGGTTTCTTCGTGGGTGATGCGGATTTCCCAGACCTGCGTGCGGCGGCCGACGTGCAGGGCCGTGGCCCGCCCGATAACGTGGCCGTCGCGCACACCTTTAATGTGGTTGGCGTTGATTTCGAGGCCCACGCAGGCTTGTTTGGTGGGGTCGGCCAGGCGGGTGTGGGCCGCTATGCTGCCCAGTGTTTCGGCCAGCGCCACCGAAGCGCCGCCGTGCAGCAGGCCCATGGGCTGGTGGGTACGCCCATCAACGGGCATGCGGCCTTCGAGGTAGTCGGCCGTGAGGGCCGTGAGTTCGATGCCCAGCGCATCGGCCAGGGTGGGGCGGGTGCTGACCCAGTGCTTGAGTTGGTCGATTGTCATGAGCAGAGCAGGGGAGAGGAAAAGCGCTGGTTGAACAGACCTGAATGGCTGCCGGCCGGCAACAAAAAACGCCCGAAAACTTGCAGCTTGCGGCCTGAAGCTTGTAGCTTTAGAAGTGCTTCAAGCGTAAACCGCAAAACTAGGGGTAAAGTGAGCGTCAAAAAAATATACCTGATTCGCCACGGGCAAACCGACTTCAACGTGCGCGGCATCGTGCAGGGCAGCGGCATCGATTCGTCGCTCAACGAGGCCGGCCGGCGGCAGGCAGCGCGCTTTTTCGCCGCCTACAGCCACGTGCCCTTCGACAAGGTATACACCTCGCTGCTGCGCCGCACCCACGAGTCGGTGGCCGGTTTCCTGGATCTGGGCCTGCCCCACGAAGCCCACGGCGGCCTGAACGAAATCGGCTGGGGCACCCGCGAGGGCACCCGCATCACGCCCGAAGAAGACGAGGAGTACCACCGCGTGCTACAGGACTGGCACGCTGGCCGCACCAGCTCGGCCCTCGAAGGCGGCGAAAGCCCCGAGCAGGTAGCGGCCCGCCAGCGCCCGTTTATCGAGCTGCTGAAAAGCCGGCCCCGCGAGCAGACGGTGCTCGTGTGCATGCACGGCCGGGCCATGCGGGTGCTGCTGTGCCAGCTGCTGCACTACCCGCTCAGCCAGATGAAAAACTTCGAGCACCACAACCTGGGCCTCTACGAGCTGGAATTCACCGGCTCGCTGTTCACGGTGCGCAATTTTCTGGACACAAGGCATTTGCAGGATGTCAAATGAGAACGGCTAGGACCATCCTAATCGGGCTGCTAGTAAGCATCGTTGGTGCTTTCGCAGCTCATACTGCCACTGCTAATCCAACCCGCGTTTGGAACGGTGCAGAACCAGACACTATTCGTGGATTCGGCTGTTGTCCAGCGTATTGCTATCGGCTAGTTGAGCCTGCCCCCGTTCCACTCGTCGTTCATCACCGGGAGTTAGCAGGCCGGGTATTTGTGGAGTTCGTGGTTGATTCGCTGCTCAACAAAAAGGAGTTTACGATTGCCTGCGCCCGGCTAACCTGGCGCAAAACAGGTAAAAAGTACGCTCTCGATTGCCAGCAACTGAGCGCGGCCCAACGGCAGGAGTTGCTGGCACTGGTGGTTCCCTTGCTACAGTCTTTGCGTTTTGTGCCCGACCGCGCCGACCGCCGGGGCTGCGGGCAGGAGCGGTGGGCGATGCCGGTAACTTTCCGCTGACCGTGGAGTACGCCTTTATGGGATATGCACTTGTCAGCTGGGCCGTAAAACTGCGGCCGGCGAAAATTCGCCCTTTCACTGGTCAATCATGGCAAACTGCTTTCGTTTGCTCCCCCGAATTTTCGGGCTAATTTTGACCCTATTCAATCCAACGACGACGACGCAGATGGCCGAACTCATAAAAATGCCCAAGATGAGCGACACGATGACCGAAGGGGTTATTGCGGCGTGGCTCAAGAAAGTAGGCGATAAAGTAAAATCCGGCGACGTGCTGGCCGAGGTCGAAACCGACAAGGCCACCATGGAGCTCGAAAACTACGAGGACGGCACGCTGCTCTACATCGGCCCCAAGGAAGGTGAGGCGGTGGTAGTAAATGGGCTACTGGCTATTGTAGGCAAGGAAGGCGAGGACATTGCTTCCCTGCTGAAAGACGCCCAGGCCGAAACTGCCCAGCTCGCTACCGGCGAAACGGAAGAGGCTCCGGCTGCCGAAGCCCCGGCCGCTGCCCCCGAGGCTCCCAAGGCTGCTGCGCCGGCTCCGGCTGCACCTGAGCCTGCCAAGGCGGAGGCTCCCAAGCCCGCGGCTCCGGCCGGCAACGGCAAAAAGGCAACGGTCATCCGGATGCCCAAGATGAGCGACACCATGACCGAGGGCACCATTGCCGCCTGGCTGAAAAAGGTGGGCGATAAGGTGAAGTCGGGTGATATTCTGGCCGAAGTGGAAACCGATAAGGCCACCATGGAACTGGACAACTACGAAGACGGCACGCTGCTTTACATTGGTCCCAAGGAAGGGGAAGCGGTGCCCGTAGATGGCGTATTGGCCATTATCGGCGAAGAAGGTGCCGACGTGCAGGCCATGCTCGGCGGCCAGTCGGGCGGTGCTTCCGACGCAGCTCCGGCTCCGGCTGCTGCCGCCGAAGTTGTTGCTCCCGCCTCCGCTTCCACCTCGGCTCCGGCCCCGGTAGCCGAAGCCGCGCCTGCCGCCACCGGTGGCCGCATCTTCGCCTCGCCGCTGGCTAAAAGCATTGCCAAGGATAAAGGCATCGACCTGAACACCATTAAAGGCTCGGGCGAAAACGGCCGCATCGTGTCGCGCGACCTGGAAGACGTAGCAGCTTCGGCCGCGCCCGCCCAGGCTGCTGCGCCCGCTGCGGCCCCGGCTGCTCAGCCCGCCGCAGCTCCGGCTCCGGTGGCTGCCCAGCCGGCTCCGGCTCCGGCCGCTGCGCCTGCCGCCCCAGTCGCCCAGCCCGCCGACGGCACCTATACCGACACGCCGGTGTCGCAGATGCGCAAGGTAATTGCCCGCCGCCTCTCCGAAAGCCTGTTTACGGCCCCGCATTTCTATCTGACGATGGAAATTCTGATGGACCGGGCCATGGAGGTGCGCACCCAGCTCAACGAACTCTCGCCCGTTAAGCTCAGCTTCAACGACCTCGTGATTAAGGCCGCGGCCGTAGCACTACGCCATCATCCGGCCGTAAATTCCTCGTGGCTGGGCGACCGAATCCGTCAGAACCACGTCATCAACATTGGGGTGGCCGTGGCCGTGGATGAGGGCCTGCTGGTGCCGGTGGTGCGCAACGCCGACGGCAAAGGCATGTCGCAGATTGCCACCGAGGTGAAAGAGCTGGCCGGTAAGGCCAAGAGCAAGAAGCTGCAGCCCGCCGAGTGGGAGGGCAGCACCTTCACCATCTCCAACCTAGGTATGTTCGGCATCGACGAGTTCACCGCCATCATCAACCCGCCGGATGCCTGCATCCTGGCCGTGGGCGGCATCAAGCAGACGGCCGTGGTGAAAAACGGTGAGCTGGCCGTGGGCAACATCATGAAGGTAACGCTGAGCTGCGACCACCGCGTGGTGGACGGTGCTACCGGCGCGGCCTTCCTGCAAACGCTCAAGAGCTTGCTCGAAGACCCGCTGCGCATGCTGATTTAACTCGGCCCATTTGTTATAAAGGAAAGCCAGTCCCACCCGGGGCTGGCTTTTTTGTTGGCCTTTGCTAAGCTGCTTCGGGATGGAAGGGGCCACACGGGCTTGTGCGGATTTGGTAATGCTGCGGCTTCCAGAGGCCAGGGCCGAAGTCCGGGTCGCTGTCTGGCCTGCTGACCGGGCCGGCTGCTGTTGCCAGCTATACAGTGGTAATTTGCTATCGAAACATATTGATTACATATAAAAATAACTATACTTACAGCCAGTGGGCGTTGCCTCGGCGGCACCCGATTTCACACCGGTCAATCCAGTATACCTATGAAAAAGACTTTACTGACAATTGCACTGGGCGTGGCCACCGCCACCGCCTACGGACAGGGTCAGAGCATTTCGGGCCAGGTGCTCGACGGTGCCGGCAAACCCGTTATTGGGGCTACGGTGGTGGAAAAAGGCACCAACAACGGCACGGCCACCGACAACGACGGCCGCTTCGTGCTGAAGGCCCGCACGGCTTCGCCCCGCCTGCAAATTAGCTCTATCGGCTACGGGGCGCAGGAGGTAGCCGGCAGTGGGGAGGTGAGCGTGCGCCTGGCCGATGCCACCAACAGCCTCGGCGACGTGCAGGTAGTAGGCTCGCGCAGCCAGAACCGCTCCATCACCGACTCGCCTTCGCCGGTCGATATCATCGATTTGCGCGAGGTGACCACCAAAACCGGCCAGCTCGACGTGAACCAGCTGCTGCAATTCGTGGCGCCTTCGTTCAACTCCAACCGCCAGACCGGCTCCGACGGCGCCGACCACGTGGACCCGGCCTCGTTGCGCGGCCTTGGGCCCGACCAGACGCTGGTGCTCGTGAACGGCAAGCGCCAGCACCAATCGGCGCTGGTGAACCTGTTCGGCTCGCGGGGGCGCGGCAACACGGGCACCGACCTGAACGTGATTCCGGCCGCCAGCATCGAGCGGATTGAGATTCTGCGCGACGGCGCGGCGGCCCAGTACGGCTCCGATGCCATTGCGGGCGTTATCAACATCGTGCTCAAAAGCTCGGTGAAGGAGCTGACGGCCAGCGTGAACTACGGGGCCTACGACGCCCAATACCGCCGCGACGACCAGAAATTCGACGGCGGCAACTTCAACGCCAACCTCAACTACGGCCTCGGGCTGGGCGAGAAGGGCAGCTTCATCAACACCACGGTTGATTTCAACCAGCGCCAGCACACCCAGCGCGCGGCCGTGCCGGCCCCCGATGGCCTGGCCCGCCGCGAGTATGGCGACCCTAAAGTGTCGAACCTCTCGGGCTACCTCAACTCCAAGTTCGCTCTCACCGACCAGACCCATATTTATGTGTTTGGCGGGGCCAACAAGCGCCGGGGCGACGCCTACGCCTGGACCCGCTTCCCCGACGATGACCGGAACGTGCCCGCCATTTACCCCAACGGCTTCGACCCCATCATCACCAGCGACATTATTGATGTGTCGGCCGTGGCAGGCGTGCGCACCAAGCTCGGCGGCTGGGACCTGGACCTGAGCAACAACTTCGGCTCCAACCGCTTCGATTACGGCGTGGAAAACTCGCTCAACGCCTCGCTGGGAGCCAGTTCGCCCACTACCTTCGATGCCGGCGGCTTCCAGCTGCAGCAGAACGTGGTGAACCTGGGCCTGACGCGCAACTACGGCGCCGTGCTGAGCAGCCTGAACGTGGCTGCCGGGGCCGAGTTCCGGCGCGAATGGTACGCGCTTTTCGCGGGCGAGGAAGCCTCGTACCGCAACTACGACCCGGCCGGCACGCCCGATGAGGAGCGCAACGCCAGCGGCTCGCAGGGCTTTCCGGGGTTCCAGCCCACCGACGCCATCAAGGCCGACCGCGACAACGTGGGCGTGTACGCCGATGCCGAATTGAACGTAACGCTGCGCTGGCTGCTGGCCGGCGCCCTGCGCTACGAGCACTACACCGACTTCGGCAGCACGCTCAACTACAAGGCCTCGACCCGCTATAAACTGACCGAGTTTCTGACCCTGCGCGGCACTTACAGCACCGGTTTCCGGGCCCCGTCGTTGGCCCAGATCAACTTCAACTCCACCTTCACCAACTTCATCCAGGGCCAGGCGGTGGAAGTGCTGCTGGCACGCAACAACAGCGCCTTAACCCAGAAACTGGGCATCCCGGCTCTCAGGCAGGAAACCTCCAACAGCGCCAACGTGGGCCTCACCAGCCGCATCGGCTCGGCGCTGAGTTTGACGCTCGACGGCTACTACATCAAGGTAAAAGACCGCGTGGTGCTCACCAGCCAGTTCGGCAACGACGACCCGGTTATCGGGCCCGACCTAGTGGCCTTGAACGTGGGGCAGGCGCAGTTCTTTGCCAACGCCGCCGACACCCGCTCACTGGGCCTCGATGTGGTGCTCAACCACACGGCCCAGCTGGGCACGGCCGGCCGCCTCAACTCCACGCTGGCCGCCAACTTCAACCAGCTGAAAATCGACCGGGTGCAGACTTCGGGCCGGCTGGCGGGCCGTGAGGACGATTTCTTCGGACCCCGCGAGCAGGCCTTCGTGAAGGCGTCGGCCCCGCCGTCGAAAATCAACCTCACCTTCGACTACCAGGTGGCCCGGTTCGGGACGCTGGTGCGGTTCGTGCGCTTTGCCGGCGTGGATTTGATTGACTGGGACGGCAACCCGATGAACTACGACGCCCGCATGACGACTGACGTGACGCTGAGCTACGCCCTGACCAACCAGCTGCAGCTGATTGCGGGCAGCACCAACCTGTTCAACCGCTACCCCACGCTCTTCAATCCGCAGCTCACCGAAACCGGCGGTGCCTGGGACCCGGTGCAGATGGGCGCGAACGGGCGGTTTTACTTTGCTAAATTGCAGGCCCGATTCTAAGCAGCGGTCAGCTGTGCCTAAGCTGTCATCCTGACGAAGGAAGGACCTTATCCTGCGGGAACTGCCAGCGCACCAGCGTGGCAGCCAACCGGGGTAAGGTCCTTCCTTCGTCAGGATGACAGGCTTTTCCCCGACAACTGACAACTCCCAACTGACAACTATCCAATGAAAATCCGCTCTACTACCGTCCTCGGCGTCCGTCATAACGGCCAGGTGGCCCTCGGGGCCGATGGCCAGGCTACCATGGACAAGCACGTAGCCAAAAGCAACGTCCGCAAAGTCCGCAAGCTCCACGAGGGCAAAGTGGTTACCGGCTTTGCCGGCTCCACGGCCGATGCGTTTATGCTGCTCGACAAGTTCGAGGAGAAGCTGGGGGGCTACAACGGCCAGCTGCGCCGCGCGGCCATCGAGCTGGCCAAGGAGTGGCGCAAAGACCAATACCTGCGCAAGCTCGAAGCCATGATGGTGGTTTGCGACAAGGACGAACTGCTCATCATTGCCGGCACCGGCGACGTGCTGGAGCCCGACAACGACGTGGCCGCCATCGGCTCGGGCTCGATGTACGCCCAGGCCGCCGCCCTGGCCCTGAAAAAGCACGCCCCCCACCTCACGGCTCGTCAGATGGTGGAAGAAGCCCTGCACATCGCCGCCGACATCTGCATCTACACCAACCACAACCTCATGATTGAGGAACCGGTATAGCTGTTTTGAGCTGCAAGCCTCAAGCTACAAGCTGCAAGCTTTCAGTTAGGACTATTTAAATCATCTGTTTTTCGTTTTGCCATAGAGCTTGCAGCTTGCAGCTTGAGGCCTGAAGCTCCTAAAAATGCAAATCACCAATTTCCTCAAGCACCACTACCGCCACTTCAACGCCGCCGCCCTCATTGATGCGGCCGAGGGCTACAACAAGCACCTCGCCGACGGTGGCAAGATGATGATAACGCTGGCCGGCGCTATGAGCACCGCCGAAATGGGCATCCAACTGGCCGAGTTGATTCGGCAGGACAAGGTGCAGGTCATCAGCTGCACGGGTGCCAACCTGGAAGAGGACATCTTCAACCTGGTAGCCCACGATTTCTACGAGCGGGTGCCCAACTACCGCGACCTGACGCCCGCCGACGAGCAGGCCCTGCTGGAGCGCCACATGAACCGCGTAACCGACACCTGCATCCCCGAGGAGGAGGCCATGCGCCGCCTGGAGCACTCGGTGCTCAAGTTCTGGGAGAAGGCCGACAAGGCCGGCGAGCAGTACTTCCCGCACGAGTTCTTCTACCAGATTCTGCTGAGCGGCGAGCTGGAGCAGTACTACCAGATTGACCCCAAGGACTCCTGGATGCTGGCCGCCGCCGAGAAAAACCTGCCCATCATCTGCCCCGGTTGGGAAGATTCCACGCTGGGTAACATCTTCGCCGGCCACGTCATTTCGGGCGACATCAAGAACGTGCACACCGTGCGCACCGGCATCGAGTACATGATTTACCTGGCCGGCTGGTACACCGAGCAGGCCACCGACGAAAGCCCGGTTGGCTTCTTCCAGATTGGCGGCGGCATTGCCGGCGACTTCCCCATCTGCGTGGTGCCCATGCTGCACCAGGACCTGGGCCGCACCACGGTGCCGCTGTGGGGCTACTTCTGCCAGATTTCGGACTCGACGACCAGCTACGGCAGCTACTCGGGGGCCGTGCCCAACGAGAAAATCACCTGGGGCAAGCTGGGCCAGGACACGCCCAAATTCATCATCGAGTCGGACGCTACGATTGTAGCGCCGCTGATTTTTGCCATCGTGCTGGGGCAGTAAATCATAATCGAACTGCAGCAGAAACGCCCGTCGCTACTCAGTAGCGACGGGCGTTTGGGTTTTTGTGAGATTAGCGGCTTGTTACATTGGTTTGGCCGCCTTCGCCGCCTGGGCCTGCTGTTGCATTTGCGCCTTCATGGACGCTTTAAACATCGACCAATTCAGGGCGTAGGTTGTCAGGGTAATAACTAGCACGCAGGTCAGGTAGCCTAAAAAGAAGGTCATGAAGCCGCGCCAGAGGCGGCCGGGCAGCTTGATTTTGGTGTGTTTAAGCAGAGTACTGTAGGCCCAGGATACATAGACGAAAGAGAAACACGCATAAATAAAGGCGGCTGTTTTAATCTGGGGCGTACCGTTATAGTGGTATAGAACGGGTAGCATGAAGAGAGCGAAGAAGTTGGAAATAGCCGTGATAAACGCTGCAATAATCAGGCATTCGGCGTAGTTGAAACCTCCTTTCTTCAGAAACAATCTGGCAAACAGCGCCCACACCGGCACCATGGCTACGTAGCACCAACTCATGTATTTGGCCAAGAAGGTGGTCGACTTTACCTGCATCTGCCACACGACATCGGGCATGGTTAGGTCTCTAGGTCCTACCATATCAATGTGCAACACCGCCGAAAGCAGCGCGTAGAAGCCGGTTATCATGAACAGCAGCGACAAGGGCCGGAAATGGTCGACGCGCTTGCCGGCCAGGTAGGCCCGAATGGTGGCCCCCGGCCGCCGTACCATCGTGCGCAGCGTGTACAGAATGCCTTTGTCGATGTGCCAGATGCTATGTAGCACATCGTGGGGCATGTCTTTCAGCGTGAGGCGGTGCGTGTGGTGCGCGTCCTGCCCGCACTGCCCGCAAAACCGGTCGGGCACGGGGTGGCCGCAGTTCAGGCAGTGGGCCGGGCCGTGCGCAGTGGCTGTCGGGGTGAATGTCGCCGCACTTAATACCGGAGTTTCTGCCGGACCTGCCAAGGCAAGGTCTTGGGTAGGTGCAGGGGTAGAAGTTAGTTGCATGAGGAGTGAGATTTGCTGACGGTAAATCTACTCGATTTTGTCTCTCACGCAAACAGGCCCGCCGCTGACGTTCAGCGGCGGGCCTGTTTACTGAGTGTTTCCGCTGATGCCAGCGGCCAGTGCTTCGGTTAGCAACTCGGCTTCGCGCTGCATCCCGGCGAGGCGGGCTTCGAGCAGCAGCCGGGCCGTGGCGCCGCAGTTGTTGCGCAGCTGGCGGCGAGCTTCCAGCTCGAAGATTGTGAGCCAGTTCGTTTTGTCCTCGGGGTTGGCGATGGGGCCGGGGTAGGCGCGCAGGGCCGGGGCAGCGGCCAGTCGGGCCACGTAGGGGGCAGCCCGGCGGGATAGGATTGTCAGTTGCAGCTCCAGGCCCTGGATTTTCGCTTGGCACTGGCGTAACCGGTAGCTCAGCTCCGCTACATCAGGCAACGGTTCGGGCAGAGCGGACGGGGCCCGAAAGCTGCCGCCCGTGCCATCGTACACGAGGCCCTGGCTGGCCAGCGTCAGGCGCGCGTTCTGCCCCCCTAGCTCCGAGGTATCCGACTGATACCCCAGTTCCGCCAGTGCCAAAGAGGAGCGCGCAACTCCCAGCCAGTCGGCCAGCATAGCCTGAGTCAGCCCAAAGTGCGCACGAAGCATACGGTTATCCATAGCCAAAGATGAAGTAGTCCCATGAAGCTAAACAATTTCAGAACAAACAATTTCAAATTGTTTGTTCTGAAATTGTTTAGGTGCGCCAGTGGTATGAAATGGTAGTTTTGGCGGCGCTTGTATTACTGCTACTGGTCTGGTTCACCTGCTGAAACAGGCTGGTTTGGCGGAAGAGGATATGGAAAAAATAGCTAATAAACAGGCCCGCCGCTGATATTCAGTGGCGGGCCTGTTTCGTTTTCGTAATCTCATCATTTACCAAAACGTGTCCGAACTACGTAGAGAACGGTAGAAATCGAAAAAATTAGGAATAAGATTCCAATGCCAATAATAGCTGGTCTGCTCATACTTTCTCCCGCTCTACCGGAGATGCTGTTTATAAAAAACCAGAGCACAGTTGCTCCCCAGATAACTGCTCCTACGATAGTAATTACTGCTACTGCTCTCTTTGAAGCTGTTTAGGAAGTCAAAGGACCGTCATGCTGAGCGGAGCCGAAGCATCTCTACCGCTTCGTTGAACAACTGCTACGAAGCGGTAGAGATGCTTCGACTGCGCTCAGCATGACGGTCCTTTGACTTCCTAAACAGCTTTTTTCTCATAAGTGGTTTCTGTTGCTTGTGCGGCATTAACCTACGCCATTTCCGCCACCGCAACTTCTCTCACCATCCCTACGGCTTCAAAGGCCTGACCCAAATCCAGCATCAAATCCTGGGGGTCTTCTACGCCGATGCTCAGGCGAATCATCTGGGGGGTGATGCCCATTTCCTTCTGATCTTCGAGGGTGATGTCGGAGTGGGTCATGGTACCGGGGTGCTCGGCCAGGCTTTCGGTGCCGCCCAGGCTCACGGCCAGCTTGATGAGTTTTAGAGCATTAAGGAAGCGGAAAGCCTCGGCCTCGCCGCCCTTGATGTCGAACGAAATCATGGAGCCCGGCGAGAGGCACTGGCGGCGGTAGATGTCCTGCTGCACGGGGTTGCCTTCGAGGTGGGTGAGGTAGTGCGTGCGCGCTACCAGCGGGTGCTCGCGCAGCCAGTCGGCAATGGTCTGGGCCGATTGGGCGGCGCGCTCCATGCGCAGCTTCAGCGTTTCGAGGCTGCGCATCAGCATCCAGCCGGTGTTGGGGTCGCACATGGTGCCCATGAACGTGCGCATGGCCTTGATTTCTTTCATCAGGGCGTGGCTACTGAGCGCGGCGCCGGCAATCAGGTCGGAGTGGCCACCCAGAAACTTGGTGGCCGAGTACAGCACCACGTCGGCACCGTGCTTGAGCGGGTGCTGGAATACGGGGCCCAGGAAGGTGTTGTCGACCACGAAGCGCACGGGCTTGTCGGGCGTGGCGTACTGGCGGGCCAGGGCGGCGCAGGCATCCAGGTCGATGAGGTGGTTGGTGGGGTTGGCGGGCGTCTCCACGTATACCATGGCCAGGCGGCCAGGAGCAATGGCCGCGGCCTGAGCCTGCATTTCTTCGGGGCTGGCGCTGGGGCGGAAGCCCACGGCCTCGATGCCGAACTTGCGCAGCACGTTTTTCAGGAAGAAATCGGAGCCGCCGTACACGGGCTCGGAGTGCAGCACTACGTCGCCGGGCTGCAGCAGGGCCAGCAGGGTGGTGCTGATGGCGGCCATGCCCGAGGCAAAGCTGGCAGCTTCCTCGGCCTCATCCCAAAGCGTGAGCCGGTTTTCGAGAATTTCGAGGCTGGGGTTATTGAGGCGGGAGTAGATGAGGCCCATTTCCTCATCGGGCCCCTGCTGGCGCAATCCGTAGGCCAACTCGAAGAAAGCCTTGCCCTCTTCAGCGTTCTTGAACACGAACGTAGACGTCTGGAAAATGGGGGGCTTGATGGCGCCCTCGCTCCAGGCGGGCGTGTAGCCGTAGCTCATCATCAGGCTCTCGGGGTTCAGGCGCTGCCCGGCAATGCAGGCGTGGTCGGCGGGGTTCGTCATGGGGGTGGGAATGAGGGGTGGGAGGGAAATGTGGGTACCGCGAAGTTACCCTTTCTGCCAACCTTCCCTAAATACGTCGTCCTTTCCGCCTTCAACCGCGTACCTTGGCCTACCACCGACCTTCCACCGCCGCGCCATGTCCCTCGACACCTACACCTTCCTCCAGCACACTACCGAAGCCGAAAAAACGACCGTCTATACCCGTGGAGAGGACGAAGACGGCGACGAGGTGCTGATTCCGTGTTCGGCCCTGCTCATCGCTCAAACCGAGCACCAGAAGCTCTACATCACCCTCGAACCCCGCCGCCGCTACCTCACCCACACCCTGATTCCAGGCGAGCCGGAGCCGGAAATCGACTTCCTGCGCGACTACGAAGAAGTGGAAGCCCTGCTCGAAGACGCCGGCCTCGACGGCATCCACGACGGCGAGCAGGGTATCCTCTACCACAACCTGCTGTTCCTGCTAATGAACCCGTAGGTGAGAAGAACGGTGTAGGGTGCGGGGCTTGTCCCCGCCCGCCGTTGAACGACCACAGCAGGTCCCGTTCAACGGCGGGCGGGGGCAAGCCCCGCACCCTACACCGTTCTATCGTCCCTTATAGTCTGCCCGCAGGCCCTCGTAAATCCAGTTGGCCAGGGCCTGGCGGTTGTCGGGGAGCAGGAAGCGGGGCTGGTCGCGGGTGTTGTGGATGTTGCCCAGCTCCATGAATACGGCCGGAGCGTGGCTGTTGCGCACTTCGTAGAGCGAGCTGCGGGGCAGCACATTGCCCGAGTAGGGGCGGTTGGGCTGCGAGCGGGCGTAGCGGTTGGTGAACACCCGGTGAATGTTGCGGGCCGTGCGTGCCCCGGCTGTACTGTTGGCGTGGTGGTAGAAGAAAACGTCGATTTTCTGCCCTTGGCTGCGGCTATCCACATGCAGTGCCAGTAGCCGCTGGTAGGCTCCTTTGTGGCGGGCATGCAGCTTATTGGCCTGCGTGATGCGCTGGCGCAGGCGGGCCAGCTGGTTAAGCGGAATGCGCTGGCGCGGATAGGTTACTTCGTCGCGGTCGATTTTAAGAAACTGCTCGTCGCGGATGCCGTCGTTAGGGTCCTGCACCAGCATGTACACAGTAGCGCCGTGCTCCATCAGTCGCCGGGCCAGGCGCAGCGTTACGTCGTAGGCGTATTCGTCTTCGGCCAGCCGGTGCGGGCCGTACTTACCCACGGCCCCCGGGTCGGGGCCGCCGTGGCCGGGCGAGAGGTAATACACGGCCCCGCGCATCGAGCGGTCGAGCACCCGTACGCGGCTGTATTTAGAACCGAAAACAGGGGCATGCAGCGCCGCAGCCGAACTCCCAGCGGGGTGCCGAGCCGGTGTGGCGGCGGCCTGACTGGCCTTGCCCCGGGCCGGCAGGCGGTAGGTGCGGCCCGCTATCAGGCCCCCTTTGGCCGTCAGGCGGCCCTGGTTCAGGGTCAGAAACTGTTGGAAGTGCCGGGTATCGGGCAAGCCGTTGCGGCGAAGCAGGGCGTGGGCCCCCTCGCCGGAGCGAGCAACGGCCGTGGGGCCACGCTGGCTGAAAACAGGGAGTGCAAAAAGGCAGAACAGGCAGAAAAAAACAACGAAACGCAACAGCAGTAACCTAACAGACGAAACCAAAGCCGACACGGCAGCAAAAACCGGGCAGTAATCGGGAAGCGGTAAAACGGGCGCTCCGCGCCGAACCACCCGCGGGCAGTCCGGCGCGGAGCGCCTTTAAAGGAAAAACGGGACAGCGCCGGCCCCTAGCGGAACAGCGGCCGGGCCGGGTTCCAGATGCCCCACGGAATCATCAGCAGCACGATAAGCAGCGCCACCGTAAACCAGATAAAGGCCTTCTTGTGCTTCAGCACCGGATCGGGCGCTTTCTTGGAAAGGATACGGCCCACCTGCGCGACAATCACGGCCAGAATCATGCCCACCAGGTGCTCCACGGCGAAGAAACGGCTCGTTGCATCCTTCATTACAGCGCCGCCGGCCGTTTCGAAGGCCTTGGCACCCACCGGGCTGATGAAGTACAGAATCAGGCCCAGCAACAGCTGCAGGTGCATCGAGCCCACAAACGACGCGCCCATGCCGTTGTCGGCACCAGTGAACGGGCTACGGTTCTGCCAGCCCGAGAAAGCCCGGAAAATGGCAATCAGACCAAAAACAAGGACGAGCCAGCGGGTCCAGGAGTGGATGAGTAGCAGGGTAGGGTACATAGAACAGGGAATTAGTGAACGGCAAAGGTCGGGGCTGGCGGGCAGTTTTGCATGCCAGAAGCCAAGCGCCGGCCCGGCTGGCAAAAACTGCCTGCCAGATAATTAGTTGCAGCCTGGCATCGCCTGGTTTTCGGGGACGGACAACGCCGGCACCGGTTCCTGCTTGTGCCCCTCGAAGTCGAAGACCTTCTCGGCCGTAAACTTATCGCCCTCCTGGCGCAGAATGGCCAGGTTGGTAATGTTGAGCTTCAAATCGAAGGTCTGCTGGTTGAGGTACTGCATCACCGGGCCCAACAGCTCGGGCGTGGTGTCGTGCAGGGCCAGCGAAATGTGCGGCAGCCAGCAGTCGTGGCCGCTGAACCTGTCGGTGCGCAGGCATAGCGGTGCGGTGGCCTGCCGCACGCGGTGATGGAGCTGGTTGAGCGCGTCGGAGCGCAGCACCGGAATATATATAACGGGGTTGGGACCCGGAAAAATGCCCAGTCCGGTGGTGTGGGCCTCGAACGGGCGGGTGTTGCGGGCCACGTCGCGCAGCACCTGCCGCAGGGCCGCGCCCTTGCGCACGCCCGCCAGCTGGTAGGTAATGTGCGGATCGGGCGTGGCCTGCACATCGTCGAGGCCAAACTCGGTTTCCAGGCTACGGATAATGGAGTTGATGCGGTCGGCGTTCTGCGGGTTGAGCAGCGAGGTTATGGCGAGCATCGGCGAAGGGGCTGAAAACACGGTCAAAATAGGAGCAGGCGGCTTATGAGTAAGGTATGAAGCTATGTAAAAAGCCAGATAACGCCTGACGTGCGCATCCGAATGAACGGCTTTTTAAACAGCTGCTACAGATAGGAGGCGGACCACCTACTACGCAGAATGCACCGGTGCGGCCGTGGAGGCAGCCCCGGCCCTGGCAGCGGGCGGCAGCAACGAAGATACTAGCCCCGAAATTACAGCCGGGTTTTCAAGCCGCGCCGGCCTTATATTGAAGCCCTAAACCCACCCATCCCATGAACCGTCGAATCTTCCTGCGCCAGGGCTCCCTCACCGGCCTGAGCCTGTCCGTTCTCTCACTGGCCGCCTGCTCCGCGCCCGCCGACCAAACCCCGGCTGCCGCCGGGGCCGCTGAAGTTGCCTCCGGAGACGCATCTGCCACCCCCGAAACTGCCGACTTTGCGCTGCTCGAACTTACGCTGGCTGAGCTGCAGGACAAGATGACCCGCGGCGAAATGACCTCGCGCGACATCACCGAGCTGTACCTTAACCGCATTGAGGCCCTCAACCGGCAGGGCCCGAAGCTGAACGCGGTGCTGCTTACCAACCCCGAAGCCCTCGATCTGGCCGCCGCCCTCGATCAGGAGCGGAAGGAAGGTAAAATCCGCGGGCCGCTCCACGGTATTCCCATTCTGCTGAAAGATAACATCGACACCGCCGACCAGCAGCCCACCACCGCCGGCTCGCTGGCCCTGGCCGGCCACCGGGCCAAGCAGGATGCCTTTATTGTAGAGAAGCTGCGGGCCGCCGGGGCCGTGGTACTGGGCAAAACCAACCTCAGCGAGTGGGCCAACTTCCGCTCGACGCGCAGCACCAGCGGCTGGAGCAGCGTGGGCGGCCAGACCAAAAACCCCTACATCCTCGACCGCACACCCAGCGGCTCCTCAGCCGGCTCGGGCGCGGCGGCGGCGGCCAGCTTCTGCGCCGCTGCCATCGGCACCGAAACCGATGGCTCCATTGTGTCGCCGGCTTCGTGCAGCGGGCTGGTGGGCGTGAAACCCACGGTGGGCCTCTGGAGCCGTGCCGGTATCATCCCCATCTCGGCCACCCAGGACACGGCCGGCCCCATGACGCGCACCGTGCACGACGCGGCTCTGCTGCTGGGCCCCCTCGCCGGCCCCGACCCCCGCGACCCGGCCACCAAAGCCGGTACCGGCAAAGCTGCCCCCGATTACACCACTTTCCTCAAGTCCGACGCCCTAAAGGGCCAGCGCCTGGGCGTGGAGAAAGGCCACCTCACGGGCTCCTCCGAAGCCGTGCCGCTACTGCTGGCGGCCCTGGAAGTACTCAAAGCCCAGGGCGCGACCATTGTGGAAGTCGAAGTCGAGAAGCTCACCGACCCGCTCGGGCAGGCCGAGTACGACGTGCTGCTGTATGAGTTCAAGGACGGCGTAAACCAGTACCTGGCTACGGCCGGCGCGCAGGTGAAAACCCTGGCCGACGTCATCAAATTCAACACCGAAAACAAGGGCAAAGCCATGCCCTTCTTCCAGCAGGAAATCCTGGAAGCCTCCGAAAAGCTTGGCGACCTGAAAACGCCCGCCTACCAAACGGCCCTCAAAAAGTCGCAGGGTGGGGCCCGCGCTGCTCTTGATGGCGTACTGAGTAAGAACCGCCTGGCCGCCATCGTGGCCATCACCAACGCCCCCGCCCGCTGCATCGACCTGATCAACGGCGACTCGGGCGGCGGGCCGGGCTTTTCATCGCCGGCCGCTATGGCGGGCTACCCGCACGTTACGGTGCCTATGGGCCAGGCGCACGGCCTGCCCGTAGGTTTGTCGTTTGTGGGCGCGCCCTGGCAGGAAGGCCCGCTGCTGGGCCTGGCCTACGCCTACGAGCAGGCCTCTAAGAAGCGCGCCGCCCCGCAGTTTAAAGGGCCATTTGTGGGGTAGGGGCGTGGGCTATATGCTTGTAGCGCGAAGCTCCAGCTCCGCGTATCGATTAACGAGGTCGTATGGCCGTCAGCAACGATACGCGAAGCTGGAGCTTCGCGCTACTGCCGTTTTTCGGAGTCGCGCTACCGCTATTATAACTAGTCGCCCCGATTGCCCGAGCAGGCCAGCCGGCCACGGTCTGCACAACAATGCATCAGCTGTCGGCGTAAACTCATGTAGATACATATATATTCAACCAAGATTCTTCTTCATGATCAAGCCCACAACCCAAGTCCCTAGCCTCAAAGTTGACCTGATTGGCGGCGGTAGCTTCAGCCTCGCCGATGCCAAGCCCGAGTACATGACGATGCTGGTATTCTACCGCGGCCACCATTGCCCGGTTTGCCGCAAAAACCTGCAGCAGCTGCAAACAAAGCTCGCCGACTTTGAGGCCCTTGGAATCAAGGCCGTGGCCATTTCGACCAACACCCTGGAGCTGGCCGAGCAAACCAAGCAGGACTGGAAAATTGCCGACGTGCCGCTGGGCTACGGCCTGAGCACCGAGAAAGCCCGCGAGTGGGGCCTGTACATCTCCAAGGGCATCAGCGACTCGGAGCCGGCCGAATTCAGTGAACCCGGCCTGTTTCTGGTGCTCCCCGACGGCACGCTCTACGCCGCCTCCATCCAAACCATGCCCTTCACCCGCCCCGATTTCGAGGACCTGCTCGGCGGCCTCAGGTTCGTGAAAGACAAGAATTACCCGGCCCGCGGTGAAGCCTAACTGCCCCCGTGTTTCGGTCATGCAACGGCCCGGCAGTTTCGTACTGCCGGGCCGTTGGCGTGTTGGGGCGGGTCGGCAGACGCGGGCTGAGTTACGTATCTTGCTTGACGCCTTTTCCGCTTCCGTCATGCTGCCCATCACCCAGTTTTCCCAGCTCGACCTCACCCAGCGCTACACTTATGCCGACTACCTCACCTGGCAATTTACTGAGCGGGTGGAACTAATCAAGGGAAAAGTTCGCCCGATGAGCCCGGCCCCGAAGCGGCGACACCAGGATATTTCGCGCAACGTCAGCATCCCTATTGCCGGGTTTCTGCGCGGTAAAGAGTGCCGAACCTGCGCAGCTCCTTTCGACGTGCGCTTGAGCCGGGCCACACCCAACGGCGACGCCAGCATCGAAACCGTCGTGCAGCCCGACATCTGCGTCGCCTGCGACCCGGCGAAGCTCGATGAGCGCGGCTGCCTCGGCGCGCCCGACTGGATTATCGAAATCGTGAGCCCCGGCAACGTGGCCCGCGACACCCGCGACAAGCTGGAACTCTACGAAGAAGCTGGCGTGCGCGAATACTGGATTGTACTGCCCGAGCAGCAAAACGTGCTGGTGTACCTGCTCGACGACGCCACCGGGCGCTACGAACTGCGCGGCGAATTCCACACGCCCGGTCCCATTCCGGTAGCCACGTTGCCGGAACTGGTGATGGAGTGGGCGGAGGTATTTGAGGGGGTGTGAAAGGAGAAGCTAAAGACTTAACTTCAATGCATTTGCTTCTGCCCACCATTTAGGCAGTTCTAATCGGGTGACCAAGCTGCCAGCGTCATATAAGCAGTAATCATGGTTTTCTTGAAGTATGATAGATGCTTGGGTAGCGAAATGACTTGTCAATTCTAGGCAGATGATTTCGGCTATGACGTGAGTATTATTATAGAAGATCGACCCAAAATTTCTGTAGATACTGATGTCGATATTCAGTGAGTAGAGGTCAATATTGTGGTTTGCCAATTGACTCAATTCTTGGATATTGTTCTCTTCCAGATAGCTTTTGGTAAAGGCAAGCTCTGCACTCATCTCAGCCACTTCAACAAAAAGGCCCCCGAACTCAACGGGCCCATCTTTGACTTCAGGTCCCATTATTCTACACCTGATGAATTCCAGTATCTCATTGGTTGAATGGTGTTTAATATTGATTGTAGCTGTGGCTGTGCTCATAGCGTTGCTTGTGGGCGGAGAATAGGACAAGGGAGAACAACGCCGTACCTTTGCGGCTTCATAGCTCCTGCATAGATAGTAGATGATTTCCATTTCCGACCTCGATTTCCATTTCGGCTCCCGCGCCCTTTACGACAAGGCCAGCCTGCACATCAAGCCCAAGGACAAAATTGGGCTGATTGGGCTCAACGGCAAGGGCAAGTCCACGTTGCTGCGCCTTCTGGTAGGCGAGTATAAGCCCGATGGCGGCTCCATCTCGATGAGCAAGGACGTGAGCCTGGGCTTCCTGAACCAGGATTTGCTCAGCTACGACTCGCACGAGTCCATCCTGATGGTGGCCATGCAGGCCTTCGGCGAGGCGCTGGATATTCAGAAGAAGATTGACGAAATCCTGCTGGAGTTCGAAACCAACTACTCCGACGAGTTGGTAGAGAAGCTGGCCGACGCGCAGGAACGCTTCGAGCTGCTGGGCGGCTACACCATGCAGGCCCGCACCGAGGAGATTCTGGAGGGCCTGGGCTTTACTACCGAGGAGCTGCAGCGGCCGCTGAAGCTGTTTTCGGGTGGCTGGCGGATGCGGGTGATGCTGGCCAAAATCCTGCTTCAGCAACCCTCGCTGCTGCTGCTCGACGAACCCACCAACCACCTGGACCTCCCGAGTATCAAGTGGATTGAGAACTACCTGGCCGGCTACGAGGGCGCGGTGATTATCGTGAGCCACGACCGCGAATTCCTTGACCGCACCACCAACACCACCGTAGAGGTGGCCGGCGGCAAGCTGGTGCCCTACGCCGGCAACTACAGCTACTACCTCGAAGAAAAGGAGGAGCGCAACGCCATCCAGAAGGGCGCTTTTGAGAATCAGCAGGCCCAGATAAAGCAGGCCGAGCGGTTTATTGAGCGCTTCAAGGCCAAGGCCAGCAAGGCCAAGCAGGCCCAGAGCCGCGTGAAAGCCCTCGACAAGCTGGAGCGCGTGGAGGATGTGGCCTCGGCCGATGCCCGGGTGAACATGAAGTTCAACTTCACCGTGCATCCTGGCCGCCACATTTTGCGCATGGAGCACGTGGGCAAGAAGTATGGCGAGAAAATCATCTTCCGCGACACCACCGTGCACATCGAGCGGGGCGACAAAATCGCGCTTATCGGGGCCAACGGCAAGGGAAAATCCACGCTCATGCGGCTGGTGGCGGGCCAGGAGGCGCCTACCAACGGCAACCACCAGCTGGGCCACAACGTCATCATGTCGTTCTACGCCCAGCATCAGCTCGAAAGCCTGCGCATCGAAAACGAGATTCTGCAGGAGATGATTGAGGCCGGCTCGAAGCGCAACGAAATGGAGCTGCGCTCGGTGCTGGGTTCGTTCCTGTTCTCGGGCGAGGAGGTCTACAAGAAAATAAAGGTGCTATCAGGCGGCGAGAAAAGCCGGGTGGCGCTGGCCAAAACCCTGATTTCGGAGGCCAACTTCCTACTGCTCGACGAACCGACCAACCACCTCGACATGCAGTCGGTCAACATCTTGATTCAGGCGCTGGAGCAGTATCAGGGCACCTATATCGTCATCAGCCACGACCGGTTCTTCGTGGAGAATGTGGCCAACAAAATCTGGTTTATCGAGGACTACCAGCTCAAGGAGTACCCCGGCACCTACGCCGAGTACGAGCAGTGGCAGGAGGACCGCGAGAAGGACGCTAAAAAAGCCGGCCTGCCCAGCCCCTCGGCCAACAAACCGCTGCCCAAAGAGGAGCCCAAAGCCGACCTCTCGCCCGCTAAAACCCCTTCGCCCGACCAGAAAAAGGCCCTCAAGGAGCTGGCCGAAGTAGAGAAGAAAATTGACGAGCGCGAAAAGGAGCTGGCCGAATACGAAAGACAGCTGGCCGACCCCAAAATCTACGACAACGCTGCCCAGCTCAAGGATGCCACCCTCAAATTTGAGCAGGTGAAAAAGGAGCTGGCCCAGCTCAACGACCGGTGGGAAATGCTGGCGGAAATGTAAGATTTCCAACCTGATACCAAAAGCCCCACCCGAAGCTGCGTGCTTCGGGTGGGGCTTTTGCGTTGAGCCATGTCCTGTCACCCAAAACATACCTGGTTTAGTCGGCCAATCGCATAACCGGCGTCTGTTTGGCAGCGGCCCGAAAGCCAATGGTGCCCGCTTTCAGGCCGCTGCCGCTTCCTCTACCACGTCTGCCATGTGTCTCGTTGAGGTTGCGCTCGATAAGTCGTTGTTACTGGCTTACGATCAATGCCTAAGCCCATTAGGCGGTTTCTGGCCTCTGTGGCGCTACTTTCACTCATGGGCAAAGGGCTTACGCACTGTTAAGCTTACCTAGACAAGAGGTAAATTATATATATCCGTAAATAATTAATCAAATATTGAAGAATGTTGTTTAACTATGGAACTACAAACGTCAAACAAATCTCACTCCAAACCCCCCAACAAACATGGCAGCTCCTCTATTCCTGGCCGAAATGCTCGACATCCGGGTTGACGACCCCATTGCTTTCACCTTCTTTACTGGTTACATGGCCATGCTGGCGGCCTCCGTTTTCTTCTTTGCCGAGCGGAGCGCGGTGGAAGGCAAATGGAAACTTTCCCTGCTGGTGTCAGGCCTGATTACGGGCATCGCCGCCGTGCACTACTACTACATGCGCGACTACTATCTGGCCACGCAACAAACCCCCACGGCCCTGCGCTACATCGACTGGACGCTGACCGTGCCGCTGATGTGCGTCGAGTTCTACCTGCTCACCAAAGCGGCCGGTGCTAAAATCGGCCTGTTGTGGCGGCTGATTGCTGCCTCCGTACTGATGTTGGTGGCCGGTTACATCGGCGAGGCTTTCACCGACGGTTCGACCTTCCACTCGGTACTGTGGGGAAGCATTTCCACGGTCGGCTACGTGTACATTCTTTACACGGCCTGGTATGGCGAAGTCGCTCAACTGGCAAAATCTACGGGCGACGAAATTGTTATCAAGGGCATTCGGGCCCTGGGCTGGTTCGTGCTGGTAGGCTGGGCCATTTACCCCATCGGCTACATGTGCATGAAGGGCGGCTGGCTGAACACGGGCCTGGGCTGGGAGGCTTCGAGCGTCGACCTGTTCTATAACATTGCCGACGTGATCAATAAAATCGGTTTTGGCCTGGTAATCTACGGTATTGCCGTGTCGGGTAAGAGCGCTGCTGCCGTGAACGAAACCATGCCTACTGCTCCCACCAAAGGTACCACGTTGCCCGCCTGATTTTGGCGCGGGGTTGATTGCAGGCCCATTTCGTAGGGTCTGGATGTCCCGACTGGTTTACCCATTCCCGCCCTCCACCAGCATGATGCAGGGGGGCGGGAATGTCTTTTTTAGACCCGGCCCGTAGCATTCCAGCCACGTACCTGGAAATACTTTCCTTATCAACATGACTCCATCAACCTCTGCTACGGCCACGTCGGGCCCCGACCGGCGCTACTCCTACGCGGCGGTGCTGGGGGCCGTGGCCGTGGGCTTACTGGCTCCCGGGGCCGCCGCCTGGCTGCTGGCTCCGGTGCTACTGGGCGGCATGGTGGTGCTGGGTGTGGCCCACGGCGCCTGCGACCAGTTTGTGGTGCCGGCCACGCACCCAACGCTGGCCCGGAGCCGGAGCCGCTACTGGGCGGGCTTTCTGGTGGGCTATCTAGGGTTGGCGGCGGCCGTGGGTTTGTTGTGGTGGTGGCAGCCGGCGGCGGCAGTAGCGCTGTTTTTTGGGCTTACGGCCTGGCACTGGGGCTCGGGCGATGCCCCGACCCAGGCTCGCCACCGCAGCCAGTGGCTGGCCCATAGCCTGCTGCGGGGCACGCTGCTGTTTGCCGTGCCCCTCTGGCATTGGCCCACCGAAACCCTGGATATCGTGCGGGGGCTGCTGGCGCTGGCCGGCGCCGCCAACCTGCCCGCCACGCCCGGCCTCTTGGGCGTTGGCTTGCTGCCCGCGGTGTTGGCGGGGCTGCTGCTGCTGTGGCTGAGCTATTACTGGCAGCAGCAGGGGCAACTGGCCCGCACCGACGCGCTGGAAACCGGACTGCTACTAGTGTTGCTGGTGGTGCTGCCACCGGTGCTGGCGGCGGGCGTGTACTTCGTTTTCTGGCACAGCCTCCAGCATGTGCTGCGCATGAACCAGCTGATGGACCGCAACCCAACCGCCCCCCGGCGCAGCCTGTGGGCCGAGCTCCGCTTCTTCCTGCGCCGCTCGGCTCCGTTGCTGCTCATCAGCCTGGCGGGGCTGGTATTGGTGTTTGGCCTGGCCTGGACCCGCACGGCCAGCGGCCCGGTGCTCGTGAGCCTGGCGCTGCTGGCCGCTTCCGTCGTCACGCTCCCGCACGCCCTGCTCGTTACGCTCGGCATGGATGCAGCGCAATGGAAGCCCCGCCACTAGCCCAGGCCCGGGTTGGTCGCCTTAACCGGCCGAGTACGCTTTAGCAACAGCACAGCCTTTGGGTGTAGCATTTGCGAAACTGTCCTAACGACCGGTGGCAAATGCTGGCCGAAGTATAGCCGCCCCGCCCCCTAAAATCGAAAGCCTCTCCTGAAGCATGGTGCTTCGGGAGAGGCTTTTTTGTGGTGAACTTATACGCTAACGTTTTGCAGCTACAAGAGGTTGACGTTTACGAAGCATTAAACTGTTTGCCACCAAAAAGCTTGATACGAAGTGTAAAGCTTAATTTAACCACTTGTTAGCCAAATTCTTGTAGCTACTGCTATCTGATGCTCTTCTATTTCTGGCCAATGGTCTTGAAGCCAAAAAGTATTTGTGGTTCGTCATAATCATAGAATGAAATATAAACTGTCGCTGTCTTCTCTTTTCCTTTTTCGTTCAGATATGTGATTTCATACTGGTCAAGTTTAGCTAAGCCTAAGAAACCGTTTTCAGATTTATAGTCGCAACAACTTGAAAGTCGCTTATACTTTATGGTCTTTCCTTTTGCGTCACGAAGTAAGTCAAGATATGCTCTTTGATTTGCTGGTCCACCTTCTGGTCCAGTCCCAGCCAAAATAGGTTTTTCAGAAGTAAAACCATATTTGTCGTTGTTGGCCGTTTTTGTAAGCCATAGAATTGGATGAACTACAATTGCGTTTTTTGCTGTGTCATTACATTTTTCAACCTTCTTTAAAGCTATTTTCATTCCAAGATCATTCGCTTTATTATAGTCAAGGCAGGCAGAGTCTTTTTTGTCAAGCATTTCATAAACAAGACCACGATTATAATAAGCCTCTGCATAATTATTGTCAAGCTGAATAGCATTAGAGTAGTCTGCCAAAGCTCCTTCATAATCTGTTAAACGCTTGCGTGCTGTCCCACGATTGATAAAGCCTTTCTTATAGTTGGGATACAATTTAAGCGTCTGTTCAAAGTCCGATAATGCTTCTTCATATCTGTATAGCATTGATTTTGCAATCCCTCTATTATACCAAGCTACATATTCGTCACCTTTGAGTTCTATTGATTTGTCAAATAAGTTAATTGCTTCTTCAAGTTGTCCCGCTTGTGCCTTCTCAAGCCCTTGCTCGTAATATTTTTGAGCATCTTGGCCAAATGCTGTTGTCCAAATTGTCCAGCAAATTGCTGTTAATATTATTTTTTTCATTGTCTATTTATGTTTACTGTGTCGTTCGTTAAAGTTGCAGGTAATATCCGGGTTGCCGAAACTCAATACTCTTACAAGTTTCGGCGACCCGCGCTATTGATGCAAGTACCCTTCGGGAAGCATACCGAATCAGAATGCTTCCCGAAACTTCGGCTTGATGCATCCCAACCTATCAAATTAAGAATATAACCCGGTGAGTCTGGCGCGTAGCTCTCAGTAGCAGTAATGCCACCACACCCCAGCGGGTCCTCAAGTATACAGTGTTTCACTGGAAACTAACCGCTTGCGGTAGTGGAGCTCGGGCAGGCGAATTAGTGCGGAGGAGGGCGCAGGGAGGCCCAAACCTTATCCAGATAAGAATCATTCTTATCTGGAAAGTGTTGCTTACCTTTGGCCCCGGCAACAAGCTCCGGCATCGGCCGCTGCTTCGCAAGGCGCGGCGGCAGCTGGCCGAAACCGGTTGCAACGCTGACCTGACCACCGACTTCCCACTTATCAACCTTACCACTATGGCTCACGAGCAAGAGGGGCGCGCGCCCGAAAACAACACCACCGAGTACTTCATGAACGATACGTCCGTGGCCAAGTGCCCGTTCTCGGGTGGCTCGACCACGCAGGCGGCCGGCGGCGGCACCCGCAACCGCGACTGGTGGCCCAACCAGTTGCGCCTGAATATCCTGCGCCAGCAGTCGAACCTCTCCAACCCCATGGGCGAGGACTTCAACTACGCCGAGGAATTCAAGAAGCTCGATTTGCCGGCTGTAAAGCAGGATTTGTTCGAGCTGATGACCACCTCGCAGGACTGGTGGCCCGCCGACTACGGCCATTACGGCCCGTTTTTTATCCGCATGGCCTGGCACAGCGCCGGCACCTACCGCATTGCCGATGGCCGCGGCGGCGCCGGCTCGGGTATGCAGCGCTTCGCCCCGCTCAACAGCTGGCCCGACAACGCCAACCTCGACAAGGCCCGGCTGCTGCTGTGGCCCGTTAAGCAGAAATACGGCAACCAGCTTTCCTGGGCCGACCTCATGATTCTGGCCGGCAACTGCGCCCTCGAATCGATGGGCTTGCCCACCTTCGGCTTCGCCGGGGGCCGGGCCGATGTATGGGAGCCGCTGGACGAAATCTACTGGGGCTCGGAGCGCGAGTGGCTGGGCGGCGACAAGCGCTACAGCGGCGACCGGCAACTCGAAAACCCGTTGGCTGCCGTGCAGATGGGCCTTATCTACGTGAACCCCGAAGGCCCCAACGGCAACCCCGACCCGCTCGGCTCGGCCCGCGACATCCGCGAAACTTTCGGCCGCATGGCCATGAACGACGAGGAAACCGTGGCCCTGATTGCCGGCGGCCACACGTTCGGTAAAACCCACGGCGCCGCCGACCCCGCCAAGTACATCGAGCACGAGCCCGCCGCCGCTGGCATTGCCGAGCAAAGCAAGGGCTGGCTGAACTCGTTTGGCAAAGGCCACTCCGAAGACACCATTACCAGCGGCCTGGAGGGTGCCTGGACCACCACGCCCGCCAAGTGGAGCAACGACTACTTCAAGCACCTGTTCGAGTTTGAGTGGGAGCTGACCAAGAGCCCCGCCGGGGCCCAGCAGTGGCAGCCCAAAAACAACGGCGGCGCGGGCACCGTGCCCGATGCCCACGACCCCAGCAGGTCGCACGCGCCGTTCATGACCACCGCCGATATTGCCCTGCGCGAAGACCCGATTTACGAGAAGATTTCGCGCCACTTCCACGAAAACCCCGAGGAGTTTGCCGACGCTTTCTCGCGCGCCTGGTTCAAGCTCACCCACCGCGACATGGGCCCCATCGAGCGGTACCTCGGCCCCGAGGTGCCCACCGAGGAACTTATCTGGCAGGACCCGGTGCCGGTGGCCAATTACGAGCAGATCGACGAGACCGACGTAGCTAAGCTCAAGGGCATGCTACTGGCCTCGGCCGTATCGGTGCCCCAACTTGTGCGCACGGCCTGGGCCTCGGCCTCCACGTTCCGCGGCTCCGACAAGCGCGGCGGTGCCAACGGTGCCCGGCTGCGGCTGGCTCCCCAGAAGTACTGGGAGGTCAATAACGCCGCCGAGTTGAGTACGGTGCTCGACACGTTGGAAAGCATCCAGCAGGAGTTTAACGACGGCCAGACCGGCGGTAAGCGCGTGTCGCTGGCCGACCTGATTGTGCTCGGCGGCAACGCCGGCATCGAGGAGGCCGCCCGCCTGGCCGGCCATGAAGGCGTGCAGGTACCCTTCAGGCCCGGCCGCACCGACGCGACTCCCGAGCAAACCGACGTGCAGTCGTTTGCCGCGCTGGAGCCCCACGCCGATGGCTTCCGCAACTACCTCAAACTAAACCACGAGGCTGCTCCCGAAGCCATGCTCATCGACCGGGCCCAGCTCCTGACGCTGACCGCCCCCGAAATGACCGTGCTTATCGGTGGCCTGCGGGTGCTCGATACCAACTTCGACCAGTCGAAGAACGGCGTGTTCACCGACCGTCCCGGCCAGCTCACGAACGATTACTTCGTGAACCTGCTCGACATGGGCACCACCTGGAAAGCTACGAGCAAGGAAGACCAGCTCTTCGAAGGCCGCGACCGGAAAACCGGCGTGGTAAAGTGGACCGGTACCCGCGTCGACCTCATCTTCGGCTCGAACTCGGAGCTGCGCGGCGTGGCCGAAGTGTACGGCACCCACCAGGCCGAGCCCAAGTTCGTGCGCGACTTCGTAGCTGCCTGGAACAAGGTGATGGAAGCCGACCGCTTCGATTTGCACCGGTAAGCCGCTTGCGCTGTAAAAACTGCTCAGCCATAAAAATCCCCGCTCGAAGCCATGTGCTTTGGGCGGGGATTTTTGTTTGTGCGTCAACGTTTCGGGGGCCGGATGAACAGCATCAACACCCCTTACTTAGCGGGTAGCCGGTAGCCCAGGCGCAGGCCCGCCTGCTGCTGGTTGGGGTTACCGAGCAAAAAGAACGTGCTGGCCTGCCAGCGGGGCGTAAACTGCCCCTGCGCCTCTACGAAGCCCGACCAACGGCTTTGCGTAGGAATGATTTGATAGGTTTTGGCGGTGGCGGCTCCTCCCAGCAGCTGCCAGCGCGTGCCGCCAAAACCCGTGCCCAGGCCCAGCCGGTGCTGGGGGTTGGCCGGACCGTAACCCAAGTAGTTTAGCTCGGCCAGCGCATACACTGTCTCGCGGCGGCCCAGGCGCAGGGCAACCTGAACATCTAAGTCGCTCGGCTTATCGCCGAAGCTAATGCGGTGGTAGCCCAGATTTCCGAACATCACACCATAGCCCAGGCCGTACCACCGACGGTCGAGGCGCATATAAGGGTTGACGGCCAGGATAGTCGTGCTGAATGGGGTGGGAGACGTGGGGCTGTAGCGGCTGGTATCAATGAGCGTCGGCTGATTGGTGCCGGCGTGGAGGCGGACGCCGTAGGTGGCTTCGGCCTTGTGAACGTCTCCATCGGGGTCCTGGCCGGGGAGCCTGGTAAAAGAGGCATCAAGGGTACCCGTGACGTAGCGGTGGCGGTAAGCCTGCAGCTGCGAGGCCCCGCCGCAACCCGCGCCGCCGCCGCTGCCGCCGCCGGTGTTTTGCCGCCGCTCAAAGGAGCCCACGCTCAGGGCTCCGCTGATAGTGCTGTACTGCTGCCGGCCTGGCCGCAGGCTGTCGGGGGCCGGTATCTGGCTGGTGAGCACGAATACGGTGGCGGCCAGGCCCAGGGGCAGCGCCACGCGGGCGGGTTGGGCGGCGGCATCGGCAGCGCCCAGCAGCAGTGAACCGCCTTCGAGCAGCACCACTGCCAGCAGCAATGTTTTAACAACCAGCACTTCGGGCAACACCAGCGCCACCGGCCCCAACCAGGCCGTGGCCACCAGCAGCGCCACCACCGCCAGCAGGTTGCGTACCGGCTGCTGCACTGGCCCCAGGTCAGGGAAGGCCACGCTGCCCCGCCGCACGCGCCAGGCCCAAAGAGCCAGCACGGCCGGCCCCAGCAGCAGCAGCACCCACTGCACCTGTTTGAGGGCCACGCCCGCGTGCAGGTGCACGGCGCTGCCCACCTGCTCGCCGGCCGGGTCGCGCCAGAACTCAATCAGGAAGCGGCCCGTGAGCAGCAGGCCCAGGTGCAGCAGGCGCTGGCTGCCGCCGGGCCAGGTGCGCCGCCGTGTAATCAGAATCACTGCGCCCACGCCCGCGCACAGCATCAGCGAGTAGAGTTGGGTAGGATGCACGGGCAGCGAGTGGGTGGCCCCGGCCGGTAGCTGACCCTGCACCGCCTGCACCAGGTAGGGCAGCGTGTCGGGCGGATAAGTGAGGCCCCAGCCGCTGGCCGTGGGTTCGCCGAAGCAGCAGCCCGTGAGTACGCAGCCCACGCACTGCACCACCAGGGCCGCGCACATGGGCAGCGCAAACGCATCGAACACGTGCCAGCTAAAGCCGAAGGGCCGCCGGAGCGCCAGCAGCGTAAGGGTGCCCGCCAGCGCCCCGCCCAGCACCGTGCGCGCCTCCGAAGCGGGCCAGTAGCCAGTGCGTAGCAGCCCGTTCCACTCGGGGCCGGTGAGGGCCAGCAGCTTGGTGCCCAGTATGAAGGCCAGCGTGGTGCAGGCCAGCACTACCAGCCAGGGCCGCAGGGCATACCCCCGCCGCCAGCCTTCCCATACCAGCAACGCCAGATTGAGCGCGAAGGCCAGCACGTAGAACAGGAAATAGAAATCGGTGGGCGTGGCGGCGGGTACGGCCAGCGTCCAGGTATTGGTAGCGAATAGGAGCATGGGCTGTAGTAGTAAAATGGGGGGAGCAGTTAACTTCCACTAACGAGCGAGGCAAACCGCGAAAGTCTCGAATAGAGAGGCCGCCGCTCGACCCGGTAACAGGAATTCGGCGGCGGCCTTATATATGCATAGGAATCGGAAGGGTAAGGGCAGACCAAGCGGCCCGGCACCGCAAATAGGGGGATGAATAATGGGTGGAAGATACCTTCATCTATTCTTCATCCGCCAACCAAAACTCGGTCTGTTCAGACTTTATACCACCTCGTTATAATTAAAAAATCGCCCTTGCCGGGCATAGCAGGTGCGAAATTCAGGTACTTTTGAATACCGTTCCGGTAGCGCGTGTTTTTTGGGTTTTCCGGTAAAAAGTTGCCGGCGCCGGAGCGGCCACGGTCGGGTTAGGCGGTTGGGGCGGGTACCGGGCGGGCGGGCGGGAGCTGTGGCCGCGACCCGCCGTAGTGCACGATGTTCTCAATCATGCCCTTGAAGATGACGGAGTGGAAGGGCACCATGGCGTACCAGTAGAGTCGGCCGGCGAGGCCGTGGGGGCGGAAGGCAGCTAATTGTTCCAGGGTGTGCGTGCCATCGTCGTTGGGCAGGATGCGGAACTGCAGCCAGGCTTCGCCGGGGAGCTTCATTTCGGCGTAGAGCAGCAGGCGGCCGTTGGCGCGGTCGGCCACCAGCACGCGCCAGAAATCGAGCGGGTCGCCGGCGCGCAGGTCGGTGGGCGAGCGGCGGCCCCGGCGTAGGCCCACGCCGCCGGCCAGCTTATCGAGCAGGCCCCGGATGCGCCAGAGCCAGTCTACCTTATACCAGCCCCGCTCGCCGCCGATGCTCCACACGTTCTGGATTACCTGCTGGGGCGGGCGCGTAAAGCACACTGTCTGTCGGTCGCGAAACAGGCCGAACTGGGGCATCTGGATATGGTCCATGAACTGTTTTCCCATTACGCCGCTGCTTATCGCGTCGCTCCAGCTACTCACCACCTCGTTCTGCTCGATGCGCTGGAAAGCCAGCCGCACGGCCGCGTCGTAGCTCATGCACGTGTGTGGCACCACGGCGTCGATGCTGCGGGCGGGGTCGGCCACGGTGTCGTTGCGCAGGCTTTCGACCAGGCTCTGGGCCAGCGAGAACGTGGTGCTGGTTACCAGATACAGCCACCACGACGAGAGCCGGGGTGTGAGTACGGGCACCGTAACGATGTAGCGTTGCAGCCCGCGCGCCCGGGCCAGCCCCAGCAGCATCTGGCGGTACGTGAGCACGTCGGGGCCACCGATATCGAACGAGCGGCCGAGGCAGGCGGGGTTATCGAGCACCTGCATCAGGTAAAACATCACGTCGCGGATGCCGATAGGCTGGCAGCGCGAGTTGAGCCAGCGGGGCGTGACCATCACGGGCAGCTTCTCGACCAAATCCCGGATAATCTCGAAGGAAGCCGAGCCCGAACCGATAATAATGCTGGCCCGCAGTACGGTCAGCTGGGCTGTTTGAACCTTGCTAAGCACCTTTTCTACGGCTTTGCGGGAGCGTAGATGCACGCTCAGCGCCCGGTCGTTGGCGATGCCCGACAGGTAGATGACCTGCCGGCAGCCGGTGCGGCTGAGGTAGTGGGCAAAGTGCCGGGCCGACTGCTGTTCCAGCCGGAAAAAATCCTTGTCGTGCCCGCTCATCGAGTGTACCAGGTAGTAAGTCACATCGATATCGAGGGGCAAATCGGCCAGCGAATCGGGCCGCAACAGGTCGCCCTCAGCCACGGTGATGCCAGCACGCAGCCGCTCGGGAAACTCGAAGCGGCGGGCGTCGCGCACGAGGCAGGTAACGTGGTGCCCTGCCTCGACGAGCGTTGGCAGCAGGCGTTGGCCAATGTAGCCGGTGGCCCCGGTGAGGAGAATGTGCATGGAGTTGGAGCTGTTGGCTGAGAGCTTATAGCTGTTAGCTTTCGGGCTGACAACCGAGGCTGGAGCCAAGCGCCAGGACCTCAGTTGTTCAACTGCTTATACAGGTGAGAGGTTATAGGTAGGACGTGAGAGAATAAAACTGTCATTCTGAGCGAAGGCGCAGCCGCAGCCGAAGAATCTCTACCGAATTGTATAATCGTCGTTACAACGACGTGGTAGAGATTCTTCGGCTGCGGCTGCGTCTTCGCTCAGAATGACGTTCTGTTTAGTCTGGTTCCCGTACCGTTTCTCACTTCTCACTTCTCACTTCTCACTTCTCACTTCTCACTTCTCATGCTACTTGTGCTTCGGACGCCGCCTGCGCCTGCTGGCCACCCGGTCGCGCTCGGCTTTGCGCTCGGCCCGCAGTAGCAGGCGTTCTTCGTAGCGGCTCAGCAGCTGGCGGCGCACAAAGTGGGCGAGGTCGGAGAGCGAAACCAAGCGAGTGGTGCGCAGGAAGCTTAGGATGTCGCGGCGGCGCAGCACGCTAACGCCCGGCAGGCCCTGGGCCAGCAGAAACTGTTTGATTTCCGACACCCGCAGCAACCCAGCCACGGCAGGCCGCTCGACGGTGGCATTGTACTCGGCCGGACGATGAACCTGCAAACCGGCCGGCGAAGCAACCAGTATGCCCACCCACTCGGGCAGCAGGGGCAGCAGCTTGGCCAAGTGCTTTTCGGTGACGACGAACGTGACGAAATCGTAGGCCCGGCCGTAGCAGGGCAGCTGCCGGGGCACGCGCTGCAGCGTGTCGGCGTCGCCCTTCAGCTCGTAGCCGTGCATGAACTGCTCGGTAATGTGCACAACGTCGGCGCGGGTGGTGCCAGTGGGCAGCTCGTCAATAAAAACCCCGCCCGTCAGCAGCGGGTACAGCAAGGGGCGGATGTCCGCGTCGTTCATTCTGCTAGCTGTTAGCTGCCAGCCATTAGCTGTTAGCTGACGTTCAACATCGGCTTGCGGCTTAAAGCTTGCAGCTCAAAACTAAATTACGCGTACCCGGTCGCGGTGAGTATCGTCGCACAGAATTTCGAGGCCCTTGTAGGCCAGGGGGCGGCCGGTGTTGTGGGTGAGGCCGTCGTTTTCGTATAGGTGGGCTACGTCGAGCACTAGTTGGGTGTATTTCCGCTCGCCCAGCTCGATGGCCACCGGCCGGCCAAGTCCGGCATCGAAGGTGGCCAGGGCCTGGTCAATTTCTTCCAGAATCTTACTCATAGCTCAGAAGGACGGGTACGAGGAGGAAATATAGAAAGATGCGCGCAGTTATACCGCGCCACCAGCCTACAACTGCCACAAAAAACGGCCCCACCCACTCCGACAGGAGTAGGTGGGGCCGTAAACGGTTGCAAAGGCCGCCGCTTATTTCTTGAGTAGCTGAAGCAGGGCTTCGGCGGCCGGCTCCGAGGAAGCCGGATTCTGGCCCGTGATGAGGTTGCCGGCCTGGGTTACGTAAGGGGCCCAGTCGGCGCCTTTCGAGTAGTTACCGCCGTTTTCCTTCAGCATGTCTTCCACCAGGAAAGGCACTATGTTGGTCAACTGCACAGCCTCTTCTTCCGAGTTCGTGAAGCCGGCCACCGATTTGCCTTTCACCAGCGGCTCGCCATTGGCGGCTTTGGTGTGGCGCAGCACGCCGGGGGCGTGGCATACAGCCGCTACGGGCTTACCGGCGGCATGCATGGTTTCAATCAGCTCGATGGACTTTTTGTCCTCGGCCAAATCCCAGAGGGGGCCGTGGCCGCCGGGGTAGAACACGGCATCGTAATCAGCGCCCGAAACCGAGTCGAGCTTCACGGTCGAAGCCAGGACTTTCTGGGCCTCGTCGTCGGCCTTGAAGCGCTTGGTAGCGTCGGTCTGGGCATCGGCGGTGTCGCTTTTAGGGTCGAGGGGCGGCTGGCCGCCTTTGGGCGAGGCCACGGTCAGCGTTGCGCCGGCATCTTTGAATACGTAGTAAGGGGCCGCAAATTCTTCGAGCCAGAAACCGGTTTTTTCGCCGGTATTGCCCAGTTGGTCATGCGAGGTGAGCACCATCAGAATTTTCATGAGAATCGTTTTTAGGGTAAGGAAAAAGAACGGTAAACGTATTACTACAGCGTAGCGGCCAGGCCGTAGCGCGAAACCTTGCGCTCGGCCAGCACGGGCACAATCTGGCCTACTACAATCTGCTGGAAATGTTCGGAGTCGATGTGCGCCTGCAACGCGGCTTCATCTGCGTACTGCTCATACATGAACAAGTGGGTGGCATCGGTGGGGTCGACGTGCACGGTGTACACGAGGTTGCCCGGCTCCAGGCGGCGCACGGCGGCGGCTGCCTGCTGCATCAGGCGCAGTACCTCGGCCTCGTGGCCGGGCTGCACGCGCCACTCGGCGGCCACGCAGATAATGGTTGAGGGGGATGCGGACATGGTAGCTGGAAAAGAAGGCGAGGAGAACGGTCGTCGGGGCTATTGCAGCCGACCCGAAGGCCACGTAGGGGCGGGGCTTGGTTAGGCTACCTTCACTACGGCCTTGCCGGTGTTGTCGCCCTGGAAGAGGCCCAGGAAAGCGGCCGGAATCTGGTCGAAGCCCTCAGTAACGGTTTCCTCGAACTGCAGCTTGCCCTGGCTGTACCACTCGCCGAGCTGCTTTACGCCCTCGGGCCAGCGGCTGATGTAGTCGCTCACGATGAAGCCCTGGAGCTTGGTGCTGGTTTTAAGCAGCTTGCTTTCGGGCCGCGGACCCATGGGCACTTCGGTGGCGTTGTACATCGAAATCTGACCGCAGATGGCAATGCGGGCGTGCTTGTTGAGCAGGTCGTACACGGCATCGGTAATGGGGCCGCCCACGTTGTCGAAGTAGCAATCCACGCCGTTGGGCGCGGCGGCGGCCAGGGCCGCGGGCACGTCGGCGGTTTTGTAGTTGATGGCTTCATCGAAGCCCAGCTCTTTCAGATACGCCACTTTCTCGTTGGTGCCGGCCGTGCCAATCACGCGGGCGCCTTTTATTTTGGCTAGCTGGCCCACCACCATGCCTACTGCGCCGGCCGCGCCCGACACCACCACCGTTTCGCCTTCCTTAGGGTCGCAGATATCGAGCAGCCCGAAGTAGGCCGTCAGGCCCGTCATACCCAGCAGGCCGAGGTAGTAGCTGATGGGGGCCTGGTCGGCGGGTACCTGTTGCAGGCTCCTGGCCGGGGCCACGCTGTATTCCTGCCAGGGCAGGTTACCCACCACCAGGCTGCCTACCGGCAGCTGGTCGGCCTGGCTTTCCACCACTTCGGCCACCACGCCCCCGGCAATCGGCTCGCCCACCTCAAATGGCGCCACATACGATTTAGCGCTGCTCATCCGGCCCCGCATATAGGGGTCGACGCTTACGTAGCGGGTTTTGAGAAGCACGTCGCCACTGTTAAGAGCGGGCAATTCGCGGGTTTCAAATTTGAACTGGGCTTCGGTCGGCTCGCCCTGGGGGCGGCTGGCGAGAAGAATGGTGTTGGTTTTCATAGCGGAAGTGGGTTGTAAGTGAGCGGGGAGTAAGAAGCTGTTTAGAAAGTACCCGGAATCAATCAGAACGTCATGCTGAGCGCAGCCGAAGCATCTCTACCGCTTCGTTGCAGTAGTTCAACGAAGCGGTAGAGATGCTTCGGCTGCGCTCAGCATGACGTTCTTTTGACTTTCTAAACAGCTTCTAAATAAGAAAGAGAACGTGCGGCCGGGCATAGCCGGCGCAACACGTTCTCTTTGCAACAGGCTATTGCCCGACTAAGCCGCGTTGGTCGTGGTAGTCAGGTTGACTTCGATGTTGCCTTTGGTGGCGCGCGAATAGGGGCAGATGCCGTGGGCAGCTTCTACCAGCTGCTCGGCCTGGCCCTGCGAGAAGCCCGGCAGATTTACGTGCAGATCGGCCGAGATGCCGTAACCGCCATCTTCGGCCTGACCGAAGCCGATGAGCGCTTCCACCGTCACGTCCTGCAGTTTCACGCCGGCCTGGCGGGCGGCTACGCCCAGTGCACCCTCGAAGCAGGCCGCGTAGCCCGCCGCAAACAGCTGCTCGGGGTTGGTGGCGCCGGCTTTGCCAGGGCCGCCCATTTCCTTGGGTGTGCTCAGCGTCAGGTTCAGCGCGTCGTTGCTGGTGCTGATGGCACCGTCGCGGCCACCTTTGGCTTTTGCCTGGGCCGTAAATACTTTGTTGGTGAGTTTCATAGGGAACGATGAAAAGAAGAAAAAAAGCTATTGCAGCTTGGTAAGCAATTTGTTAAGCTGGTTACGCAGCGCCACAAAATCTTCGGTTGGCATACCGAGGCGGGTCAGCATCTGCTCCGGAACCCGGCAGGCCGGCTCGTGCAGCGCCTTGCCATCGGGCAGCAGCTCAATGATAACGGAACGCTCGTCGTGGGCAGCGCGGCGGCGGCTAAGCCACTGCCGCTGCTCCATGCGTTTCAGCAGCGGGGTAAGAGTGCCCGAATCGAGTAGCAGGTGTTCGCCTATTTCCTTCACCGTTAGTTCCTTGTGCTCCCAAAGTAGCATCAGCACCAGATACTGCGGGTACGTAAGGCCCAATTCCTGCAGCAGCGGCTGGTAGGCCTTCGTCAGCATTCGGGAGGCCGCATACAGGGGGAAACAGAGCTGGTTTTCGAGCAACAGCATGGGGTTAGATGAATCGGGCAAAAGCGGGGCTGCTGAGTCGGTCATGGTATGGTAAACGCGAAAAAGGTTGTGTATGTTTTAATAGTGCGCAATCAATCTGTAAAAAGAGTTGGCCAGAAACCACCTCCGGTTTCTGGCCAACAAAACTGTACAGCAGGTAAAGGCCGTTTCTGGGGGGCTCAGGCCTTTTCGTAGGCCTGGAAGCCGCCAATCAGGTTGCGCACATGGGTAAACCCCTGCTGCTGCAGAAAAGCTTTGGCAGCAGCCGAGCGGCTGCCCCCTTTGCAATGTACTACTACCTCCTGGTCGTGCAGGTCGTCCAGCTCCTGCAGTTTGCCGGGCAAGTCGCCCAGCGGAATATTGCGGCTGCCAGGAATGTGGCTTTCCTCGTTTTCCCAGGTTTCGCGCACGTCGATGATAACAGGGGAAGTATTTTGGGTCAGGCGTTCTTTCAGTTCAACGGCTGTAATGTCAGTCATAGCAAAGTAGGCAGATCAGTGAAAAGCTCTGGTTGGAAAGGAGGGCGGTAGGAGTGCAGGCGCAACAATAGCAAAAAAGCCAGACAATAAGCACCTGCTTCGTTTTAAAAATTACTGGCCACCTATTGCCAGCCGTTGCGTCAGTAGCTGGCCATCGGGCAGCAGCAGGCGCACAAAGTACAGCCCGGCCGGTAGCGGCAGCCGCAGCTCGGGTCGGCCGGCTTCGGCAGCAGGCTGCTCCCAAACCACCCGGCCCAGGGCATCGAGCACCGTGGCGTGGCGGTAGGGGCCAGGCACCAGCACCCGGCCGTTGGGGCTGGGGTTGGGGGCAAGGCGGTAGCGGGCGGCCAGTTCGGTGGCCGGCGTGGTCGTTACTACGCTGCCGCCCATCAGCGGCCGCAGCATTAGGGCGCCGGCGGGGCTGTAGTTGGTGGCGGGGTTAAACGTTTGCCAGGCCCCCTGCGAGCCGAAGTACAGGTAGTCGGGCGGGGAAGCGTTGTTTAAATCGTAACCGAATTCCACAAACTGCGTGGTAGGGGCCTGGCCGTAGCCGGCAAAAAAGCGGCCGCTCACTTTCACCGGCGTATCAAACACCACCTCTACATAGGGCTGGCCGGCTGGCAGCGTAAGGGGTACCACAAAGGTTTTGGTGGCTTTAGGCTCGGCCATTGGCTGGCCACTACCCTCTACCACATCCCAGATGGCAGCCGTAAGTGTGCGGCCGCCGGCCGTGGCCAGCACCGGGTACAGGCGCAGCGCCCGCACCTGATCGGGCTGGTTGAGGTCGAAGCGCAGGGCGTAGTAACTGGGCGGGCCGGTCGAGGCGGGTGCCAGGCTCAACGACGCTTCCGCCGTGCCGTCGTCGTAGGCGAAGTAGTCGCTCAGGTCGGTGCGGCGGCTGGCGGTGTCGTTGGCGAGCGTGCGCGGGTCGGTTTCGTTGGTGATGAGCACCACCCGCTGCCGCAGCTGCTTGGCGGCGGGGGTAAGCGGTACGGTAGGAGTGCTGGGGTTGCCCGCTATCGGGAACTGCCGGATTCCGGCATCGAGCGAGGCATTGCCCCGTAAAAAGATGGACGTGGTGTTGTCGGGCAGCACATCGAGCAGGCCCAGCCAGGTAATGGGCGTGGGGGCGGGGCCGGCATCGAGGTTGTTGGCCGTAGTGGCGGCCGTACCAGCGTTGCGCGTTGCCAGCTCGCCGGTGGGGTTGGCGTTGAACTGATTGACCGGCATAGCCGTGTAGCGGCGCAGGGCGCTGGCCAGGGCGCGGCTGGTGGCAATGTCGCGGAACGTAGAGTCGGTGGCCGAGCGGTTGCGGTCGAGGCGCACGTAGTCCACACTCCAGGCGTCGCGGGCGTTGTAGAGGTAGCCGCTGGTACGAATCCGGAACTGGAAGTTGCCATGCAGGTAGCCTTCCTTATCGAGCGGCAGGGCCTTGAAGCGGAAGTTGGTGGTGTCGCCCGGGCTATTCAACTGCCATACCTGGTCCCAGAGGCCGTTACGGTTCCTGAACTCAACGTAGAGCGCGATGGGCCGGGTACCGCCGGATTCGGGCCGGCCGCGCCGGGTGCCGGCCTGCCAGAAGAAGCTTAGGTATACCTTGTCGGTAGGCAGCAAACCGCTCAGGTCGATGGGCTGCGAAGTGAGCGAATCGGCGTCGCCTACCCGGCCAATGGCCCCGCGGGGCCGGCCTTGGCCGTCGAGGCCGTCGAGGGTGGCCACGTTGCGCGAAATAGGCCGCCGCGGGTAGCGGTTGTTCACCAGCGCCCCGCCCGTGGGCTCCCAGCGCTGGGCATCGGGCCGTCCCTCAGGCTGGCGCGCAAAATCATCGAAAAACGGCAGCGGTAGTACCACTGCTGGACGGGCCGCGGCGGAAGCATTCACCGGCGCGTGGGCCGGTTCCGAGCCCAGCGGCCCCAACAGCTGCGCTTGGCCAAACAGGGGCGTCAGCAGCAGCAGTAGCAATACAAAACGGTAGCAATAGGTCATAGCAAAAGAGAAAAAGCGGTTTTCCGAGGCAAAATACCCAATCGTCAGGCTCAGGAGTACCCCTATAAACGAAGTAAGGCCCGCTGGCGTGCAACGAACCTTGCTTTTTTAAGCAGAACGACGTAGGGGCGGGGCTTGCCCCCGCCCGCCGTAGGAACAGACGGTTCAGCACCCAAAATACCCGTTGAAAGGTGCCTGTTCAATGGTAACCGGTCTGCTGGTATCGTTTAATGGCGGGCGGGAGCAAGCCCCGCCCCTACGTCGTTCTGCTGACCGTTAGTCCACCCCCTTTAGCGGGCCAGAGCCGGCTACCCACAGGTCTACGAGCTGACCCATGCGGATGGTGCTGCCGGCGCCGGGCACCGGGCGCTGCTTGATGACCATGCCGTCGGCCTCGCCGTTGGGGGCTGGTTCGTAGAAGATTTCGCCCACCTGCAGGCCCTGGCCCACGAGCAGGGTGGTGGCCTCATCGGCGGGCATGTTCACGAGGTTGGGCACCGGAAACTCCTGGTTGCCCAGCCCGTCGCCCACTTCCAGGTCTACGCGGGTGCCCTTGGTGATGGGGTCGCCGGCCGCTATTTCCTTGCCGTTCACCGACTGCCGTAGCACCGCATCCTTCAGAATATTGGGCACGAACTTGAGCTGACCAACTACCAGATCGTAGCTCTTAAGAATCATCTGGGCGTTTTTCACCGAGCCGTCGGTGAGCTTGGGCATCTTGATAACGGGCGGGTTCTTCATCGACACCGTTACGTAAATCTTGCGGCCCTCCTTCACCTGCTCGCCCGCCTTCGGCTCCTGCTGCAGCACCGTGCCGGGCTTGATGCCGGAGTTGTACGTGCTGTCATCAACCAGATAATCGAGGTTCCGCTCGTCGAGGTAATCCTCCAGGTCGGCCTGGTTCATGCCCGTTACCTTGGGCACCACAATGGTTTCGCCGTGGTTGGTGGTGATGGGCAGATACACCTGGAAAAACCCGAACACCAGCGCCCCCACGAGCACCACTATCAGGAGCAAATGCTTAACTAAATCGGCTGGCGTATCGGAGCGGAGAAAAGACATTCAGTAGGGAGAAGCTAGGAGTTGGAAGCTGGGAGCCAGAAGAGCAAAGTTAGGATATGCACTCGGCAAAATGGCAGAACGACGTAGGGGCGGGGCTTGTCCCCGCCCGCCGTTGAACGATTACCCTTGATGCGGCGCGAACGGCGGGGGGGGGGAAACC
>NZ_JABKAU010000038.1 GCF_013377885.1 Hymenobacter lapidiphilus
CCCGCCCGCCGTCCGCACCGTTTCAACGATTCCGTTCAACGGCGGGCGGGGACAAGCCCCGCCCCTACATCGACCTCCGGAGCTTAACCCCTAACCGCTTCCAGTTCTGTTAATGCCTGTTCCAGTGTCAGCGTCTGCTCCTGGCCGGTAGCCATTGTTTTTAGCTTGAACTGGCCAGCGGCGCGTTCCTCGGGGCCCTGCAGCAGTACGTATGGAATGCCTTTGCCATCGGCATACTTGAACTGCCGGCCCAGCTTGCCCGATTCGGGGTACAGCTCGGCGGCAATGCCCGCTGCCCGCAGGCGGGCCAGTACGGGCAGTACCGCTATTTCGCTTTCGGCATCGAAATTGGCCAGCAGGCAGCGCGAGGTGCTGTTTACGGCCTCCGGGAACAGGTTTAGCTCCTCTAGGCAGTCGTAAAGGCGGTCGACGCCGAACGAGAAGCCCACGCCCGACACGCCCGGCAGCCCGAAGGCGCCGGTGAGGTTGTCGTAGCGGCCGCCACCGCTCACGCTGCCCATGTTCACGTTGTTGATCTTGATTTCGAAGATGCAGCCCGTGTAGTAGCTCAGGCCCCGGGCCAGTGTTACGTCGAACTCCAGGTTGTCCCACTTTTCAAAGCCGAAACCACGCAGGTAGTCGAGCACCTGGCGCAGGTCCTGCAGGCCTTTGTAGCCGTCGGCGCCGGGGGTATCGGGCTCCACGCCGGCCGTTACGAAGGCAGCCAGCAGCCGCTCCAGTTTCTCCTCGAACGAGCCTTCCACGTTCAGTAGGTCGAATAGCTTTTCAATGGCCTCAGCCGAAAAGCCGCGCTCGGCCAGCTCCTTTTCTACGCCCTCGCGCCCAATTTTGTCGAGCTTATCAATGGCCGTGAACAGGTCGACTTCGGTACCCTCGCCACCCAGGGCCTGATAGAAGGAACCCAGTACCCGGCGGTGGTTTATTTTGATGGTGTGGTCGTTGAGGCCCAGCGTGGTGAGGGCCTCGCTCATCATGAGCACGATTTCGGCTTCGCATAGCAGCGAATCGGTGCCCACCACATCGGCGTCGCACTGGTAAAACTCGCGGTAGCGGCCGCGCTGGGGCCGGTCGGCGCGCCACACCGGCTGAATCTGGTAGCGCTTAAACGGAAACACCAGCGTGCCCCGGTTCATCACTACGTAGCGGGCGAAGGGTACCGTGAGGTCGTAGCGTAGACCCTTTTCGGCAATTTTGGGCAGTACTGCCCGCGGGCCGGCCAGCAGGTCGTCGGGAGTTACTTGCTCCTTGATAACCTCGCCCTTCTGCTTTTTGAGGAAGTTGCCCGAGTTGAGCACCTTGAACAGCAGCTGGTCGCCCTCGTCGCCGTATTTGCCGGTGAGTACGCTTAGGTTTTCCAGGGTTGGGGTTTCGAGCGGGGCGTAGCCGAACTTCTCGAACACGCGGCGGATTACGCCGAAAATATAGTTGCGGCGGGCCACTACGGCCGGGCCAAAGTCGCGGGTGCCTTGCGGGATGCTTGGTTTCTGAACGCTGCTCATCGGGGGCGAAGAAATCGGAATGCGGTGGTACGGCCGCAAAATTCGTGCTTTCCGCCGGACTTTCCCCGATTCTTCCGCGCCGGCCCCAAATCAGCTCTTGCGGAAGGACTCAAATTCGATTTCCTGCATGGCATCGAGCACCGAGGCAACCAGTAGCGGCTGCGAGTCGGGGTCGAGAGACTGGAAGCGGTGGCGGCTGGCCTGGGGAGTATGGCACAGAATGAGTTGGCGCGACTGAGCCCGCAGCACGAAGGAATAGGCCAATAGCAGATCGATTGCGTCGTTGCTAAGCCTGTCCAGCAGGCTCAGGTCTACCACTACAGCTGGCTTGTTGGCGCGGCTGGCACGGTGCAGGGCGCGGGCCAGCACCACGTTATCGGTGGTGCTGGTAGCTGCATAAGAAGGGATAAGCAGGTAGGCCTGGGGTAATTCTTCGCGCTGTACATCCAACATCTTCCGGTCCTCACTATAAATGGTATAACTCCGCTTGTAAGCGAGTATTTGCAGGTGCAAGTTACGGCTTCATCAAGGACAAAATATGATTTTAGAAAGATAATTTAATTTAGTCGATAAAATATTGGCATTCAGCGAGTCTTTTGGTCTGTTCGCCGAGCGTGCCATAATACTGGCGCGGCCAGCGGCGACTTGAGCGGGGCGCGCAGCCCGGCCTTGCGCAGGCCGCGCGTGGTCCAGTCGTTGCAGGTGCGCAGAGCGTGGTAGCGGCCCCGGGCGCGGAAGAAAAAGTCGGCGCTACCGTAACCGCCCGGCTGGCGCAACGGCCGGCGGCCCACCGAGTCGGGAGCGGCCAGCGCGGCCTGCACATGCGCCACCAGCCGCCCGTACTGCGCGGCTGACACCCGAAGCGGTACTACCCGCATGCCCGAATCGGGCGCGGTGCGATAGAAGCTGGCGTGCACCAGGGTTTTGGAGGGCAACAAGGCCCGTAGCACGGCGCCCGGTCCGGGCGTGCGCCCGCCCATCGAACCCAGAAAAAAGCCCTCGTTGCCCCAGCCAAAGCCCACGTAGGGGTAGCGCCCGAACCGGGCCGTGAGGGCCGGCTGGTTCAGCTCGGCCAGCCAGTTGTGGCCGGTTTGCGGGTCGCGCACGGGCAGTACCAGATCGGTGTGCGTGCCATTCGACACCACAAACACCGGTACGCCGCCCGGCGTGGACCGGAACTGCCGGTTTACTGGCACTGCGGCTCCGGTCATCAGCAGAAGAATAAACGCCACGAAAGCCGCCATTGCTTTTGGTGAGATAGTGAAGCTGTTTAGGAAGTGCCAGGAATCAGTTAGGACGTCATGCTGAGCGCAGTCGAAGCATCTCTACCGCTTCGTTGTGGTCGTTTAACGAAGCGGTAGAGATGCTTCGACTGCGCTCAGCATGACGTTCTTTTGACTTTCTAAACAGCTTCAGTAAACAAGGATCAGTGAAGAACGTCATTCAGCGCGAAGCGCAGAATCCAGCGTGCCGACATTGAACAATTATTGTCCGGCAATCCTACGCGAGATTCTGCGCTTCGCGCTGAATGAGGTTCTCCACTGGTCCTAGGACACTATCTCGCCGCTAGCCCCCAAACCCGCCACCGCCACTTGGTGCGGCTTCGATGCGGCCGGCTTTGGCTTTGCTGGCGCCTACGTACCAGGTGAAGCCCAGCCAGGCAACCCGGGTTTCGGGCTTGGTGTAGAGCGTGGACTGCAGCTCGGGCGAATTGATTTCGGCCCGGCGTACCTGGGTGTTCAGCAGGTCGGATACGCGGAACGTGAGGGCGGCGCGGTTCTGCCACAGGCGCTGGCGCAGGGCAATATCGAGGCCACCGGTAGCCAGCTGCCGGCCTTGGGCCGTGAGGGTGGCCGAGCGGTAAGAGCCGGTCAGCTGCACATCGAGGGCGGGAGTGGGGCTGAAGTTTTGGTTGAGGCGGGCCGTGCCGGTGAGGGCCCGGCGCGAGGCGGCGTCGGGGGCGTTGGTGTTCAGATGGGCCATAAACAGCGAACCATTGGCCTGCACCCGCCACCAGGCCGTAATCGGCTGGCTCCAGGTTAGCTCCAGGCCGGCGTTGGTGGTAGTGCCCAAGTTGCGGTAGGTTTCTACCAGCACCAAGCCGGCGGCGGGGTTGCGGTTGGTGGCCACCGTGTCCACGTCGCGCAGCCGCTGGATGGCATCAGAGGTGAAGCGCCCGAACAGCGTCGTCGTGATTTCGGCCCCGCCGGGCAAACTCAGCTGGTGGCCCAGCTCCAGGTTGTGGCTGAATTCGGCCCGCAGCCCGGGGTTGCCGAGGCGGTAGAAGCGCGGGTCCAGGTAAAGCGGCACGGCCAGCTGCTGCATAAAGCCGGGCCGGTTGAGGCGGCGGGCGTAGCTGAACGTCAGCTGCTGGGGCTGCTCGGCCGTTTTGGCCGTGTCGCGCTGGCCGAAGTGGCGGCTGAGGCTGGCCGTCGGGAACAGGCCCAGGTAATCAAGATCGAACTTGCCCTGGCCGCCCGCTACGGCCCCGGTTACGCTGGTGTACTCGGTACGCAGGCCGGCCTGGGCGTTCCAGTGCTTGCCCCAGCCGCGCTGATAGGTAGCATAAGCGGCGGGTACCGTCTGGCGGAAATTATAGGCCAGCGAGCGGGCCGGGTCGCGCACGTAGCCACCGGGCACATCGGGCTGCTGGCTGAACAAATCGGCCGTACCGTTGCTGCGCTGCTGCTCTATTTTGAGGCCGGTTTCCAGCTTGCCCTTATTGCCGGGCAGTGGCAGCGTGTAGTCGGCCTGGGCGAAGTAGATGTTGGCATCCACATCCATCTGCTGCCGCCAGCTGGTGAGGGCGCCGCTTTCCAGGGTTTGGGTTACCGGAACATCGGCTCGGATAAGCACGGCCCCGCCCACGGCCGTCAGCTCGCGGCCGGGGTGTTTTTCCCAGCCGCGGCGGTAGCTGGCCACGTTTTCAAATACTTTCACATCCACATCGAGCTGCTGTACGCCCCGCTGGGTGGTGGTGGGCTCGCCGGGTCGGGCAGTGCTCAGCAGCTGCTCGGACCGGTTGGATTCCTGCTGCCAATTTGGGTTGAAACTCAGGCTCAGGCTCTGCTCCTTCTTCAGGTCGAGATTAAGGCCCAGGTTGAGGCTGTGCGAGAAATTGCGCTCGGTGCCGGTGCCGTCCTGGCGGGTCGAAATCAGGCCGCTGGACTGGCGGTTGCGGGTTTGTTCGCGGTAGGTTTCGTCCTGGCGGTCGTAGCTCAGGCTCAGGTTGGCGGGCCCCTGCTTGCGGTTCAGGCTCAGGCTGGCGTTGTACTTGTCGCCGGTGCCGCCGAGCAGGCTGACCGTGCCGTTCACGCCGTTCTTGGTCTGCTTTTTCAGGATGATGTTGATGACGCCGGTTCCCTGGGCATCGTACTTGGCCGAGGGGTTGGTCATCACCTCGATGCGGGCAATGCGGGAGGCCGGAATCTGGTCGAGGCGGAGGCCGGGGCCGCCGTTGGAGCCGCCGCTGGGCTTGCCATCAATAAGGATAGTCAGGTTGGACGAGCCGCGCAAACTCACGCTGCCGCCGGCATCCACGGCCACCGAGGGCACGTTGCGCAGCACATCGGTGGCCATGCCGCCCACGCTGGCCAGGTCTTTCTCTACGTTGATAACGCGCTTGCCCGGCTCATTTTCCACCACGGCCCGCTCGCCCGTCACGGTCACGCCCTTCAGCTGCGTCGTAATCGAGGCCAGCCGCAGGGTGCCCAGCGCCAGCTCCGGCGCGGCGGCCGTCAGCGTAATGCGTCGCCGCAGGCTCTGGTAGCCCACCGCCGACGATTTGAGCAGGTAGGAACCCATGCCCAGCTGGTCGAGCCGGAACGAGCCGTTTTCCAGGGTTTCGGCCCCGGCTACAAAGCTCGAATCCTGGGCCCGCAGCAGCACCACGCTGGCAAAGGGCAGGGGCTGGCCGGTGCCCTGCTCCAGCAAGGTGCCGGTTACGCGGCCCGTGGAGGCCGTTGGGGCCGGACCCTGGGCGGTGGCAGTCAGCGAAAACAGACCGAAGGTGAGGCCCAGAAAGGGCGCAGCGAGGAACCCCAGGCCCCGTGGGGACTGGCTGGAAGTGGTAAAGGAAGTCATGGAAAAGGAAGGTTGAGCCGGAAATAAAAGGCAAGCAGGGGCCGTTTCCGGTGGCCGCGGTTCCGCCGGATGGGCCTGGTGGCCAGTATTTCAGACGTGAGAAACAGGGGCACAAACCGCCGAAAAAGGCGGGTGCCGGGAAGCCGAAACACGCGGGGCGACGGCAGGGAAGTCAGGCTTCCGACCGCCACCCACCACCCGGCCCGATTGGCGCGAAGGCGGTGTTCGGTGGGGGCCGCGCCGGGCTCCGCTGAAGGAGCAGCCGCGCGGCCAGGAGGTTATCTAATCAACGAACCAAAGGTAAGCAAAGGTACTATGCAACGCAAGGTACTGTTGAAAATAAATTCGTTTTTCCCTATAAAGCCGCGGTTTCAACTGTCTGGCCACATTCAGCCACTGCGCAGCACACCAACAATGGGGTAGATGGCACCGAAGCGGGTACCGTTGCCTGGGCCGCAGAGTTTTTTGAGGGTGCTCAGACACAGCCCGCCGGCTGATGACTAACCGAATGGAGGGAAGCGGTACCCAAGTCTATCAGCACGACGTAGGGGCGGGGCTTGCCCCCGCCCGCCGTTCAACGATTCGGGTTGCGCCGTTCAACGGCGGGCGGGGACAAGCCCCGCCCCTACGTCGTGCTGATAGACTTGGGTTGGTTGGGAGCTACGGGCGAAAGTGCGAGCTGCCGCGCAACCGAACAAGCTGTCCGGAAACGGACAGCTTTACCAGGCCTAGATTATCAGATATCGAGTATAATAAGTTGATATTCATGTTGTTAAATAAATGGCACGGCCGTTGGCTACACTTGGTAGAACACTTCTTCTAGCTGTACGAAAATGGACAGAGTTATTTCAACGGCCACCCAGAACCGCCGTCACCGCCGCCGTTGGCTGTTGGGTGTGGGGCTGCTGCTAGCCCTGGGTGCGGCCCTACTGGCTTTCCGAACGGTGCTACGGCCTGGTTTGGAGCGCAACGCCCTGCTGCTGGCCCGCTGTGAGCGCGGCAACGTGGAAGCCTCGCTCACAGCGGCCGGCGTAGTAATTCCGGCCCATGAGGCCGTGCTCACCAGCCCCATTGTCAGCACCATCCGGCAGGTGCTGGTGGCCGTGGGTAGCCGGGTGGAGGCAGGCCAGCCCATCGTGGAGCTCGACCGGGAACTGACCGCCTCGGCCCTGGCCAGGCTCGAAGACGGCCAGCAGCAGAACCGTAACCGCGGCAGCCAGCTGCAGCTGGCCCTCGAAAAAGCCCTCTACGACCTGCAGTCCCAGCAGCGGGTGCAGAGTGTAAAAATCAATAGCCTGCAGTCGGCCCTGCGCGACGAGCAGTATTTGCTGAAAGTAGGAGGCGGCACGGCCGAAAGCGTGCGCCAAGCCGAGCTGAATCTGCGCGTGGCCCAGCTGGAGCAGCAGCGCCTGACCCAGCAGCTGGCCAACCAGCGGGCCGCCAACGCTGCCGACCGCCGCGAACTGGGTTTCACGGTGCAGATGCAGGAGCGCAGCATTGCTGAGCTGGCCGGCAAGTTGGCCCAGGCCAACATCAGCAGCCGGCAGCCGGGGGTACTCACGTGGGTAAACGACGCGCTGGGCACCACCGTGCAGGCCGGCGACGCACTGGCCCGCGTGGCCGACCTGACCCGGTTCCGGGTGCGGGCCACCATTTCTGATACCTACGCCGACGCCCTGCGCCCCGGCGACCCGGTGGTGGTGCGCATCAACGACCAGGATTTGCGCGGTACCATCAGCACCGTGAGCCCCGCCGTGGACAAGGGCACCGTCACGTTCTACGCCACGCTGGCCCAGGACCATCACCCGGCCCTGCGCCCCAACCTGCGCACCGACGTGTTCGTGGTGACGAAGGCCCACCACAACATCGTGCGGGTGCGCAATGGGCCCTTTTACCAGGGTGGCAAAGAGCAGCCGGTGTTTGTGGTGAGCAACGGCCGCGCCCTGCGCCGCACCGTGCAGTTCGGCGACTCCAACTTCGACTACGTGCAAATAACCGGCGGCCTGCGCCCCGGCGAGGAAATCATCGTCTCCGATATGAAAGACCACCTCGACACCCCCGAACTCACCATCCAATGAGATACATTATAGCTATTAGCTGTCAGCTGCTAGCTGTTAGCCTTTTCGGTCTGGAAGCCAACGCCCTGAGAGTTTTGGCTGTTAGCTGTTGGCTATTAGCTGTTAGCTTGTCTGGCTTGGAAGCCAATGCCCAGCAGGCTGCTACTGTCAGTCAAGTTATGAGCACGAAAGCTATAAGCTATCAGCTAAAAGCTGACAGCTTAACTCTAAACGAGGTTATCAATCAGGCACTGAGCCAGTCGGCGGTGGCGCGCGGGGCGAGTACCAGCCGCGACCAGAGCTACTGGCAGTGGCGGGGTTACCGGGCCAACTACCGGCCCCAACTGGGCCTGCAGGGCACATTGCCAGGCTACAGCCGGGCCGTTACGCCCGTGGTGCAGCCCGACGGCACCACCGATTTTCGGGCCGTGCGGCTCAACAACTCCAACCTGGCCCTCACGCTCAGCCAGAACATCGGCCTGACGGGCGGGCAGGTGTTCGTGGCCTCCGAGGTGCAGCGGTTCGATGATTTCAATGGTAGCATCCGGCGCTACAACAACCAGCCGGTGGCCATTGGCCTGCTGCAACCGGTGGGGCGCTTTAATGAGCTGCGCTGGGCGCGGCGGCTGGAGCCGCTGCGCTATCAGGAAAGCGGCCGGCAATTTGTGGAGGAGCGCGAAACCATTGCTCAGCGCGTAACTGAGCTGTATTTTGATGTGCTGGGTCAGCAGGTAAGCGCCCAGGTAGCCGGCCAGAACGTGCAGGCCAACGCCGAGCTGCTGCGCCTGGGCCGGGAGCGGTACGGCCTCGGTCGCCTTTCCCAAAGCGACCTGTTGCGGCTCGAACTCAACCTGCTCACGGCCCAACAGGCCGAAGCCCAGGCCCGCCTTGATGCCCGGAACGCGGCCGTGGAGCTGCAGCGCTACACCGGCCTGGCCGCCGAAAGTCTGCGCCTGCAGGTACCCGCCACGCCGCGGCTGGGTGCGGTGCCGCCCGAGCTAGCGCTCAGCCAGGCCCAGCAGAACCGGGCAATGGTGCTCAGCTTCCGGCGGCGGCTGCTCGAAGCGGAGCGCGAAGTGGCCCGGGCCCGCGGCACCACCGGTTTTCAGGCTACGCTGGCGGCCAACCTAGGCTACATCAACCAGGCGCCTAACCTCTGGGACACCTATGCGGCGCTGCAGCAACAGCAGCAGGTGAGCCTGAGCTTCGCGGTGCCGCTCGTAGACTGGGGCCGGCGGCAGGCGGTGGTGAAAACGGCCGAGCTGGCCCGCCGGCAGGCCCAGACCGAGGTGCAGCAGGAGCAGGCCACATTCGCGCAGGAAGTGCAGGTGCAGGCCGCCCAGCTCGGCACGCTGGCCACCCAACTGGCACTGGCGGCCCGCGTCGATACGCTGGCCCGCCGCCGCTACGCCATTGCCCAGGCCACCTACCAGGTCGGCCGCATCAGCCTCACCGACCTCACCATTGCCACCGCCGAGAAGGACCAGGCCCGCCGCGCCTACATCGAGACGCTGCGGGCCGCCTGGGTGGCCCACTACCGGCTGCGGGCCCTTACGCTCTATGATTTCGAGCGGGGCGAGGCGCTGGCGACGGAGTAGCTGATATTGCGCATGATAGCAGGAAATGCAACCGAACAACCCGTCCGAAATCGGACACAATTTCCAAGAGTGTTAATTCTGTTATTACGCGTAAGTATTTGAAAATCAATTTTATAAAAATTTGGCCCATAGCTTGGCTATCCTCCTGTAACTACCTGCTTCTCCTGTTCGAAACCGGACAGCTCACCTTTTCAACTTCCGTCTTATGACCAACCTGTTCGCCTCGGCCACCGATTCGCCGCAGCCCGCCGCAGCCCCGGTAGCCGGCCCCGGCCGCGCCGTGCTTCAGCTCACCGGCATCGAGAAAGTGTACCAGACCCGCACCATCGAAACGGTGGCCCTCAACCACGTCAACCTCACCATTCATCAGGGCGAATTTGTGTCGGTGATGGGGCCTTCGGGCTGCGGCAAATCCACGCTGCTCAGCATTATGGGCCTGCTCGACGAGCCCACCAGCGGCACGCTCGAACTCGATGGCCGGCCCGTGCAGAGCTACTCCGACAAGGAGCTGGCCCGGCTGCGCAACCACAAAATCGGTTTCGTATTCCAGAGCTACCACCTGATAAACGACCTCTCGGTGCTTGATAACGTGGAGCTGCCGCTGCTATACCGGGCCGGGGTGGGCGGCAAGGAGCGCCGCCAGCGGGCCTACGCGGCCCTCGAAAAAGTGGGCCTCGGGGCGCGTACCGGCCACTTCCCGAGCCAACTTTCGGGCGGGCAGCGCCAGCGCGTAGCTATTGCCCGTGCCCTGGCCGGCGAGCCCGAAATCATACTGGCCGATGAGCCTACCGGCAACCTCGACTCGGTGATGGGCGAGGAAATCATGGACCTGCTGCTGACCCTCAACCGCGAGCAGGGCACCACCATTGTGATGGTGACCCACGACGAGCAGCAGGCTCTTAAAACCCAGCGCCTCATCCGCTTCTTCGACGGTAGCCAGGTGAGTTGAAAGGGAATTAAAAATCAACAATGAGAAATTAAAAATTTACACTGCTGCATCTATCAGTAAGGTGATTTTTGATTTTGATTATCAGTTTTTAATTAAAAATAATGTTTTTGTCTTACCTGAAAATAGCCTGGAAGGTACTGCTGCGGCGTAAGTTTTTTACGCTTACCAGTTTGGTGGGCATCAGCTTCACGCTGATGATTCTGCTGGTGGGCGTGGCGCTCTACGATCGGGCGGCGGGTGCCTATGCGCCCGAGCAGTACCCCGACCGGTTGCTGTTTGGCAGCTACATGCAGCTGAAAATGCCCGGCAACGGCGAGATGAAAGTGCGGCCCAGCTATTGGCTGATAAACCAGCACCTGCGGAAGCTGGGGCCGGGCGTGCAGGTGGGCATCAGCGCCGAAGTGCAGGCGGTGGCCGCCTACGTGGGCGGGCGCAAGCTGGCGCTGGCCCTCAAACCTACCGATGGCGGTTTCTGGCAGGTGCTGCAGTTTCGCTTTCTGGCCGGCCGGCCCTATTCCGAGCGGCAGGCCCGCAGCGGCGAGGCGGTAGCCGTTATCAGCGCCCGCACGGCCCGGCAGTATTTTGGGGCCGGCCAGCCGGCAGTGGGGCAGGTGCTGGAAGCCAACGAGAAGCGCTACCGGGTGGTGGGCGTGGTGGCCGATGTGCCCACCATGCGTTTTCATGCCTACGCCGACCTCTGGACACCCTACGAACCAAGCGCGCTGGAACGCCAGCCGGAGGTGCCTTTTGGGGAAAGCGAACTGTTGCTGCTGGCTCCATCGACGGCAGCCGTACCCGATATGCGGGCCGCGCTACGCCGGGCCGTGGCCGCCATTCCGATGGATGGCGACAGCCGAATTGCCTTCTTGCCCAGCACGCTGGGCGAGTCGGTGGCCGACCGGCTGCTGGCGCGCTACAACTGGACGAGCAAACCCGTGCAGCTGTTCCGGGTGCTAAGCGGCGGGGCGGTGGCGCTGCTGCTGTTGCTGCCGGCCCTCAACCTGATTAGCATGAACGTGAGCCGGATGCGGGAGCGGGCCTCCGAAATTGGCATCCGCAAGGCCTTTGGTGCCACGGCTGGTACGCTGGCCGGGCAATTCGTGGTCGAAACCTTGGTCCTGACGCTGCTCGGCGGTCTGCTGGGGTTGGTGCTGGCCGCGGCGCTGCTACGGGGGCTGAGTAACGGCTACCTGGCGGCCTACGGTCATTTCCAACCGAGCCTGGTAGTTTTTGGCTGGGCGCTGGCGGCCACGCTGGTTTTTGGCCTGCTGTCGGGGGCTTACCCGGCCTGGCGCATGGCGCGGCTTTCGGCCGTGGAGGCCCTTAAACACGCCCGCGCATGATTCGGCATCTTCTCAAGCTTATCTGGCGCCGCAAAGCCGCTAATGGCCTGCTCGCACTGGAGCTGCTGCTCACGTTTCTGGTGCTCTTCGGTTTGGGCTGCCTGGTGGCCGTGGTGGGCCTGGCCCTGCGCCAGCCGCCCGGCTTCTCCTACGAGCAGGTCTGGACGCTGCGTCTGGCTACCAACAACGATACACTGCCCCAAGAGCCTACGCTGCTGCGCCTGCAGCGGCAGCTTGGGCAGCAACCGGGGGTGGAGGTAGTTAGCCTGGCTATGTACAGCACTCCGTTCAGCGAATACATTATGAACAGCACCGCTACCGTCGCCGGCCAGCCGCCACTGATAGTAGCGGAGGTAGAAACCGACGACCAGTTTGCGGCGCTGCTGGAAATGCCGCTGCTGGAAGGTCGCTGGTTCGACCGTCGCGATGAAGCGGCTGGCCTGCCGCCTATCATCATCAACCGCGAGATGCGGGAAGCATTTTTCGGTAATCGGCCGGCGCTGGGCCAGCGCATCAGGCTGCAGCATGCCCTAAACGAGAACGAGAAGGCGGAAGGCCGCGTGGTGGGCGTGGTAGGCTCGTACCGCCCGGGCGGCGAACTGGGCCCGCCCCAGCCGGTGGTTTTTCGGCGCCGGGTGCCGCCGGCCGATGGTACGCGCATGTTTGCCTACACACTGCTGGTGAAGGTGAAGCCTGGTACCGGCGCCGCCCTGGAGCAGCAGCTGGTGCGCATCGTAACGGCCATTACCAAAACCTGGACGGTGAGTGCCACGCCGCTTTCCGACAGCCGCGCTCTGGCTCTGCAAACCAGCTTGGCTCCGCTGCTGGCCGTGGGCATAATCAGTGCCTTTTTGCTGCTGAATGTGGCGCTAGGCCTGTTCGGGATGCTGTGGCAGGCCATCAGCCAGCGCCGCGACGAAATAGGATTGCGCCGGGCCCTGGGCGCTACCGCCACCGATATCGGCCGGCAGTTCGTGGTCGAAACACTGGTGCTTACGACGCTGGCGCTGCTGCCGGGGCTATTTATTGCGGCCCAGTTTCCGCTGCTGGGCGTGCTGGGTGTGAGCACCCACGTGTACCTGCTGGGGATGCTACTGGCGCTGGTAGTGCTGTACGTTTTCACACTGCTCTGTACGCTGCAACCCAGCTGGCTAGCCGCCCGCATTCAGCCCGCCGTGGCTCTGCGCGAGGAATAAGAAGTTAATCAAAAACCAATAATTTGTATTAATCAGCATTTTAATAAAATATGAAATAGATAAGTTGTCTTTTGTGATACGTTTTTTAAATTTTCACTTCTCAATTTTTTAATTAAAACTGATATGTTCCTTTCCTACCTGAAAATAGCTTGGAAGGTGTTGCTGCGGCGCAAGTTCTTCACCTTCATCAGTTTGTTCGGCATCTCGTTTACGCTGATGATTTTGCTGGTGGTGTACGCCATGGCCGATGGCACTGCAGGACCGGGTATGCCCGAGCGGCGCACCGACCGGCTACTGTTCATCACGCGAATGGTGCTGGAATACCGCGACGGAGGAACCAGCAACTCGGCACTGGGCTACGCTTTTCTGGACAAGTACGCACGGACCCTGAAAACCCCGGCCAAGGTGTCAATTAGCGAGCAAACCACTACCACGTTGCCCGCCTACGTGGGCAACCAGACCCTCAAACTCGACCTCAAGCGCACCGACGACGTGTTCTGGCAGGTGCTGGACTTCGACTTTCTGGAGGGGCGGCCCTTTAACAGGCAGGAGCAGCGCGACGCGGCGCTGGTGGCGGTTATCAACGAAAATACGGCCCGCCGCTACTTTGGAACCGCGCAGGGTGTAGTGGGTCGGGTGCTGGAACTGGATGCCGTGCGCTACCGGGTGGTGGGCGTGGTGCGCGACGTGCCGCTGTCGCGCATTCAGACCTACGCCGAGGTGTGGACTCCGCTGAGCACTACGACGGCCAACCTGCGCGACCCCGATTATCTGGGCGGCTACATGGCCATTCTGCTGGCCCGCTCACCGGCCGATATAGACGCGGTGAAAGCCGAGTACCAGCAGGTGATTGACCGGGTGCCGCTGCCCGACCCCAAGGAGTTCAAAAAGGTGGCTTCGCGGGCGCATACGATGTTTGCTTCACTGATGGCCCAGGGCAGCGGCGATACGTCGCCCGACGGGGCCAGTGGGGTGTTTGCGCGCATTGCGGCGGCGTTGGCCCTGTTGTTTATGCTGCTGCCAGCCCTCAACCTGGTGAACGTGAACGTGAGCCGGACCCTGGAACGTGCCTCCGAGATTGGGGTGCGCAAGGCCTTCGGGGCCACCACCGGGGCGCTGATGCGGCAGTTCCTGCTCGAAAACATCTTCCTGACGCTGCTGGGGGGCCTGCTGGGGCTGGCGCTGGCGGCGGGGGCGCTGGCCTTTATCAACAGCACCCACCTGATTCCTTACGCCCAGTTCGCGCTCAACGGCCGGGTATTTCTGGTGGCGCTAGGGCTGGCGTTGGTTTTTGGAATGCTGTCGGGGGTGTACCCGGCTTACAAAATGTCGAAACTACAGGCCGCCCAGGTCTTGAAAGGAGAAACCGCCTTATGATACGCCACCTGATTACTCTGATGTGGAACCGCCGCCGGGCCAATGGCCTGCTGCTGGCCGAAATATTCCTGGCCTTTGTGGTGCTGTTTATCGTGGGCAGCGTGGGCCTGTACAACTACCGCAACTACCGGGCACCGCTGGGCTTCGGCTACGAAAACGTGTGGCAAATCAACCTGGATGCCGGCACCCAGCCCCGCCCCGAGCAGTACGCCACACTGCAAACCATTCTGCGCCAGCTGCGGGCCACGCCGGGCGTCGTGGGCGTGGCGCGAACTTCTTCCAACACGCCGTTCAGTTTCAGCACTAACAACATCTACCTGGAAACCGAACAGAACGGCGTGAAGCGAACCGTGGAGCCGGTGAACATTTACTATGCCAGCCCGGAGCTGAGCGGAGTGATGGGCCTGGAGCTGCGGGCGGGCCGCTGGTTCGACCGCCGCGACGAGGCCGCGACCCGCCCGTCGGTTGTCATCAACGAGCAGCTGCGCGACGAGCTGTTCGGCCCTGGCGGATTGGCTGTGGGCAAGCGCATCGGCAACAAAGACCGCGAGTGGCAGGTGGTGGGCGTGAGCGGCTCCTACCGGGCCGGCGGCGAGCTGAGCGAGCCCCAGCCGGGCATGTTCGTGCACGTTAGCTCCGAGGATACGAGCCGCGCCGCCAGCCGGCTGCTATTGGCGGTGAAGCCCGGCAGCGGCGCGGAGCTGGAAAAGAAGCTCAGCGCCGACATCCGGAGTGCCGGTCCCACCTGGATCAGCAACATCACAACGCTGCCCGACCAGCGACAGACGCAGCTGAAAGCTGGCTTGGTACTGCCCGTGTTGCTGGGCGTGGTGTGCCTGTTTCTGCTTATCAATGTAGGGTTGGGGCTATTTGGAGTGCTGTGGCTGAACATCAGTCGGCGGCGGGGCGAGATTGGCGTGCGCCGGGCCATGGGTGCTACGGCCGGCGGCATCAGCGGGCAGGTGCTGGGCGAAATCCTGGTCATCACTACCTTCGGGCTGGCGCTGGGGCTGCTGGTGGCGGTGCAGTTTCCGCTGCTGGGCGTGCAGAATGTGCGGCCCGATATTTACTTCACGGCCATGCTGCTGGCGGCCGGGACCCTGTATCTGCTGGCCACGGTATGCGCCCTGTACCCGAGCCGGCTGGCGGCCGGTATTCAGCCCGCCGTGGCGCTGCGCGAAGAATAAGCTGAACTTCCAACGCGGCGGCCGGCTCTGAAAACGCTGATAGCATGCGCTGTTTGCCGGGAGCAGGCCACGCTGTTTAGTCGCTCCATGCCATCCACCACAAAGTATCTGATGCCTCAACATTACCTTCTTCGCCTTTCACTGATCCTGCTCGCGCTGCGTCTGCCGCTGGTAGGTGTGGCGCAACGTTCTATGGCTACGAAGGTTCAGGCTATGGTAGTCGGCTCCGACCACCTCCAGCAGCTCTACAACAGGCAGCCCGCGTCCGATGTGTTCAGCCCCAAAAAGCAGGCGGAGCTGGCCAGAGTGCGTGCGCAGTTGGCCAAGTTTCGGCCCGACGTTATTCTGGTAGAAGCCGAACCCAAAGAGCAGCCCCAGATAGATAGCCTGTACGCACTGTATCAGAAGGGGACTCTGCGACTGGAAGACCTGCCGACCGGGCGTAGTGAGCGGTACCAGATAGGTTTCGCGCTGGCCCGGCAGCTCGGGTTGCCCAGCCCCAAAGGGGTAGACTATTACGCCGCCACATCGCAGAGCCTGCTGAGCAGCGGCACCAACATCGACGCCTTTACGCAGGAGCTCCGGCGGGTACAGACCGTTGCCCGGCCACTGAGGGCTTTGGTGCAGAAGGACAGCCTTTCGCTGAACGACTACCTGGCGCTGGTCAATCAGCCTGCCATTGTTGGCCTGCTGCACCGCATGCAGTTCAATACTCCGGCCCTGGTGATGGACGGTAGTTTCGTGGCGGGCGGCACCAACACGGTTGATTTAGGTAAGGTAGACACCGAATATATCGGGGCTCATTTTATCACCTTGTTCTACAACCGCAACCTCAAAATCTATTCGAACATCCTGCGGGCGCAGCAGCAAACCCAGGCCAAGCGCGTGCTGGCACTGTTTGGAGTGGCCCACGTGGGGGTGCTGGAAGAACTCCTGGCTGTTAATCCGGCCTATGAGGTGATGCACGCCGCGAAGTATCTGAAAACCAACAAAACGAAACTCCTGCGGCTGGATGAGAAAGGGCGCAGGTAGGCAGCTTCCGCCCGACCTCCTTTTACCTCCGGCCAGGCCTCCGCGAACCGCTGCGAGAAAACAATCGAAAGCCCAACAGGCAACCAAACTCCGGCGCTACGCATCTGCCGCTACATCATCCACTTCACCTCCTTTTCCTATGAAAAACCTAACGACTCTCGCCCTGCTCTGGCTGCTGGCCCTGGTGCCCGCCCTGGCCCAATCGGCCGCCGAAACCCGCGCGCTGGCACCCTTCACCGCCATCGAAGTCAGCAACGGCATCGAGCTGAACCTGACCACCGGCACCCAGCGCGTGGAGGCCCGCGCCGAAACGGCCGCGTTGCTGGCCCGCCTCAAAACCGAAGTCCGCAACGGCGTACTCATCGTTTCCTTCGAGCGCGAGAAGGAGGAACAGGTCGGCCGCAAAAACCAGGTTCGCAACCTGCGGGTAGAGGTGGCATCTCCCGTCATCAGCAAGCTCGGGGGCAGCAGCGGTGCCCAGCTGACCGTGCCCGGCCCTTACGCCACCGATAAGATGGCCGTCGACCTCTCGTCGGGCGCGGTGCTGGTGGCCGATTTCCGGGCCGCTACGCTCGACCTCGACCTGAGCAGCGGGGCTGTGGCCACGCTCACCGGGAAAGCGAAACAGCTGAAAGTGGACGTTTCGAGCGGAGCCGTGTTCAAGGGCCGCACCCTGGAAGCGGCCGGCTGCGAGGCCAGCGCCAGCAGCGGCGGTATTATTGCCGTGAACGTGCAGGACAACCTGATGGCCAACGCCAGCAGCGGCGGCGGCGTCAGCTACAGCGGCTCGGCTAAAGTAAACAAGCGCACCAGCAGCGGCGGCAGCGTACGAAACCGGTAGGTCGCTGGAAAGAACGATGTCATGCTGAGCGAAGCGCAGCGAAGTCGAAGCATCTCTACCGCAATGCTAACCAAACGTCTGGATTACTTTGGCGGTAGAGATACTTCGACTCTGCTACGCTTCGCTCAGCATGACATCGTTCTTCAAAATCGTCATCCTCTTACCCCAAACATGATTCTACTTGTCGACGACGATGTGGCCGTCCGCACCTCGCTGGGCTTGCTGCTGAAGCAGGCCGGCTACCAAACCCAGGCCGTGCCCGGGGCCGCCGAGGCGCTGGCCGCCGCCGAAGCCATGCCGCCCCGGCTGGTGCTGCTGGATATGAACTTCGCGCTCGAAACCAGCGGGGCCGATGGGCTGCGGCTACTGGCCGAATTCAAGCAAAAGTGGCCCGCGCTGCCCGTGATACTGCTGACGGGCTGGGGCAGCATTGCGCTGGCCGTGGAGGGCATGAAGGCCGGGGCCGCCGAGTTTCTGACCAAGCCCTGGAACAACGAGCACCTGCTGAGCACCATTGCCACCGTGCTGGCGCTGCACGCACCCGAGCCGCTGGCTGGCCCCGCCCTCACCCGCCGCCAGCTCGATGCCCGCTACGATTTTGAGCAGATTGTGGGCCAGGATGCGGGCCTGCTCGATGTGCTGCGCCAGGTGGGCCAGGTGGCGGCCACCGATGCGGCCGTGCTCATCGAGGGCGAATCGGGCACGGGCAAGGAGCTGATTGCCGAGGCCCTGCACCGCAACAGCCCGCGCCGCCGCCAGCCCTTCGTGAAGGTGAACCTGGGTGGCATTTCGGCCTCCCTGTTTGAGAGTGAGCTGTTCGGCCACCGCCGCGGGGCGTTTACGGATGCTAAAACCGACCGGGTGGGGCGCTTCGAGCTGGCCCAGGGCGGCACCATTTTTCTGGATGAAATCGGGGAGCTGGATCTTTCCTCGCAGGTAAAGTTGCTGCGCGTACTCCAGGACCGCACCTACGAGGTGCTCGGCGACAGCAAGCCCCGCCGCCTCGACATTCGGGTGGTATGCGCCACCAACCGCCGGCTGGCCGAGGAGGTGCGGGCCGGCCGTTTCCGCGAAGACCTGTTCTACCGCATCAACCTGATAACCGTGCGCCTGCCCGCCCTGCGCGAGCGGCCCCAGGACATCGGCCTGCTGGTGCGCCATTTCGTGGAGCAGCTGCGCGCCACTTACCAGCGCCCGGCGCTGCAGGTGGGCACCCGGGCGTTGCACTGGCTGCAGGAGCAGCCGCTGCCGGGCAACATCCGCGAGCTGAAAAATGTGGTGGAGCGCGCCGTGCTGGTGAGTGGCCACGACGAGCTGGCTCCCGAGGATTTCCGAGCCCAGACGTTCACGCCATCCACTTCATCTGCAGCGGCCAACGAGCTGCCCGCCCCCGGCACCATGACCCTGGAGGAGCTGGAGGAGCAGATGATTAGGCAGAGCATAGCGCACTACGAGGGCAACATCAGTCGCGTGGCCCGGGCGCTGGGCCTGAGCCGCGGGGCACTTTACCGGCGTTTGGAGAAATATAGTATTCCTTTCGATGCGTAGTGCTTCCTTGCCGGAATGCACCCCAACTCTCATTGCTTCTTAGCCCCATGAAGTATCTGCAGTTTCTCTGGTGCCTGCTCGTGGCCGGGCCTGTCCGGGCGCAGGCCCCCACCGTTGGCCCGGCTGTTTCCGGCTCCGGTCCGGCCGTCAGCGTCGAAGTCAGCCAGGTACATAGCCTGGTGCGGTTCGTGGAGACGCTGGCGGGGGGCAGTGGTGGCCATGCGGGCTCCCGGCGGGCTTTCGAGAAAAGCCGATTCAATACGCCCACGGCCCGCCGCTGGCTGCGCCGCTACCAACGCCTCGACTACGAGCCCGGCTTCGACCGGGAGGGCTACCCGACGGGCCGGCTGGGCAGCGTGGGCTCCACCATGCCGGCCTACCTGGCCGCCAGCGCCGATGCCCAGGACTTGGCCGATTTGCAGCGCCGCACCGTGGGCCTGCTACCCAACGAAGTGCTGGTGAGCCTCGACAGCGTGTACCGCTACTTTACGCCCGCCTTCGATACGCTGGCTTGGCAGCCCCACGCCGCCGAGCTACGGCAGCTTCGCACTGTTTATGCGCAGTACTTAGGCCAGCAGCAGTTGATGCGCAAGTTTGGCCAGCTCCGCACTTTCTATGGTAGCGTGTGGCCCGATGCCTTGCCCTACCGCATTCAACTCAATCCTCAGTTAGATGCTGGCAAGGACTTCACCAACCACGCCTGGGTGAGCGGTAATGTGGTGCTGCTCGACTGCCACCCGACTTCGCGCGACTTTGTGGGGGGCTCGGCTGTCGTGTTTCATGAGATGAGCCACTCGCTCTCGGCGCAACAGCAGCGGGGCTTGCAGCAGCAGCTGGAACGCTGGTATTTGGGCAGTACATCGCCCAACCGCCGCTACGCCTATAACCTGATGGAGGAAGCGCTGGCCACGGTAGCCGGCGAGTGGATTTATGCCCAGCAAACCGGCCAGCCCGAAACAGGCGAGTGGTACCACGACGACTATATCAACCGCTACGCCCACGCCCTTTACCCATTGATGACGGGCTACGTGGAGCGCGGCCAGCCCATCGACAGCCTCTTCGTAAGTCAGGCCATCAGCACGTTCGACCAGGTTTTTCCGCGGGCAGCCACCGAATACGTCAACCTGTTTCGTAACGTGCTTTACTGGACCAATGCCGCGGATTACAGCGCCGCCGTTTTAGCATTTCGCGACCAGTTCAGGAGCAATTACACCCGCACCCTGACCCCCATTCTGGCCTCGTCTAAAGGAATAGAAATGGCCCAAAGCGGCGAATTTCTGCCCGTCGTTATCGTAACGCGCGAAAATAAGGCCACGCTCAAGTACCTGCGCCAACAGCTGCCGGCCCTGCAGGCAGTACGCCTGCGGCCGGAGCAGAATTTCGTGCTGAGTATCATGGGTCCGGATGGCCCGGTTATTCTCGTGAACACGCACGAAGAGAAGCAGTTGAGCGCCGCGGCCGAACTACTGAAGCAGCAGGGGCACCTGGATGCGAAACGGCCGCTGTTGCTGCTGAAATAACTGCCGGTTAGCTTCCGCTTCTGCCCATGTCTCTACGCCTTAAGTTCATCCTCTTCGTCGTTCTGATTCACACGGTACTGATTGTGCTGGCGGCCCAGCTCATGCGCACCAATGCGCCACTGTTTGTGGGGCTGGAGGGGCTGCTGCTCGTCAGCGTAGTGCTCACGGTGCAGCTGTATCGGGGCTTTGTACGGCCATTCGAGCTGATTGCAGCCGGTACCGCGGCCATGCAGGCCCAGGATTTCTCGCTCAAATTCGTGCCCGTGGGCCAGCGCGAGATGGACCAACTCATAACCGTGTACAACCAGATGCTGGACGCGTTGCGCCGCGAGCGGGTGAGCCAGCACGAGAAAAGCCACCTGCTCGAAAGCCTGATTGAAGCCTCGCCGGCGGGGGTGCTGCTGCTTTCATTTGAGGGCGAGGTGGTGGGTGTGAACCCGGCCGCCGAGCGGCTGCTGGGCCGGCCCGCCGCCGAGTTGCTGGGCCAACACCCGGCTGCCCTGCCTGGCGAGTGGGGCGCGGCGCTGGGACGCCTGCGCGAAACCGAGCCCCAAGTGGTGCGCCTCTCGGGCCTGCACACCTACCGCGCCAGCTGCTCGCACTTCCTGGATAGGGGTTTCTCGCGGCAGTTTATCGTGCTCGAAGAGCTGACCCGCGAGTTGATGCAGCAGGAAAAGCAGGCCTACGAGCAGCTTATCCGCATGATGTCGCACGAGGTCAATAACTCCATCGGCGCTATCAACTCGCTGCTGCACAGCTTCCATCACTACGCGCCCCAGCTCACGGCCGCCGACCAGCCCGACTTCCGCGAGGCCCTCGATGTCGCCATTCAGCGTAACACCAACCTGGTCGAGTTCACGGCCGGTTTCGCCCACCTTGTGCGGCTGCCGCCCCCGCGGCCCCAGCCCACCGATGTGCACGAGCTGCTGCGCCATCTGGCCCGGCTGCTGCACCTGCCCGCCCAGGCCCGTCACATCAGCTGGCACACGGCCCTGGCCGAGGGGCCGCTGCTTATCAACCTCGATGCCCATCAGCTGGAGCAGGTGCTACTCAACATCGGCAAGAACGCCCTCGAAGCCTGCCCCCAAAACGGCAACGTGTGGGTGAGCACCCAACTGCAGCCACCTCGGCTCGTCATCGAAAACGACGGCCCCGGCCTGAGCCCCGAGGTGCAGCGCCGATTGTTCACGCCCTTCTTCAGCACCAAGCGCGACGGCCAGGGCATCGGCCTGCTGCTCACCCGCGACATCCTGCTTCAGCACAACTTCCGCTTCAGCCTGGAAACTCAGGCAAACGGCCGCACGGCGTTTACGGTGTGGTTTTGAGAAGATGGGCGAGTGGGGGAGGATGGGGTGAAGAGGCGGAAAGAGGAACGTCATTCAGAGCGGAGCGAAGAATCTTGCTTGCTGACTTTGAGCGGCGGTTGCAACGTACGCACGCGAGATTCTTCGCTCCGCTCTGAATGACGTTCACCCCATCACCTTATTCCCTTACCGCCTTGTTATCTTTACAACATGAAAGTTATTGACACGAACGATGAGGGCCTGCGCACCCTGATTCACGATTACCCGCGGGTGCTGGCCAAGTTTACGGCCGACAACTGCGCCGTCTGCGACCTGCTGGCTCCGTCGTTTATCAGGTTTGCTCATGAAGAGGAGTACCAGAACACCTTGTTTTTGCGCCTCGACGCGAGTGAAAACCCGGTGGCCCGAAAACTTATGGATACCCGCGTAGCTCCGTTTTTTGTGGCGTATTGCCGCGGTAAGCTCTCCGAGTGCGACACGCTTTTCACCGAGGAGCAGATGAAGGCCATGCTGCAAGACCTGCAAACCTGCGCCGATACCCAATAGGGACGAAGCGCGCCCTTGCTGCTTAATGTTTTTCCTTCTCTCCAAGCTTCTAGACTTCCTGCTTTCGCCGGCCCTCTGGATAACGGGGCTGCTGCTGGCTGGTTTGCTGTGGCGCCGGCGCCGGTTGCTGTGGGCCGCCACGGTGCTGCTGCTGTTTTTCACCAATTCGTTTCTGGCCAACGAGGCGCTGCTGGCCTGGGAGCGGCCGCCCGTAACGCTCCAACAGCTTGGCACCGGCTATGACGCTGGTATCCTGCTCACGGGCATCACCGATGTGCAAAAGTCGCCCCACGACCGAGTGTACCTGGGCGCGGGTGCCGACCGGCTGCTGCATACGCTCTGGCTCTACCGGGCCGGCCGCATCCGCCGCATCATCATCTCGGGCGGTTCGGGCGCGGCCTTCGATTCGGTAGCTCGTACCGAGGCCGCCGACCTCCAGATTCTGCTGCGCCTGGCCGGCGTACCGCGGCAGGCTATTCTGCTGGAAACCCGCAGCCGCAACACCCGCGAAAATGCCCTGTTCACGAAGGAGCTTTTGGCGCAGCATCCCGAAATAAAGCGCACGGTGCTTATTACCTCGGCCTTCCACATGCGCCGGGCGGCTGGCTGCTTTGCCAAAGTCGGCCTGCAACCTGCACCTTTCCCGGCCGCCTACTACTCCGTCGACCGGCGCTACACGCCCGCCTCGCTGCTGCTGCCCTCCGAAGAGCCCCTGCGCCTATGGGGCGTGCTGCTGCACGAAATGGCCGGCTACGTGGTATATAAAGTGCTGGGCTACTCTTGAGTGAACAGGGGAGTGAGTAAACGGGGCAATTAGCGAACATACAACACAGAACGTGTCATGCTGAGCGGAGCCGAAGCATCTCTACTGCAATGCTAACCCAACGTCAGGATTATTATTGCAGTGGAGATGCTTCGGCTCCGCTCAGCATGACAGTTTATGAGGCGTACGTTACTTTATCTACTCCACTTTCTTATCATTTGCCTCTTCTTCCTAAGCAATCCAAATGGTCTTCTGGTTGACGAATTCGCGGATGCCCAAGTGCGATAATTCACGGCCGTAGCCCGATTTCTTGATGCCGCCGAAAGGTACTTCGGGCGCCGACTTTACGAGGCTGTTCACGAACACAGCTCCGGCCTGCACCTGGCGGGCCAGCTGCTCGCCGCGCTTCACGTCGCGGGTCCAAACGGAGCCGCCCAGGCCGAAGCGCGAGTCGTTGGCCAGCCGGATGGCGTCGTCGGCGTCCTGTGCTTCGAGCACCAGGGCCACGGGGCCGAAGAATTCTTCGGTGTAGGCGCGCTGGCCGGGCTGCACGTTGCTCAGGATTACGGGCGCGAACTGGGCGCTACCGGGCTCAGGCTGCCCGCCCTCCAACTCTGTTTTTGCGCCCTGCTTCACCGAGTCCTCTACCTGTTCGGTTAGCTCGTCGGCCAGGTCGGGGCGGGCCAGGGGGCCGTAGTCGGTGCCTTCGGCCAGCGGGTCGCCGTAGCGCAGGGCCTGTAGGTGCTCTTTTAGCTGCGCGATGAACTCCTTGATAACCGGCTTTTCGATGATGAAGCGCTTGGCGGCAATGCAGCTCTGGCCGGAGTTTATCATGCGGGCCTGGGCAGCGGTTTTGGCGGCCAGCGGCAGGTCTGCATCAGCCAGCACTATAAAGGCATCGGAGCCGCCCAGCTCCAGCACAGTTTTCTTGATGTGGTGGCCCGCGGTGGCGGCCACGGCCGCGCCGGCCGGCTCCGAGCCGGTCAGCGTCACGGCTACCACGCGGTCATCAGCAATCAGCTTTTCCACCAAATCGGAGCCGATGAGCAGCGTGCGGAAGGTGGCGGGGGGGAAGCCCGCGTCGTGGAAGATTTTTTCGAGGGCCAGCGCGCACTGCGGCACGTTGGAAGCGTGTTTGAGCAGGCCCACGTTGCCAGCCATCAGGGCCGGAGCAGCAAAGCGCACCACCTGCCAGAACGGGAAGTTCCAGGGCATCACGGCCAGCACTGCGCCCAGCGGCTCGTAGGCAATAAAGCTGCGCTGCGCCTCCGTTTCGATAAACTCATCGGCCAGAAATTCGGCGGCCCGGTCGGCGTAGAAGTCGCAGCACAGGGCGCACTTGTTGGCTTCGGCGCGGCCGTCGGCCAGAGGCTTGCCCATTTCCACGGCCATGAGGCGGGCCAGTTCGTCGGACCGCTCGCGCAACAGCTCTGCGGCGCGGCGCATCAGCTTGCTCCGGTGGTCGAAGTCGGTGGTGCGCCAGGTGGCAAATGCCGTGTGCGCTTCAGCCAGGATACGCTCGGTTTCGGCCCAGCTGAAGGCGTCGAAGGTCCGCTCGGTGCGGCCGGTGTAGGGATTTACAGATTCTATAGGCATGAAAGCAGAACAGTAGGAGGGGGTTAGAAAAGGCTGAATGCCGCAAAACGCACCAGTTGGCAGGCTATATATTAGGCTGTGTAAGCCATTGGTTTTAATGATGTTATTGCTATATATTGCTTGCGGGGCAAGGGCGGCAACGGCGCAGGTGGCCCGAGGAATTCGTTGGCGGCCCAGGCGTACTGCCCTCAAAACAAATCTAACCTGTATCGGTATAGTGCTTTTTCAGCCTGCCGTCTGTTGAGGTAACGGTTTATGCCGTACTTTCGCTTTATCCGCCAGATAGGCAGTGCTACGCCTTTCTATCTCCCTTAGTTGCTGCTTGTGTCTGCATCCTCCCCCGATACTGTTGCCCTGGAAACCGAAATGCTGCTCGTGCAACGCCTGCGCGACCGTGACGAAGGGGCCATGACCATCTTTTACGACAAGTATGCGGCTGCCCTCTATGGCGTTATTCTGCGCATTGTCAAGAAAGAAGAAACCGCCGAAGACGTGTTGCAGGAGGCGATGGTGAAAATATGGCACTCTTTCGCCTCCTACGACGCCGGCAAGGGCCGTTTGTTTACCTGGGTGATGAATGTGAGCCGGAATCTGGCCATCGATAAAATCCGCTCCAAGCAGTACCGCGTAGGTAGTCGCACGCAACCGCTGGAGGATAGCTCCGCGGCAATGCGTCTGGCCGCCGATACAACGTTCCGGCCCGAACACATTGGCTTGCAGGAGATGACGAGGCAGCTGAATCCAGATCAGCGCCAGATTGTGGATCTGCTTTATTTCGGCGGATTTACGCAAAGCGAAGTGGCAGAAGAACTCAACCTGCCCCTGGGAACGGTGAAAACCCGTGCCCGGGCGGCCATCAAAGTACTTTCTAAATTAGTCCGGTAATGATGGACATGCAGCATTACATCGAATCGGGCATCCTCGAAGAATACGCCTTGGGCGTACTCAGCGCCGATGAACGCGCCGAAGTTGAGCGTGTAGCCCAGCAGGAGCCGGCCGTAGCACGCGAGTTGGTGGCCATCACCAACGCCCTCGACTCCTACGCTGCGGCTCATGCAGTAGTCCCGTCCAGCGCCATGCGCGAACGGGTTCTGCAGGCCTGGGAAGACTCCCTGCGCGAAACCGGTCCGACCGTGGCACCAGCGGCACCGGTTATGGCGGCGCAATCCCCCACGCCGCGCATGGCAGTAGCGCCCGCCGAGCCGGTGACGGCCACTGCTGTGGCCGCCGACAACAACGGAGGTGCCGTAGTACGGCAGATGCCTGCCGCCGCCAGTGCGGGGCGCACCCGTTGGCTGGTAGCAGCTTCCATTGCCTTGCTGCTGATCAGTGGGTTGGGCAACTATCTGCTCTACAACCGGCTTCGGCAAACCGAAAGCTCGCTGGAGCTGGCGCAGGCCGAGCAGTCGCGCTACGCTGCTACCCAGCAGGCAGCATTGAATGAGCGCGACCAGCAGTTGGCTATTCTGCGCAACCAGGCTTTCCAGAGCGTGGAGCTGAAGGGCACCCCCAAAGCGCCCGAAGCGCTGGCCCGTGTGTACTACAATGCCACCACCAAGGCCGTGTATGTAGATGTGCGCAACCTGCCCGAGCTGCCCGAAGGAAAACAATATCAGCTGTGGGCCCTCGATAATGGCCAGCCAGTGGATGCCGGTATGCTAGACATGGCTACGGCCACCGGCGACAGCATCCAGCAGATGAAGAATATTGCCAGTGCCCAAGCCTTCGCCGTGACGGTGGAAGACATCGGCGGCAAGCCTGCCCCCACCATGAGCACGCTTACGGTGATTGGCAACATCTAAATAGGCTTATGTAAGCCGAACGAGAGAGGCAACGAGAAAAGGCCGAAGCTGAGTCTCACAGTTTGTTTGTTACTTGTCAGTAACCAAACGCTGTGAAGCAGCTTCGGCCTTTTTTTCTTTCCTCATTAAGCTGTTTTGCCTTGCACGGTACCATTTTTACACTGCTTAAGCGGTACGTTCAGACGCAGTACGACCACAGTGCCTGGGTGCGGCTGCTGGAGGCCGCGAACATGTCGGCGGTTGATTTCGACCACAAAAGCGTGTATCCCGACGAGCATATGTACCGCTTAATTGGGGAGGCCGCTACAATGACCGGACTTTCGGCCGACGAGCTGCACGAAAAGTTCGGCGAGTATCTGGTGCCCGATCTGATGTACATGTACCAGAAGCTACTCAACCCCAATTGGACGACGCTCGACATGCTGGAGCACACCGAAAACACCATGCACCGACAAGTGCGCTCCGAGCATGCCGAAAACAACCCGCCCGTGCTCAGCGTCACCCGCCTTTCGGCCGACGAACTGTTCATCGATTATGTTTCGGCGCGGCGCATGGGGGGGCTGGCCGTGGGCATCGTGCGCGGCTTAGCCATTTACTTCAACGAAGCCGACCGCATTGATGTGGAGCCAACGACCAGCGAAAACGGGGAGCACGTGCGCATTTGGGTGCGCCGCCGTGCTGCCTGAGGCTGCCGCCCCGGCCGGTGCCGGTTCCAGCTGCGACGGCCCCACTACGTAGCACCCGGGCGAGCGGCTGGTGCCAAGCAATGAACCGTCCGGCCCCAGCTGCCTGTTCTGCTACTAGCCATTGGCTGCCAACCATTCACTGCATCCAGATGAAGCGACGTACTTTCCTATTCGAAAAACTGCTCTGGGGCCGCTGGGTGCCGGCGCTTGGGCTGCTGGTGCTACTGGCCGGCACCAGTGCCTGCGGCCAGCAGCGCCCCGCCAACCCCGACCGCACCATGACGGCGTACGACCGGATGCTGGGCCTGCTTTACAAAAACACCGTGCCCACAATTCAGCCCAAGGCCTTAGCCACGCTGCTGCGCGAGGAGCCGGCAAGCGGCCGCGGCAACGTGTTGCTGCTCGATACCCGCACCCCGGCCGAGTATAAGGTCAGCCACCTGCGCGGAGCCCGCTTCGTGGATTTTGACAACTTCCGCAAGCTGGACTTGAAGGATGTGGCCCGCACCCGGCCCGTGGTGGTGTATTGCACCGTGGGCGCCCGCAGCGAGCAGGTGGGCAGCTGGCTGCGCGAACAGGGCTTCCGCGACGTGCGCAACCTGTACGGCGGTATTTTTCAGTGGATGAACGACGGCCAGGCCGTTGTAAATGCCCAGGGCCCCACCACCGATGTGCACCCGTACTCGGTGCTCTGGCGCCCCTGGCTGAAAACCGGCAACCCCGTGTACGAGGCAAAGTAGGAACGCAGGAGAGCTGAATAGTGAGTTTAACGCTCGTTCGCCTACATTTACGGCCGAGCTGACGGCTCATCAGACTCTTCCACTTAGCCCTTCGCTATTTGCATTCGCTCATCATCTTTGCCCGGCACCCCGAATTGGGCCGTGTGAAAACCCGGCTGGCGGCCGGCATCGGCAACGAAGCTGCCCTGGCAGCTTACCGGGCGCTACTAGCCCACACGCGGGCTGTAGTAGCCCCGCTGGCCGTGCACAAAACAGCCTGGCTGGCGGGCGACAACGCTTTGGCCACCGCCACCGAATGGGCGGGCTTTGAGCAGCGTCCCCAACCAGCCGGCGACCTGGGCCAGAAGATGCAGGCCGCTTTTGCCTACGATTTCACCCGCCCCGTTGAGGCGGCCGTGATTATCGGTACCGACTGCCCGGGCCTGACGACAGGACACCTGACAGCGGCCTTCGCGGCCCTGCGCACGCATGATGTGGTACTGGGACCAGCCGCTGATGGCGGGTATTACCTGCTGGGCATGAAACGGTTGCACCCCTTGTTTTTTGCCGGGAAGGCCTGGAGTACGGCCTCCGTACTGGCCGATACCTTGGCCGATGCTGCCCGGCTGGGCCTACAGGTACACCTGCTGCCCGAACTACAGGACCTCGATACCGTGGAAGACCTGCGGGCCTGGCAGCAAAACCCGGCTTCGGCCAACGGCCCCGCGCTACCCCGCGGCTAAGCGCCCTGCGGCCTAGGCTGCACCTCGGGGTGCAGCCCACTGAGCCGCCCCTGGCGGAAGTCGAGCAGCAGTACGGCCAGCACAACGGTGTACTCCAGGGCCACCAACCACAGGTTTTCGGTGTAGGCCGTGGTGCGGTAGGCCGCATACGATAGTACGGCCACACCCGACCACACCAGTGCGTAGCGTGCCCGCGTGAAGCAACTCAGCAATACCAGCGGTGCGAGGTACCAGGGGTGCACGGTGGTGGCCAACAGAAAGTACAGCGTGAGCAGCAGTAGCAGCGCCCGGGGCAGTGTAGCCCAGGAAGGTCGCCGCTCGGTGGCGGCCAGTAGCAACCCGCCCGCGGCAGTGAACAACGCCAGCGCCGGCCCCAGCCGGGCAATCTGGTTGTAGCCCGTCAGCCATTTCCCGGCGGCCCGCACCAGGTAGTAAAGGCTGGCATTGAACTCGAAGGAGCGGAAGTACAGGTTGAGGCTCCGGCCGATATTCTCTACCAGCTCCAGGCTCAGAAACGGTCCGAACAGCGCCGCCAATACTACCGCCAGCGCCAGCCCGAAGCGCAGATGCTGCGGCCATGCCAGGCGGCGCAGCAGCAACGGCAGCACCAGCAGCGGCAGCAGCTTGGTCGCTACGGCCAGCGCCAGTGCCCCGCCGCCCGCTGCCGCCCGCCCCTGCGCCAGCAGCCAGAGCATCAGCAGTAAAAAGCAGCCCACCAGCCCCTCGAAATGCAGATTGCCGGTCAACTCCACAATAACCAGCGGGTTGAGCAAGTACCACAATGCACGCGCGGGCGGCTGCCCGAACCGCCGTAGCAGCGCCAGCAGCAACCCGGCCGTAGCCGCTTCGGCCAGCAGCAGCAGCACCCGCAGCGCCACCACAAAGCCGCGCTCCGAAGTTGGAGCCAGCCACGCTGCCAGCCCAAATGCCGCTTGGTCGACGGGCGGGTACACCGAGTAATAGTGGGGCGAGTTAAGCCGGGGATAGAGGGCCTGTAGCTGTCCGATTTCTGTTTTTCGTGACGCATCGGGGCCGGCCAATTCGTCGGGGCGGTAGCGGTAGGGGTTGTGGCCCTGGCTAAGCAACAGACCGTCCCAGCGGAAACGGTGGTAGTCGTCAGAGAGGGCGGGCAGGGCCGGTAGCCAGAGCAAGCGTAGTAGTAGCGCCGCCAGCAGCCCCTGGCGTAGCGGCAGGTTCGTTCTTAGCAGCCACCAGTACAGCCCGAACGCCAGTGCCACCAGCCCCGCCAGCAGCCCGAACGCTGGCCGAGGCACGGCGTAGGCCAGCAACCCGTAGGCGGCGGCGCTAACCAGCAGGGCGGCGAGGTGAGTGGGTTTCATTCAGAGGGGCGTTCGGGGGCAAGGCAGCGTCATAAAGAACCTTGTTGAGGCGCTGTTGCAAAAGTCGCATTTCGTTTCTTAACACCTGTGAAAGCTGGGCGCTTTCGCGTGGATTCCCAGGGCCCTGATACGCTGGTTAACCTGCGCGAATCAGTTGGAATAGCGTTTCGCATTGGGTACCGCAAATGGAAAGCGGTCAGGCTCCCCAGCCACTTTCTCCCAGACTCGGTAGCGGTGATGCTAACGCCTGATTTCTACTGGCACAGCAAGGGCGGGCAGTGAACAGGGCGTTGGTCAACGAAAAAGGGCGGTTGGTCAATTCGGGTTTGGCGAATGCAGGACGGCCGCTTCTTTTGAGGCATCAACCTGCCAACTGACGCACCTCAGTCCACTCAACTACCAAGCACCCCGCTATGAAAATCCTGCTCACGTTTTTGCTGGCCTTCTTAACCGGCATCACCCTTGTTGCCCAGCCTCGCATTATAGTCGCTCAACCTTCGGCCGACCAACTTGCGGTAACGGTCCATCCCGGCATTGAGCTGTTCACGGTGGTGCAGATGCTGGCCGGTAAGTATCCGATGCCCAACAAATCGGTTTATGCCAAAGAAGCCGAGGCCTATTTTACTCCATTTGCCAACCACCCGGCGGTGCAGTACGCCCGGCAGCTAAAGGGCATGTATCCTGATCTGCCCGAATTGGGATACTGCCTCGATAACTTTCCGGCCGTGCGCATTCATTATCCGGAGCAAACCGATTGGTACAACCTGAACGGTAAGGATTCGATTCAGACGTATATGCGGCTCTGCAAGCAGTTTTTCGACGATAGCCGCTTCTGGGCCTTTTACCAGCAGCACCAGGCCGATTACGCCGCCTGGGCCCAACCCGTACGGGCCCAACTCGTCAGCGAAGGCCTCGTGGGCAAGCTCGATTCGCTGTACCGCTTCCGTACCAAAGCCCCGCAATGGACTATTTGCCTTGACCCGCTCAATGGCTGGGGCGCGCACGCCATCACGCCTAAAACCCTCAATCCACGCTACGCCGACCGGGTTGTATACAACGTGGGGTTTCTTAACCGCGAATCGACCGACGCCAGCGTGCCCGCCTTCAGCCTGGGTTCCAAATCGGCAGTAACGGTTTGGCACGAAGGGAGTCATATTTATACCAAGGCCCTTCAGCAGCGCTACAAAGCCGATATCAACAAGCTGGCGTACCTGTTCAACCAAGCCGACGCGGGCATGAAGCACAACAATATTCACGACTGGGCGCACTGCTTTGATGAGAACCTGGTGCGCGGCGTGACTATTGCCCTGTTGCGGCAGTACCAGTCGCCCAAAGAAGCCCGCAAGCAGCATGCGCAGGAAGTGGTCGATGATTTCCAGTACGCCGGAGATATTGCCGACGTCATTGCGGCCCGGTACAGCGGCCGGCGCACCTACCCGGATTTTGAGCAGTTCTTCCCCGAAATTCTGGCGTACTTGGCCCGGAAATACCCCACCGCCGAATCGACCAACTAATGCGTACCGCCCGGCCGCGTGCCCTGCCCGAATGGCCCGTTCACCTACTCATTTGGGCATTGTTGCTGATAAAAGACGTGGTGGCGATGCACGAAGCGCCGGCCGCTATGCCGCCCGGAACGGCGGGGGTAACGTACTGGCTGGTGAGCCTGGGCTACCTGCTGATTAGGGCGGCGGCGTTCTATCTGCCCGTGTGGCTGGTGGCCCGGCCGCTGCTGGCGAGTACGCTCGGCTGGCAGCCTTTCGTTCGGGCGGCCGCTGGGTTGCTGCTGGCCCTGTTGCTTATTACGGGGCTGCGGTACGGGCTGGAATTTCACGTGTTCAAGCCGCTGCTCGGCTTCGATAACTACGAGCAAAACACGGCCTTCACAGCGCAGTGGTTTATCGAAAATAGCGTCCGGTTCCACTTTGATGACGTGCTGTACGGGCTGCTGTACGCCGTTATCCGGCACAACCTGCTGGCGGAGCGGCGACGGCGCGAAACGCAGCAGGCCCACACCACGGCCGAGCTGACGTTTCTTCGCTCCCAGCTGAATCCGCACTTCCTGTTCAACACCATCAACGACATTTACGCGCTGGTGTACCAGAAGTCGGATGCCGCGCCGGGCGCCCTGCTGAAACTGTCGGAGCTGCTGCGCTACATGCTGCACGAAGCCCACCACGACCAAGTGCTGCTGAGCCGCGAGCTGGACTATCTGAACGGGTTGATGGAGCTGCAACGCATCGGCACGAAAGACAACCTGTACCTGGAGTACCAGCTCTGCGGCCCGCTGAACGGGCAACTGATTGCGCCCATGCTGCTGGTGTCGTTCGTGGAAAACGCGTTCAAGCACGGCGTGCTAACCGACGCCACGCAGCCGGTTACGCTGCAGCTCGACCTAAGCGCTACCACGCTGGATTTCCGCCTGCGCAACACCAAGCACAAACAGCAGAAAGACCAGGTTGGCGGCATCGGGCTGGCCAACGTGCGGCGGCGGCTGGCGCTGCTCTACCCGGCCCGCCACACCCTGACCATTGCCGACACGCCCACCGATTTTCAGGTTACGCTCCACCTCGATTTATGACCGACCCGATTCGCTGCCTGCTGGTAGATGACAAACCACTGGCGCTCGATATTCTGACCGATTACGTGGCCAAAGTGCCTTTCCTGGAATTGGCCGGGAGCAGCCAAAACCCAGTAGAGGCCCTGAATTGGGTGGGGGAGCGGCGCGTCGACCTCATATTTCTCGATATTCAGATGCCGCAGCTAACGGGCTTACAATTCCTGCAAGCCCTGGACCGGCGTGCGCAGGTGGTGCTAACCACCGCCTACACCGAGTATGCGCTGGCTGGTTTCGAGCACGACGTGATTGACTATCTGCTCAAACCCATCCCTTTCGAGCGTTTTTATCAGGCCGTGCAGAAGGCACAGCGGCGGTTGCGCCCGGCTCCGGCCCCAGAGCCGGCCGAAACACCTCGGCCTTACCTTTTCGTGAAAACTGAACACCGGATGCAGCGCGTCGATTTAGCCGAGGTGCTCTATCTGGAAGGCTTACAGAACTACGTAATTATCCATACGCTGACGGAGAAGGTTATAGCCCGCCAAACGCTTAATAGCCTGGAAAATAGCCTACCCACCACGGAGTTTGTGCGCGTCCACAAATCGTTTATTGTTGCCCTGGCCCACACGCACACCGTGGAGCGGAGCCGGATTTTTATTCAGTCAGCGGCCGGCGACTCCACCGTAATTCCAGTGGGCGATACGTACCGAAGCGCATTTTATGGTCGGCTGTAGCCAGGTTCTGGATGTGTATTTCTCACGCTTTCAACCCCTTGTCAGGCGTGCTTAAGCGAGTAGTAGAATACCAGCCCGTAGCCGGTGGCCAGTAGCAGGTGGGTGGGCAGCAGGCCGTATTCCTGCAAGTAAATACCGGCCCCGATGCCGAACAGAAAATAGGCAGCCAACAGGCCTTCGAGCAGCGTGAGGCCGCCCAGCAACCGGCTGGTGCGGTAGCGCCGGCCGCGCCAGCTGCCCGCGCCGGCGGCTTTACTGGCCCCGGCCCCCAGCTTAGGCGTGCGGATAAAGGCACTGCGCTGGCCCAGCAGCCCCAGTAGTACGGCTCGCGAGTTATGCAGGCTCAGCCCCATCGAAAACGCCAGAAACAGCAGCAACTGACCCACGAAGCCCATCGGCGTGGGCCGACGCCGGGCTGCCTGCTGCCAGGACGTGCGGAAGTAGAACGTGAGCGGAACCAGAGCCAGTAGGAAAAATGCAGCCAGATAGAACACCGGCCGCAGCTGCTCGGCCCCCAGTGCCCGCACGAACACCAGCGGCACGCTCAGCACGGCCATCAGCAAGATGGCCACGAACACCGCGCTGTTGAGCAGATGAAACGTGGCGTGCAGCCGGGTGCTGAGCGGGTGGGCCGAGCGCCACACCTGCGCCAGATGCTTGCGGGCCGTTTCGGCCGCCCCCTTGGTCCAGCGAAACTGCTGCGACTTCAGGGCATCCATGGTGATGGGTAGCTCGGCGGGGGCCGCCACCTGGGGCAGATAGTGGAAGTGCCAGCCCCGCAGCTGCGCCCGGTAGCTCAGGTCGAGGTCTTCGGTGAGCGTATCGGCGTGCCAGCCGCCGGCATCCTCGATGCAGGCGCGCCGCCAGATGCCGCCCGTGCCGTTGAAATTCAGGAAGTGCCCGCCCGCCTGCCGGCCCACCTGCTCCACAAAAAAGTGCGCGTTCAGCCCGAAGGCCTGCAGTTCGGTCAGCAGCGAATAGTCTTCGTTGAGGTGGCCCCAGCGGGTTTGCACCACGCCGGTGCGGGCGCTGCCGGGCCCGAAAAAGTGCGGTACCGTCTGGCGCAGAAAGTTGGGCTCGGGCAGAAAGTCGGCGTCGAAAATAGCCACCAGCTCGCCCTCGCTGCGGCTGAGGCCGTGGGCCAGGGCCCCGGCCTTGTAGCCGGTGCGCACCGTGCGTCGCTCGTGCGTAATGTGCAGGCCCCGGGCGGCGTAATGCTGCACGCGGGCCGCGGCCAGGTCCACAGTTTCGTCGGTCGAATCGTCGAGTACCTGCACATGCAGGCGGCCGGCCGGATAGTTGAGGGCGGCACAGGCATCAATGAGGCGCTCGACCACGAACGGCTCGTTGTAGAGCGGCAGCTGTACCGTTAGCAAGGGCCACTCGGATGGGGCCGGCGGCGCGGGCAGCGGGGGCGTGGCGTACACGCGGCGGGCCAGCCGCGTCAGATGCCATTGCGTGAGGCTGAACCCCAGCAGCAGCAGCAGGCACAGGCCGTACACCGTTATTAATAGAACTTGAAGAGCAAGCATTCAGGCGGTAAGCGGGTGATGGGGTGAGTGGGGGGAGGACGCTGAAAAATTCCTGTCATCCTGAGCATGTTGCGCTTTGAGCAAGGACGAAGGACCTGGTGAGAAGCTGTTATTTCTCGGGGTTAGCTTCTGACTAGGTCCTTCGCAAGCTCAGGATGACAGAGCTATTTCGGTTCGATTGCCCCTCACAAATACCGAAAAATCGTCCACAGAATCTTGTAGCCCGCGCCTAGCGTACCTTTCACGGTGCCCGACACTTTACTCACGCCGATGCGGCGGCGGTAGCGCACGGGCACTTCCGTGGAGCGCAGCTTGAGCTTGGCGGCCTTGAGTTGCATTTCCACTGTCCAGCCGTAGGTGGTGTCCTGCATGCCGATACGTTGCAGGGCCTCGCGCCGGATTGCCCGGAACGGCCCCAGGTCGGTGAACCGGGCGCCGTAGAACCAGCGCAGTAGGGTAGTGGCCAGCCAGTTGCCGAACAGCTGCTGGGGCATCATCGAGCCGTTTTCCCGTTCGCCCAGCGCCCGCGAGCCAATCACCATGTCGGCCTCGCCACGGATGATGGGCTGGACCAGGGCCGTCATGTCGGCGGGGAAGTCGGAGTAGTCGCCGTCGAGAAACACGATAATACCGGCTTGCTCGGCGGCGGAACGGGCGAAGGAGTAGGCCATACCGGCCAGGCAGGCATGGCCGTAGCCGGGCCGGGGCTCGCGTAGCACGGTGGCGCCGGCCGCAGCCGCCACAGCCCCCGTCTGGTCGCCCGAGTTGTTATCCACCACGATAACCTCGCGCACCAGCCCGGCCGGAATTTCGGCCAGTACGTGGCCAATGGACTGCTCCTCGTTGAAGGCGGGAATGATAACGTCGATGACCATGCGGAGAACGAGGAGGAGGGGGTGGGTAACGGCCGAAAGGCGGCGTTGGCCACACCGGATGCGGCTCCCACCAAAAAGAGGTGCAAAGATGCACAGTTGAGCCGGTTTAAGTCATCACGAAAGTGTTTCGGCCCGGCTTTTCGGACGACCCGGTCGGTTTTGGCTACTTTTGCGGCGGCTCACTGTTGGGCTGAACCCGCGCGGCCCGCCGCGCCCTTCCGCGGCTTCGTGCCGTTTTGCTATGCTCCAGATTGGCGACCAGGCCCCCGATTTCACCCTGCCTACCGCTACCGGCGACACGTTTCGCCTGAGCGACCTGCGCGGCCAGCGCAGCGTAGTGCTCTATTTCTACCCCCGCGACAATACGCCCGGCTGCACCACCCAGGCCTGCTCGTTCCGCGACGAATACCAGGACTTCCAGGACCTCGGGGCCGAAGTAGTGGGCGTCAGCTCCGACTCGGAAGCCTCGCACCAGCAGTTCGCCGACAAGCACCGCCTGCCCTTCCCACTACTGGCCGATACCGACGGCCAGGTGCGTAAGCTCTACGAAGTGCCCCGTGCCCTGCTGGGCCTGCTGCCCGGCCGCGTCACGTTCGTTATCGATGCGCAGGGCATCATCCAATACATCTTCAACTCGCTGAGCAACGCCGCCGACCACGTGAGCAAAACCAAGGAAGTGCTGACCAGGCTGGCCAAAAGCTGAAGTCAAAGAGAAAAAGTCAAAAGTAAAAGCGGACCCACAATCGTTGCGATGGTTGTGGGCCCGCTTTTCTACGACAGCCCTGGCCCGCACGCTGTTGGTTTGCAACCTGCGGCGCAAGAGCAACCAAATAGAAACCTAACTCAATATCCGCAGCGAGTCGGCGTGGATAAGCTGGGAGCCCTGGTAGCGGTTGTCGCGGGGGCCGTTTTCGAGGTTGAGCACGCCGCGGGGGCAGGCCGTGGAGCACATGCCGCAGCCCACGCACGAGGCCCGGATGATGGGCTCGCCGCGCTGGGCGTACTGTTTCACATCGATGCCCATTTCGCAGACGTTGGAGCAGTTGCCGCACGAAATGCACTGAGCGCCGTTGGTGGTGATGCGGAAGCGCGAGAAATGCTTTTGGAGCAGGCCCAGGTAGGCGGCCATCGGGCAGCCGAACCGGCACCACACCCGCGCCCCCATCAAGGGGTAAAAGCCCACGCCAATCACGCCCGAAAACACGGCGCCAATAGCGAAGCCGTACGCCTGAGAAAGCGGCTGAGTGATGCCCTGCAACGCTGGCACCGCGCCCGAAGCGCCCACCCACAGCAGGGCGGTCAGCAGCACAATCAAGCCCAATACTGTGTAGATGATGCGCACTTCCCACTTCCAGGCGGTGCGGCTTTTGTCGGAGAGTTGGCGGTAGGGGTCGCCGGCGGTTTCGGCCAGGCCGCCGCAGCCGCACACCCACGAGCAGTACCAGCGCTTACCGAAAAAGTAGGTGAGCACCGGCACGCCCACAAAGGAAATAACGGCCGTCCAGAACACCATGAACACGCCCAGCGCCGGCCCGCCATCCTTCAGCAGATAGCCCACAGTATCGGGAAACAGGTAGTCCTGCTTGAGGGGCCAGAAGTAGCTGAAGTAAAACTCGGGCCGCTGAAAGGCCAGCAGCAGTCCCGGCAGCAGGAAGGCAAAGCCCAGCTGGAAGAACATCAGCGAGCCGGTGCGGATGAGGTGGTAGGGCGAGTGGCGGTACTTCAGCAGCCCCCGTACGCCCATTACCAGAATGGCCAGCGTGTAGAAGGTGCCGTACAGAAACCACTGGTCGGAGGGCCGGTTGCGCAGCCACTGGCTGAACGGGTCGAGGGCGTGCACAAGCTGGTTGAGCGGCCCGTAGTTGCCCTGGTCGTCGGGGCTACTGAACCAGTAGAGGATGACGTAGAAGCCCGTGAGCACGATGCCCGTAACCCAGGCCACGGCCCCGCGGCTGGTGCTGGCCCGCAGCCACAGGTTGTTATGCTGCACGCCGGGCGGCTTGCGGCCGTATTTCCAGCCGGCCCAGCCCAAGGCGCCCACGCTAATCAAGCCCAGTGCGGCAAAAAAGCACCAGTGGGCCCGTTGTGCATCAGCATCAAAGGTAGCGGGCAACAGTAGCAGCAGCCCCAGCGCCACCAGAGTCAGCAGCAGCTTTTCGGTGCCCGCCACCTCGGGCAGGGGGGCTTGGGCGGTGAGGGTTTGGGCAGAATTCATGGGCAGGGCTGGATGATGATTGGACTGGGCGTCATTCTGAGCGCAGCGTAGCGGAGTCGAAGAATATCTGCCGCTGTAGTAAATCCCATTGTTAGGATTAGCATTTGCAGTAGAGATTCTTCGACTCCGCTGCGCTGCGCCCAGAATGACGTTCTGGCTAACCCTTGCTACTAATGATGATGGTGGTGGCCCTCGGGCGGTTTGCCGAACAGGTTGAGTAGCGAGCCGAAAATGTACAGGCCCAGCCAGCACCAGTAGAGGTAGAGGTAGCCCTCAGGTCGGGGGTAATCGAGCAGGTGGATGATGAGCTGCGCGCCGCCGCTCATGATGGCGCCCACTACGGCAATGTACTGGAAGCTGTTGAGGGCGCTGGGATGGTAGAGTTTGCTGAAATCCATGCGGGAAAGAAGATAAAGGCAGAAAAGGCCGCTGGGTTATACGCGGAACAGACCCTTGCGGCGGCGCAGCTGCACCGTGTGTTGCGGGAACTGCTGGTTGAACTGGGCCACAATAACCTTTTCGTACTGGCGAAAAAACTCGGGGTCGAAGTTGGCTGCGCCCAAGTTGGCCAGCACCTCGGTAACCGGTGCGGCGGCCTGCAGCCAGGCGGCCCAGGTATCGTGGCGCTGGCGTAGGCCCAGCACGTTCAGGCCCGTTACGGCCAGGGTGTCAGTTCGGAAGTTGATGCGCAGCAGGGCGTCGCGCGTGGGGTGCTGCCAGCAGAAGCTGTGCTCGCCCGCGTCCGGCTCGGCGGGCACACGGCCGTAGGTCTGGTATTCGAGGTCGAAGAACTTGGCCGAGTTGAACCAGGTGCCGCGGCGGTAGGGGCGGGGGGCGGTTCCGCAAAGGGCGTAGGCCACGGTTTCGCCCTGCTGGCGGCCGGTGTACCAGAGTTGCTCCACGGCCATCTCGCCCGTGGCCGGGTCCCGCAGCTGGGCGCAGTCGCCGGCGGCGTACACCTCCGGGGCGCTGGTTTGCAGGTGCTCGTTCACCAGCACGCCTTTGTCGGTTTCCAGGCCGCCGGCCCGGGCCAGGTCGAGGTTGGGCTCGACGCCGATGGCCAGGCCCAGCCACTGGCAGGGCAGCTCCTCGCCGGCGGTGGTGCGCACGGCCCGTACCCGGCCGTTCTCGTCGGCTAGTATTTCTTCCAGCTCGGTTTCGTAGCGCGTAACGATGTGGTGGGCCTTGAGTTGGCGCTGCACCAGGGCAGCCTCCTCGGCGGGCAGAATGGCGCCCCAGTAGCGGGCGTCGCGGATGAGCATGGTCACGGCCATGCCCTTGGCGGCCAGCATTTCGGCCAGCTCCACTCCAATCAGCCCGCCGCCCACAATTACGGCCTGCTGCACGCCCTGGCGGGTGTCGCGGGTGAGCAGCTCCAGGTCGGGCAGCGTCACGAAGGTTTGCACGCCGGCCAGCTCCGAGCCCGGCCAGGAGCCGCGGCGGCCCCGTGAGCCGGTGGCCAGCAGCAGCTTGTCGTAAGTCAGCGCTGAGCCGTTGTCGAGCTGCACGGTTTTGGCGGCGGTGTCGAGGCCGGTGGCGGTGGCATGCACCAGTTCCAGGCGGTTTTCGGTCCAGAACCAGTCCTCGTAGGGTTTGATATCCTGGTAGCGCATGTGGCCCAGGTACACATACATCAGCGCGGGCCGCGAAAAGTGGTGGGCGCTTTCGGCCGACACCAGCGTGATGCGGGCGTCGGGCCGTAGCTGCCGCGCCGTGAGGGCGCACGTTACGCCGGTGATGCCGTTGCCGATAAGTACGAGGTGCATAGCGCTGAGTGGGAAAACGAAAGAATGTCGGGGCGGTTATAGTACTGCCCGGAGCCGCGAACTGCGCGTACTTACGGCCGCAAGGTATTTTAAAGCAGCGTCAATTCGGTTCAGCTACGGAAACGGCCCGAATTCGGCCTTAACCCCGGCCCCCGGCCCCGCGTAAAGCAGGTATCTTCTTCCACTCAATTACTATCACCGCATGGCTACCTCCAACCAGAACAACAACGACGACCTCAATAGCAACAAGGAAGTTGTGAATGCACAGCAAAGCGCTATTCCCGACAACGAGCAGCTGCAGAAAAAAAAGGAGTTCGACGAGTTGATGAGCAACGGCAAAGAAGCCTCCGACCCCTCGGCCCAGCGCAATGTGGGGGCTGGCGGCTACACCCAGCGCGCCGACCAGAAGGACCAGCTCGAAAACCTGGCTATTGGAGGTGCCGAAGGTGTACCTCAGGGCGGCAACGACCATTCCGATACGGCCCAGCCCAACACCGGTCCGGGCTTCGATGTAGAAGGCAGCTACGATATGGGTAATCCCATCCGCAGCCAGGAGCAGAAGTTCGGCGAAGATGCTCCCAGCGGCCCCGCCAAGCCCGCCCAGG